>DASVQB010000022.1:0-103358 GCA_036389295.1 Thermoleophilaceae bacterium | reverse complement strand
CAGGGCGCGTGCGCTCCGGCGCACGACCGTGCGGGTGTACCAGTCAGTCAAGGCGTTGCCCCCCGTATTCGCTGGCGCGGGGGCGGTCTCCCAACCGCGGTGCCCCCTGTGGCTCCCCTGCCACCCCCGGCCTGTTCGAGTCGCGCATGATTGCGCAATACGCGTCATATCACAAGAACGTGGGGCCTAAACCCCCAAAACAGGGGTTCCGCGGTCAGCTATGCTTACTCCACGTAAGTAACTATCGAATGTGAAACGAGATGACAGACCTCCCTCACGAGACGACGCAGCTCCCCCTCATCCCCCTCGACGACACGGTCGTCTTCCCGAGCATGCCCGCCACGCTGACGGTCGACGTCGGCGACGACGACCTCGTGCTGCTCGTCCCCCGCAGGGACGGCGAGTACGCGAAGGTCGGCACCGTCGCCGAGGTGACCGACCGCGTCCGCCTGCCGGGCGGCGCGCGCGCCGTCGTGCTGAACGGCCTCCACCGGGGCGTCGCCGGAGCGGCCCGCAGCGACGGCGCCGGCGGCCTGCGCGTCGAGGTCGAGGAGCGCCCCGACGACGTGCCGGTCGACGGCCGCACGCGCGAGCTCGACCGCGAGTACCGCGCGGTCGTCGAGGAGATCCTCGAGCTGCGCGGGGACGACGGCCGGATCTCCGCGTTCGTCCGGTCGATCGCCGAGCCCGGCGCGCTCGCCGACACGTCGGGCTACTCGCCCGACCTGACCTTCGAGCAGAAGGTCGAGCTGCTCGAGACGCTCGACGTGACCGAGCGGCTCGAGCTCGCCCTGAGGCTCCAGCGCGAGCGCCTGGCCGAGCTCCAGGTCCGCCGCCGGATCCGCGAGGACGTCGAGTCGGGCGCCCAGCGCCAGCAGCGCGAGTACTTCCTGCGCAAGCAGATGGAGTCGATCCGGAAGGAGCTCGGCGACGACGACGCCTCGGTCGTCGAGGAGTACCGCGAGAAGATCGAGGGCGCCGGGATGCCGGACGCCGTCCGCGAGCAGGCCGAGCGCGAGCTCGCCCGGCTCGAGCGGATGGGCGAGCAGACCGGCGAGTCCTCGATGATCCGCACCTACCTCGACTGGCTGGTCGGGGTGCCGTGGTCGGAGCGGTCCGAGGAGCGGCTCGACCCGGTCCACGCGCGCGAGGTGCTGGACGCCGACCACGCCGGGCTCGAGGACGTGAAGGACCGGATCGTCGAGTACATCGCCGTACGCAAGCTGCGGACCGAGCGCGGCATCGCCGAGGACCGCCGGTCCGGCGCGATCCTCACGCTGATCGGTCCCCCCGGCACCGGCAAGACGTCGGTCGGGGAGTCGATCGCGCGGGCGACCGGCCGCGAGTTCGTCCGCATGTCGCTCGGCGGCGTCCGCGACGAGGCCGAGGTCCGCGGGCACCGCCGGACCTACATCGGCGCGCTCCCGGGGCGGCTCGTCCGCGCGCTTCGCGACGCCGGCACGATGAACCCGGTGATCATGCTCGACGAGGTCGACAAGGTCGGCGCCGACTGGCGCGGCGACCCCTCGGCCGCCCTGCTCGAGGTGCTCGACCCGGCCCAGAACCACTCGTTCCGCGACCACTACCTCGACGTCGAGCTCGACCTCTCCGAGGTGCTCTTCATCGCGACCGCGAACGTGGCCGAGACGATCCCGGGGCCGCTGCTCGACCGCATGGAGGTCATCCGCTTCGACGGCTACACGACCGAGGAGAAGCTCGCGATCGCCAAGGGCTACCTCTGGCCGCGGCAGGTCGAGCGGAACGGCCTGCGCGAGGACGAGGTCGAGGTCGCCGACGAGCCGCTCCGGACCGTGGTCACCGAGTACACCCGCGAGGCCGGGGTGCGCCAGCTCGAGCGCGAGCTGGGCAAGCTGCTGCGCAAGACCGCGACGCGGATCGCGTCCGGCGAGGCCGAGGCGCCCGTCGCCGTCGACCTGGCGGCCGTGCGCGACGCGCTGGGCCGCCAGCGGTTCTTCCAGGAGTCGGCCGAGCGGACCGCCGTCCCGGGCGTGGCCACCGGCCTGTCGGTCACGGGCACCGGCGGCGACGTCCTGTTCGTCGAGGCGACCGCGATGCCCGGCGAGCAGGGGCTCACCCTCACCGGGCAGCTCGGCGACGTGATGAAGGAGTCCGGCCGGATCGCCCTCTCGTACGTCCGCGCCCACGCGGACGACCTGGGGATCGACGGGTCCGCGCTCGGCGGCCGCGAGCTGCACCTGCACGTGCCCGCCGGCGCGATCCCGAAGGACGGGCCGAGCGCCGGCGTCACGATCGCCGCGGCGCTGGCGTCGCTCGCCTCGGGCCGCTCGGTCAGGCACACCGTCGGGATGACCGGCGAGGTGACGCTCCAGGGCCGCGTCCTGCCGGTCGGCGGGATCAAGCAGAAGGTGCTGGCCGCGCACGCGGCAGGGCTGACCGACGTGATCCTGCCGGAGCGCAACCGGCCCGACCTGGACGAGGTCCCGCCGGAGGTGCGCGAGGCGATGACCTTCCACCCGGTGATGACCGTCGGCGAGGCGCTGGACCTCGCGCTCGAGCCGGCGCCGGCGGCAGCGCTCGCCTAGCCGCTCGCGCGGCTCGTCCTGGCGTCGGGCCGCTCGCGCGGCCCGGGGGGCCCGCCTACGCCCGCCCGGCGGCCTGGCGCTCGCGCGGCCGCGACCCGGGGGGCGTGAGCACCTCGCGCGCCATGCGCCCCAGCGTCCTGAGCCCGAAGAAGCCGCTCAACCCGACCGACGCGGTCGTGAACAGGTGGAGGTCCTTCGCCAGCTCGTTGTCGCGGACCGCGGCGCGGTAGAGGATCCTCTGCACCAGGCTGAACTGCTTGCCCGTGGCGTAGCCGGTGGCGAACTTGTGGAGCCCGAAGAAGTGCCGGTAGTGCCACGACTGGTAGCGCAGCAGCGCGCGGTCGAGGCCGGAGCCCGACTTGAGCGCCGGCGCCGTTCCGGCCACGAGCGCCCTGGACGACTCGAGCGCCCAGCCGCAGCCCCATCCCCAGAGCGGGTCGGTGCACAGCGCCGCGTCGCCGACCAGCGCGATGCCGGGGGCCGCCGTGCGGCGCCTGTGGTTGGTCATGTCGATCCGCGCCACGAAGTCGCCCACGCGCTCGATCCCGTCGAGCGGCGGGCCGTCGGGCAGCGACGACCAGACCTCGTTGAAGAGCGCGTCCGGATCCTCGCGGTACTCCGGCAGCCGGTCCTTGGTCAGCATCGTGCTGAGGAGCGTCAGGTTGCTGTCGGTGGGAAGGCCGTACGCGACGTCCGGGTCCAGCAGCCAGACGTGGGCGTCGGCCCCGTAGGGGAGCTCGACCCCCTTGAAGTAGCCCCAGAAGACGAACCGGCCGTGCGGCTGGTGCCGGGTCCCGAGGCCGGCCTCGGTGGCCACGGTCGACTCGCGGCCGTCGGCGCCGACGACCAGCTTGGCCCGGATCTCCGTGGTCCGCCCCGACCGCTCGCGCGCGATCACGCCGCTCACCCGCCGGCCGTCCTTGACGACCTCGACCACCCGCTCGCCGAGCATCAGGTCGACGCCCGGCGTGTCGGCCGCGGCCCGGCGGACGATCGGGTCGATCTTCTCCCGGCGCACGTTCCAGTTGAGGTCGGTCGGCTCCTCGCCGTCGTCGTACTGGGGCTGGACCCAGCCGTAGCGCGTGTGGAAGGTGACGCCGCGGCGCGGGGTCTCGACGGCCTCGAGGGCGTCGTCCACCCCGAGCTCGCGGAGCAGCGGGACCGCGCTCGCCTGGATCTCGTGCGTGCAGGTCCGCTTGTAGTGGTCGAGCTTGGAGCTCCGCTCCAGCAGCGCGACGCGGAGGCCGGCGCGGCCGTAGCCGATCGCCGCCGCGCTCCCGGCGAGACTCGAGCCGCAGACGACCACG
This sequence comes from Thermoleophilaceae bacterium, assembly GCA_036389295.1. Classification (GTDB taxonomy): domain Bacteria; phylum Actinomycetota; class Thermoleophilia; order Solirubrobacterales; family Thermoleophilaceae; genus AC-37. The sequence goes on along the minus strand of DASVQB010000022.1, from coordinate 99,487 downwards.
TCGTACTCGAGGGTCCTGTCGGCCGCGGGGCCCGTGCCGTTCACGTACCCGATCTGCCGGTGGCCACAGCCCGCCGTCCGTGGGAAGACGGGAGGGCGAGGGCTTGATCGGTACCGGGCTCCATGATCGCGACGCTATTCTCCCCCCGCATGGAGGGATCTTAACCCGGGCCGGGGGGGCCGGTGACTCAGGCGTCACCTCCGTGAACGACGGAGCTCAGTACGACGTAATCGTCTCGGGAGCCGGACTCGCGGGCAGCGCCGCCGCGATCTGGTTCGGGCGCGCGGGACTTCGGGTCGCGCTGCTCGAGCGGAGCCCCGATCCGGACCACTACAAGCGGATCTGCACGCACGAGATCCAGGCGAGCGCGGTCCCGCTGGTCGAGGAGCTCGGGCTCTCGGACGCCCTGACGGAGATCGGGACGCCGCGCCGCAGGGTGGCCGCCTACGTCCACCCCTTCGGGTGGATCCGGCCGGAGCACGCACCCGGCGAGGCGGACGCGCGCAGCAACTACAACGTGCGCCGCGAGAAGATCGACCCGATGGTCCGGCGCGTGGCCGCGGAGACGCCGGGAGTCGACCTGATGCTCGACCGAAGGGTGACCGGCCTGGTCCGCGAGCGGGGCCGGGTGACCGGCGCGGTGGCGCGGTCGCGGTCCGGGGCCACGACCGAGATCCGCGCCGGGCTGGTCGTGGGGGCGGACGGTCGCGAGTCGACCGTCGCCCGCGCGTCCGAGCGCCGCGAGCGTCGCTTCCCGAACGGGCGATTCGTGTTCTGGAGCTACTTCGACGGGGTGGAGCTCCCGTTCGCGCCCGAGGCCCAGACGTGGCTCCTCGACCCCGACGTCGCCTACGCGCTCCCGACGGACGGCGGCCTCACCCTCCTCAGCACGATGCTCTCCAGCCCGCGGCTGCCGGAGTACCGCGAGGACGCCGAGGGCCTGTGGCGGCGCGTCTGGTCGTCACTGCCGGACGGGCCGTCCCTCGACGGCGTCCGGCGCGAGGGGCCGTTCCTCGCGCGGCTCGACATGACGCTGCACAAGCGCCGGCCGGCCGGCGGCGGGCTCGCGCTCGTCGGCGACGCGGCGCTGAACACCGACCCGATGTGGGGCTGGGGGTGCGGCTGGGCGCTCGAGACCGCCAAGGCGCTCGCCGAGCGGACGGCCGAGGCGCTGCGCTCCGGACGGGGCCTGCCCGCCGCGCTCCTGCGCTACCGCCTCTGGCACCAGGCGAGGTTCTGGAGCTTCCAGTCGTTCGCCGCCCACTACGCGCACGGCCGTCCGTTCACGCCGGTGCAGCGAGCGGTCTTCAAGGCCGCGACGCTCGACAACACGGCCGCCCTGCGGCTCCACTCGTTCGAGACGGCGTACACCGGGTTCAGCGCGATCGGCAGCCCGCGCGCGATGCTGCACACCGCGCGGGTCTGCCTCGCCGACGCCCTCGGCTCGGCGGCGCCGGCGACCGGCGGGAGCGACGGCCTATCCGGCCGAAGGGGACCGCTCCCGCCGGGTGCCCCGTCGCCGGCAGATCGACAAGCAGACAACCGCGTTCTGTCCTCCTAGCCCGAACGCGTTGACGAGCGCCCGGAACGGCGCGCCGTTGCTTCCGTTCCTCGAGTCGCGCAGCACGCGGCTCGCTGGCACGTAGTCCAGGTCGAGCTCCTCGTCGGGGACCTCGTAGCCGACCGTCGGCGGGGCCATGCCGCGACGGAGGGCGTGGACGGTCCCGACGGCCTCGACCACCCCGGCCGCACCGAGCAGGTGCCCGATGGCCGACTTCGCGGACGAGACGGGCAGCTTCTCGACGGCGTGCCCGAGCGCCTGCTTCAGGGCCACGGTCTCGGCCCTGTCGGCCGCGCGGCTGCCGCTTCCGTCCGCCTTCACGTAGTCGAGCTCGTCCGGCGCCACGCCGGCGTCGTGGAGCGCCAGCTCCATGGCGCGCGCCGCGCCGCGCGCCTGGGGGTCGGTCGCGCTCAGCCGGTAGCCGTCGGTCGTCGAGCCGAACCCGAGCACCTCCGCGAGCACCGGGGCGCCGCGGCCGCGGGCGAGGTCGATCGGCTCGATCACGACCGCGCCGGCGCCCTCTCCGAGCACCACGCCGTCCCTGCGGGCGTCGAACGGGACCGACTCCCCGCTCGGGGAGAGAGCGTCCGCCGCCGCGAGCGAGCCGAGCCCCAGCCCTGTCAGGGTCGACTCGCTCGCGGCGACGACCGCCGCGTCCACCTCCTCGGTCGCGACCATCCGCATGGCCGCTCCCAGCGCGTATCCGCCCGTGGCCCCGCACGAGCAGACCGCGAAGCTCGGCCCGAGCCAGCGGTGCCGCATAGCGACGATCGCCGCGGCCGAGCTCGGCATCAGCGCGGCCGCGGCGCTCGGCGACACGCCGTCGGGCCCCCGCCGCGACAGGCGGTCGGCCTGCTCCTCCATGGTCGCGAGGCCGCCGGCGCCGGTCCCCACGATGCACGCGACGCGGTCGGGCGCGTACGGGGAGACCGCCCCCCAGCCGGCCTCCTCCACCGCCTGGTCGACGGCGGCGACGGCGAGCTGGACGAAGCGGTCCGTGCACTCGACCTCGAGGCGCGACATGAAGTCGTGCGGCTCGAAGTCCGCGCACACGGCGCGTCCCTCGACGATCCCGGTCTCGCCGGCGAGCCACCGGGTCGTGAGCGCCTCCGCGCCTACGCCGAGCGGCGTCACGGCCCCCGTCCCTGTGATCGCGATGTCGCGGTTTACCGGACGCACCCGCCCCTCGGCCCCTCTCGTCGTGGTTGCCCGACCGTGGGGCGACCGTACGCGCCGAGGGCCGCGGAAACATCGGCCAAACGGATTAGATCCGCGGCGGTCGGCCGCTTCTTACCGCGTTCCAGGGATCGCCGGAACGGGCGGATGCCCGCCCGCCCGCGCGACTAGTCCAGCGGGGGCAGGAAGCGGGCGGCCTCGGCCGTCAGCTCGGAGCGGTTGCGGACGCCGAGCTTCGCGTAGATCCGCGACAGGTGCGACTTCACGGTCCCCCGCGAGATGAACATCGCCGCGCCGACCTCGGGGTTCGTGAGCCCCGCCGCGGTGTGCCGGGTCACCTCGAGCTCGGTCGGGGTGAGGCTCTCCCAGCCGTTGCTCGGCCGCTTCCGGGCGCCGCGGCCCCGCCGCAGCCAGCCGATCGCGTCGGCGAGCGCGAGGCCGGCGCCCTCGTCACGGGCCGACTCGAAGCGCTCGTCGCCGAGGACGGCGCGCAGCTCGGCCTCGAGCGACTCGAGGCGGGGCCGGTCGGGCGGCCACCGGACGAACCCGAGGTCGGACCTCGCGCGCTCCGCCGCGCCGAGCACGCGGGCCGCGTCCTCGCGGTTCCCGAGCCCGGACGCGACCTCCGCGAGCGCGTCGAGCGTCTGCGGCAGCCACAGCCGCAGGCCGAGCTCGCCCCGCGTGCCGAGCGCCTCCTGGAGCAGCGTCTCGGCGTCGGCCCACCGGCCGCGGCCGGCGGCGACCCGGCCGAGCAGCTCCTTGCCCCACGCCGTGCAGAGCGGGCTCTGGATCCGCTGAGCCACCTCCAGCGCCGCGCGGGCCCGCTCCTCGGCGCCGTCGAGCTCGCCCTCCGCGAGGAGCACCTCGGCCAGCTCGAGCGTCGCCCACGAGAGGCCCCAGCCGAAGTCCGCGCCGGTCGTGACCAGTCGCTCGAGGCCCTCCCGGGCGCCGGCGAGGTCGCCGAGCGCGGCCCGCACGCCGCCCAGCATCATGTCGGTCCACAGGAGCGCCATCGCCGTGCCGCTCGCGACGGCGCGCTCGCGGCTCGCGAGCAGGCGCTGCCGGGCCTGCTCGGGCCGGCCCTGCGCGAGCTCGACCCGTGCGACGAACGAGCTCGCGATGCACTCGGTGACGGGGTCGCCCGCCTGCCGAGCCAGCCGCACCGCCCGCCCCGCGCTCTCGTCGAGCGCGTCCGCCTCGGCCCTCGTCATCAGCGGCCAGCTGGCCTGGGTGCAGTGCCAGGCCCGGTACTCGAGCCAGCCGACCCGCTCGACGAGCGGGCGGTTCTCCTCGATGATCCGCTCCGCCTCGTCGTAGTCGTCGTTGACCAGGTACGACCAGGTGAGGGCGTTCATGGCGCCGGCGACGCACCACTCGTCGCCCTCCTCGGCCGCCAGCTCGCGCGAGCGCTCGAGCATCGGCCGCGAGCCGACCGGGTCGGGCTGGCCGCGGATCATCCCCAGGATCCCGGTCGCGCGCGCGACGGTCGACCGGTCGGCCACGGCCTCAGCCGTCTCGAGCGCCTCGCGAAGCGTCCCGATCGCCTCGGGGTAGCGGGCCGCGAAGGTGAGCAGGTAGCCACGCGTCCAGAGCACCTGGGCGCGGAGCGAGGACGGCGCGGGGCCGGCGGCCTCGAGCGCCCGCGCGCAGGCCTCGTCCGCGGCGGCGAACATGCGGCGCGCCTTCCACCAGAACGTCAGCGCGGCGCACAGGCGGAGCGCCCACTCCGGCTCGGCCGCGCTGGTCCAGGCCAGCGCGGCGGCCAGGTTCGCGGCGTCCGCGTCGAGGTCGGGCAGCCGCTCCCCGGCCCGGGCAGTCATCAGCTCCGGCGCGGCGGCCTCCGCGCGCGAGAGGAAGTACTCGGCGTGGCGGCGGCGGATCGCGTCGAGCTCGCCGCCGTCGGCGAGCCGTTCGAGCGCGAACTCGCGCACGGTCTCGAGCATCCGGTAGCGGACGGCCGCGCCGTCCTGCTCGGCGACGACCAGGGACTTGTCGACGAGCGACGCGAGCACGTCGAGCGCCCCGCTCCGCTCGGCGGGGTCGATCGCGCCGACCGGCTCCAGGGCGTCCAGCGAGAACCCGCCCGCGAACACGGCGAGGCGGCGGAACAGCGTGCGCTCCTCGTCCGACAGGAGCTCGTGGCTCCAGTCGACCGAGGCCCGCAGCGTCCGGTGGCGCGACAGGCCGGAGCGATCGCCGCCCGTGAGGAGGTGGAAGCGGTCGGAGAGGCCGGCCGCGATCTGCTCGAGCGAGAGCAGGCGGACGCGCGCCGCGGCGAGCTCGATCGCCAGCGGGATGCCGTCGAGCTTCTCGCAGATCTCCGCGAGCAGCGGCGCCGTGGCGTCGGTGACCGCGAAGCCGGGATGGACCCGGCTCGCGCGCTCGACGAACAGCCGCGCCGCGTCCGAGACGGCGAGCGCGTCGTCGGCGTCCGGGGCGGAGTCGGCCGGCAGCGAGAGGGACGGCACGCGCCAGACGGTCTCGCTGGGGAGGCCGAGCGGCGCGCGGCTCGTGGCCACGATGGTGACCTCGGCGCAGCCCTGGAGGAGCGCGTCCGCCATCTCCGCCACCGCTCCGAGCAGGTGCTCGCAGTTGTCGAGCACCACGAGCGCCCGCCGGTCCCTGAGGTGCGCCACGGCCGCGTCGAGCGGGCGCTGGCCGGGCAGCGGGTGGACTCCCAGAGCGGCTGCCAGGGCCTGGCCCACGAGCTGCGGCTCGGCGATCGGGGCCAGCTCCACCCACCAGGCCCCGTCCGAGAACCGGTCGACCATGTCGGCGGCCGACTGGAGCGCCAGCCGCGTCTTCCCGCAGCCCCCGGCGCCCGTGACGGTGAGCAGCCTGGTTCCGCCCAGGGCGCGGCGGACCTCGCCGAGCTCGCGGTCGCGGCCGACGAAGCTGCTCAGGTCGCCGGGCAGGTTGTTCGGCAGCACGTCCAGCGAGCGGAGCTCGCCGAGCTCGGAGCCGCGGTCGCGGTCGATCAGGCCGTAGACGTGCTCGGGCGGTCCGAGGTCGGGCAGCCGGCGGACGCCGAGGTCGATCAGCTCGGCGGTCTCCGGGAGCCGGTCCGCCACCAGCGAGCGCGTCGCGCTCGACAGGACGGTCTGGCCGCCGCGCGCGATGGCGCACAGGCGGACGCAGCGGCCGAGGACGACCCCGAAGCGGTCGTCCTCGAAGCCGGGCCGCCACTCGGAGGTGTGCGTGTGAAGCGCGATGCGGCAGCGCCGGCCGAGGTCCTGCGGCCACCCGCCGGCGTCGACCGCCCGGTGCGCCTCGAGCGCCGCGGACGTCGCGTCGGCGGGGCGCTGGAAGGCGGCAACGATCGTGTCCCGCCCGCCGCCGGCCGCGAGCCTCACGCCGCAATGGGCCCCGATCGCCTCCGACACGGCCTCGGACAGCGCCTCGGCCGCCTCGGACATCGCGTCGGGCGCCGCCTCCCACAGCCGCGCGGAGTCCTCCACGCCGGCGACCATCACCGTCACGGTCCTCGTCCGGACCGGAGCCTCGGTGTTGGGGTACGTCCGCGGTCCTGCTCGCAATGCCATCCCCCCGTGCATCGGAGACCGTGACGCCACGGCAGGGAGGATTCTGGCAGAGCATCGCCCCCGCGCCAACAGCGTCTGCGCGGGGCTGCGGCTCAGGTGCCGCCGTCGTCCTGCCCGCGCGCCCGCTCGCGCACCCAGATCAGCGCGCCGGCGAGGGCCAGCGTCAGCACGACCCCGGCGACGATCGCGAGCGTGCTCGCGCTCCCGCCGCCGCCGCCCGCCGGCCGCGCCGGCTCCTGGTGCGGGTAGCCGAGGTCGTGGGCGAGCGGCAGGTCGATCCCGCCGACGACCTTCGCCACCTCCAGGGTCGCGGCGACCAGGATCACCGCGTCACCCCTGGGCCGCCTCGGAGAGGACCCACAGCGCGAGGCTCGTGAAGCCGACCATCACGCCGAGCATCCAGTACTGGGACCGCACCGCCACCGCCGCGCGATCGTACAGCGACAGCGCGCGGTCGTGCGCGAGCATGAGCGCCGCCACGTGGCCGCAGATGACGAACGCGAACTGGAGGTACCAGAGCGTCTCGTTGCCGATCCACGTGTAGTCGATGCCCCAGTCGGACCAGCCGAAGAGGTCCGACCCCCTCCCCAGCGGGTCCGAGAGGAGGGATGGAAGGGCCTGCGCCTGGTAGAGGAGCAGGCTCACGTAGTGGGCCAGCACGTAGGCCACCGCGATCGGGACGAGCGAGTGGACGAACGAGCCGGCGAGCCGGCTCGCGGCGAGGTCGCCGCCCACGCTTCGCACGCCGGCGATCCCGAGCCGGTAGAAGGCGAGGACGATCGCGATCACGGCGAGCAGGCCGACGCCCTTCGACAGCTGGACCGCGGCGCGGTCGCCGAAGCCGAGGGCGTCGAAGACGTCCACCAGGCTCGGCACGAGGTCCTGCCAGGCCCGGCCCGCGCTGAACCCGTCGAACGTGGTGCTGCCGATCATCGCGGCGAGCAGCGGGACCGTGCCCGGGAGGGGCTCGACATGCGTCAGCCCGGACAGCGGCCTCCGGACGCCGACCGCGTCGCCCCGGCGCTCGAACGGCGCCAGCCGGGCGAACAGGCCGAAGTAGACGGAGAACGCCTCGCCGCGGTCGCACCAGCGCTCGATCCCGTACAGCGACATGCAGAACCACGTGACGGCCGAGTACACGAGCGCGGCGATGGCGAGCGACCGCGGGTCGGAGCCGGTCTCGACCACCAGCTCCATGAACGCGAACGCCACGATGCCCGCCGCGGCGGGCCAGCGCCCGAGCCACGGCGGGTACTCGAACGACTCCGCGACCTCGCGCCCGCCGGCCCGGCTGGTCAGCCCGGCGACCGCGCGCGCGATCGCCCGCCACGGGTTGAGCGCGCGGAACACGTCGCCGAGCAGGACGCTCGCCGGCACGAGCCCGACCCAGAAGACCACGTACACGAACGTCGGCGCGAAGTTCTCCGAGACGATCTCCTCGCCGGCGAGCCCGCTGTACACGGTGAGCCCGAGGAGGAACGCGCCGACCGCGCCGCAGGCGATCTCCACCGGGCGGCTCGCGAGCAGCCGTCCGAACCCGCCGAGCGGCCGCCAGCCGGCGCCCTCCAGCTGAGGCTTCGGCCACAGCACGGCGAGCGCCACGAACGAGACCAGGAGGACGAGCACCGCCCCCCAGCCGAAGAGCCAGTCCGGGATCGGGAGGTCGCGCTTGCCCTGGATGCCGTGCGCGAGCGCCTGCGCCGGCAGCGCCGCCGACGACCCGAGCGCCGCCGCGGCCGCCGCCGCCGCCCACGCCAGCCGGCGGCGGTGCCTCAAGGGCTGACCTTCAACTCGGCGATCTGCTCCTTCAGGTCCTCGAGCTCGATCTCGAAGATGCCCTCGATCTTCGCCTCGACCTCGAACCTGGCGGGCTCGCCGGGGGCGGCGTCCCTGGCGACGTCGTAGCCGTGGAGGTGGACCTCGTGCGGCGCGTCGGTGGACACCTCGAACCGGACCGTGTCGCCCTTGTCGGCCTCGATCTCCTTCACGCCGCCGACGGCCTTGCCGTCGCGGACGCGGATCGTCGTGACCTCGGGCTCCGCGACGCTGGTCGTCTCGGTGGGGCCGGTTCGCGTCGGGGTGGTGACGGTGGTGGCCGGGGCGTTGCTGCTCGCGGGCTCGGACGAGTCCTCGTCGTCGGGACGAAGGATCAGGAACGCGGCCACCGCGACGATCGCGGCCACCACGACGATGCCTGCGCGCTGCGCGTTCGACACGGTTGCCTCCTGGGCCGGGGACGGACGGCGCGCCAGTATCGCAACCGGGCCTAAAGCGGCGATCTGCAGACCGATTGCCGCGCGTGCGCCCGGGTACGTAGGCCGCGATGGAGGGCGCACGCGCGGGCCGGGCGATCGTCACCGGCTCGGAATCGGGCATCGGCCGGGCGACCGCGGTCGCCCTCGCCGAGCGCGGGTTCGACGTGGGCGTCACCTGGTACCGCGAGGAGGCCGAGGGTCGCGCGACCGCGGCCGAGGTCGAGGGGCACGGCCGCCGAGCCGAGCTGCGCCGGCTCGACCTGGCCGACAACGCCTCGGTCCGGGGGACGATCGGCGGGCTGGCGGACGCGCTCGGCGGCCTCGACGCGCTCGTGAACAACGCGGGCGTCGGCATCTCCGAGCCGTTCCTCGAGATGGGCCTCGACGGCTGGCGGCAGACGATCGACGTCGACCTCACGGGGCAGTTCCTCGCGGCCCAGGAGGCGGCGCGGCGGATGGTCGCCGCCGGGCGCGGCGGGCGGATCGTGAACGTGACCTCGGTGCACGAGCACGTGCCGCTCCGCGGGGCCGCGCCCTACTGCGCGGCGAAGGGCGGCCTCGGGATGCTCACGAAGGTCATGGCGGTCGAGCTGGCCGAGCACGGGATCCTGGTCAACTCGGTCGCCCCGGGCGAGGTCGCGACGCCCATGACCGGCGCCGAGGACGAGGACCCGCGCACCATCGAGCGTCCGGCGATCCCGCTCGGCCGGCCCGGCGACGCGCGCGAGATAGCGGCGTTCGCCGCGTTCCTCTGCTCGGCGGAGGCCGGCTACGCGACCGGCTCGTCGTTCGTGGTCGACGGCGGCCTGCTGCTGATGGCCGCGATTGCGAACCAGGATTCCGGGTAACCACCGCTCCATGCTCGGATACCTGGTCCTAATCGCGATCAGCGGCCTGATCGTCGGGGCGCTGGCGCGGCTGGCGCTGCCCGGCCGCGACCCGATGTCGCTGCTCCAGACGATGCTGGTCGGGGTCGCCGGCTCCGTGCTCGCGGGTCTCGCGTACGCGGCGATCACGGACGACCGGAACGGCGGCGGCATCCTGCTGTCGGTGCTGTTCTCGACCGCGATCGTCTACGCGATCCGGCGCGCGCGCGGCGGCACGCTCACCGAGCCCGCTCCTCCGGGCGGCCGCGGCCGGCTCGGTCGCTAGCCGGGCGGGCCGCGCTCAGCCGCCGCGCGGCCGCGGCACCGAGCTCGTGTCCACGACCTCGAAGTTGCGGCCCTCGACCTGGTTCAGGGTGTGGAGCTGGTCGTTGTCCCAGCCGCTCGACGGCGAGCCGGACACGTACCAGTCGGAGCCGTTGTCGGCGAGGATCATCCCGTAGCGCTTGAGGGCGATCAGGATCGCCCGCGCCTGGGGCGGGTAGCCCGAGACGTCGAACCCGGCCTTCAGCCGCAGCCGCTGGCCCATCGCGGGCAGGTCGGGATCGGTGAGGTCGGAGGCGAAGTGGCGGGCCGGGTAGACGTACGCGCGGCGCGTGCGCGAGGCGGTGAAGCGCAGGGCGTGGTCGATCCCCTTCCGGAGCTCCTCGTACCGGGCGAGGCCGGGGAGGATCGGCAGGCCCGCGGCGTCGGCCGAGGTGTAGCCCTTGCGGCGCAGGCGGTTCGAGCTCAGGCTCCACTTGGCGCCCGAGCCTGCGTGCCAGGAGCGGCCGCCGTCGCGCGGGTACGCCGCGTACAGCTCGTAGAGGCGGCAGCGGTCGCGGTCGACGACGATCGCGTGGCGGTCGCCGTCCGAGCTGCGACCGCCCTCGATCGGCACGTTCGCCGGGATCGGGTACTTGCCGCGGTCGGACTCGTCGGCGTAGTCGAAGCTCACCGGCACGCGGCGCTGCCCCTTCGAGACGGTCGTGTAGGGGATGCCGATCGGGGCGCCCTCGTAGCGGCCGGAGCCGAAGTCGGCGTGCATGCCGTCGTCGAGCCCGATCGAGGCCACGACGGCGTCCGAGTTCGCCGCGACCGGCAGCCTGTCGACGCGGACGTTCCAGTGGTTGTCGCGCGGGAAGATCCGGCAGTCGGGCGCGCCGCGGACGGGCCTGCCGCCGGCGTCGACCGCGAGCGTCGCGATCGCGACGCTCGTCACGAGCACCGTGACGGCTGCCAGGCGGGCCCTCATCGCTCGGCGGCGGATCGGGCGATCGCCCGGCCCTCAGCCGGCGCTCTTCGGGTTCCCGCTGGCCTGGCCGTCGCCGTCCTGGCCCTCGCCCCCGGGGACGCCGGCCTGGTCGTCGGCGTCGTCGCGCGCGCCGTCGTCGCCGTCGTCGTCGTGCACCTGCTCGGCCGGAGCCTCCTCCGGAAGCTGGTCCGACTCCTCGCGCTCGGCCATGCAGGCGAGGATACCCGCACCCCGGTCACACGCCCAGCGCGCGCCTGAGCCGGAGGCCGTTCGCCACCGCGAACCCCTCCCAGTCGTTGTTGAAGTACGCGTAGACCTCGATCTCGTCGCGCCATCCGGCCAGCCGCTCCGCCCACTCGTCCACCTCTGAGTCGGAGTAGTTGCCGCGGCGGCCGCGGTGGCCGTAGTGGAAGCGGACGAACGTCCAGTCCGCGGTCGTCGCGTGGGTCTGGAACGGGCGCTCGGGGTGGTCGCCGATCGTCAGCGCGACGCCGTGCTCGCGCAGGCGCGCGTAGACGTCGTCGTGGAACCAGCTCGGGTGCCGGAACTCGAAGGTGTGCCGGCCGGGCGGGAGCTGCGCGAGGGCGTCCGCGAGGCGCTCGTCGTCGCGCTTGAAGTTGCCGGGGAGCTGCCAGAGGACGGGGCCCATCTTCGGCGTCGCCGTCAGCGGCTCGATCCGCTCGTAGAAGCGCTCGATGCCGGGCTTCAGCTCCGTCAGGCGCTTGATGTGCGTGAGGTAGCGGCTCGACTTGACCGTGAACACGAAGTGGGCGGGCGTCTGCTCGACCCAGCGGGCGACCGCGTCGCGGGAGGCCAGCCGGTAGAAGGTCGAGTTGACCTCGACCGTGTCGAACAGCGTCGCGTAGTGCTCGAGCCAGCGGCTGGGCGGCGTGCCCTGCGGGTAGACGGTGCCGCGCCAGTCGCGGTAGTTCCAGCCCGAGCAGCCGACGTGGACCGGCTTCACGGCCGCGGTCGGCTCAGGCGCGCGGCCGGCTCCGGGCGGTCGCCTGCCCGCGGGTCACACCAGCGTCCGCTTGTCCTGCGCGTCGAACGGGACCTTGCGGGGCCGGGCGTCGCGCCGGAAGCGCTTCATCTGGAGGATGCGCCGCTGGCGCTGCATCTGCTCCATCCCGATCATCCCGCCGATGAACGCGAGGATCAGCGGGATCGCCAGGAACAGGGCGAAGAAGTTGGCCAGGCTGCCCACGATGACGCTGACGAAGATCAGCCCGACGATGACGCCCGCGATCCACACCTAGCGGCCCTGCTCCTCGGTCTCCTCGAAGGTCTCGGCGGCGTCGCCGGCGCCCTCGACGACCGGCCGCATCGCGGGGTCCGCCTCGGCGGTGACGGTGTCCGCCGGGCCGCCGATCGCGGCGGCCTCGGCCTCGGCGGCGCGCTCCTGGTCGCGGACCAGCGGGTCGTCGGCGGAGGTGTCCGGGACGACGGTCTGGGCGGTGTCGGTGTCGGTGTCGGCATCGGCGGCCGCCGGCTCGGCATCCCCGGAGTCAGCCGCTTCGGAATCGGCGTCTGCGGCATCGCCGTCCCCGGCATCGGCGTCTCCGGCATCACCGGAGTCGGCCGCTTCGGCGTCTCCGGCGTCACCTGCATCGGCCGCTTCGGCGTCTCCGGCGTCGCCGGCATCGGCCGCTTCGGCGCCGGCGTCGCCGGCATCGGCGCCTCCGGCTTCGGCCTCCCCGGGGCCGGCCTGCGGCTCCGGCTGCGGATCGGGCTTCGCCTGCGGCTCCGGCTTCCCCTGCGCGGGGGCGGTCTCGTACGCGTCGTCGCCGCCGCCGCGCCGGCGGAGGAACAACGCGACGCCGGCTGCGGCGAGGGCGAGAAGTGTCAGCTTGCGAAGCATTCTTGGATCCTCCCAGAACGGACTCGGACGGTGTCTCCGCGGGTTACCCGGGCGAGCCGCCGACAAACGACGCCGGCCGCGCCCGGCTCCGGCGCCGCACCGGCCCCTAGCCTGATCCTCCGTGCTCGAGACCCTGAGGCCAATCCTTCGCGCGGCGGCCATCGCGGGCTTCGTCGTCGGCACCGCCCTCGTCCTGCTGAACCCGCCGTCGCTCGACGGCGCCGGCGGCCTCGCCGCCGTGCTCGCCGGCGGCGCCGCGCTCGTGCTGCTCGGCGCGTGGGCCACCGTCTCGCTGATCGGCCGCGACGCCATGAGCGAGGCCGAGATGGAGCGGCTGATCGCGCGCAGCGAGGAGCTCGCCCGGCGCCCGCCGCAGGAGCGCGCGCCGCCGACCGAGTTCGACATCCTGGTCTCCGACGCGATCGACCGCCTCCCGCCGGAGTTCCAGGACGCGCTCGAGAGGGTCCCGGTGATCGTCTCCCACCGCGGCCGCGAGTTCCGCGCCTACGGCCACTACTACGGCGACACGATCGCCCGCGGCGACTACGAGAAGCGGATCGTGATCTACCAGGACACCCTGGAGGGCGACTTCGGCCACGACCCGGACGTGCTCGCCGCCCAGGTCGAACGGACCCTGCGCCACGAGCTGGCGCACCACCTGGGCTGGGGCGAGAGCGGAGTGCGAGGGCTGGGGCTGTAGGCGCCCCGCCCGCTCCCGGGCGGCCCTCGCCGAGGCGGCCGCGCGGCTAGCCTTCGAGCTGCCACGGAGAGGTGTCCGAGTGGCTTAAGGAGCGCGACTGGAAATCGCGTGGGCGGGATCTACCTGCCTCGTGGGTTCGAATCCCACCCTCTCCGCTGAAGCAGGCGAGCCCAGCTCTTTTTCGACCCCCTGTGCGCACTTGCGGCTTCAGGAAGTGGCGCCCGAGTGCGGGCGTTATCCCACAGAGGTCAGAGGGATTGCGGCGAGAAGCGGGTTCTGCCTCAGAACCCGCCGCCGAACCCGCCGGAGTCGGTGCCCCCGCCCCCGCCGACGCCCGCGAATCCGTCGGTGGGCGTCACATTGCTCTCAGGCACTGGCCCCAAGTCGAAGGCGAACTTGACGAAGGCCGAGGTCAAGCCGAGCAGGACGACGACGATCGTGGCCACTACGGCCACAGCCGGGACGTACACCGCAGCCGCAGCCATGGCGACCGCCACAGGTATCCCGAGTACCGCCCGCCAGTAGGCCGCCGCCAGCCCCACGAGCGCCACGACGAGTCCCATGGAGACGCCCTCGCGGCCCGCGTACCAGGCGACCGCGAGTACGCCCGTCGCGATGACGAGCCTGGGGGTGCGATACGGGGTCACCGTCGCCATATCGGACGGATCGGCCTCACGCGATAGGGGCGCCGACCGGAATCGCGACCTGCGGCGGGCGATCCGCGACGCAACTCGCCCGCCCTGCCGGGTTTCCCGAGACGTGGCCGGCCGGTTCCCGACCCTGTTGACCCTTACCGCCGTCATCGTGCTCGCCGCCGCGCCCGCAAGCGCCACGACCGTGAGCCGCGAGGTCGACTACGACCCGAGCCTCGACGAGCTCTCCGCCGAGGTCAGTGTGGCCAGCGTCTCCCGCGAGGCTGACGACTTCGTCGTCACCCGCGACGAGCGGCGGCTCATCTTCGCGTCGCGACCCCACGGGCGGCTGCTCGCGGGTGAGGGCTGCAAGCGGCATGGGGAGCGCGTCGTGACCTGCTCGCGCGACCACCTGACGGCGATCTACATCAACGGCGCGGCGGGCGACGACCGCGTCCACGTGAAGCTCCCGCGCTGGCGCTACGTGGACCTCCAGGTCTTCGGTGGGGCGGGGGATGACGAGCTGGTGATCCAGGGCCCGGACGCCCTGATCTTCGGCGAGGGCGGAGACGACCTGCTGGTCGGAGGGATGGGCCGGGACCGGCTCATGGGCGGCGGCGGCCGCGACCGGCTGCGCGGGCGCGAGGGCGAGGACGCCCTCGGCGGTGACGGCATCACAGCGGAACGGGGGCAGCCGGCCGCGGACGATCGTCTCGACGGCGGACCGGGCCGCGACTTCGCGACCTGGGGGGTGTGGGGGACGGCGACCGCCGGCGTCGACGCCGACCTCGCCGCCGGCACCGGTGGCCGCGCGGGCGAGCGCGACCTCCTCCACTCGATCGAGGGGCTTCAGGGCGGCGACGGCCCCGACGTCCTGCGCGGCGACTCGGGGCCTAACGTGCTGCTCGGATCGGCCGGTCGCGACCGGCTGTTCGGGCGCGCCGGCGACGATCACCTCGACCTCGGCGGGGTCGAGGACGATCCGATCTTCTACGAGAGCTCGTTCGGCAGCGACGGCGTGGCCGACCGCGCCTCATGTGGGGCCGGCTCCGACGCGGTCCGCGGCACCGACGACGCGGACGTCGTGGCGGGCGACTGCGAGACGACCTCCTCGAAGCAATCCCATGCTGCGGCACCGATGCGCTCGCACGCGAGTTCTTGAGCAAAGAGCTAGGATCCGCCCGCTCGCTGCAGCGAACTTTGTGTTCGACCCAATGGGAGGGGTCCGATGGCGAAATGCAATGCGGGGCATGGCTGCACCACGACGTGCGCCAATGGGTGCGGATGCGTGTACGTGCACAGGACGAAGACGTGCAGCTGCTTCTGCTCGGGCTCGCGGGGCTTCCAGGGATTGGAGGAAGTCAGCCTGCGGTCGAGCGTCAGCCTGCACTTCGACGGCCTGCCCCTCGGCAAGGCGGCGCGCGTCCTCGAGCATGCGTTTCCCGGCAGGGTCGGCCTTCCGCTATCGACGTATCGCAAGAAGACGGTTTCCGTTCGGGTCGAGAACAAGCCGCTCAAGAGCGCTCTCGAGGAGGCCGGTTTCTGGGTGAAGTGAGCCGGCCCGAGCCGGACCGGACGCGAGCGGGACGAGTTGCCGCGTAGCTCATCCGCTCGGCTCTACTCGAAGACGAGGCGATGTAGCGGCCCGCCCTACCCGAAGTCGTAGTCCTTCGCGTCCACCCAGTAGACGTTGTAGCTCCAGTTGCAGCCGCGGTCGTACCACGACTTCACGTACACCTGGCCGCGGTGCGTGAGCAGGATCGTCGGGCTGTCCTTCCTCCACCAGCCGTTCGTCCCGTCGTGCCAGTTCGACACGACCTCCCACCCGACGATCAGACGGTCGCCGTGCTCCCACTCGAAGGTGTGCTCGCGCCATCCGATCTGCCAGTCGTCCGCGTAGCTCTGCCGGTCCTCGTTGATGACCACGGCGTTGCTCTTCGCGTAGGACGAGTAGCCGTACATGTACGACTGCCGGCCGCTGTCGTCGTTCTCCTGGCCCTGCGGCGGCTCCGAGGGGACCGCTTCGCGCACCATGAAGTAGAAGTCCATCCGGTCGTAGACCTGGTTCAGCGCCATCTGGAGGTTCTCGGCCTTCTGCTGGTACGTTGCCCGCAGGTCCACGTCGGTGGCGAGCTGCGACTGGCTCGCCTGGATCCCGTTGACGAGGTCGTTGTAGGTGTTCGTGAACTGCTTCTGGTAGGTCGGCGGGCACGAGCCGTACAGCGCGCGGACGTTCCAGACCGCCGTGTACAGCTTCCTGAGCGCGACGAACACGTCGGGCGCGATCGGCACCGTGCGCGGGTAGCTCGGGTCGAGCGAGCTGTAGTGGGCGAGCTCGGCCTGGACGTGGTCGCCGGTCTCGTGCTCCTTGAACCAGTTGAGCGCCTCGATGACCTTCTCCGGCGTCCACGGCCCGCCCGGCGAGCTGCCGGTGTAGCCGTTCATGTAGACGTCCACCGAGACGCTCACGTTGTGGTCGGAGGCCGCCTGCATGAAGCGCGCGCTGCCCTTCGCGTCGAACACGTCCGGCGACTCCGCCCCGACGCTCGCCTTGAACTCCGTCATGCTCTTGGCCGTCCTGGACTGGAGGACGTAGACGGCGTGGAAGTTCGAGCCGCGCTTGCCGCCCGTCACGAAGTAGTCGCCGTACTGCTTGCGGAACTTCTCGTGATCGCCGATCAGCCCCTTCGCCTGCTCGGTGAGCTTGGGCGCCTGGAGCTCGTCGTAGCCCTCGTACACGGACACGTACGACGCGATCAGCGTCATCGACAGCTCCGAGTACTTGATCTTCTGGAGGTACTCCGCGGACGCGCTGAGCGCGACCCCGCCGATGTTGTACTTGCCCGACGCCGACGTCTCGATCTCGGTGTCGAGCTCGCTCTCGCTCTCGATGAAGCGGAAGTGGTCGGAGGAGTTCTTGACGGTCCGCTCGACCGGCGCGGCCGACTCGACGGCGCTCGGCATCAGCGAGCCGGTGACGGCGTCGATTCCCTTCCGGTAGTCGAACCCGTCCCCCCACGGCAGCCCGGTGACGACGGCGTCGAGCTAGGTGCTCGCGGTGCTCACGGACCGCAGCATGGTGGCGTCCCCGGTCATGGCAGCCTCCTCTTGGTAGGTGCCGGCGGGGCCAGCCTCGCCGTGCCAGCCGATCCTCCCGCGCGCGCGGCACCCGGTCAAGTCGTACTGACTGTTGGGGAGCTTCGCGGGAGAGTTGGGCTCAGCCCCTGCGGGTAAGTTGCGCGCCGTGGGTCCGACGGAGAGCCGCTCGACGACGCCGGCCGACCGGCTGCGCGTGTCGCCGACCCTGGCACACGCGCGCGTGGACGACCTCTGGATGGTGCTCGACATGGCGGATACCTCCTACTTCGTGTTCGACGAGGTCGCGAGCGCGATCTGGGAGGCGCTGCTCGAGACCGGCGACGCGGACGCGGCCGTCGAACGGGTCTCGGCGAGCTGGGGCGAGGAGCGCGAGCGAGTTCGCCGCGACGTGGACCGGTTCGTCGCGCGCTGCCGCGAGCGCCGGTGGCTGGTCGACGACGGTGCGCCCGCCGCGCCCCCGGACCCCCGCCCGCCCCCGCGCCCGCCAACCGCACGGCCGAGCGTTGCCAGAGCCTGCACGACCCTCGCGGCGACCGCGTGGTCGCTGCGCCGCCGCGGGCTGCGCGAGACGTACGAGCGCTGCGCCCGGCTCCCGCAACCGGGCGGCTCGGGCGACCTCGAGAGCGCGGCCAGCGCCTTCCGCGGCGCCGAGAACGTCGTCCTGAGCCGGCGCGCGCCGGACGACTGCCTGCTGCGCTCGCTCGCCCTGTTCCGGTTCCTGCGGACCTGCGGCATCCCGGCCGAGCACGTCATCGGCGTCCGGCGCTCCCCGTTCTGGGCGCACGCCTGGGTCGAGAGCGGCGGACGGCTGGTCCTCGAGGTGCCGGCCGCGGTGAGGGGCCTCACTCCGCTCGCCCGCCTGCCGGTCGGCACGCCTTGACGGGGGCTTGTCCGGCCGGGGCCCGAATGGTTTAATCGCGCCGTCCGGATTCCGAGCACGAAGGTTGGACATGACCGACACGCGCCGTCCACTCAGCTACAGGGAGCCGGAGGCCGTCCGCCTCGGGGATGCGGCTGAGCTGACACGTCAGCAGCTCGAGGGCGGGATCGCCGACGCCAGCCCACCGGTCGGCCCTCCGATGAACTGGCGCAAGCTCCCCTACCCGGGGGAGGAGGGAGAGGGCGGGGAGGCCCCGCCCGAGGAGGCCCCGCCCGAGGAGGCTCCGCCCGGCGAAGGCGCTGCCTGACGCGTTCCGCGCCTCACTGGGCCGGGACGGTCGCCTGGCTGGGACGCACGGCACCCGTGCGGCGGGCTTCCGGGTCCTGCTGCGCGGGAGCTTCGCGAACCGCGCCGACCTGATCGCCCGCCTGAGCCCGACGCGGCCGGCGTCCGACGAGGAGCTGCTCGCGCTCGGCCTGCGGCGGTGGGGGCGCCGGCTCCAGGCGCACGTGCTCGGCGAGTGGGCGGCCGTGCTGGCGCCGGAGGCGGGCGGCACCGCCGTGGTCACGCACGACGCGCTCGGGATGATGCCGCTCTTCACCGCGCTGCGCGACGGGGAGCTGCGGGTCGCGACGCATCTCTCCGATCTGGCGCCCGCGGGCGAGGCGGCGCAGCTCGACCCCGTCTACCTCGGCGAGTGGCTGACCACCGGCGGCTACTCCGGCCACCGGACTCCGTTCCGGTCCGTGCGCCGCCTGCTGCCGGGCGAGAGCGGCGAATGGACTGCGGGGCGGCTTCGGATCCTGCGCACCTGGAAGCCGGAGCGCCGCGATCGCCCGCCGAGCCGCGACGACGAGGACGAGCTTCGGGCGCGGCTCGCGCAGGTGGTCCGCGGGGCCGCCGACGACGAGGGCCGGACGTGGGTCGAGCTGTCGGGCGGGCTCGACTCCTCGACGGTCGCGGCGACGGCGGTCCGAGCGGGGATCGACGACGTCGCGGCGCTCTCGATCTTCCACTCGGAGTGGCCCGAGGCCGACGAGCGGCCCTGGATGCGCGCGGTCACCGACGCCCTTCGGATCCCGTGGCACGCGATCGACGGCGGTGAGGTGCTCCCGTTCGCTCGACCGCCCGGCGAGGCGTTCGCCGAGCCGACCATCGGCTCGATCGACGGCGCCAAGCTGGCCGCCTGCGACGAGCTGCTCGCCGCGCACGGCGTCACCAGGGTCCTGACGGGCCACGGCGGGGACGAGCTCTTCGGGGCCAACGTGGGTTGGCCGCATCACGTCGCGGACGCCCTCGTCGAGCGGCGCTTCGCTGCCGCGCTGACGCAGCTTCGGTCGTCGCGCCGCGCCGGCTGGGAGCACCGGTCCTGGAGGCTGCTGGCGGTCACCGCGATCGCCCGCCCGCTGCTGCGGCACCTCCTCGGCCGGAGCCAGAGCCCGGACGCGGAGCTGCTGCCCGGATGGATGAGCTCCGAGTTCGTCCGCAGCCACGACCTCCGTCGTCGCGCGCGGCGGCGAGGCGGTCATCGCGCGGCGACGCCCGGCCGCCAGCTCCTCTGGGACGGGCTCTGGGCGATCGCGCTCAACGGCTCGGCGATGCGGCAGCGGGACGTCGCCCACGACGTGCGGCACCCGCTCGCGGACCTGCGCCTCGTCGAGTGGCTGGCCGCGCTGCCCTGGGAGCGGATCCTCTCGCCGGGGGAGGACCGGTCGCTCCAGCGGCGCGCCATGGCGGGCCTCCTGCCGGACCGCGTACGGCGCCGCCGCAGCAAGGGACGGGCGACCCCGGCGATCGTCGCCGGCCTGAGCCGCAGCCCGACGTGGTTCGCGCTCCTGACGGACGACCCGCGAATCGCGCGGGCCGGCCTCGTAGATCGCGAGCGGTGGATCGAAGCCGTGCGCCGCGCGCGGGTCGGCTACCTCGAGGCCGACCGCTTCTTCCTGGCCGCGGCCTCCCTCGAGGCCTGGATGCAGCAGCTCGAGCCGGCACGCGCCGCGGCTCTACGATCGACCGATGCCGGGTCCAGAGCTTCCCGCTCCGGGGGTCGAGGTTCGCCCGGCGCGAGCCGCTGACGTCGCCGCCGCCGAGCTCGTGTTCGACGCCGCGGCCCAAGCGTACGCGAGCCTCGCGGGATCCGCCGAGCGCGGCCGCCGCGTCGTCCGCGAGCTGTGGGCTCGGCCGGGTCACTCCGCGAGCTTCGAGCACGCGGCGGTCGCCGAGGTCGACGGCGAGGTCGCCGGCGTGCTGATCGCCTTCCCGGTGCGCGACCGGTACCGCCTGCATCGCCGCCTGCTCTTCGCGAGCCTCGGCCACCTGAGCCCGCGACGGTGGCCGCTGCTGGTCGCCGCCCTGCCGCAGCTCGTCCTGGCGAGCCCGCGGCCACCGCGCGACGCGTACTACGTCGGGACGATCGCCGTCGCCCGGCACGCTCGCAGGCGCGGCGTCGGGTTCACGCTCGGTCACCACGCCGAGACCTCCGCCGGAGCGCGCGGCTTCCCGCTGGTCGCGGCGCACACGGGGACCCGCCACGCGGTCGCCCGGCGCGCGCTCGAGGACTACGGCATGCAGGTGAGAAGGACCCGCCGCAACGGCTACGCGCTCTACGTCAAGGCCGTCGATTCCCCGCGCGGCGGCTGATTGCGCGGTCATCTTCAAGCGATTAGGATCGCCCCGTGGCGGTGGTCTCCGTAGCGGCCGCGATCGTCCTAGTCGATCAGGCGACCAAGGCCCTCGCGGTCCGGTTCCTCTCCGCCGCCGCCCCGACCGCGGCCGGCGGCGTCGCGCTGCTCCGGCTCGCGCCCAACCGGAGCTGGTGGCTCGGCGGCGCGCCGACGGTCCGCGCGCTGCTCGGGCTCTGGGGCCTCACGCTGGGGTGCACGGCGCTCGCGCTCGCCAGCGCCACGTCGCCGTCGGACCGCATCGCGGTCGCCGGGCTCGTCGTCGCGCTCGGCGGCGCGACGAGCAACCTGCTCGACCGCGTCGGTCGAGGCGCGGTGATCGACTTCATCTCGCTCGGCCGGTGGCCGGCCTTCAACCTCGCCGACGTGGCGATCGTCGCGGGCGTCGTCGTCGCCGCCGGCTCGGTGGTCTGACCGTGCGCCGCGTCCTGTTCCGCTGGCACGGGATCGAGGTCCACAGCTACCCCGCGTTCCTCTACCTCGGGCTGCTCTGCGGCGTCTACGCCGGCTACGGCGCGGCCGCGAGCCTGCCACTCGATCCCGACCGCGCGTCGCTCGGCGTGCTGGTCCTGATCGTGCCGGCGCTCGTGGGCGCCCGGCTCTGGTTCGTGCTGAGCCACTGGCGGACGTTCCGCCGCGACCCCGGTCGGATCTGGCGTCGCGAGGAGGGCGGCGCCACCCTCGCCGGCGGCCTCGTGCTCGCCCTCGCGCTCTCGCCGGCGGTGCTCGCGTGGCTGGGGCTGCCGTTCGCCACCTTCTGGGACGCGGCCACGTTCACGATGCTCGTCGGGATGATCTTCACCCGCGTGGGCTGCCTGCTCAACGGGTGCTGCAGCGGGCGGCCGACCGACGGCCGCCTCGCCCTCCGGCTGCCCGATCACACGGGCCGCGTGGAGCGGCGCCGTCCGGTCCAGCTCCTCGAGCTGGCGGCGGCGGTGGCGCTGCTCGCCGGTGCCGCGGCGATCCTCACCGCGCCGCCGTTCCCGGGGGCCGTCTTCGTCTTCGCGCTGGCCGGCTATGCCTGCGCTCGCTCGATCCTCGATCCCCTGCGCGAGCCGCGCAGGTCAAGAAAGGAGCTGTCATGACGCATTGGGCGATTCTGGTAGCACCGCTGGTCCTGGCGTCGTTCGTGATGCTGTTCGCCTTCGTCGGATGCGGCCTCGACAGCTCGGGGCTCGGCGGAGTCGAGGAGTACGCCACCGACGTCACCGACAACTCGAACTCCATCAGCTACTGGCGCCTCGGCGAGGCCGCCGGCGCGACGACGGCCGCCGACAGCAAGAACGGGAATCCCGGGACCTACACCGGGGGCGTCACCCTGGGCTCGCCGGGCCTCGTGGTCAACGACACCAACACAGCGGCGACGTTCGACGGGTCCACGGGATTCGTGGAGGTGCCGCGCAAGGACGACTCGCTCAACCCGCCCGCGTTCACGGTGGAGGCGCTCGTGAACGTCGCCGGCGGCGACGGTCAGTTCCGTGCCGTCGTCTCCTCGCGCGACGTCGACGCCGACACGAACAGGCTCGGGTACATCCTCTACGCGAACGACCAGAACAAGTGGGAGGCGTGGGTGGGAGACGGAACGGCCTGGCACCAGGTGACCGGCCCCGACGTGACGCCCGGCGTGCACTACGTGGCGATGACGTACGACAAGACGACGCTCAAGCTGTACGTCGACCCGCTCGAGGACGCGCCCGCCACCATGGACGTGCCCTACCAGCCGAACGCCACGCGGGGCCTCCGCATCGGCGCGGGCGCGAACGAGAGCGATCCTCCCCTCTACTTCTTCAACGGGGTGATCGACGAGGTGGCGGTCTACGACGCGCCGCTCAGCTTCAACGTGCTCAAGGCGCACTTCCAGCTCGCGCGGACCGGTTCGTCCACCGGCGGGTAGTCGGTGACGCCGATGCGCGCCGAGGAGCTTCGAGCGATCCAGGCGCCGCTGAAGCAGCGCTACCGCGACGAGCCCGACTCCGCGGTCGTGACGCTGAGCGCGAGCGGCGAGCTCGGCGAGGGGGTGAGCTGCTCGGTTCGGACGGGTGCCGCGCTGGCCGAGGCGGGCCTGCATCCGGCCACCGGCGGGGACGGCTCGCTGCTGTGCTCCGGCGACATGCTGCTGGAGGCGCTCGCGGCGTGCGCGGGGGTGACGCTGCGCGCCGTCGCGACCTCGCTCGGGATCGCGGTCGAGGGCGGCAGCGTCTCGGCCGAGGGCGACCTCGACTTCCGCGGCACCCTCGGCGTGAGCAAGGAGGCTCCCGTCGGCTTTCGCGCGATCCGGCTCCGGTTCGACCTCGTCACCGACGCCTCGGCCGGCGACGTGGAGACGCTCCTCCGGCTGACCGAGCGCTACTGCGTCGTGCTCCAGACGCTGCGCCACCAGCCGGAGCTGACGGTGTCCTGCGCTCAGCTCTCGCCCGCCGGCTGAGGCCGCGGCGGGCGAGCGCCGCTACGCCGCTACTTGTACGCGACCCCGGCGCTCGCCGGGCCCGTCAGCGGGACTATCTCGACCCTCTGGAAGCCCGCCTCCCGGCACCACCCGGCGAAGTCGCTTCCGGTGAAGTCGAACGCGTCGCCGAACTCGATCAGCATGTTCAGCGACATCAGCAGGCCGAACGCGTTCTCCCGGCGAGCGTCGTCGATGAGGTTCTCGATGGCCACGAGCGCGCCTCCCTCGGGGAGCGCCTCGTAGGCCGACCTGATCAGGTGCATCTTCCGGTCGAGGTTCCAGTCGTGCAGGATCAGGCCCATCGTGATGACGTCCGCGCGCGGGAGCGGGTCCGCGAAGAAGTCGCCGGACGCGACGGCCACGCGGTCGGCCAGCCCCGCCGCGGCGATGGCCCGCTCGGCGATCGGCGCGACAACCGGGAGGTCGTAGCTCGTGCAGCGCATGTGCGGATGGCGCGCGGCGACGATCGTGCACAGCTGGCCCGTGGCGCCCCCGACGTCGCAGAGCGTCTCGTACCTGGAGAAGTCGAACTTCTCCGCCAGCGCCTGGAAGTTGCCGAGCGAGATGCCCTGCATCGCGCCCATGAACTGCTCGAGCCTCGCCGGGTCGCTGTAGAGCTCGTCGAACATCGGCTTGCCGGTGTGCTTGATCTCGTTCTGGGGCTGGCCGGTCCTCAGCGCGTCGGTGAGGTCGCCCCAGAACCGGTAGAGGCGCGCGTTGGCCATCTCGAGGATGCCCCCGATGTAGGTCGGGCTCCGCTTGTCCAGGAACGTCGCGGTCTCGTCGGTGTTGCGGTACCTGCGGTCGTCCCCGTCGCCGTCCGCCTCGAGGAACCGCAGCGCGACGAGGGTGTCGAGGAAGTCGTCGATCGCCCGCGGGTGGAGGCCGAGCCGCTCGCCGATCTCCTCGCCGGCCATCGATCCGTCGCCGAGCTGCGTGAACAGCTCCAGCTCCACGGCGGAGAGCACCGTCTTGGACGCCCAGAAGCCCATGGCGACCTGCATGACGTGGGATGGGTCGAGCTGGGCTTGCGACATGCCTGCCTCCGGTCGTCGGGGGGTGACGTCGACCGCGACCCTAGCTAGAGGTCGACGACCCAGGTCCGCTTCTCGACGACGCGCCCGCGGCAGACGTCGACGAGCACGCCCGTGAACTCCGCGTGGAGGGTCTCGCCGGAGGGGCACCCCGGCGTCTCGTTCGCACGGTAGCCGCAGCCGTTGCCCGGGTACTCGTCGCCCGGCGTGCTCGTGCCGCGGTGGCCGTAGTAGCCGTGCTTGCCGGGCCCGAACTCGTCGATCACGCCGTCCTCTCGCCACTTGCTCGGGTCGAGCGGGCCCGAGGGCAGGTCGAACCGGACGGGATTCCCGGCGGCGTCGAGGAAGGTCCCGCGGACCAGCTGGCGGTACTCGCAGCAGTTGCACCTGCACCTCTTCGGGTGCGAGCGGAAGTCGCCCTCGACGTCGAAGTGCTCGCTCTTCGCCGTCGCGTTCAGGCTCCGGTTGAGCGGGGCCTCGAAGCGCTTGGGGCAGCAGCTCGGCTTCCTGAGCGGCGGGATCGGGAACGGGAACGGGAAGCGCGGGCGCGGCAGGCTGGACGCCGGGGCGGGCTGGAAGACGTCCGCCAGCGGGAAGTCCGCGCTCTGGCCACGCAGCCTGACGCGCACGTGGTCCGGCTGGCCGGCCCCGCTCGCGAACGTGTACTCGCCGCGAGCCTGCACTCCGCGGAGCGCGTGGACGGGAAGCGGGCCCGGGTCGGGGCTGGCGATCGGCTCGAAGCTGCCCTCGGCCCCGATCAGCTCGACGATCAGGTCCTCCCTGGTGACGACCTCGACCGGCGGAGACCCCGCGCCGGTCCGCGACGCTCCGACCTCCACCGCGATCGAGACCCGCCACACCCCGCCGTCGAAGTCCACCGTCGGCACGACGACCAGTCCCGAGACGACCTGCGGACGCAGAGTAGGCATGTCTCCTCACTCCCGTGGAAGCTGACGTGTCCCGCGTAACGTCCCAGGTTCGGGCGCGAAAGTCGAGCGCCGCCGCCGCGGGGGCGCCGGCCGCGGACCGAAACGGGCTTCACATGCGGGCATAGCGGGTACGCTCCCGCGGGCAGGTCGACCGAGGGGAGGCACGATCTTGACGAAGTCCGTGACATGGGCGATCGCGGCGGCGATGGTCGCCGCTCTGACCGGACCGGCCGCGGCCGCGGCCTCGCGCGGGCCCGACTCGTTCGCCGGGACCTGCGAGGTCGACGGCGTGCTGAGCTTCGAGGGCGACGGCATCGGGGCGCTTCCGGAGTGGGGGAGCTGGTACTACGAGGGGACCGGCACCTGCGACGGGACGCTCGACGGCGAGGCGGTCGCGGCCACGCCGATGACGACGCGCATCGACGGCGTCGGGTACGTCGGCTGCCTGGGCTCGCTCATGCGCGGCGCCACCGGGACGCTGTCGTTCTCGCGCGGCACCCAGCGCCGCTCGGACGACGCGTCGATCGGGTTCACGTCCGGCACCTACCCGGCGGCCCTCGCCAAGTCCGCTCCGTGGCGGGCGGAGGGCGACGTGTCGGGCGAGTTCGTCGGCGACACGACGTTCCAGGTCGGCCCGGACGACGTCGAGCCGTGCCGCGTCGGCCAGCTGAACGACGTGCCCACGCACATCTCGATGCGCACCGTGCGGCCGATCGTCGGCTGACGGCGGCGGTCGCGCCAAGGCCGCCTCCAGGCCCCCGTATGACCGTTTGAAAGCCCCCGATCGGGGGTATGGCCGTCACCGGTAATCGAGACGGGGGGCATGAGGTGATCGAACGAACCGGCCGCGTGGCAGCGGTCACGGCCGCAGCTGTGCTCGCGTTCGCCGGGGTGGCCGACGCGCGCCAGTCGCCGGACGTCTTCGACGGGTCCTGCGAGTTCGACGGGTCGATGACCTTCACGCCCCCGGTGGGCACCCTGCCGGCCGCCGGCGGCTGGGCGTTCGACGCGAGCGGGCCGTGCGAGGGCACCCTGAACGGCGAGGCGGTCTCCGCGACCCCGGCCGAGTTCCACATCGCGGGGCCCGGCGACCTCGGCTGCGGTGCGTCCGTCGTACCCGAGGGGTCTCCCGGCAACGTGACGTTCTCGCGCGGCACGAGGCGCCGCTCGGACGACGTCGTGGTGGAGTTCCGGTTCGGCACGTTCGTGCAGGTCGCCGTCTCGTCGATCCCGTGGCACGCGACCGGGGCCGTCTCCGGCGACCTCGTCGGCATCTCGACCTTCCCGGGCGACCAGCAGATCGTGGAGAGCTGCGCCGGCGGGACGCTCGGGACGATCCCGTCGCACGTGTCGGCGCGCACCGTCCGGCCGCTCGTCGGCTGAGCCGGGGCGCCTCGCGGTCGTGCCGCGACCGGCGCGGACCGGGCGCGGGCAACCACCCC
This sequence comes from Thermoleophilaceae bacterium, assembly GCA_036389295.1. GTDB lineage: Bacteria > Actinomycetota > Thermoleophilia > Solirubrobacterales > Thermoleophilaceae > AC-37. The sequence continues at coordinate 73,131 of DASVQB010000022.1, read as the reverse complement.
AACCGGGGGGTCTGGTCGGCGCTGCAGGTGTCCGGCCGCCCGTCGGAGGGTACGGTCGTGGCGAGCCGGCTGGGGAGCGCCCGACGCTCCGTACTCGATCGAGGAGGCACCGAGTGACCAAGCCTTCGAGCTGGGCCGCCGCGATCGCGGCGGCGATCGCGGCGCTGGCGCTCGCGGGGAGTGCCGCGGCGCGCGAGGAGCCGACCACGTTCGACGGGTCCTGCTCGATGGACGGCGTCCTCAGCTTCGGCGACGAGCTCGGCCTGCTGCCGGAGCCGAGCACCTGGGCGCTCGACGTGGCGGGGACCTGCACCGGGACGCTCGACGGCGCGCCCGTGGCGGGCACGCCCGCGACGATCGGGATCGCGGGCGCGGGCGAGCTCGGCTGCCTCGCGTCGCTGAGCCCGGGCGGGTCGCCCGGGACGCTGAGCTTCACGCGCGACCCCCGCAGGCGGTCGGACGACGCGACGATCGACTTCATCTTCGGCACGTTCGCGAACGCGACGATCACGTCGCTGCCGTGGCGCGGGACCGGCGCGGTCTCGGGCGAGCTCGTCGGGCACTCGATCTTCCCGGCCGAGCAGAAGCTGCTCGAGGACTGCGGCGCCGGGACGCTGGGGGCGACGCCCGTGCACGTGACGGTGCGCACGGCGGGTCCGTTCTCGGGCTGAGGCCCGCCTCCGCGGCGCCCGCTCCGTCGCCCCGGACGGCTCTGCGAGACTTCCCGGCATGGCTCCCGGGCGAGACGGCGACGGCGGCGTGCCCCGCATCGGGGTCGTCGACACGACCTTCGCGCGCCACGACATGGGCACGGTCGCGGAGGACGAGCTCGCGCGGCTGCGAGCGGAGGGCGACCACGAGTTCGAGGTGGTCCGGCGCACGGTCCCGGGCTTCAAGGACCTGGCGGTCGAGGCCAAGATCCTGATCGAGCGCGAGGGCTGCGCGATCGTGGTCTGCCTCGGGATGCCGGGCCGCGCGGCGATCGACGAGGTCTGCGCGCACGAGGCCTCCCAGGGGATCATGCAGGCGCAGCTCCTCACCAACACGCACATCCTCGAGGTGTTCGTGCACGAGAACGAGGAGGACGACCCCGAGCGGCTAGCAGCCGTCTGCGTCGACCGCGCCGCCAAGCACGCCCGCAACGCTTACTGGCTGCTGTTCGAGCCGGACGAGCTCCGCAGGCGCGCCGGGCAGGGCGTCCGGCAGGGTTACGGCGACGCCGGTCCGCTGGTCCGCCGCTAGCGGGGGCGCGGCGCGCCGTCTCGGCGCGTCAACCTTTACCCTTCCGTGCCGATGCGGCCACCCTCGCGGCGCCTACTTCCTTCCTTCGGGCTAGTCCTCGCCGCGGTCGCGCTCGCGTGCGCGGCGGTCGCGCTCGCCGCGCCGCCCGCGAACGACGACCGGGCGAACCCGCAGGCGATCGAGGTCGGCGACCGGGTCGGCGGCACGACCACCGACGCGACGCGCGAGGAGACCGAGCCGGCGTCGGGCTGCTCCACCGCCGGCGGGTCGGTCTGGTACCGGCTCGACGCCACGCGCGACGCGCGCGTGATCGCCGCGCTCCAGGCCGAGGGCGACCTCGACGCGGTCGTCGACGTCTACCGTCGCGAGCGCTCGCAGCTCCGGTTCCTGAGCTGCGACGTCTCGGACCGCCGCGGCCAGGCGGCGGTCGGGTTCCGCATCGAGAAGGGCGAGAGCTACATGATCTCGGTCAGCCAGCTCGCCAACTCGCAGCCGGGCGACTTCACGCTCGAGGTCGGGCTGGCCAGCCCGCCGGCGCGGCCGCCCGGGCGGCCGCTGCCGTCGAAGGGCGCGAGCGGCACCGTCCAGCGCGTCTTCCAGCCGAGCGACGCGTGGTCGATGCGGCTGCGGGAGGGCCGGACCTACAAGATCAACCTGGCGGGCAGCGGGTGCATGGGCCTCGCGGTCTACCCGCCCGGCACGAGCGACTTCGAGGACGACTCTCCGGTCCGCACCGCCGGCTGCGACGGCTACCTCGTGTTCACGCCCGGCCCGGGACAGGGCGGCCGCTACAGCTTCCTCGTCAGCGCCTCGTTCGCCTCGCGCGGGCGCCAGGCCTACCACCTCCAGGCGGCGCCGGCCGGGCGCGACGACACGACCCCCGGCCGCTTCATCCGCAACCACGTGCGCGTGACGGGGCGGGTGAACGCGCGCAAGGTCGACGTGGTCGACCTCTACCGGTTCGACGTGGTCAAGCGCAGCATCACCGAGCTGTCGCTGGGCTCGCGGAGCGGCGACGACCTCGACCTGATCCTGCTCGGCGAGTCGGGCAAGCGGATCAAGTGCGCCTGCGGCGGCGAGAGCGACGAGGCGCTGCGGCTGCGGACGCGGCCCGGGCGCTACTACGTGGCGGTCGTCGCCGGGGACGGGTCGAAGGGCGCCTACACGCTCAGCCGCGCGTCGAAGCTGATCACCAACACGCGGCTGACCGCGAACGGCAGCCGCAGCACGGACCTCTCGCCGGGGCAGTCGGCGAGGCTCGGCGTGGGCGTCTCGCCCGGAGCGTCAGGGCCCGTCGAGATCCTGGTCGAGCGGTTCGACCCGCTCGAGGGCTACCAGTTCCTGCGCCGCTTCCGGCTCACCGCGCGCGGCGGCCGCACCGGCGTGACGTTCCGCCCGCCGTCCGAGGGCCGCTACCGCGCCCGCGCCCGGTTCCTGGGCACGCGCAACGCCTCCGCCAGCAAGAGCGGCCTGGCGCGCTTCCACGTGAAGTCCCCGCTGCGGGACTAGGCCTCGGGCGCGCGGGCGGCGCGCGGAGCCTTCAGGCGCGCGGGCGGCGCGCGGAGCCCTGGACGGCTACGCGGCGGCCCCGGCGCCGAAGCTCTCCTCGGCGGCGAGGGCGACGATGCGGACGTGCGAGCGCGCGACCATCAGGAACGACGCGTTCCGGGTCTGCTCCGGCGCGTCGAGGGCGGTGACCGTCGCGTCGTTCAGGGCGAAGAACTCGCGGTCGCGCTGGTTCACGTAGTCCGAGAGGCGGCTGCGGTAGCCCTCCCTCGGGAGGGTGAGCTTGCCCTCGATCCTGTAGCGGTCTGTCTCGAGGACGATGTCCTCGTGTCGCATGTCCACGACGGCGGATGCTAGCGGCGGCGGTCGTCGGGCGCGGGCTAGCGGCGCTTCTTCCGCGGCGGCGCGCACACGCTCTTGCCGAGCAGCGGCAGCACCTCCCTGGCCGCCCGCTCGCCCGACCGGACCGCTCCGTCCATGTAGCCGTTCCAGTAAGTGGCCGTCTCGGTTCCCGCCCAGTGGATGCGGCCGACCGGCGCGCGGATCGCCTCGCCGTAGTCCAGGAGGACGCCCGGAGGCGTGCCGCACACGGGGCAGCCGCGGCTCCACGGGTCCTCGTCCCACTTCTGCTCGACGTAGCCGATCGGGTTGCGCGCCTTCTCGCCGAAGTAGTGGGCGTAGTTGTCGATCACCATCTGCCGCCGCTCGGCGACCGGCAGGCCGTCGAGCACGCGCGCGTAGTGGGACTCGATGAAGCCCATGATCACGCCCTTCGACGCGTCGGGCGGCGAGTTGTCGAACGTCACCTGGACCGGCCCCTCGTCGCTCACGACCTGGCCGTTCGCCCCGTCGTCGCGCCAGAACGGCCGGTCGTAGATCACGTTGACCTTGATGACCGAGCCCATCGGCATCCGCTGCGTGAGCTGGTCGCGGTTCGCCGGCATCAGCGGCTTGTAGTCGATCCGGCCGGCGAGGTGGGGCGGGATGGCGACGATCACCTGCTGCCCGGTCGCCCGCACGCCGTCGGCCTCGACCTCGACCAGGTTCCGCCGCTGCACGATCCGGCGGACCGGCGCCTTGAGGATGATCCGCCTGCCGAGCCGCCTGGCGACCTCGAGCGGCACGCGCTGCGACCCGCCCACGAAGCGCAGCTCCTGCGCCCCGCCGCCGGTGGTGACCAGCCGGTTGAAGTCGCCCGGGTGGTCCTCGTTGCCGGCCGCCGCCGTGTAGAAGAGGACGAACAGGAGCGACAGGTCGCGCGGCTCGAACGAGAAGATGCTCGTGATCGCGACGTCGATCAGGAAGCGCCCGCCGGGCGTGTGGAAGTTCTCGAGCTTCCAGGTCTCGAACGTCTTGCCGTCCCACTCGGCGGCGTTGGCGGCCTGCCACGGGGCGTCGACGGGGACGTCCGCCGCCATCTGGGTGAGGAGCTGGATCGCGGCCCCGCCCTCGGCGGCGCCGTCGGGGTCCGGCGGGACCGACCCGAGCACGGGCGTGGGCGAGTACGGCAGCAGCGTGCCGTTGCGGTAGTAGAGGTAGTGGCCCTCGGAGTCGTAGGTCTTGAAGGTGTCGACGCCCATCTCCTTGGCGAGCGCCGCCATGTGGTCCTGCGTCGGGCCGATGAACTCGGCGCCCGCCTCGACCACGTGGCCGCCGCCGATCGGCGCGTTCAGCACGCGGCCGCCGACCCGGTTGCGCGCCTCCAGCACGACCACCGACTTTCCGGCCGCGACCAGCTGGCGAGCCGCCACGAGCCCCGCCAGGCCGGCGCCGACCACGACCACGTCGGCGCACACCGACCTGGTCTTCGACTTGACCTTCTTGGTGGCGGCGCCCGCGCTCGCGCCGGTGAAGGCCGCGGCCGCGGCTCCCCCGGCGGCACCGCCGAGGATCGACCGGCGGGTGAGCTTCGAGTGCGCCAAGGACGCCTCTATAGCACAGCGTCGTACCTGAACGACGCGGTGACGCTGCGCGACTGGCTCATCGTCACCGTGCACTGGCTCGCCGCGCCGGCGGCCGCGCACGCACCGCCCCAGCCGAGGAAGCTGGAGCTCGGATCCGGCGTGGCCGTGAGCGTCACGAGGGTCCCGCTCACGAATCCCTGCGAGCAGTTCGCGGTGCAGTCGCGCCCGGACGGCTGCATCGTCACGTGCCCGGCACCGGTCTGCTGGGCGGTCAAGGGGAACTGCTGGGATCTCTGGAACTGGACCTGGAGCGACCAGACGGTCGGCGGGGGTGGGGGCGGGGGAGGAGGAGTCCCGCCTCCGCCGCCGGTGCCTCCGCCGGTGCCGCCGCCGGTGCCGCCGCCCGTGTCGCCGCCGCCGGTGCCGCCTCCCGTTCCGCCGCCGGTGTCTCCGCCTCCCGTGCCGCCGCCGGTCCCGCCGCCCGTGTCGCCGCCGCCGGTGCCGCCGCCGGTCCCGTCGCCGCCGGTTCCCGTTCCGGACCCGGTGCCGGTCCCGGGGCTCGGGCCGGGCGACGGGGGCCTGTCGAAGCGGTCCACCTTCGCCACCCGGCTGTGGACCGCCCCGAAGAACGGCGCCGCCCACTCGAGCCGCCAGGTGCCGGCGCGCCTGCGGATGCGCAGGTCGATCCAGCCGTCGTCGTCGACGGTCACCGTCCTGACCGTCGCGAACCGCCCGTCCGCGGCGAGGCTGTTCTGCACCGCGACCCGCTCGCCGCCGGCGGCCGACCGCAGGCGGCCCCAGACGCGCAGGTAGCGGCGGCCCTCGGTCGTCACGTACAGCGGCAGCCGGTAGGCGTCGTAGGCGGGCTTGGGCGAGCCGTCGCCGAACCGGAGCCCGGTCTGGAACGTGAGCGTCTTGAGGCCGGTGTCGTCCTCGTACTGGAACTGGGCCATGCTCCGCACGTCGCGGTCCAGGTAGGCGTACCGCTCCACCTGGTTGAGCAGGGCGGCGTGCCTCGACAGCGGAGCGCCGAACCGCCTGTCGGGCGGGCTGCTCGAGACGCCGAACTCCGTGATCCAGATCGGCGCCCGCCTCGGGAGCGTCCGCGCACGCGCGCCCTGGCGGAGGATCGTCTTCAGCCGGCCGAGCGAGCCGATCGAGATCGCCCCCTCCCTCTTGCTGAGCGGCAGCGGCGAGCCGGCCCCGCGCACATACGGGTGATGGGCCACGCCGTTCACGTCGAGCCGCTTCGGCTTGACGCAGCCGAGCTGCTTCGCGGCCCTGCCGCGCACGCGCCGGCCGCGCGCGTCGATGCAGAGCAGGTCGCGCCAGAAGTCGACCGGCGGCGTCCAGTTCGGGAGCGAGCCGAGCGGCGCGGTCTCGCCGAGCAGGATCGTGTGGCTGCCGTGGCCGTTGGCGCGGAGCGCGGCGATCGCCGGCCGCGCGAGCTCGCGGTACAGCCGGGCGCCGACCCGCACGCGCCGCCTCCTGCTGCCGGTCGTCTGCGGCACGATCCAGCCGTTCAGGTTCGGCTCGTTCCAGATCGACCAGAGGGTCACGGCCGGCAGGATCCCGCCGCCCTGGTTCTCGTCCGCGTAGAGGCCGGAGTAGCGCCGGGCGAGGGCGGTGACGAACTGCGCGAACAGGGCGGGCCGCGGCCGGCATACGCGGTTGAGGTTCACCTTGCAGCCCGAGCCCCAGTCGGGGATCGCGCCCGCGGGGGTCATCAGCACCCGCATCCCGCGCGCCGCCGCGCCGCGGACGAGGTCGTCGTACGCGTCCCAGTCCTGGGGCGCGTAGCTCGCCGGGCTAGAGAGGTCGAGGCCAGCGGGGACCGTCGGCGAGGTGAACGCGGGGGCCATCCGGCGCCAGCCGACGATCGTGTGGACCACGTCGACGCCGATGCCCTTCATGTCGTCGAGCGCGGCCGCCTGGCGCTCGGGGCCCTCGAGCGTGAGCACCCGGTCGTCCTGCATGACCGAGAGCTGGCGCTTCGACGCGCTGGCGGAGCTCGGCGCGGCGAGGACCGTCGCCGCGGCGAGCACGGCGGCGACGAGCAGAGTACGGCGGGGTACGCGCATGGGTTAAGTCACCGAGTCCGGAACCGGGCCGACGAGCCTAGCTTGCCGGATACCCGGCGGCGCCGATCGCCATGCGCGAGATCACCCGCCGGCGGCCCGCCAGCAGAGGAGCCGCTCCGGCCGCAGCTCGAGGAACGGCCCGTCCGGTGCTCGCTCGGCGTACTGCCCGTACTTCGCGCCGAGGGCGTCCAGCACGCCCGGGGCGGGCTCGTCGAGCACGGCGACGGCGCCGAGCGCCTGGACCCACGCGAGCCGCGACCAGTCGTCGGCGTAGCGGTCGGCGGTCAGCGCCGCCTGCGGCCGGCGGCGCAGCCAGCGGACGCGCGCGAGCTCCCCGCCGGGGTCGCGCTTCGGCTTGTGGTCGACCGCGGTCCAGAGCCGCCCGCCCACCGCCGCGTAGGTGACCGGCAGCACGCGCGGCCGGTCGCGGTCGTCGACCAGCCCGAGCCGGGCCACCGGCGAGAGCTCGATCAGCTCGCGGGCCCACCCGGGCAGGTCCTCGAGGCGGGCGCCGCCCATCGCCTCGAGAATACGCGCCGGCGGTCGACAGGAGGAGCCGCCGATGGACCCTTGCGCGACGCGGTCGGATGGGCGATCCTCCCGGCCGGGGGAGGCTTGCACCGCTTCGTGAAGCACAGCGCGGGGCTCGCCGCCATGGCGGCGGCGCTCGCCGTCGCGCCCGCCGCGCCGGCCGCTACGTGGGTCGCCGGCGACGGGCACGTCCACACGTGCTACTCGCACGACGCCTACTGCGGGCCGACGGACGACGAGGGGCAGGACGCGTTCTACTCGTTCGGCGGGACGGTCGACGAGCGGTTCGCGGAGGCCTCGGCCAAGGGGCTCCAGTTCCTCGTGATCAGCGACCACGACGACGTGCGCGCGCACGCCGACCCCGCCTTCGGGACCCACGGCGTCGTGGGGGTCCACGCGTACGAGGCATCGCTCTCCGGCGGCCACGCGCAGATGCTCGGCGCGCTGCGGCAGTACCCGAAGGGGGCGGGCGACGCCGCCGCGACCGTCGCCATGGCGGACGCGCTGCGCGCCGACGGCGGGGTCTTCCAGGCGAACCACCCCGGCTACCGGGTCACCGGCGCGCCGCTCGCGACGTGCGCGGACGCCGAGTCGAGCCGGATGCACTGGCGCTACGGGTTCGGGGTCCTGCCGGACACGGTCGAGGTGTGGAACGCGACCACGCTGCTCCAGCCGTCCGAGCTGTTCTGGGAGTGCTGGCTCCAGCGCGGGGCGCGGCTCGGCGCGCTGGCGGGGAGCGACTCGCACGGCGCCAACCACCTGAACGTCGGGATCCCGTCGACGTGGGCGCTGGCCGCGTCCAGCCGGGAGGCCGACGTGCTGGCGGCGATCCGCGCCGGGCGCACCACCCTCTCGCGCGTGCCGCCGAGCCAGGGCGCGGTGCGGCTCCTGCTCGAGGGCGACCGCGACGGCGACGGCAGGTTCGAGTCGGCGATCGGCGACGAGGTGCCGGTCGGCGCGCCGCTGCGGGTGCGCGCCGAGGGCGCGCCGCTGCGCGGGCTCCTGCGGGTCCGGGCGAACGGGCGGACGGTGGTCGACGGGGAGGAGCTCGCGCCGGGCGGGACGCTGGCGCTACGCGCGCCCGCAGAGCCGGGATGGGCCCGCGCGACGCTGTACCTCGCCGGCGGCACCGCGGCCGTCGACCCCGGCTGCGCGCCGCCGGACACCGAGCTCGGCTCGCCGCCGATCGCGACCTGCTCCGAGGACCTGGCCGTCGCGGCCATGACGTCGCCGATCTGGGTCGGGCCGGCCGCGGCGGCTCCGCGGGTCGACGCCGGCGGACCGGCGCCGGCGCCCGTCGCGGGCGAGCCCGACGACCGGGCGCCGATCCCGCCCGCCCAGCAGTCGGGCGGCGGGTCGCTCCCGGACGTGCCGCCGCAGCGCGGTCGCGCCGCCCGGGTGCGCGCGCTCCGCGCGACCTGGTTCCGCCGCGCTCGGGCCGGGCTCGCGAGCCAGCGCGTCCGGCTGCGATGGTCGGCCGCCGAGGGGCCGTTCGAGGTGCAGGGTCGCCGCGCCGGAGGGCGCGGCGGCTGGCGGATGCTCGCGCGCGGGGTGAGCCGCCGGGCGGTGGTCGTGCGGCTGCGGCGCGACGGCTGGCGGGTGCGCGTCCGGGCGCGGCCGCCGCTCGCCGACCCGAGCGCGTGGCGGACGGTCGGCTTCCGGCTCTGACCCGGTAGCGTCCCGGCCGGTGGCGGCCAACTACGACGCGATACCCCGCTGGCGGCGGCCGATCGTGCGGCTCGTCTCCTCGCGCGCGGGGTCGTGGTGGTTCCTGAACGTCGCGAACAAGATCGACAAGCGGCTGATCCCGGCGACGAACGGGCGGCTGAGCACGGCGCCGGGGATGCCGGTGCTCGTGATGGAGACGCTCGGGGCGAAGAGCGGACAGCCGCGGCGCACCCCGCTCCTCTACGTCACCGACGGCGACGACATCGTCGTGATCGCCTCCTCGGGCGGGGCCCGCAAGCACCCCGCCTGGTACCACAACGTGCGCAAGCGGCCCGAGGTCCGCGTCTGGGCCCCCGGCCGGAGCGGCGACTACGCCGTCCACTTCGCGCAGGGCGAGGAGCGCGCGAGGCTGTGGGGCAGGGCGACCCAGCTCTACCCGGGCTTCGACACCTACGACGTGCGCTCGGGCGCGCGCGAGATCCCGGTCGCGGTCCTCTCGCCCGCGCGCTGAGCCGGGGGCCGGCCGGGTCCGGCGGGGGGCGCTCCGGGGGCGGCTCGCCGGCTAGCCGCCGGCCTGCTCGGCGTGGCTCGCCACGTCGATCGCGCGGCGCTCGTGCGTGCCGACCCCGATCGTCCTCTCGCCCTCGCGGACCTCGACGTGGAAGCGCAGCTTGCGGCCGTCGACGACCTCGGTAAGCGTCGCGCTGACCGTGCAGCGCGCGCCCTCGACGGCGCCCGCCACGTGCTTCACGCACACCTCGAAGCCGACGGTCGCCCTGCCCTCCGGGAGGCGGTCGCCGCAGAGGATCGCGGCGTTCCGCTCCATCATCGCGATCATCCCGGGGGTCGAGAGGACCTTGACGCCGATCGTGCCGCCGACGTCCGTGAGCAGCCTGTCCTCGACCGTGAACTCCTCGGTGCGCGAGACGCCCGGCTCGAGCGCGCCGGCCGGTCCGGTCACCTGGCGCCCCGCGCGAGGAGGCGGAAGCCGGCCGCCATCGCGAGGTTCGACAGGCTCGCGAGCCTGAGCGCCGTCCGTGCGCCGGGCCGTGAGAAGCCGGGCGAGCGCGACCAGAGCGCGTCGGTCGCGATCTCGGTGCCGCGCAGCCAGGCGAGCGCCCACCAGTCGCGCGGCTCGTCCCTGACGGCCGCGACGGCGTGGGCCGCGGCGAAGGTGAGCCAGATCGGCGCGCAGCGGCGGAAGAGCTCCTCCGCCTCGGGCGCGGGCGGGTCGTGTCCGAGCACGCGCAGCGTGGCCGCGGGGGCGAGCAGCGCGCCGCCGCCGAGCGCCAGGTCGAAGGCGATCATCGACCGGTTGTGCGTGCGGAGGAGGCGCTCGAGGTCCGCCATCGAGCGGGCAGCGTACAGAGGCGCGCGAGTGATCGATCGTCCCGGCTGTAGGCGGTAAAAGCGATCACTCGCGGCCAGGGCGCTGCAAGGCGCGGCCCGGCCGCTTGCCGTCCCCGCCCGGCGGTGGGACGATCCGTCGCCCCACCCTAGGAGGAGCGATGAGGAGCGGAAGCCTGGCGCGCTACGCGCCGCTTGCCGGCGTGCTGTTCGTGGTGCTGCTGGTGGTCACGATCGTGGTCGGAGGCGAAGGCCCCGACGCCGACGACTCGACGGCGAAGGCGGTCGAGTTCTGGAGCGACAACGACAGCGAGCAGATCGCGGCGGCGATCGTCGGCGCCTACGCGGCGCTGGCGCTGCTCTGGTTCGCCGGCGCGCTCCGCGGCGCGATCGGTCGGGTCGAGCAGGAGGGCGGGCGGCTCGCGTCGCTGACGTTCGGCGGTGCGGTGGTACTCGCGTCGGCGGCGCTCGTCGACAGCGCGATCCAGTTCGCCGCTGCCGACACCGTGGGCGACGTCCCGCCCGGCGTGACGCAGACGCTGTCGGTCCTCTACGCGGACTTCTTCTTCCCCTTCGCGATCGGCCTGGCGACGTTCCTGCTGGCCGCGGGCGTGGCATCGCTCCGGTTCGGGGTGCTGCCGGGCTGGCTCGGGTGGGCGGCCATCCTGATCGGCGTCGTCGCGCTGACCCCGATCGGGTTCGTCGCGTTCCTCGGGGCGCTGATCTGGGTGCTGATCGCCAGCATCCTGCTCTACCGCCAGGGGACCGCCGCGCCGGGGGCGGCGCCGGGCGCGCCGCCGACCGCCACGACCGCAGCCGGCTGACGGTCGCGGTAGCGTGACCGGCCATGGCCGGTTTCACGCTGCGGGTGACGAGCGGTGCGGCCGCCGGGACCGTCGTCGAGGTGGCCGGCGAGCTGGTCGTCGGCCGCCGGGCGGAGGGTCCCGGCGGGCAGCTGGGCGACCGCGAGATCTCGCGCCGCCACGCGCGCGTCTACGTCGAGGACGACGGGGCGCTCGCGATCGAGGACCTCGGCTCGACGAACGGCACGTTCGTGGAGGGCGACCGCCTGACCGAGCCGCGCCGCCTGGAGCCCGGCGACACGATCCGGATGGGCAGGACGACGCTCGTGGTGCAGGGGTCGGCGGAGCCGGCCGCCGCGGCCGAGCCGCCGGCCGAATCGGAGCCGCCGGAGCCGGCCGCGGCCGAGCCCGAGCCGGAGCCCGAGTCGGAGCCGCCCGAAGCGGAGGAGCCCGCCGCGGCCGAGCCGCCGCCCGAATCGGAGCCGGAGCCGCCCGAGCGTCCCGCCGTCCCGCCGGCGCCGTTCGCGGAGCCGCCGTTCACGGAGCCGATCACGTTCCCGCCGCCGACGGGTGCGCCGGAGCCGCCGCCGGACGCCGCCGCCGCGCCGCCCGACGCCGGGTCACCGGACGCTGAGCCGCCGGACGCCGCCGCCGCGCCGCCGGACGCCGAGCCGTCCGCCGCCGCGCCGCCGGACGCCGAGCCGCCGGGCGCCGGGCCGCCGGACGCCGAGCCGCCGGACGCTTCGGTCGCCGAGCCTTCCCTCGACGCCGCTCCGCCCACAGCCGACTGGGCTCCGCCGGCCGGGCCTCCCAGCGCGCCGCCGCACCCCGCGCCCCCCGGCGCGCCCGAGCCCCCCGCCGGGGCCGCACCCCCCGGCGCGCCCCCGCGCGGCGGCGTTCCGCGGCTGCTCGTCGCGATCGTCGTCGGCGTCCTGGCGCTCGGCGGGATCGCCTTCGCCGCGATCGCCGTCCTCGGGGACGACGACGACGAGTCCGAGAGCGACCTGCCGGTCGAGGGCCCGCCCGCGCTCGTGAAGGCCGCCAAGGCCGCGGGCTGCACCGCCCAGGACCTGCCCGACGAGGGCCGCCAGCACACCACGACGACGCCGCGCTACCGCTCGAACCCGCCCAGCTCGGGCCCCCACAACCCGGTGCCCGCCGCGGACGCCGCCTACCGCCGCGCGCCCGCCCTGGGCCAGCTCGTCCACTCCCTCGAGCACGGACGGATCGTCATGTGGTACCGCCCGTCGGCCACCGAGGCCCGCGACGCGCTCATGAAGGTCGGCGACAGCGACCCCCGCCACATGATCCTCACGCCGAACCTGACCGACATGCCGTACGAGGCCGCCGCCACGGCCTGGACCCACCTCCTCGGCTGCCCGAAGCTGAACGACGACGTGCCCGACGCCGTCCGGGCCTTCCGCGACGCCTACCGCGACAAGGGCCCCGAGACCGCGCCCTAGCCAGGGCCGCGCTCAGCCCGCCCCGACCCTCTCCTCCGCCTCCTCCGACTCGCCGGCCGACTCGAAGCGCCCCGACCCGCCGCCGCCGCCCGACTCGTTGTCGATCGTGACCGACTCGCCGTCGAACGTCGTCAGCGTGAACGAGAACCGCTCGTTGTAGGTCGGCGCCTGCTCCTCGAGGATCTGGATCGCGACCCGCTCCCCGAGCCGCAGCGACTCCGTGTAGTCGCTGCGCCAGTGCACTCCGGCCATGTTGCGCGCGATCGCCACGTTGGCGGCGACCTTGTTCAGCTCGCCGCCCACGGTCAGCTCGCCGGCGTCGGGGCCGGTGAACTCGTCGAGGCCGTCGCCGGCGGGGTTCGCGACGACCGGCGTGAACAGGTCCGCGATCGCGACCGACTCGTCGAACCACGCCTTCAGGATCGTCACGCACGCGCCGGCGACCGTGGCGTGGCCGGCCCCGTAGGAGGGGTGCGTCGGCGAGCCCTCCGGGAACGCGAGCGGGAGGAGGTAGCTCCCGAAGCCCTCGTTCACCCGGTCGAGCACGGGCGACCCCAGCAGCTCCTCGCCGATCGGGTAGTCCGCGGCGCCCGTCTTGACGCGTTGGACGCGCCCGCCGAACTCCTCCGGTCGCAGCCGCCGGTGGACGCCCCACTTCTGCCACCAGACGGCCTTCAGCGCACGCGTCGCCACCTCGCAGACGAGGCTCAGGACGTGGGGCGGGCCGAACGTGCCGAACCCCTCCTGGGTTGACGGGCCGACGTACGGGTTTCCCGCGTCGAAGGGCGCCGTCTGCGCGCGGGGGTCCTCCGCGGGCGGTGACCCGAGCAGGATCAGGCACGCGTTGAGGTACGCCTCGTACAGCGCGTCGAAGTGGACGTACGTCGCGACGTCGCGCCCGTTGCGGATGTAGCGCCGGACCGGGTTGCCGTCCTCGTCGAGCTCGAGCTGCTTCATGCGCGAGACCCCGGGATCGCAGCCGTTCTGGATCCGGAGCCACTCGGCGGGATCCGTGACGTAGTCGACCCCCGGCTTGGCTCTCTGCTCGCGCTGGCTCACCCGGAGCGTCCCGTAGTCGAAGTCGCGCAGCAGGAACTGCGAGACGAACGGACCCGCGACGTCGCCCGGCGTGAAGCCGCGGAACAACGTCCCCGGCGTCACCTTCCCGCCCTCCTTCGGCCCGCGGAAGTCCGAGAAGCGGCTCAGGTCCGCGGCCGCCTCGGCTGCGGTCGCGTCCGTCGCGTAGTCCTCGAAGTCGACGTCCCGGAGCAGCGCCATCCAGTACAGCTCGGCCATCTCGCCAGCCTCCTCGGCGCTGTCGAGGCGAGGCGCCGGGGGGAGCGCGAGCGCCTGGGCGTCCGGCCCCTCGAGGTCGAACGCGAACCCGGACTGCGGGTTGACCAGCCGGCGCCCCAGCTCGCTCGGGCAGCTCGACGGGTCACCGAGGGGGATCGCCTCGAAGTCGGCGGGGTCGCCGCTCTCCACGGCGGTCAGGAGCGCCTGGTAGGCGTCGCCGTCGACCTCGCCCCGATCGTCGTGGGGGAGGCCCTTGGAGTAGGAGCCGATCCGGTCGGGGAACCGCTCCTCGTCGCCGTTCGGCTGCTGGTCCGGATGCGGTTGGTCGAATGCGAACCGGGCCGCGTCCTCGCGGACCTTTCGCGCGCGCTTCGGTCGAGACTGCATGCCTTCCCCCCCTCGAGCCCGGCCGTGCGGACCCGCGTAGCTTTCCTGCGCCGTCTGGCGCATAGCCACTCTCGCTGGCCCGGTCGAACCGGTCAATCCCCGAAAAGCGGTATCCGAAGCTTGAACTGCTCGTCGGTTGGGGCAGCGCGCCGTGGCGAGACCAGGGCTTCCCTGGTCAGAGGCGAGCGCCTCCGCTCACTTCGGCAGCGGGATCTCGCCGCTGTCGAGGTTCGTCGCGTTCGCGTCGTACAGCGCGACGCGCACCTTGTAGCGGCGGCGCTCGATGGGCGCAGGGACCCAGAACGTCGACCTGCGGGAGTCGGGGGTCGCCCTGGCCACGAAGCGCACGCCGCGCCTGTCGCGCACCCAGGGGTAGCGAACCCGGCGGATCCGCTTGGCGTCGTAGAGCGACCACTGGACGTAGGCGCACTTGCCCTTCAGGTTCTCGAGGCGGGTCGAGACGTCGATCAGCCAGCCGAGCGGCTCGGCGTTCCGGGACGAGCCGTCCTTCCGCGTGTTCGCGATGATGCCCGCCAGCTGCGCCTTCGTGATCTCGCCGACCTGGGTTCCGCTCGGGTTGAACATGAGCTGCTCGATCCGCGGCTCCCCGACGCCGGTCTCGTCCCGCAGGGCGGTGACCCGACGCGGGTCGCCCGCGGCGATCTTCGGACGTGCCGGGTTCCCGTCGCCCTGCTCGCCCCCCTCGCCCTGCTCGCCCTCCGTCCCCCCGTCCGTCTCGGCAGCCGGCGGCGCCGACTCCGAGTCGGTCGTCGGTGTCGCGGGGTCCTCCCCGGATCCCGGGTCCTCCTGGGTGGGCGAGTCGGTGCTCTCCTGGGCGACGACGCTCGGCAGCTCGAGCGAGGCGACGGCGACCGGCCTCGCGGGCCGACGCACCTCGAAGTGGCGCTCCTTCTCGACGCCCGGGCAGGTGGTGGCGTCGGGCACCTTCCGGTTGGCCTCCGACAGCCCGGCGACGCTGTTGAGGTCGAGCTTCCGGATCTCGCCGACCGGGCCGGGCGGGTCCGAGGGCATAAGGCTCTTCACCCCCACCACGAGCGCGACGATCGCACCGAGCGTCGTGACCACGGCGCCGATCTTCGTGATCGTCGCCATCGGGCCGCGCTCCTGCCCGTCCTCCCCCTGCCGCTCGGTCTTCCGTCTCCCCGCCACCGCTCAACGACTCCCAAGCGCAGCGTAGCCGAGCGCGGCGGTTCAGGGCATCGAATCGCCGCGGTCCATGGAGTCGCCGCCCATCGACCCGCCGCGGTCCATCTGCATCGCGCCGCCGCCCCCGTCGTGCGACATCGAGTCGTCGGTCATCAGCCCGGGCACGGAGTCCGGCACGGCCATCACCCCGACACCGAGCGCCAGGAGCACCGCGGCCACCGCCAGGTTCGCCGACGTCTTCCACGGCCAGAGCTTCTCGAGCGCGATCAGGCCGGCGACGAAGGCCATCCAGCCCAAGCTCATCGCGCCGACCGCGAACAGGGCCGCCATCAGCGCCCAGCAGCAGCCCACGCACCAGGACCCGTGCCCGATCCCCATCCGCAGCGCCCCGAGCGCGCCGTCGCGCCAGTGGTTCAGCACGAACGACATCGGGCTGCGGCAGTGCCGCAGGCAGACGTCCTTCAGCGGCGTGAGCTGGTACGCGGCCGCGGCGAGGATCGTCCCGCCGGCCACGTACCGGCCGGCGCGGTCCCACGCGAGCCAGTCGATCGACAGCGAGCGCACGAGCTCGATCGTCCCGTAGGCGAGCAGCCCCACCGCCGTCCAAGCGACGAGGTACCCGCACACGAACAGGACCGTCCCGGCGACCGGGACGCGGCGACCCTCGCGAAGCCGGTCGTAGACCGCCACCACCGGGGCGATCGACGGGAACATCATCGCGGCCATCATCACGACCCAGGTGACGACGTAGAAGCCGAGCCCGCCGAGCTCGAGCCCGCCCATCTCCATCCCGTCCATCCGGTCGTCGGTGACGAGCCAGGCCGTCGCGGCGAGCGCGACCAGCGCGCCCACCAGGGCGATCCGCGCGCGGTCGAGCCCGCGGACCGAGGAGGCGCCTGCCGGTATCGAGGGCAACCCGCTACGCCGACCAGGCGAACGACGAGTGCGTGAAGCCCGCCTTGCCCGCGTTCGAGAAGTCGAGCCCGAAGCCCGTGATCCGCGAGCGGGTCGCCTTCGCGATCGTGAGCTGCGGCGCCGTCGGGTGGAAGATCCCCTTGAGCTTCACCGGCGTCTCGCCGCCGAACGGGACGACCTCCTCGACCTCCACGTCGATCCCGTCGCCGATCCGCACGCCGTAGAGGCGGCCCTCCTGGGAGAACTCGATCGGGGCGCGCTCGACGCCGAGGTTCTCCCCGACCAGCGGCATGAGCAGCTGCATCGGCCCGCCGAGCTGACCGCCGTACACGGCCGCGAGCTTGTCGGCCTGCTCGTCGTCGGCCCGCGAGTCGACGATCATGCCGAGCCGCCAGTTGCCGTCGGACATCACCTTCGGGGTCTCGGCGAGGCCGGCCACGCTGAGGCCAGAGACGTCCGTGCCCTCGATCTCGCCGTCATCGACGTGCCAGACGAGGATCACCCGGCACTGGTCGTAGTCGGCGCCGAGCGCCATCGACACCGTGCACGGGCACGGCACCTCGCACGAGCAGTTCTCGAAGTACTTGCCCTTCAGGCTCCAGGCCATCGTGCCCTCCCGGGTCCGTTGCGGGCGCCCGTCCGGGCCCCAGTGCGAACGCGATTCTTGCGCACGGGCGTTAGCGTTGCCAACCCGTGGCGCGCAAGCCGAACCTGGTCCTCATCGTGACCGACCAGCAGCGTGCGCCGATGCACTGGCCGGACGAGCCCGGCTGGCTCGGCCAGCTGATGCCGGCCGACCGCGAGCTGGCCCGCACCGGCGTCTCCTTCACGCGCGCGACGTGCTCGACCTGCATGTGCTCGCCGAGCCGCGCGACGCTCTTCACCGGCCTCTACCCCAGCCAGCACGGGGTCACCCTCACCCTGACCGAGGAGGGCGCCCGCCCGGACCCGCGCAACCTGCCCGGCGTCCTCGCCACCTTCGGCCGCACGCTCAGGAGCGGCGAGGCCCCGCGCGACAAGCTCCTGCGCGCCTTCGCGCGCGGCGCGCTGCGGCTCGGCGCCGGCAGGGGGGAGGAGGCGGTGCTCGACCCGGCCACGCCCAACATGGCCCGGATGCTGCGCGACGCCGGCTACGCCGTCGGCTTCAAGGGCAAGTGGCACCTGACGAAGCCGCTGCACGGCGAGTGGTCGCAGGCGGACGCCGACCTCCTCGACCGCGAGTACGGGTTCGCCGGCTGGGAGCCGCCCGACGCCGGCGAGAACGTCGAGCCCGACCACTTCGGCGGGGGCAACGCCGGCCGCAGCGGCGAGGGGTTCGACGAGGACTTCACGCGCCAGGCGGAGCGGTTCCTGGCCGAGGCCCCCGAGCCGTTCGCCCTGATCCTCTCGCTGGTCAACCCGCACGACGTGCTCGGCTACCCCGCCTCGTACGAGGCGGGCGGCTACCGGGTGGACGAGTTCCGCGACCTCGCGGTGCCGCTGCCGGCCACGGTCGACGAGGACCTGACCACCAAGCCCACGCCGCACGCGCTGATGAAGCTCGGCCAGGCCTCCTACCTCGGCCCGGTCTCCGACGAGCGCGCCCGGCGCGACTACCTCAGCTTCTACGCCCACCTCCACCGCCTCGTCGACCGGAAGATCGGCAGGGTCCTGGACGCGCTCGGCGAGCCGTCCGACCCGCGGTCGCTGCGGTCGCGGACCGTGGTCGTCCGGACCTCCGACCACGGCGAGATGGGGCTCACCCACGGCGGGCTGCGCCAGAAGATGTTCAACGCCTACGAGGAGACCGTCCGCGTGCCGCTCGTGGTCTCGAACCCGGTGCTGTTCCCGCAGCCCGCCGAGACCGACGCCCCGGCCGGGCTCGTGGACCTGATGCCCACGGTGGCGACGCTCTGCGGCGCCGGCGGCGGCCTCGCCTTCTCCGGCCGCGACCTCACCCCGGTCCTCGCCCACCACGCAGGCGCCGCCGACGAGGCCCTCGCCTCCGCGGAGGTCGACCTCGCGGCGGCCGCCCGGCACCCCGAGCCGCGCCCGTCGGTCCAGGACGCCTCCTGCTTCGCCTACGACGACCACAAGGCCGGCACCGCGTTCGAGGACGTGGTGCCGCGGCCGAACCGGCTCCGGGCGATCCGCGAGCGCCGCTGGAAGTACGTCGTCTACGTCGATCCCGAGGACGCGGGGTCGCGCCAGTACGAGCTCTACGACCTCGACCGCGACCCCGACGAGCGCGACAACCTCGTCCACAGGGACACCGGCGAGGGCCGCTTCCGCCGCCACTCCGAGGAGCGCGAGCGCCTGCACGACGAGCTGTCCGCCCGGATGCAGGAGGTGGGGACGGCAACTTAAAGAAGAGGCATGGCCGCATCCCGCAACCGGTACAGGTGTCGGGTGTTCCACTCCGGGTTGCGCATCCTCTCGCTCGTGTTGGTCATGGCCGCCGCGGCGGCCACCCTGCTCGTCCCCGCGCCCGCCTCGGGCGCGCTCAGGGACGGCCTGGACAGCCGCGTCCTGATCCAGGACGGGCCCGCGAACCGCTACCTGATGGGCGGCGAGTGGCTGTTCCGCCGCGACACCGCGGACGAGGGCGTGCTGCGGCGCTTCTTCTCCCAGACGGGGCGGACCGGCTGGGGGCCGGTGACCGTGCCGAGCGCCTGGAACGCGATCGACGAGTCGCCCGAGAGCATGGCCGGCGACATCGTCTGGTACCGCAAGGACTTCCGCCTCCCCTCGAGCTCGCGCGCCCTCGACTGGATCGTCCGCTTCCAGAACGTCCGCTACCACGCCGAGGTCTGGCTGAACGGGCGGCGGCTGGGCGAGCACCACGGCGCCTACCTGCCGTGGGAGGTCCGGCTGGCCGGGCTGAGGAGGGGCGTGAACCGGCTCGTCCTGCGGGTCGACAACCGCCGCTTCGAGGACGACCTCCCTCCGGCGCAGTTCACCGACGAGGACGAGTCGCCCGCCGGCGGCTGGTGGAACTACGGCGGGATCCTCGGCGAGGTCTACCTGCGGCGCGTCGAGCGGGTCGACCTCGAGGAGGTCGAGGTCACCCCGACCCTCCCGTGCCGCACGTGCGCGGCGCGGGTCGACTTCAGGGTCAGGCTGCGCGGCTACGGCCGGCGCGCCCAGCGCGTTCGGCTGGCCGGCCGGTTCGGCGACCAGGCCGTGAGGTTCCCCCTGCGCCGGCTGGCGCCGGGCGCGTCGACCGAGCTGCGCGCGCGCATCCGGGTCGCCGCCCCCCGGCTCTGGTCGCCGCCGGACCCCCAGCTCTACGACGTGAGCCTCACCGCCTCGGCGGGCGACGCCCCCGCCGGCAAGCGGAAGGCCGGCCGGCTGCGCCGCGTCGGCGGCTACTCGCTCCACAGCGGCGTCCGCTCGCTGACGATCTCCGGCGGGCAGCTCCTCCTCAACTTCGAGCCGGTCCACATCCGCGGCGTCTTCATCCACGAGGACGACTACCTCAAGGGCGCCGCGCTGGGGAACGCCGAGCGGGAGAAGATGGCGAACGAGGCGCGCGACCTCGGCGCGACCCTGCTGCGGACCCACTACCCCATGCACCCGCAGATGATCGAGCTCGCCGACCGGCTGGGCCTGCTCGTCTGGGCCGAGGTGCCGGTGTTCCAGGTCCCGGCCGACAGCCTCAAGCGCGAGTCGCTGCGCCGCGGCGCGCTGGAGATGCTCCGCACGAACATCGTCACCAACCGCAACCACCCGTCGGTCCTCGCGTGGTCGGTCTCGAACGAGCTGCGGCCGGAGGCCGGGACCTACGAGCGCGCCTGGTACCGCTCGAGCTCGAGCCTGATCCACAAGCTCGACCCGAGCCGGCCGGCCGCGGTGGTCGTGGCCGGCTACCCGGACTCGCCGTGCCAGAAGGCCTTCGACCGCTTCGAGCTGCTCGGCTTCAACAGCTACTTCGGCTGGTACCCCGGCCGGGCGGCGACGATCGCCGACCGCGAGGGGCTCTCGCCGTGGCTCGACTCCGTGCGTGCCTGCTACCCGACCAAGGCGATCATGGTGACCGAGCACGGTGCCGAGGCGAACCGCGAGGGGCCGGCCGAGGAGCGCGGCACCTACGGGTTCCAGAGCGAGTTCTACGACTACCACAACTCGGTCTACGCGACGAAGCCGTGGCTCTCCGGCGTGATCGGCACGCTGCGCTCGTTCCGGGTGCGGCCCGGCTGGATGGGCGGCAACCCGCGCCCGCTCACCAACTGGCACGAGAAGGGCGTGATCGACTTCTTCGACAACCCGAAGCCCGCCTACGCGGTGCTGCAGCGGTGGTTCCGGGGGACGGTCCAGTACGGGACGGCGAACGGGCCGTGACGGCCGCGGCGCGCACCCTCCTCGCGACGGCCCTCGCCCTGGCCGGCCTCGCCGCGCCCGCGCGCGCGGCGTTCTTCCCGGCCGAGTCGATCGACGGGCCGAGCTCGGACATCGTCCGCCTGGGCGACGTCGACGTGTCGCGCGACGGCGGCGCGGCGGTGGTCTACCTGAAGCGCTCCGACGGGGTGCCGCACGTCTGGACGGCGCGGATGACGAACGGGGCGTGGGGCGCGCCGGAGCAGCTCGACGTGGGCCAGCCCGGCCAGTCGAGCGACCCGCACGTGGCGATCGCCGACCGCGGCCGCGCCGTTGCGAGCTGGCTCAACGACGGCGCGCTCTGGGCCGTCACCCGCGACACGGAGGCCGCCGCCTGGAGCGCGCCGGTGCGCGTCCACCCGGGCCCGGTCCAGAGCTCGTCGCTCGACCTGAGCGTCCACGGCGTCGGCTACGCGGCGTTCGCGGTCGGCGGCGCCTCGCGCGACGTGCGCGCGGCCCGGATGGCCGGCGGCGCGTGGACGGCGTTCCCCGACGCGCTGGACGTGGACCCCGCGCACGACTCCGGCGGCGGGCGCGGGCCGCAGGTGGCCGCCGCTACCGACGGCACCGGCATCGTCGCCTGGGAGGAGCCCGGCGGCGACGGGCGCCGCCGCGTGTACGTGCGCAGGGTGCTCCGCGACCGGATCTCGGCGTTCCCGGCCGACGCCAGCCTGACCGACCTCGTGGGGCACGCCGGCGGCGACGCGCGCAACCCCGACGTCGGGCTCGACGACGACACGAGCCACGGCTGGGTGATGCTGGAGCAGTCCTTCGACGACGGCGGGATCGCGCGGTCGCGCGTGCTGGCGCGCCCGATCGTCGGCGTGGGCCTCGAGCCGCCGCTCGTGCTCGACGGCCTCGGCTTCGGCACCGGCGAGGAGGCCCGCGACCCCGACCTCGAGGTGATCGGCCGCGAGCGCTCGCTGGCCGTGGCCGAGGGCCCCGGGGCGACGACGGTCGGCGTCGTGCTCCAGCGCGACGTCTTCGGGCCGATCGGCCGGATCGACTCCGAGCCGAGCGCGACCGCGCCGGACCCGATCGCGGCCGAGTCGACGAACGGCGAGGGCGTCTTCGCGTGGTTCGAGGACCCCGGCGGCGGGGTCGCCCCGCGAGTGATCGGCCGGTTCTGGACCCGCGACGACGAGCTCGAGCCCGAGGCCGTCCTGTCGAACCCCGACTTCGGCCCGGCCGCCACCGGCCTCGGGCTCGACGCGGCGTCCGACCGGCTCAACGACACCGCCGTCGGGTTCGTCCAGGGCGGGCCGCTCGACCGCCGGATCGTCGTGGCCCACCAGGACCGCGCGCTCCCGGCGGTCAGCGCGCGAAGCGCCTCGGGCTGGACGAGGGACAGGCGGCTGCGGTTCTCCTGGCGCCGCCCGACCGAGCAGTGGGGCGAGCCGCAGTACCGCGTCGAGACGCTCGGCCAGCAGTTCGCCAGCGGGACCTCCAGGGCGTTCCGGCCGCCGTTCGACCTGCCCGAGGGCACGTTCACATGGCACGTGGTGGCGATCGACCGCCGCGGTCAGGAGACCGTCGGCCCGGAGCGGCGGGTGAACGTCGACGTCACGGCTCCGCTGGCGGATGTCGTGCCCGCGGCCCTCACCGTCAGGGCCGGCGGGGCGATCCGGGTGCTCACCCGGGACGACCCCGCTCCGCCGCCGCCCCCGCCGGCGGTGGTCGCCCCGCTGCCGGGCGTGACGGTCAGGACCTCTGGCGTGGCTAACGTGAGTGCCTCCTTCGGCGACGGCGCCCGCCTTCGAGCCGTTCGGGAGCTTCGGCACGTATACCGGAGGAAGGGCTCCTACCGGCTGCGGATCGTCGTGGCCGACCGGGCCGGCAACCGCAGGATCGTGAAGCTGATGGTGAGGGTGACGAAGGCGAAGAAGAAGAAGGCGAGGAAGTGAGGCGCGCGGCGGCCATCGCCCTGGCGGCGGCGGCGTGGGCGCTCGCCGCGCCGGCGGCCCAGGCGGCGCGCGGCATGGAGGTCGGCATCCAGGACGACCCGGTCTTCCTCCAGCGCGACTACTACGACCGCGACCTGGCGCTCGAGCAGGCGCGCCAGCTCGGGGTCACGCGGATCCGGGTGAACCTCGGCTGGGCGTCGGTGCTCGGCGCCGACGCGAAGTCGGAGACCGAGACCCCGCCGCCTGGCTACGGCGCGTTCGCCCTCCACGACGACCTGATCTCCGCCGCGGCGGCCAGGGGGATCCGCGTCCAGATCACGATCATCCCGCCGGCGCCCGCCTTCGCCACCTCGAACGGCAAGGTCGGGGTCCAGGAGCCGAACCCGCGGATGTTCGGCCGCTTCGTGCGCGCGGTGGCCGAGCACTTCCGCGGCCGAGTCGACCGCTACTCGATCTGGAACGAGCCCAACCACGTCGGCTGGCTCGCCCCGCAGAAGCGGGCGCCGGCGCTGTACCGGGAGCTGTACCGCGCGGGCTACGCCGCGGTCAAGCGGGTCGACCGCTCCGCCGAGGTCCTGCTCGGCGAGCTCCTGCCGTACGAGAACCTGCCGCGCCAGGCCTCCCCGCTCAGGTTCCTGCGCGAGCTGACCTGCACGAAGCCGACAGCAGCGTTCCCCGGCGCGCGGACCTACCGGCTCCACCGCACCGGCGGCTGCCCGGTGCTCCGCGCCGACGGGCTCGCCCACCACCCCTACGACTACCAGGGCCCGCCCGAGCGGCCGTACCCGGGCACCGACAACGTGACGATCGGGACGCTCTCGCGCCTGACCACCACCCTCGACGCGCTGGCCCGCGTGCGCGCGCTCGCCACGCCGAAGCGCAGGACCGTGCCGGTCTACCTGACCGAGTTCGGCTACTTCGGGACCGGCAAGTACAGCCACCCGGACGTGCGACGGGCGTCGTACCTGAAGCGCGCGTACGCCCTCGCCCTGCGCAACACCGCGGTGCGGGAGATAACGCAGTACCTGCTGGTCCGACCGCCGAGGCGCTACCGCGGCGGCTACTTCGACATGGCGCTGATCGACTCGGACGGCGCCGTCATGGACTCGTTCCGCGCGCTGTCCAAGTGGTCTCGCAAGGCGGCCGCGCGCGGCGACATCGCCGCCCCCGGCGACCCGATCGCGCTGCCGCCGCAGCCGATCCCGTGATCGTCGACCCGGCAGTCGAGCGATACGCCGAGGAGCGCACCACCGCTCCGCCGCCGTGGCTCGAGGAGCTCGAGCGCGAGACCCGCGAGGCGCTCAGCGCGCCCCAGATGCTGACCGGCCGGGTCGAGGGCCGGCTGCTCGAGACGCTCGTCTGGGTGAGCGGCGCGCGGCGGGTGCTGGAGCTCGGCACCTACTCCGGCTACTCGGCGCTCGCCATGGCCGCCGCGCTGCCGGACGGCGGCCGGATCGTGACCTGCGAGCTCGACCCCGAGCGGGCCGATTTCGCCCGTCGCCACTTCGACGCGAGCCCGTACGGCGACCGGATCGAGATCCGTGTCGGGCCGGCGCTCGAGACGGTGCGGTCGCTCGACGGCCCGTTCGACCTCGTGTTCGTGGACGCCGACAAGTCGGGCTACCCGGACTACTACGAGGCGGCGCTGCCGCTGCTCGCCCCGCGCGGGCTGCTGGTGGTCGACAACACGCTGTGGAGCGGGCGGGTCGTCGAGCCGGACGGCGAGGACGAGAACGCGCGGACGCTGGCGGCGCTGAACGACCGGATCGCCGCGGACGACCGCGTGGTCGCGGTCGTGCTGCCGGTGCGCGACGGCGTGACGCTGGTGCGGCTGGCGGAGTAGGCGCCCGCAGTCGCCCCCCGCCGTCGCCCCCTAGGCCGTCTTGACGATCATCACCGAGCACGGCGCCTTGTGCGACACCGTGTTCGGCACGCTGCCCAGGATCCGCCGCTGCATGCCCTTGTTCCCCACGACGATCACGTCGGCGCCGTGGTCGGTCGAGATCTCGATGAGCACCTCGGCCGGGTCGCCGTTGCGGGCCTCGCTGGCGTAGTCGACGCCCGCCTCCTTGGCCTGCTCCTCGACCTGGCGGAGGGTCGCGTCGACCTCCTCGCTCGGGTTGATCGACCACTGGATCTCCTGCGGCGCGTCCGCCTGCTCCTTGCGCAGCCGGTCCTCCGGCACCGGGGTGTACGCGCTGGCGATCAGCAGCTTGGCGCCGTAGCGCTTGGCCATGTCGAGGGCGAAGTCGACGGCCTTCTGCGCGGTCTCGGAGCCGTCGGTGCCCACGGCGATCGTCTGGACCATCTCTCCCCCTCACTTCTGCCGCGCGCTCGTGCGGCGTAGGATCAACCCGAATTCCGAGGGGAGAATAGATGCGCAGCCGAGCCCTAGTCCAGATCGCGATCTTCCTCGTCGTAGCCGCGGCGCTCGCCTACGTGCTGCTCCAGGCGACGGACGGATGGGCGGACTGGGTCGTGTTCGTCATGATCGTGGTCACGGCCGTCGGCGGGGCCGTGGCCGTCTGGAACCGCCAGTACCCCGCCCCCACGAAGAAGCGGACGTTCACACGGGACGCCGACAGCGAGTGGTAGGCGGCCGCCCGGCCGGGTAGCCGCGCCGGCGCGCCAACCGGTGCACCTTCCGTTGCAGGACTTCCCTGTCCGGCGGCGACGGCATAGCGTGCCGGGCGATCGCCGCGTGATCGAACGGGAGGTCCGATCGTGCACCGGTTCCGCACCGCCGTACTCGCCGCAGCCCTGACGGCCGGCGCCTGTCTGTCCCCCGCCGCCGCCGGCGCGCGGGTCGCGCACACCGTCGGTCCGGGCGAGACGCTCTGGTCGATCGCGGCCGCGAGCAACCTCACGACGCGCGCGCTCGCCGCGGCGAACGGGCTGCCGGAGACCGCGAACGTGGTGCTCGGCAGCACTATCTGGGTGCCCTCCGAGGGCGAGGCCGCCGCCGCGCTCGCGCAGACGGGCGCCGTGCCGAGTCAGGGCGCGAGCACGCCCGGTGCCGGCGCGCCCGCGCCGATGGGCGCGTACACGGTCCAGCCGGGCGACTCGCTGTCCGCGATCGCCGCGCGCAGCGGCGTCACCGCGGGGCAGGTCGCGTACATGAACGGGCTCGACCCGAGCCGTCCGCTGCTGGCCGGCACGGTCCTCAAGCTTCCGACCCCGGGGCGGGGGACCGCGGTGCAGCCGGCTCAGGCGAGCGCGCCCGCCGCCGCGCCCGCCTCGTCGCCGGTCGTCCGCCCGCGGGTCGTGCCGAGCGCGGCCCCGGTCGCGGCGCCCGGCCGCGTGACCTCCGGCCAGATCGCGCAGATCGCGACCGCCCACGGCGTGCCCGCCTCGCTCGCGTCCGCGATCGGCTGGCAGGAGAGCGGGTTCGAGAACGGCTTCGTCTCCGGGTCGAACGCCCGCGGCGTGATGCAGATCCTCCCGGGCACCTGGGACTGGATCCAGCGCAACCTGGCGTCGCAGGCGCTCGACCCGAGCTCCCCGACCGAGAACGTCCACGCCGGCGTGATGTACCTCGGCTCGCTGCTGCGCTCTACGGGCGGCGACCCGAGGCTCGCTGCCGCCGCCTACTACCAGGGGCTCGGCTCGGTCCGCCAGCGCGGGCTGCTGCCCGAGACGGAGCGGTACGTGGACAACGTGATGGCGCTGCGCGGCCGGTTCGGCGGTCCGTAGCCGCCGGGCCGCCCGCGATACTGACCGCGGTGGCCGCCGAGAGCGAGAAGCGCCCGCCCGGCCCGTTCGCCTCCGGCGTCCGGCTGGTCGTGGCGATGGCGGCCGTCATGTGGGCGCTCGAGATCGTGGACGTCGTGACCGACGACCGGCTCGACCGCCTCGGGATCGAGCCCCGCGAGACCGACGGGCTGATCGGGATCGTCATGGCCCCGTTCCTGCACGCCGGCTTCGACCACCTGATCTCGAACACGGTCCCGTTCCTGGCGATGGGCTGCGCGATCGCGCTGAAGGGCGCGGCGCGGGTGGCGGTGGTCACCGCGATCGTCGCCCTGATCGGCGGCCTCGGCACGTGGCTCGTCGGGCCCGAGAACACGAACCACATCGGGGCCAGCGGGATCGTCTTCGGCTACGCGAGCTACCTCGTCAGCCGCGGCTTCTTCGACCGCGACCTGCTGGAGCTCGCCATCGGCGCCGTGGTGGTCGCGGTCTGGGGCGGCGCGCTGCTCGGCGGGCTCCTGCCGCAGGACGGCATCTCGTGGCAGGGCCACCTGTTCGGCGGGATCGGCGGGCTCGCGGCCGCGCGGCTGCTCGCGCCGGAGCGGGAGCCCAAGCCGGCGTAGCGCGGCCGGCTCGCCGGTGGGCCCGCCGCGGCCCCGGCCGCCCGGGTACCGTATCCGCCGCCCCATGTCCTCCGGCAACGGATCGAGAGCCAGCTCGCCGACGGTCGTCGTCGTCGGCGCCGGCTTCGGCGGCATCGGGCTCGGGATCAAGCTGCGCGCGGCCGGGATCGAGTCGTTCACGATCCTCGAGAAGGCGGACTCGGTCGGCGGCGTGTGGCGCGACAACCGCTACCCCGGCCTGACCTGCGACATCCCGTCGCACCTCTACTCGTTCTCGTTCGAGCCGAAGCACGACTGGTCGCGGCGCTACCCGCGGCGCGCCGAGATCCTCGCCTACCTCGAGCACGTCGCCGACAAGCACCGGCTGCGCGAGCACGTGCGGCTCCGGACCGAGGTCGCGAGCGCGGAGTTCGACGAGGGGGCGGGCCGCTGGCGCGTGCGGACGACGGCCGGCGACGAGATCGAGGCCGACGTCCTGGTCACGGCGACCGGGCAGCTCTCGCGGCCGGCCTACCCGGACGTGCCGGGCCTCGACAGCTTCGAGGGCACGATGTTCCACTCGGCCGAGTGGCCCGAGGACTGCGACCTGACCGGCAAGCGGGTGGCCTCGCTCGGGACCGGCGCGAGCGCGATCCAGTTCGTGCCGGAGATCGCGCCGCTCGTGTCGCGGCTCCACCTGTTCCAGCGCTCGCCGGCGTGGGTGGTGCCGAAGCCGGACCGTCCCTACCGGCCGCGGCAGCGGGCGCTGTTCCGCCGCTTCCCGTGGATCCAGGCGCTCAATCGCTGGTTCACCTACTGGCGGTTCGAGATCGTCACCCTCGGGTTCACCAAGGCGCCGTGGCTGATCAAGCGCTACCAGGACGAGTACGTGAAGCGGCTGCGCAAGACGGTTCCGGACCCCGAGCTGGCCGCCAAGCTCGTGCCGGACTACCCGATCGGCTGCAAGCGCGTGCTGGTGTCGAACGACTACCTCGAGTCGCTGTCGCGGCCGAACGTGGAGCTCGTGACCGAGCGCGTGGCGGAGGTCCGGCCCGACCGCGTCGTCACGGACGACGGGGTCGAGCGCGAGGTCGACGCGCTGATCCTAGGCACCGGCTTCCAGGCGAACGAGTTCCTGGCTCCGATGGCGATAACCGGGCTCGGCGGCCGCGAGCTGGACGACGCCTGGCGGGGCGGCGCCGAGGCCTACCTCGGGCTCGCCGTGAGCGGGTTCCCGAACATGTTCATGCTCTACGGCCCGAACACGAACCTGGGCGCCGGCTCGGCGCTCTTCATGCTCGAGTCGCAGATCGCGTACGTGGTCGAGGCCGTGCGCGAGCTGGCGCGCTCGGGCGCCCGCTGGATGGACGTGCGCTCGGAGGTCCAGAGCGCGTTCAACGCGGACGTCCAGCGGCGGTTCGAGGGGACGGTCTGGACCGCGGGCTGCACGAGCTGGTACCGGACCGAGGACGGCAAGGTCGTGAACAACTGGCCGGGGTTCTCGTTCGAGTACCGGCTGCGGACGCGGCGGCCTGACCTGGCCGACTACCGGCTGGCCGGCGCGGCGTAGCCCGCCGCTATCGCAGCGGCGGCCGGGCCTCGCAGTCGGCGTTGTCCTCGCCGACGTCGGCGTACAGGGTGTCCGCGCCGTCGCCGCAGGACGGGTCGTCGTCGTCGTCCGCGTTGACCACGTCGAGCACGTCGTCGCCCGGGCCCGCGGCCACGCCCGACGGGTAGAGCGGACCGCTCAGGCTCCCGCGCAGCACCATCCGGTCGTCGCCCTCGTCGAGGTAGATCGACGAGCCGCCGGGGCCGTAGGAGGTCACGACGTCGTTCCCCGTGCCGGTGGAGCCCCAGAGCCACACCGACAGGCTGGTGTGCGGTATCCGGAGGGCGTCGTCGCCGTCGTCGAGCTGGACGTCGAGGTAGTCGACCGACATCGGCGCGCCCCACGGGTCGATGCCGGTGCAGCGCACGGTGTGGCTGTCGACCTCGGTGCAGCCCGTGCCGGATCCCGCCGGCGCGGGCGTGACGGGGGCGGAGTCGTCGTGGATGACGACGTACTCGGGCGTCCCGTACGGAACCGAGCTGAGCCCCGGCTTGGCGGTCGCGGTCATGTCGTTCTGCTCGCCGGGCTCGGCCTGCACGAATACCGCGCCGTAGGCGCCCCACCGGTTCGAGCCGCCGCCGGCCCACCACGCGCTCGCCGGCGCCGCGACCGCCAGCGTGATCCCCACCGCCGCCGCGGTGAGCGTGCACAGTCGTCTCAGCATCTTCCCCGCCCCCCGGATTCGATCCCGCCTCGCGCGCTGGATGCTACCCGACCGGCCTACCCGCTCGGCTCGGGCAGCCTGCGCGCGCCGCAGCGCCTCGTGAGCGGCTCCGGGCGGCCCATGCCGAGCGAGAGCTGGCCGCGGATGCACCACCAGACGTTGTCGCGGCTGCTCGACCCCCGCGGCTCGTCGAACCGGACCACGGCCCGCGCCCTTCGGCCGCCGCGGAGCCGCCCGCTGGCGAGGAGCCGCAGGCCCTTCGTCGAGTGGCGGTCGTAGTAGAGGACGATCGTGCGGCCGCCGAGGCGCCTCGCCGGCGCGCTGGCGACGACCGGGAGCCGCACGCCGCGCCTGCCGACGGCGACGCCGCGCCCGATGCTCACCTGCGGCCACGCGTAGACGGTCACGGGCCTGCTCCGGACGCCGGCGCCGGTCGCCCGCAGGCGCGAGTTCACGGCGAGCCGCACGGCGCCCTCGAACCCGCCGTCGCGCGTCGGGCGGACGCGCAGCGCTCGGCCGAACCGCCCGCCGTGCCATGGCGCGCGCTCGATCGTCACCCGTGGCCGGTCGCCTCGCAGCTCGGTCCCGAGGACGCCGACGCCGACCGCCTTTCGGCCGGCGACGACCTCGTTCGCGTAGACGTCGAACGCGACGCCCCGAGGCGCGGGCGTGAGCGCGCTCGTGTAGGCCTCGAGGCGGCCGCGCTGGGCGGAGAAGAGCCACCCCGGCGCCGCCGCGAGCTCGGCCGTCGCGGCGTCCTCGGTCGTGCCGGCGAGCTTGCTCGACACGATCGTCCGGCCCGTCTCCGCGTCGAGCACGACCGCCCGCCTCTCCTGGACGAAGTAGACGTCGTGGCCCACCGCCAGGACCGGCCCGACGAAGCCGTTCACCCGCCAGCGCTCGCGACCGCTGGCGAGGTCGACCGCCGTCATCCGCTCGCTCGTCCGGTAGACGGCGAGGCCGTCCACGAAGACCGGGAGGCTCCCCTTGAACCGGCCGACGACCGTGCCGCTCGCGGCGTCGAAGATCGGCGGGTCCCGGTCCGGGTTGCCGCTCGACACCTCGTACGCCGGGACCCAGAGCCGGCCGGCGTGGAGCGCCGGCGTCACGAAGGCGCCGCCCGTGCAGCCGGTCGGGCGGTGCCAGGCGCGCGCGCCGTTCGACCGGTTGATCGCGGTGACCTCCCCGCACGCCCCGCCGAGGTAGGCGCGGGTGTCGTCGAGCGCCGGCGCGTCGGAGCCGTCGGGGGAGGTGCTCTTCCAGACCTCCGCGCCGTCGCTGCCGCGGTACGCGTGGAGTACCGAGCCGCCCTGCGCGTGCGTCACGTAGGCGAAGCCGCCGCTGGCCACGGGCCGGCCGGCGAAGGCGGCGTTCGTGAGGTGCTGCGTCCAGAGCGCGGCGCCGGTGGCGGCGTCGAACGCGTGCAGGTCGTCGAACGAGCTCACGAAGAGCCTCCCGCCGTCGTAGGCCGCGCCGATCGCCCTGTCCGGGAGCGTCGCCCGCCAGAGCACGTGTCCGTCGCCCTGGTCGCGGGCGCTGACGCCGGCCTGCTCGAGCACGTACACGCGCCCGTCGGCGGCGAGGACCTCGACGGGCTTCGCGGCGACCGCCCAGCGGCGGACGAGCGGCGGCACCAGGGCGTCGTCGGGGAAGTGGCCCGAGTGCGCGACGTCGACCTCGCCGGTGACCGAGCCCGGCGCCCTGCTCACCGGCGGCGGCGGCGCGGGCTGCTCCGGGGGCGGCCGCTCGCCGGGCGGGGCCGGGGTGCCGCCGATCGGCGGGATCGGGGGCAGCGAGACCTGCGCGCGCGCCGCGGCGGCCGGGCCCGCCAGCGCGACCAGCAGGGCGGCGAGGGACAGCATTCGGAGCCGGACCGCCAAGTCGGGGTCAGCGTACCGCCCGGATGGGCCTACCGAGCCGCAAGCAGCTCGACCGCCCGCGCGCGGGCGCGGCGACGGTACTCCGACGGCGACATGCCGAGGCGCTTCTTGAACGAGCGCTCGAACGACCCGACGTCCCGGTACCCGACCGCGTGGGCGATCGAGGTGATCGACCGGTCGGTCTCGGCGACCAGGGTGCGTGCCTCGGCGAGCCGCACTTCGGCGACGAAGTCGATGAAGCGGGTGCCGGTCGCGTGCTTGAACGTGCGCGAGAAGTGGTAGCGGCTCATGCACGCCTCGCGGGCGACGCTGTCGAGCGGGACCCGGCCCTTCGGGTAGTTGCGCCGGATGTACTCGATCGCCCGCGCGATCTGGTCGGGCAGCTCGCCGTTGCGGCGCGCGCCGGGCCGGCCGGCGGCATGCGCGCCGGGCGGCCTCGGTCCGTGCCTGCGCAGGCGCCGCGCGAACCAGAGAAGCTCGAGGACGACGGCGCGCACGCGCTCGAGCAGCAGGTCGTCCGCGACCCGGTAGCCGTCGGCGGTCGTCTCGAAGTCGGCCTCGACCGCCACGGCCTGCGACGGGACGACCGTGGCGCCGAGCGCGCCGAGGACGATGCGGAGGTGGTCGAGCGCCTGCGGGGTGGGGGCCTCGCCGCACGTCGCGAGGAGCGCGGCCGGCTTGCCGGCGACCGCCGCGAGGTCGAGCTGGTCGAGGGCGTGCTTGAGCAGGCCCGAGTACGAGTTGTGGTAGGTCGGCGTGACGAGGACGAGCGCCTGCGCTCGGGCCGCCCGGGCGCGAAGGCCGGCCGGCCTGCGGCCCGCCGTGCCGACGTCCCAGACCTCCGCCGTCGCGCCGCACTGCTCGACGATCGCGACGGTCGTCTCGGTCAGTGCGCGGGTGCGGGAGGGGCCGGGCCGGCTGCCGCCGACGACGAGGACGCTATCCGGCTCTGGGCCGGGCATCCGGACCGGGTGCCGCGACTCCGAGCGGAGGCGGGCGCCGGCCGCGGCCGTCGCGAGCGGGGCTGCCGCCCGGCCGGGCCGCAGCCGGCGCGCGTCCTCCTCTGGGGAAGGCGATTCCGCGCCGCCGGTCCCCGCCACGCTGGGGACCTCCCTCGGGCGGCACCGCAGCCGTCCCTCCCCGCGGCGCTGGGGTTCGCGCCGTGCTGGGATCGGAGCCGTCTGTCATCGAACGGTCCATTCGGCCCGGCCACTGTCGCGTCTCCGGCTTCCGTTGTCATCGGTCCAAGGATGGATCTTTCGCCGCGGAGGGTCTAGATCCAAATGAGGAAACGGTGCATTGCGGTTCGGCGTTCCTGAGCGGCGGGCGGGGGGCGGTGCCGCCGGCCCAGCGGGCGGTGCGGCCGGGCGCGACCTCAGGCGCCGGCGTCGTGCATGAGCGCCGCCACCTCGGCGCGCCGCTCGACGTTGAGCTTCACGAGGACGGAGTGGACGTGGCTCTTCACGGTCGCGACCTGGATGCACAGGCGCTCCGCGATCTGCTTGTTCGAGAGGCCGAGGCGGATGAGCTCGACGACCTCGCGCTCGCGCCTCGTCAGGTCGTTCAGCAGCGAGTGGGCCGGGCGGTCGGCGCGGCGGGAGAGCCAGCGGAGGAGCGTCTCGACGGTGCGCGGCGGGCAGACCAGCTCGCCCCTGCCGACCCGCTCGAGGGCGTCGACCAGCTCGGTCGCCGTCGTGTCGCTCGGGAGGTACCCGACCACGCCCGCCTCGGCGCACGCCACGACCGTCGCCTCCTCGTCGTCGACGCCCAGCACCACGATCCGGGCGCGCGGGCGCAGGTCGCGCATCGAGGCGAGCCGGGGGAGGTCGCGGTCCCACTCGAGGTCGACGACCAGCACCTCGGGGCGCAGCTGCTCCACCAGGCCGACGCCCTCCTCGAGCGAGGAGGCGGTGCCGACGACGGCGAGGCCGTCCGCCTCGTTCAGGACGCGCTGGAGCGACTCGCGGTAGAGCCTGCTCCCGCCGATGATCGCTATCCCCACCAAGCGGCGTCCCGGATGTCCCATACGAACATATGTTCGCACATCGAGGCCGCTGTCGGGGGACCTACCCCCGACGTTCCAACGGCAGCCGCGAGCCCAGCTCCATGAGCTTGGACCAGTGGGATTAGCAGGCCGGCCGAGCCGGCGCCGCAACGAACGCCGGCTCCGGGGCCGTGGCTGCGCCGTCACCGCAACGACGCCCCGAAAGTCGGCAAGCGACGCCGAATCTCGGCAACGATCGCGGGGCCGCGACCGCCGCCCGCCAGCCGGCCGGGGAAGGTCCCCCGCGCGGCGGGTGGGAAGCTCCAGCCGTGGACCTCGTCGCGACGGTGGTCAGCACGGGCTGGGCCTCGGGCGTGAACGCCTACCTCACCGTGGCGCTGATGTCGGTCCTCGGGCGCGCCGGCTGGGACAGGGTGCCGTCCGAGCTCCAGTCGGACTGGGTGCTGGCCGCGGCGCTCGCGCTGTTCGCCGTCGAGTTCGTGGTCGACAAGGTCCCCTACCTCGACAGCGCCTGGGACTCCGTCCACACCGCCATCCGGCCCGCCGTCGGCAGCCTCGTGGGCGTGGCGGTCTCGGGCGACGCCGGGTCGGCCGGGATCGAAGAGGTCCTCGCGGGCGGCGGCTCGGGCGCGATGGCGCTGGCGAGCCACGCGGTCAAGGCGGGGCTGCGGCTCGGGGTGAACGCCTCGCCCGAGCCGGCGTCGAACGTGCTCGTGAGCCTCGTCGAGGACGGCCTCGTGGCCGGCGTCGTGCTGCTGGCGCTGGAGCACCCGGTCCCCGCGGCGATCGCGGCCGTCCTGCTGCTGGCCGCGGGCGCGGCGCTCGTGGTCTTCCTCGCGCGCCGGATCGGGCGCGCGGCGCGGGCGATCAGGCGCCGGTTCCTCGGCGCCGGCGCCGCCGGTCCGGAGGCGCCTCCCTAGCGCCGATCCGGAGCCCCCGGCCCTAGAACATCTCGAGCCAGACGAAGCCGCCCACGCACGCGAGGACGAGACCGATCACCGAGACGACGGCGTCCACCTTCGCCAGGCCCGCGTGACGCCTGCGATTGCGCTCGATCGCCTCGGCGAACAGGTCGTCCTCGATCGACGGGCCGTCGGGCGGAGCCGTCCGATGCCGCTCGAGCATCGCGTCCGCCCACTGCTCCACGCGCCGGTGCTCGTCCACGGGGGACTTATCGGCTCCACCGACCCCGCTCTTAGCGCAGGTACCCTGGCCTCGTATGGGCGTGGGGACGAAGCTGGCTGCGCCGATCGCCCTCCTCGCGGCCCTCGCCGGCGCGCAGCCCGCGACCGCGCAGGAGCAGCGCGACTGCTTCTGGCAGGGCGGCACGCGCAGCACGAACATCGCCTACCCGGACCTCGGCGCGCGCTACTGGGTCTCGTCGTTCCCGCTCCCGCCGGGCGCCGAGCTGGTCCTCCGGGGCCGCTACCCGCACGCGCGGTACATGTCGTTCAACGTCTACGACGCCGCCGCCCAGCCGACCGACGGGCTCGCCGACGTCGACGTCGCGCCCGACGCCGGCTCGTCGAACCCGTTCGCGGCGGGCGCCCAGCGTGACGTCGCGGGCCGCGGCTACACCGTCCGCGTCGTGTCCGGCGCCCGACCCGACCGGCGCGAGCCCAACACGATCTACCTGAACGCCGGCGGGCAGCCGAGCGCGGTGGGCGTGATCATCTACCGCGTCTACGTGGCCGACTCGGGGCGCGACGTGTCCGGCGGCGTCGGGCTCCCCGAGGTGTCGATGCGGCTGCCGTCGGGGCGGGAGCTCGACCAGCCCGCGACCTGCGAGTCGCGCGCGGACACCGGGGCGAACCAGGCCGTTGAGGCGTTCCACGCCAACGCCGACGGGCCGGGAGCCGACCCGCGCGACCCGACCGTCGAGGACCCGATCCGCTGGGAGGCGTTCTTCAACTACTTCCAGGCGTTCAGCTACCCGGCGCAGGCCACGCCGGCCGCCGCCGTGCGCGAGGCGGTCGTCCCGCGCGAGCGGCTCGGCGGGTTCCTGTCGAACGTCGACAACGCGTACACGATCGCGTCGGCGAACCGCGGCGTCGGGCCGGTTCTGGTGGTCGAGGGGCGCGCGCCCGTCACGCCGAGGACGCTCGACGGCCGCCGCGTGATGGAGGGCGGGCAGGTGCGGTACTGGTCGCTGTGCGAGAACGAGGTCGCGAGCCAGCGGGTGATCGACTGCGTCTACGACGAGCAGGTGCGGACCGACCCGAGCGGCCGCTTCAGGCTCGTGATGAGCACGCCGGGCGACCGCCCGGCCAACGCGACGCCGGAGTGCGGGACGAGCTGGATCGCGTGGGGCGTCCAGCCCGACGGCCTGCTGATCCTGCGCCACATGCTCCCGTCGGTCTCGTTCGCCCAGGCGATCCAGCGCGTGTCCGAGCCGGGCACCGAGCGGGCCGTCGTCGGCGAATACCTGCCGGTCGGAAGGCACACCACCAAGGCGGAGTTCGAGTCGCGCGGCTGCGCGCCGTCGGCCTCGGGCGCCGGCGCGGCGCCCGCCCGCCCCGCGCGGCCTCGGATCCGGCTGTCGGTCGTGCCCGCACGCGCGCGGTTCGGGCGGGCCGTGCGGTTCCGCTTCCTGGCGACCTACCGGGCAGCCGGCCGGGTCCACCGGCTCGCCGGCGCGCGCGTCCGCTTCGCCAACGAGGTCGGCACGACCAACGCGAGGGGCCGGGTGACGATCGTGCAGCGGTTCACGCACGCGCGCGGGTACCGGCCGCGCGGATGCCACGCCGGGTTCGCCTGCGGGCGCGCGGCGGTGCGGGTCGTGCGGTGAGGCGGCGCGCCGGTCCGCGCGCCTAGGCTGGGAGCGTGACGGGAGCGATCCGCAGGGCGGCCGTCACGGCCGGCGTCGTGCTGGCCGCGGCCGCCCCCGCGCAGGGGGCGAGCTGGCGCGCGCCGGTCGACCTCGGCGACGACCTCTACACCCCCAACCGGGCCGGGCTCCGGGTCGACGCCTCCGGTCGGCTCCTGCTCTCGAGGAAGGTCGGCGCGAAGCACGACATCGTCCGCTACGGGCTCGACTCGAAGCAGGTCGGTCGCTGCCGCGTGCCCGAGCTCGACGAGCGCACGTTCGTCTACCGCTGGACCTCGAACCGCGCCGGAGCCGTCGCCGTCGCCTTCTACGACCAGGACCGCCTGCCCTCGTTCAGGCTCGTGTCCGCCGCCGCGGGCCACTGCTTCCAGAGGCGGAGCACCGAGCTGTTCCGCGACCGCGACGCGAACATGGACGCCCTCGCGATCGGGCCGCTCGGGACCGTCGTCGCCGCGTGGCGCAAGGACTCCCGGAAGGGCAGCCTGCCGCGGTTCCACTCCGGGCCTGCCGGCGGGAGGCTCGCCTACCGCGGCGGCGTGCCGGGATCGAAGGCCGGCCGCGGCAGGCAGGGCGCCATGCCCGGTCCGATGGCCGGCGACCGCGTGGTGTGGACCTGGCCGATCTACGGCCCCGGCCCTCCCACCACCTCGGTCGCGCTCTGGTCGACCGAGTCCGGCCCGCGCGCCGGCCGCGCGGGGGCAGCGCGCGAGGTCGCGACCGACACGTACGGGGAGAGCTTCGGGCAGCACCTCGGCATGGCGCCGGTGCTGACGGCGTCGGGCGGCTCGCAGGTGGCGGCGTGGGCGGACAGCGCCGTGTCCGAGCTCAGCGTGATCGCGCGGCGGCGCGGCCGGAGGTTCGGCGCGACGCGCACGTTCAGCACCCCGATCGACGGCTTCACACCGATGCGAGGCGCGATCGACGAGGCCGGCGACGCGGTGTTCGCGTGGACGAGCGACCAGGACGTGCACGCGCTGGTCCGGCGCCGCGACGGGACGATCGTCGGGCCGCAGCTGCTCTCCGGCGTCGGGCGGGTCGAGAGCAACGACCCGGACGTGGCGATCGACGGCAGGGGCCGAGCCGTGGTCGCGTGGACCGACCAGGACCACGACTCGACGTCGATCGAGGAGGGCGAGATCAGGGTGGCGGTCTCGGCGCCGGACGGCCGGTTCGGCCCCTCGCGGGTCGTGTCGGGGCCGGTCGCGAGCCTCGACCGCGAGGCGCACGTCGACGCCAACGAGCGCGGCCAGGTCGCGGTGATCTGGCAGCGCTACCGCTGGGTCGGGTTCAACATGCGTAGCTCGACGGTGGTGGCGCGGGGGACGCTGTGAGCGGGCGTCGCGGAGCCAGGAACGCCGCTCCTCCGGGCGCCGAGCCCTAGGGGGCCGGGCCGGCCCGTTCCGGCCCCGCGGAAGAAAGTTCTTGACGGGGCCCGGGGGGCGCGCTTAGTGTGGACCGCGGCCCACGGCGAACGGTCGCCACACCGCTGGACTCGCCGTCACACCCGAACGGGAGACCCTCATGACTCGCTTCAGCGATCCGTCGCGCCTCACGTCCTCCATGGCCGTTCGCTGGCTGCTGCTGCCGGCGCTCGTGCTGGTCGTGGCGCTCGCGGCGGCCGCCGACGCGGGTCAGGGCTCCGGCCCGTTCCAGTCCTACCCGCACTGGGGCCCGATCGCGCAGGTGGGCGCGAAGAGCGGGAAGGTGAAGCTCTCGGCGGCGACCGCCTCGCGGCCGCTCGCGAACGGAAGGGCGCTCGCCTCCCTGCCGAGCGCGAAGCGCCACCGGTCGTCGAAGGGCCGCGTCCACGCGCGGGCCGCGGCCGCCGATCCGCTGTTCGGCAGCGCCTCGCTCGCGAAGAGCGCGTCGCCCACGTCCGCCAACTCGCGGCCGACGGCCAACGACCGGTCCGTGACGGTCAAGCAGAACTCGCCCAAGAACATCACGCTGACCGGCTCCGACCCCGACGGCGACCCGATCACGTTCCGCATCGTCAAGCAGCCCAACCACGGCACGCTGTCGGGTCAGCCGCCGAACGTGACCTACACGCCGGACCCGAACCGCCTCGGGCCCGACCACTTCTTCTTCGTGACCAACGACGGGCAGGTCGACAGCAAGGCGGGGAAGGTCAGCATCAGGGTCGTCCCGCGCGGCGTCCCGTCCACGGTGACGGCCTCGCCCGGCTGCACGGCCTACGGCGAGCAGGCCCCCGCCGTCGCGGTCGACGGCCAGCTCACGGTGTCCGATCCCGACGACACGACCCTCGACAGCGCCCGGGTCCGGATCGCGGCCAACTTCGAGAACGGGGACGAGCTCCTGTTCACGGACCAGAACGGGATCAGCGGCTCCTACGACGGCTCGACGGGCGTGCTCACCCTGAGCGGCACCGCGTCGGTCGCCGACTACCAGGCCGCGCTGCGGAGCGTCCGCTTCCGGAACCTGTCGAGCGACGACCCGTCCGCGACGAAGGACGTCGAGTTCACCGTGAACGACGCCGGCGGCGACTCGGCGCCGGCCACGAAGCAGATCTGCGTCGCGGCGGTCAACGACCCGCCGGCCCTCGACACGACCGACACCGCGCTCTCGTACACCGAGGGCGACGGCGCCGTGGCCGTCGACTCCGGCATCGCCGCGAGCGATCCCGACTCGGCGCAGCTCCAGGGCGCGACCGTCCAGGTCACGTCGAACTTCGTCCAGGCCGACGACGAGCTCGCGTTCGCGAACACGGCGGCCATCACGGGCGTCTACGACGACGCGACCGGCACGCTGACCCTGAGCGGCACCGCGTCGGTCGCCGACTACCAGGCCGCGCTGCGGTCGGTGACGTACGAGAACGGCTCGGACAACCCGTCGGGCACGAAGACGGTCTCGTTCCAGGCCACCGACACGGGCGGGGCGACCTCGAGCGTCGCCACCCGCGACATCGCCCTCTCGGGCACCGACGACGCACCGGTCGTGAGCACCTCGCCGGGGAGCACCTCCTACAGGCAGGGCGGTCTCGCGGCCCAGGTCGACGGGTCGCTGACGGTGGCCGACGTCGACGACACGAACCTCGAGGGCGGTCGGGTGCGGATCAGCGCCGGCTTCCAGTCGGGCGACGACCTGGTGTTCGTGAACCAGAACGGGATCTCCGGCGTCTACGACACCGGCACGGGCGTCCTGACGCTGACCGGCACGGCCTCGGTGGCCGACTACCAGGAGGCGCTGCGCTCGATCGCGTTCCAGACGACCGCCGCTGACCCGTCGACCCCGAAGACGGTCGAGTTCGTGGTCGGCGACGGCGAGCTGGACTCCGCTCCGGCGACCAAGGACGTCGAGGTCACGGCCGGGAACCAGGCGCCGACCCTCGAGACGACCGAGAGCGCGCTCCCGTACACGACGGGCGACGGCCCGGAGGCGGTCGACGACGAGATCAGGGTGAGCGACCCGGACTCGGCCCTCTCGGGCGCCACGATCCGAATCAGCTCGAACTTCATCGCGGCCGAGGACGGCCTGGCGTTCACGGCCCAGGACGGGATCGCCGGCTCCTACGACGACGCGACCGGGACGCTCACGCTGACCGGCACGGCGTCGGTGGCGGACTACCAGTCCGCGCTGCGCTCGGTGACGTACGAGAACAGCTCGGCCAACCCGTCGACCGCGACCCGGACGATCTCGTTCCAGGTCGTGGACTCGGAGTCGGCCGCGTCGAACGTGGCCACGCGCGACGTCGAGATCAACCAGACGAACGAGGCTCCCGTCGTGACCACGTCGCCGGGCCCGACCGCCTACTCCGAGGGCGGCCCGTCCACGGCCGTGGACTCCGCCCTGACCGTGTCCGACGCCAACGACGCGAACCTCGAGAGCGCGACGGTCCGGATCTCGTCCGGCTTCGAGGAAGGCGACCTGCTCACGGTCGAGGACCGGGGCCGCATCAACAGCGTCTACAACCCCGAGTCCGGCGTCCTGACCATGGCCGGCAGGGCCTCGGTCGCCGACTACCAGGCGACCCTGCGCTCGGTCGGGTACTTCAGCACGGGCAACCCGTCGCAGGCATCGAAGACGGTCGAGTTCAGGGTGAGCGACGGGACCGCGGACTCGGACGCCGCGACGAAGGCGATCACCGTCGTCCCGCCGCCGCCCCCGCCCCCGAACCTGGCGCCCGCCGTGACGACCTCCGACGGCCCGACGGCCTACGCCGAGGGCGACCCGCCCACGACCGTGGACTCCGCCGTGACCGTGTCCGACCTCGACGACGCGAACATCGAGAGCGCGACGGTCCGGATCTCGTCCGGCTACGAGGACGGCGACGCGCTCACGTTCGAGGACCAGGCGGGCATCTTCGGCATCTACAACGCCGAGACCGGCGTCCTCGCCCTGAGCGGCAGCGCGTCCGTGGCCGACTACCAGGCGGCCCTGCGCTCGGTCGGGTACTTCAGCACCGGCAACCCGTCGGCGGAGTTCAAGACGGTCGCGTTCCAGGTGAACGACGGCGACGCGGACTCGAACACCGCGACCAAGACGATCGCCGTCACCGCGCGGAACGACCAGGCGCCCGTCGTGACGACCTCGGAGGGATCGACCTCCTACAGGCTGGGCGACGAGACCGGGGTCGTGGTCGACGACGCGCTGACCGTGACCGACGCCGACGACGCGAACCTCGAGGGCGGCCGCGTGCAGATCGAGGGCTTCGAGCCGGGCGACGAGCTGGTCTACGTCGACCAGCCCGGGATCTCGGGCTCGTTCGACCCGGGCGTGGGCGTCCTGGACCTCGCCGGAACGGCCTCGGTCGCCGACTACGAGGCGGCCCTGCGCTCGATCAGGTTCCGCCACTCCGGGGACAACCAGTCGGCGTTCAGGTCGGTCGCGTTCAGGGTCAACGACGGCGACCTCGACTCGAGCTTCGCGCTCAAGCGGATCGACGTCGTAACGCCGTAGGGCGCGGGCGGCCGCGCGGCGCCCCCGCCCGGATGGGTTGGGGGCGTCACAGCCGGCCCGGGTCGCGAGCTCGGGCCCTAGCCCGTTTGGATATCGCTCGGGACCCGCTCGTCGAAGCGTGGGAGCCCGTCGTCGGGGAGCGGGTCCCACGGTGCGGCGTAGGCGACGAACTGATGGAACGCGGGGCGCACGCCGGGGTCACCGTCGATTGCCCCCATGGCGACACAGATCAGCCGTGGGTCTTCGTGACTTCGACCGTACAGGTGACCGCCGCACTCGCGGCAGAAGTAGTCGTGCCAGCCGTCGTCGGGCTTGAATGCGCCCAGCAGCTCCTCGCCCTCGGTAACGCGAAAGGTGCCGGGCGCGGTCAGGGCGCTGGCCGACGCGGCGGTTCCGGTGCGGCGCTGACACCGCTTGCAGTGGCAGTACTCGGCTTCGAGCAGCGGCTCGGAGACCTCGAACCGCACCCGCCCGCACAGACACCGGCCGGTGATCGGTGACGA
This sequence comes from Thermoleophilaceae bacterium, assembly GCA_036389295.1. Lineage (GTDB taxonomy): Bacteria > Actinomycetota > Thermoleophilia > Solirubrobacterales > Thermoleophilaceae > AC-37. The sequence goes on along the minus strand of DASVQB010000022.1, from coordinate 31,864 downwards.
CTCGGCCATCGACCTCATTCAAGCATCGGGGAAACAGCGCTCCTGCTCCGCGCGAAAGCCATTAGCTGCTGTGTGGCGCGGTTCGAACCCGCGGAAGTACTCGTGGGCGATCAGGTCGCGCAGCCCGGCGACGCTCGCCCAGGGAACCTCAGGGGCGCTGCGGCGGGTCTCGTCGGAGAGGTCTTGACAGCCTCCCCGAGGACGACGAACTGGAACAGCAGCGCGTCGCGCAGCATGGGTCCTTCTGAGCAGCACCCTCCGCGCGCACCCGCGTCATGTGGTCCTCGATGGCACCGAGCGCGTCGCGGATGTCCTCGAGGCGCTGGCGCTCGTCGCGGGTCACAGCGGCTGAGCTTCTGCGAGCACACGCTTGCGCGCACGTGGCTTGAGCATGTCCTCGGTCGCTGCGTCGACCTCGACGCCGAGGATGTCGGCCACCTCGCGGCGGAAGCCGGCGAGATCCACCAGCGTGCGCCCTGGATCGAGGTCGACCAGCAGGTCCACGTCGCTCTCGCCCCGCTCCTGCCCGCGGGCGATCGAGCCGAAGACGCGGAGATTGCGTGCACCGTGTCGACGGCCAGCGGCGATCACCCGCGAGCGATGCCGGGCGAGGGCCCGCTCGTGCGTGCCGATGCGAGCGCCCCGCTCATGTGACACGGGGCGGGCCGAGATCACCGGTTCGCGGCCGCAGGCCACCAGGAGGCGGCGAAGCGTCGGGAGCGTCGGCAGCGCCACCCCCTGCTCGTAGCGGGCGACGGCCGGCTGCGAGGTGCCGGCTCGTCGAGCGACCTCCTGCTGGGTGAGGCCGGCTGAGTTCCGTGCGTACTGGAGCAGTTCTGCGATCTCTTGCATGGCCAGAGATAGAGATATTAACTTAGGTATGAAAAAGGCTCCGTGGCGGTGATTGCGCTGAGGTCGGCGAGGTAGTCCCGGCCAGGAAGCGGAAGCGAGTCGGCTACCCGTTCTCCGCTTCCAGTTAGAACAGGGCGGCTATGGCAATCCGGTGCCGCGCTCGCCCCGGGGCACCACGAGGGCTGGCTTCAGGCTGCTGGCCAGAACGGATAGCGAGAGAGCCCGACCTCGCGCGTAATCGCGTCCGAGTCGAGAGGACCGGCTCCGTGCGGCGGACCGCCGCGAACGCCAGAAACTCCGCCGAAGCGGGGCTTGCGGGAATGGCGCGGCTGGTTTCGAACCAGCGACCTCTCGCGTGTGAAGCGGGTTGACTCCGAGGGCTGTCTCGGGCGCGATCCCAGTCGTAGAGCGGCGTTTCGCCCGATGCGTTCTGGCCCGTGCGCCGGATATGCTCGCGGATTACCGGCGATATCGGCGGATTGAGGCACTAAACGAGCCCAGGGCCTCATCCGCGAGCGGGTCGTGAGCGCCCCTGACGGCCGCCGCTGGGCCCATGTCGGGGGACGACGCTCTGAGGTCCAGGGTTATCCGGATCGCGTAAACCCTGAAAACTCGCTACAAGGGCAGCGGATCAGTGGTCCTGCGCCGAGAGCGACGGCCGCGTCCAGGCCGTTTCATCTGCCGCCGGACTTCCTTTAGCTTCCCGCGCCGCCGGTCCTCGCGCGTTGCCCGCTCACGCTTCGCTGTGCCGTTAGGAATCCCGCTCTCGGTGAGGGTCATCCATCGGCGTCGCTCGCCGCCCGTTCCGCACGTCGCAGGCGGCTCTCGCTGAGGGCGGCGGCGCGCCGGAGCTCCTCCAGCCGGGCAGGCCTGGTGGGCCGCGGCCCGAGCACCTTGGCGCGGTAGAGGTCGCGCCGCTCGCGGTCGTAACGAGCCGTGGCGCGCAGCCCCTCGAGCCGCTGAGCTACTCCTCGCTCGATGCCCATTCCGCCCACGCCTCGCGAGCGGCCACCTGCTCGCCGGCTGCACTCAGCTCGGTGGCGGCGTGCGCCTCCGCCGGACCTGAGTCCGCGGCGTTACGCCGCGCGGCCAGCCTTCGCTCCTCGCCGCGCGCCTCGTCGAGCCGCGCACGCGCGCTCTCGTGTGCGTCGGCGTTCGCCGGCGGGATGCGCGGGAACCTCATGGCCGCCTGCCGCTCCCCGCTCACAGGCGCGCTCCGTCCTGGGAGTGCGAGCCGGGTTCGGTCACATGCGCCGCGACGGCCTCCGCGGCGGCGCGTTCGTCCGCGCCGAAGCAGAATGCGACGGTCTCGCCGTCCAGGGCGACGTAGGCGAGCACGCCGTCGAGCGCCTCGAGCGGATACACCGAATAGGGACTGGGCGACCTGTGCGGCCGACACCGGGTGGACATGGACATGGTGACCTCCTATCGACTCTCTGTGCGGTGGCGGGCCACCGGGAAGAGAGTCGAAGAACCAGTGCCCGTGGCGTCAGCATAGCTGCCCCAATTCGGGTATCCCACGTACCGCTCCGGGTACAGTCAGTCGGAGGACCGGAAATGACCGCGAGGCGCGACAGCGAGATGTACGAGCGCGACCGGGTGGCGGAAGGACGCGACCGCATGGCCGACCGGCGCGACCGGGTGGCGGAAGGACGAGACCGCGCCGCCGAACAACGAGACCGGGCGGGCCGCCGTTTCTCCAAGAGCGAACCGGAGCGGGCGAGCGACGACCGCGGACGGGCGGCGGGCGACAGAGCCGACGCCGCGGGCGATCGCAGGCGGGCGGCGGAAGATCGCAGGCAGGCCGCCCGCGATCGTGCGGAGGCGGGCATCGACGACCTCACCGGGGCGCTTCGTCGCGACCGCGGTCTGACCGATCTCGCCAGGGAGATCGACCGCGCGCGCCGCTCGGACGGACGCCTTGTCCTCGCCTTCGTCGATGTCGACGGTCTCAAGGCGGTAAACGACGTCGAGGGACACGCGGCCGGCGACAAGCTGCTCCGCGACGCGGCGCTGGCGCTGAGAAGCCGGCTGCGGTCATATGACCTCGTCATCCGCTTCGGAGGTGACGAGTTCCTCTGCGCGCTTGCGGGCACCGATGTCAAAGGCGCCCGGCGGCGCTTCGACGAGGTGACGAGCGAGTTGACGGAGAGGAACCCGCGTGCGTCCGTGAGCACCGGCTTCGCCGAGCTCGAGCACCCCGACACGCTCGACGATCTCATCGCGCGTGCCGACGCGGCCCTCTACGCGGGACGCCGCCGCCTCGCACGCGAAGGCGCCGCAACCCAGCCCCGCGGCTGACGGACCAGAGCCGGTCGGCGCCCGCCCAGCCTGCAAAGCAGAGCCCGCCGACCGTCCCGGTCACCGTCAGCAGAACGCCTGCGGCGGCTGTCGCGGCCACCCCCTCGCTGCCGAGGATGAGCACCGCGGCCGCCGCGCCGACGCTGGGGCCGATCGGAAGCTGACTGAGCGTCACCACCGCGATCAGAACGGCGATCGCATCGAAGAACGAGGCGTCGACGCCGACCGCGTGCAGCATGACCCAGTTGCGGAAGATCTGCGCGAACACGGCCACCAGCACGAAAGCGACCACCCTCCCTCCACCGCGTAGGCTGCGGAGCACGGCGAGCCCCTTCCACAGCTCGCGCCCCTTGGTCAGCGCGAGCCGCCGTAGGCCGGCGCTGGCGGCCGCGATCACCGCCAGCAGGATGAGCGGCACCCACCACGGCAGGCCGAGCGGGCCGACCAGGGTGAACGACGCCAGCGCGGCCAGCACGGCCTCCACTGCGATGATCGGAAACTCCGCCGCGACCAGGGTCGGCACCTGCGGGCTCACCTGGGGCGACGAGCGGCGCAGCGCCGCGATCCGAGCGGCGACGCCCAGCTGCGAGTTGAGCACCCCGCCCAGCACCTGCATGCTCGACGCGCGATAGAGGGTCCGGCGGTCGACCGTCCCCCCAGCCGCCTCGATGGTCAGGTGCCACGCTTCGCTGCGCGCCACCAGGGCGACGATCTGCAGCAGCACCGTCACCGCGAGCACCCACGCCGCGGCGTCCGAGAGCGCGGCCGCGAAGTCGTCGCGACGACCGGCGAGCAGGTACGCGAGAACCGCCGCGGCGGCAAGCGAGCCCACCACGGTGATCGGTGTGCGCCGGCGGCGGCTGAAGTCACGGAGGCGGGCGATCGCGCTGGCCCGCGCGGTCGCCCGCCAGACGGCACCGGCAGACGTCACTCCGACTTCCTCGGAGCCTCTCCGCCGCCAAGGATCGCCAGCAGCTCGCTCACCCGTCGCTTGCTCGCGAGCGGGTCTGGGAGCGGCAGGTGCGCCTTGACCGTGTAGTGGTTGCGGCGGCCGTCTCGACGGCGCGCCACGTAGCCCGACGCCTCGAGCTCCCCGACGAGCCGGTGCGCGGCCCGCTCGGTGATGCCGACGCGCGCTCCGATCTCGCGCAGACGGATGCCCGGGTCGTCGGCGATGCAGAGCAGCACCTGCGCGTGGTTGGTCAGGAACCCCCATCCCGGTGCGTTCGCTGTGGCCATATAAGTAGAATAACGTTTCTAGAATTAGATTTCTACTATAGTTGACGCGGACATCGACGGAAAGGGGCGTCTTCATGCCCCGCTTCACCTGTGAGTCATGCGCGACCAGCCTCTACAGCGCAGCGCGCGCGGACAACCTGACCGACCCATCCTGCTCCGCCTGCGGAGCGTCCCTCCAAGCGCAGCGGGAGGTCGAGCGCTGGGATGACGAAGGCGGCGGCCTCGGTTCGATTCGGGCCGCCGGTCCCGAGATCACACGACTGGAGTTACAGCTGTGAGCCTCCTCGACACGATCCGCAGTAGGCGCCGCTGAAGCCGACGGGGCTTCCCCGGCGACGGCCGTGAGCGAAGCGGACCAGGCCCTCACCGATGCCGACCCGAAGCTCACGCTCTCGGTGTACGCGCGCGAGATGAGGCGCACGGACGGCGAGAGGGAGCGGCTGCGCGCGCTGGTCGCGGGCGCCGAGGCGCCGGACTTCGCCGCCTCGATGAGGCACGAAGAGGCACTAAACGCCCGCGCACGCGACGACTGAGGTCGCCGCCGGCGCAGCCAATAGCCCCGCCTTTGCAGGCACTTCCGAAATGGGCGCGGCTGGTTTCGAACCAGCGACCTCTCGCGTGTGAAGTCTGCCCGGGCTGCTGCGGCTGCCTGCCGGACGCTGCTGAATGCAGCCAGGACCGGGGCCTCGACCGGTCCGGGATCGCCAGACACTGCGTCACGCTGCGCTCTGTCGTTTCCAAACCGTTACCAGAACCATCAGTAGCGCACGAACCCCGCTTCGGGATTGTTGACCAAAGCGATGACGTACGGGTAGGGTCCGCCCCGTGCGCGGGTGGGTTGGCGCGGCGGGGGTCGGATTGGGCCTTGTCGCCGCTGCATTAGGCGGCTGTAGCGACGACAGCGCGTCTGAGGAGGAAGCGTGCGTGTCGAGCCTTGACGGGCATCCGGTCAAGTGCGGCGAGGCGTACGCGACCCCAAAGAGCAACTACCGCCAACCCGAGCCAGGTGGATCGGCGGAGCCGGAGCCACCGCCGAAGGTTGAGCTCTCCATCGGCCCGCCGCGTGATCTCGACACGGACGGCTCCCGCATTTTCCAGGTGAGCGGTTCGAGCGTGGAACTCTCTGGCAGGGTGTCCCCGAAGGGGGCGCTCGTCAAGATTGCCCGTGCAAAGTTCGATTCGAGCGGCAGTGGCCAGGGGTTCGCGCCGTTTCGGCGCATTCGCGTGACGAATGGTCGTCTGCGGATCACCGTCCCGCTCGACGCGAAGTCGATCGAGTACCGGATCACCGGTTCGGCGCCCGGATACAAGTCGGCCTCCGATATCTTGGAGTTCGAGGTATCCGGTGGGGGCGGCGGCTCCAGGCCCTCAGCGCCGAATGAGAGCGGCCAGTCGTTCTCGGGCAACGGAGGGAAGAACCTCGGGCGTGTCAAGGTCGCGACGGACTCGGTACTCCGTTGGACCAACGATGGAGACGTCTTCCAGATCTTCGATGACGAGGGCGGCCTCTTCGTGAATTCTCAGGCGCACGAAGGGGACACGGCCGTCGCCGCTGGCACGTACACGAACGTCCAGATCAACGCGATCGGCAACTGGACGATTCAGATCCAACCTCGGTAGCCCCCTCTCGACTTTGCGTCGTTAGAGAGCGAGCCCTGACGGCTGGTGCCGCTCCGTGCGTCCGTACATCGCTTCAAGCCGTTCAGCACGCGCTTCGCTCCGCCTCGCGCCTTCGTACGCGTGAATGTAGGTACGAATCGTGATGCCTGTGTCTTGGTGCCCGAGACGAGCCGACACCTCCTTCGGCCCTGGATCGACCGAGAGAGGGCCTAAGAGGAAACCACAGGGGGCCTCATCGGGGTGAGCCGTTTCCAGTTTGTTTCCAGATCGGCCGATCAAAACCGCGTACCGCGAGGCCAGAACGAGAAAACTTCGTTAGAGCGGGGCTTTCTGTATTGGGCGCGGCTGGTTTCGAACCAGCGACCTCTCGCGTGTGAAGCGAGCGCTCTCCCACTGAGCTACGCGCCCTCGGCGGTCGATTCTACGGGCGGCGCCATGGGGGGCGGGGCGGGGCGAGGGGGGTCGGGGCGGCGCCATGGGGGTCGGGGCACCGCCGGCAGGGACCGGCGCGCCGATCGCCCGAGGGGACCGGCGCGGCGCTCGCCCGCCAGGCGTAACCTCGTCCGAGGGAGCCGTAGGGGTGCTAGCAGGTCGAACGCAGGTCGCCTTCTTGGCCGCCATCGTCGCGGTCGCGGTCACGGTCGCCGTGGCGGCCCCGGCCGCGCTCGCGACCCACGACGAGGCCAAGGACCCGGCGTTCTACTGCGACGGGAGCCCCGACGGCGGGGCGAGCGGCGCGTTCACCGACGCCGAGCACACGGTCCTCGTCGGCGACCCGCCGCTGCCGGCGAACGTCCGCGAGTCGCGCCAGACGGTCGACGGGTTCGCGACGCGCGTCCTCGAGGCCGGGCCGGCGACCGCCGAGGAGGCCGTCGTCTTCGTGCACGGCAACCCGGGCTCCTCGCGCGACTTCGACGGCCTACTCTCGAGCACGGGCCGGTTCGCGCGGGCCGTCGCGTTCGACGTGCCGGGCTTCGGTCGCGCCGACGACCGCCGCGGCGGCCCCTACACCCACACCGGCGTGGCGGCCTACCTGAACGGCCTCCTCGCCCGGCTCGGCATCCGCCGCGCCCACCTCGTCCTTCACGACTTCGGCGGCATGTGGGGCCTCGAGTGGGGCGCCGCCCACGGCGACCGGCTCCAGAGCGTCGTGCTGATGGACGCCGGCGTCCTCATCGGGTACACGCCGCACCGCCAGGCGCTCGTCTGGCACTTCGCCCCGAGCGGCGAGGCGAGCATGGCGACGATGACCCGGGAGTCGTTCGTCACCGTGCTCCAGGCGGAGACCCCGCGCCCGATGCCCGACGACTTCGTCAACCGGATGTACGACGACTTCGACCGCGCGACCCGCTGCGCGGTGATCCACTACTACCGCGAGGTGGACGACGGCGACGCGATCGGCAGGCAGCAGGCCGCCGAGCTCCGCAAGCGGCCCCGGCCGGCGCTCGTCATCTGGGGCGACCAGGACCCGTACATCCCGGCCGCCTTCGCGGAGACCCAGAGGGAGGCGTTCCCGGCGGCGGAGGTCACGGTCCTCCCGAACACGGGCCACTGGCCGTTCGTCGACGAGCCCGGAAAGGTGCGTGACCTGGCGATCCCGTTCCTCCGACGGGTGGTCCGCTCGCCGCGGATCGTCCTGAAGACCGGCCGCCCGCGGGCCGGGGCCCGCCGTCTCCGCGTCCTGGCCCGGGTCAAGGGCGCCCCGGCGATCCGGCGGGCCCGCCTGACCCTCTTCCGCGGCGGCAAGCTCGTGGGCGCGAGCGCCAAGCCGCTGACCCTGCGGAGCGTGGCGCGGCGAGGGAGGCTCGACCTCCGCCGCCCGCTCCGCCGCGGCCGCCACCGGCTCGTCGTCGCCTCGCCGGACCTCGCCGGGCCGCAGCAGGTGGCCGTAGCCGTCCGCTAGGAGGTGGCCGTAGCCGTCCACCGCAGGAGGTGGCCGTAGCCGTCCGCTAGGACGTGGCCGTAAAACCCGTCGGCGCCCGGCCGGCCAGCCCTCCTCGCTGCACGGTTTCTCCCAGGGGTTGTCGCTCCGACCGCCCGTCGCCAGGGTTGCAACTCCCCTATGCGCCGCCTTGCAGTCCTCGCGTGCGCGCTGGCCGCCGCCGCCGCGCCGCTCGCCACAACGCCCGCGCCCGCCCACGCGCGCGGCACGCCGGGCACGGCCGCGCTCCAGGTCGCCCTCAGGGCCCTCCACCACTACGGCGGGGCGATCGACGGCATCCGCGGACCGCGGACCCGGCGGGCGACGAGGCGCTTCCAGCGCGCCCACCACCTCCACGCCGACGGCGTCGCCGGCCCGCGCACCCGCCGCGCGCTCGGTCGCCGCGGCCGGCCGTCGCTCGGCCGGCGGGTCATGCGCCGCGGGCACGCGGGGTGGGACGTCGCCGGCCTCCAGTGGCTCCTCCGGCGGCGCGGGTTCGCCCCGGGCTCGGTCGACGGCGGCTTCGGCGGCGGCACTCTCGCCGCCGTGCTCCGCGCCCAGCGCCGCTACGGCCTGCTCGTGGACGGCCTTGCCGGCGCCACGACCATCCGAGCCCTGAAGCGCAACCGCGGCGCACGCCGCCGCCGCACCGGCCGCCCGGGGGCCGCCCCGGTCGGACCGGTCCGCTTCCTGCGCCCGGTCCGCGCCCGCGCCGGCGACGGCTTCGGCCCGCGCGGCTCCGGGATGCACACCGGAATCGACTTCCCGGCCCCGTCCGGGGCGGCGGTCGGCGCCGGCGGCCGCGGGACCGTCGTCTTCGCCGGCTGGAACTCGGGCGGCTACGGCAACCTGGTGGTCGTGCGGCACCGGCTCGGCTTCGAGAGCTGGTACGCGCACCTCTCCAGCATCGCCGTCGGGCGCGGCGCGTCCGTCGTGGGCGGGACCCGGATCGGCTACGTCGGCTCGACCGGCCGCACGACCGGCCCGCACCTCCACTTCGAGGTCCGCCGCAACGGCGTCCCGATCGACCCGGCGCCCTACCTGCTCGGGATCTACGCGGCCAAGACCGCGCCGCCGGCGCCGTCGCACGCGACCGACGGCTGCGCCCCGCCCGGCGGCGCGGAGCGCGACCCGCGCCGCGCCCGCCTCGTGCCCTGCGGCCGCTGACCGACTACCATCCGCGGCGGACCGTGCTAGGCGGGGAGGTAGCGGTGCCCTGTCACCCGCAAGCCGCTCTAGCGGGGCCGAATCCCCGTCCGAGGGGTTGGGCCTCGGGGCCGGTACGCCGAGCCGAAGGCGTCGATGGCCAGGTCCCGCGCGGTGGACGCTCGTGAACCAGGTCAGGTCCGGGAGGAAGCAGCCTTAAGCGAATCCGTCCATGCGCCGCGGGTCAGCCTGACCGGAGTCCAGGCTCGGAGCACCGCCCGGGACCCTTCTTCGAAGGCGGGTGCACGGTCCGCAACTGACGCCCCCTGCCGCGGTTAGCGGGACATCCGGGCGGGTACGAACCGCTCACCCCCCATCCAACCGACCTGCGGGAGGCCGAGTTGAGAAGGATGCTCTCCATAGCGGCCGTTGCCGCCCTCGCCGTCTTCCTCGTCGCGACCGCCGCCGCCCAGGCGGCGCCGACCTGGGCGCCGGCCGACACCGCGCCGATCCACCCCGGCGTCATGACGTTCACCGACGGCGCCCAGTGCACCTCGAACTTCGTGTTCTACGACGCGAGCGACGTCTACATCGGCCAGGCCGCCCACTGCTCCGGCACGGGCGGCGCGACCGAGACCGACGGCTGCGACTCCGGGTCGCTCCCGGTCGGCACCTCGGTGGAGGTCGACGGCGCCAGCAGGCCCGGCACCATGGTCTACAACTCGTGGATCGCGATGCAGCAGGCGAACGAGTCCGACGCGGACACCTGCGCCTACAACGACCTCGCCCTCGTGCGGCTCGACCCGGCCGACCGCGACAAGGTCAACCCGTCGATCCCGTTCTGGGGCGGCCCGACCGGGCTCACCGGATCGGTCGCGACCGGGTCCACCGTCCTGAGCTACGGCAACTCGAGCCTCCGTGCGGGGATCGAGGCGCTCAGCCCCAAGCAGGGCGTGCAGCTCGCGCAGGACTCGGGCGGCTGGAACCACAACGTGTACACGGTCACGCCGGGCATCCCGGGCGACTCCGGCAGCGCGTTCGTCGACGACCAGGGACAGGCGTTCGGCGTGCTCAGCACGGTCCAGATCGCGCCGGTGGCCGGCAGCAACGGCGTTGGCGACCTGAGCCGCGAGCTGAGCTACCTCGCCTCGCACTCGTCGCTCGGCGTCACGCTCGCCACCGGTACCGAGCCGTTCACGGGTCCCCTGCCGTAGCCTTGATCGTCTGAATCCGGGCCCCCGGCATCCCCCCCGCCGGGGGCCCGGTTCTGCTTGGGTCCGCGGGCGCCCCCGTCAGGGGCCGAGCCGGCAGCCGCCGTAGAGGACCCACGACCGGTTCCGAGCCAGCTCCCGGTAGCCGGACGGGCGCGCCGCCGGGGCGGTCCGGTCGCGCGGGTCGAGGATCGAGAGGCGCTCCGCCTCGGGGGTGGCGGGCGCGACGAACAGGCCGTCCGGCGTGGGCCGCTCGCGCGCCGCCGAGACGACGTCGGCGGGGCGGAGGCCGGTCCAGTAGGCGAGCGAGGGGACCGGCCGGTGGTTCGGGACGAACAGGCGGCCGCAGCGGTCGAGGGCGCGCTCGGCGGCGGGTTGGCGGACGAGGTCGCGGAGGTCGGCCTGGACGCGGTCGCGGGCGGCGACGTCGTCGCGGAGGTCGTCGAGGCGCCGCGCCTGCGCGGGGGCGAAGGCGGCGAAGGCGACCAGGGTCACGACCCCGGCCGCGCGCCAGACGCGGCGGCGCGGGTCGCCCTCCGGCAGCGCCAGCCAGCCGAGCGCCGCGACCGCGGCGAACAGCGACAGCATCGCGCCCGCGAGGAACAGGTAGCGGCCGATCAGGGACAGGCCGCCGACGGCCAGCACCAGGAACGCGACCCCGTTCAGCACCAGCACCGCGGCCGGCACGGCCGCCCGCCGGCGCAGCCAAGCGAGGCCCGCCGCGAAGCCGCCGACGGCCGCCAGGAGCTCGGGCAGCCGCATGATCTCGCCGAGCCGCCTCGGCATTACGCGCGGGACGTCGTCGAGGCCCCTCGGCCGCCCGAGGTCGGCGGCCAGGTCGCTCGTCCCGTTCAGCGACCAGAGCGGGTCGCCGGTCACGAGCAGGTCGGACAGCGCCCAGAGCAGCGGGGCGGCGGCCGCCAGGGCGAGCAGCCGCAGCCGGGCCGGCCAGCCGAGCGGGGGCGCGAGCCACAGCCAGTACGCGCCCGCGAAGAGCCACGCCTCGGGTCGCAGCAGCCCGGCGAGCCCGAGCAGGACCAGGACGGCGGCGCCCCGCCGCGGCCGGCGGGCCTCGAGCACGGCCGCCCAGACGATCAGCGCGATCGCCGGCAGGTCCACGTAGCCGCGGATCCCGAAGTTGAGGGGCGGCACGCGCGTGAGGAAGATCGCGGCGGCCAGCACACCGACCGGCCGGGCGAACGACTCGCGGCCGAGCCGGCAGAGCCCGACGGCCAGGGCGCCGATCGAGAGGAGCACGAGCCCGAGCAGCACGTCCTCGGCCGCGTCGCCCAGCGGGGACACGAGGGCGCCGACCGCGATCGCCAGCGGATGCGGCGTCGGCGCCACCGGCACCTCGTACTGGGGCGTGCGGCCGCTCGCCAGGTCGTCCCCCCAGACCAGCGCGTAGAAGGTGTCGTAGTTGAGGAAGGCGTGCCCGAAGAAGGCGAGGACGAGGAGCGCCACCAGTCCCGCCGCGGCAGCGTCGGGCAGCGCCTTCCGAGCGAGGGCCATCCGCCTCGGGACGCTACCGGCCCGCCGGCCGGACCCGCGGCTACGATGCGCTGACCGTGCTCTCCCTGTACCGCCGCCACCGCCCCCGCACCTTCGGGGAGGTGGTGGGCCAGGAGCACATCGTCCGCACGCTGCGCAACGCGATCGAGCTCGACAAGGTCCACCACGCCTACCTGTTCGTGGGCTCGCGCGGGACCGGCAAGACCAGCATGGCCAAGCTGCTGGCCTGCGCCCTGAACGCCGACGGCGGCCCGCGGGTCGACTTCTCGCCCGACGACCCCGCCTGCCGGGCGATCATGACCGGCAGCTCGCTCGACGTGGTCGAGATGGACGCCGCGTCCAACAACTCGGTCGACGACATCCGGGAGCTGCGGGAGAACGTCGCGCTGGCGCCCATGGGCGGCGGCCGGCGGGTCTACATCCTCGACGAGGCGCACATGCTGTCCACCTCGGCGTGGAACGCGTTCCTGAAGACGCTCGAGGAGCCGCCGCGGCACGTGGTGTTCGTCCTGGCCACGACCGAGGCCCACAAGGTGCCGGGCACGATCGTCGACCGCTGCCACCGGTTCGACTTCCACCGCCCGTCGCTGGAGCAGATCGCCGGGGTCCTCGGGCGGGTGTCCGCCGAGGAGGGGATCGAGCTCCCGGCGCCGGCGCTGGCGATGATCGCGCGGGCGGCCACGGGGAGCTTCCGCGACGCGCTCGGCACGCTGGAGCAGCTCGTCACGTACGGCGGCAACGAGGTGGGGATCGACGACGTGCTGGAGATCCTCGGGGTCGCCGACGCCGAGCTGATCTTCGAGGCCGCCGACGCGCTCGTCGGGCACGACCCTAAGGCGGCGCTCCTGGCGGTCGAGCGGCTCTCCGCCTCGGGCCGCGACGTGTCCCAGTTCATGCGCGACCTCGCGGCGCACCTGCGGCACCTGTTCGTGGTCCAGACGCTCGACGAGGTGCCGGAGTCGTTCGCGGTCACGGCCGAGCAGTCCGACCGCGTGGCAGCCCAGGCGGCGCGGCTCGCGCAGGGCGAGGTGGTGCGGGCGATCGACCTGCTGGCGGCCGCGCTGGCGGCCGTGAAGGACGGCTCCGACCCGCGGATCCAGCTCGAGCTGGCCCTCCTGAAGGCGGTCCAGCCGCAGGCGGACCTCTCGCTCCAGGCCCTGCTGTTCCGGATCGAGCAGCTGGAGCGCCGGCTCGAGGCGGCGACCGGCGGCGGCGGAGCGGCGGAGCCGGCGCGCGGCGGCGCGCGCGGCGGCCCCGGCGCTGAGGCGCCCGCGCCGCCGCGCGAGGCGGCCGGGAGCGACCCCGCGTCGGCGGAGGGCGCCGCGGCGGAGGGCCCCGCTGCGGAGGCTCCGGCGGTGGCCGAGGCTCCGCAGGCTCCCGCGGCGACCTCACGCGGTGCCGGCGCCGCCAACGCGCAGGCGCAGCCGGCCGAGCCCGCCGAGACGAGCGCCGAGCCGCCGCCGGAAGCCGCGAGCGACCGCTTCGCGCGGGCCGCCGCCTCCGCGCCCGCCGCCGGGCCAGGAGCCGCATCGACCGCCGCTGCGGGGGCCGCGCCCGCCGCCACGCGAGTCGCCGCCGCCGGCTCCGCGCCGGCCGCCGCCGTCGCCGAGGTCGCCCCCGACGCCGAGCCGGCCCCGGCTCCGGCCGCGCCTCCGCTCGAGCTCGAGCGGGTCCGCGAGCTGTGGCCCGCGATCGTCGACCAGGTGCGGTCCGAGAACGCGATGGTCGCCGCGGCGCTCGACGCGGCCCGGCCGATCGCGCTCGAGGACGGCCGGCTCACGATCTGCTTCCCGGTCATGGGCGGGTTCTCGCGCAAGACCGTCGAACGCAACCGCGATCTCGTCCAGACCGCGATCCGCGCGCTCGCCGGTCACACCGTCGGGCTCGCCTACGAGGTCGGAGACGAGGACCCCGAGGCGGCCTCCGCCGCGGAGGGCCTCACCGAGGAGGAGCTGATCGAGCGCCTGAAGCGCGATTATGCGGCCACCGAGATCTTCGACCCCGAGGAGACCTGAGCCCGATGCCGCAGCAGCCCAACGTCAACAAGATGATAAAGCAGGTCCAGGAGCTCCAGGCCGAGATGATGAGGGCCCAGGAGGAGGCGAAGAAGGAGGTCGCCGAGGCGAGCGCCGGGGGCGGGATGGTCACCGTCAAGGTGAGCGGCGCGCTCGAGGTGATCGAGGTCCGGATCGACCCCGACGCCGTCGACCCCGAGGACGTCGAGATGCTCCAGGACATGGTCCAGGCCGCCACGAACGAGGCCCTGCGCTCCGCTCAGGAGATGGTCAGCAGCCGGCTGGCCGCCGCGACCGGCGGGATCGAGAGCGCGCTCGGCGGCCTCGGCCTGCCGGGGATGTAGCGCGCGGCCTTCGGGGTCGCGCCGCGCCACGCGCCGGCCGGCTCCGTCCGCCCCGCCGCCTCACCGGCCCGCGCGCCTACGCGCCCGGCGCGCCCGCGCCCGCCCGAGGTTCAGCTCCGACCAGCCGTCGTCCGCGACCTTTCTCAGCGCCTCCTCCCGCACGCCGGCCGGCAGCCTCGCCACCGCCGGCACGGCGTCCGCGCTCAGCTGGCGCAGGTACGCCGTGTCGAGCCGGCCGGTCAGGGCGTAGCGGTCGACGTTCCGCTCGGCGATCCGGCGGTCGGGGTTCGAGGCGGCGAACGCCAGCAGCCCGGCGGCTGCGACGAGGACGCACGCGCGCGGGAGCCAGGCGTGCCTGCCCGAGGCGATCGCCGCGACCAGCAGGCCGAGGACGGCGGCGAGCGCGAGCATCGTCGCGTCGGCGGCGAGCCGCAGCCGGGTCGCCCCGAACGCGTCCTGGTAGAGGTCGAGCCGGTGGAGGGCCGACGCCAGGACCACGACGGTCAGCGCGCACAGGACGACGAGCAGCGATCGCAGGAGCCTCCGCTGCGCGGTCGTCTCGGCGCGCGCCCACCGCAGCGCGCCCGCCACGACCGCGAGGGTGAGCGCGGCGGCGGCGAGCAGCTGCCCGAACCCCTCGCGCGCGTACTCGGCGTAGGTGAGGCCGGCCGTCCTCAGCACGTGCTCGTCGCGCCCGAACAGCACCGCCGCCTGCACCCCGACGAACGCGGCGAACAGGGCGTCGAGCGCGACGAGGGCGATGGCCCACTCGACGGGGCGGAGCCGGCGGGCGGGGCGCGAGGCCGGAGCGCGGGCGGAGCCGCCCGCCGTCGCCACCGCCGCGGCCAGCGCCAGCACCGCCACGAACCACATGCCGCGCACGCGCAGCGGGCCGAGGTCGTCGATCGAGGGCAGCGCGTCGTCGGCCAGGTGCGCGAACGCCGGGTCGCTCGAGGCGAACAGCGATCCGAACACGATCACGAGCGGCGCCGCGATCGCCAGGCCGCGCAGGACCACGCCCGCCCGCGCGCCGGCGTCGCCCGGCAGCGCGTCGGCGGCCGACCGCGCCACGACCGCCGGCCCGAGGTGCAGCCGCGCCAGGGCGCCGACCAGCCCGCGGCCGACCGCCGGCCACGTCGAGCCGCCCGCCATCGCGAGCGAGCCGAGCAGGACCGAGCCGCCGAGCGACGGGAGGACCACCCACGCGGCGTCGCGCACGAGGGCCGCCAGCGCGAGCGCCAGGGCCAGCCCGGCCCACGCGAGCCGCCACCCGCCGCGCGGCGCCCGGCCCGACAGCGCCGCGACGACCGCCACGGCCGCCGCGACCAGCACGACGTTCAGCCCGATCGAGGCGCCCGGCAGCAGCGCCGCCCCGAGCGCGCCGGCGCCGACCGCGGCGAGCGCCGCCCGCCGGGCGAGCGGGTTCGGCCCGGAGCCCGGCCCGACCGCGCCCGGCCCGAAGCCGGGCCCGACCGCACCTGGCGCGGACCCCGGCCCGACCGGGGGGCCCGGCCCGGCGACCCGCGACGCGGGCGACGGCGGCGCCCAGGGGCCGTCGGGCGCCCCACCGGGGCGCTCGGGTGCGGGTCCGGTCGAGCTCACGCGGCTCCCGGCAGCTCCACGATCATGCGACACCCGCGCGGCTCCGCGCGCTCCGCGCGGATGGTCCCGCCGTGCAGGTCCACGATCCAGCGCGCGATGGCCAGGCCGAGCCCGGCGCCGCGGTCGCCGGACCGCGCCCGGTCCGCCCGGTAGAAGCGCTCGAACACGCGCCCGGCGTCGGCCTCCGGGATTCCCGGCCCCTGGTCGGCGACCTCGATCCGCACCCGTTCGCCGGCCGGCGCGGCGGCGATCGCCACCCGACCGGGCCGGGGCGAGTGCCGGACCGCGTTCTCGACCAGGTTGAGCACCACCTGGTGGACCCGCTCGGCGTCGCCGCTCGCGACGAGGCCGTCCGGCGCGTCCACCACCAGCTCGACCTCCGCCGGCGCGTGAAGCCGACCCTCGCGCGCCACGGCCTCCAGCACGCCCGCCACCCCGAACGGCGTCCGGTCGAACGGGTGGTCCTGGCTCTCGAGCCGCGACAGGTCGAGCAGCTGCGCGACGAGCCGCCCCAGGCGCTTGACCTGGGCGAGCATCGTCCGGACGGTCTCCGCGTCCGCCGGCTCCACGCCGTCGGCCACGTTCTCGAGCCTGGCCTGGAGCGCCGCCAGCGGCGTCCGCAGCTCGTGCGAGACGTTCGCCACCAGGTCCCGCCGCTGGCGGTCCACCTCGGCGAGCTGGGCCGTCATCGCGTTGAACGCGCGGACCAGCTCGCCCACCTCGTCGGTCCGGTCGGACCCGCGGACCTGCACGAGCCGGTCGCCGCGCGCCATCGCCCGGCTCGCGCGCGCCATCTCGCGCAGCGGCCGCGTCAGCCCGCGCGCCAGAACCTGCACGAGCCCGAGCGCGAGCACGGCGGCCAGCAGCGCGCTCGGCACGAGCGGCAGGCCGAGCTTCACCGCCGCGACCGCCGCGACGTCGCTGAACAGCACGCCGGCGACGATGGCCACGCCCAGCCGGACCTTCAGCGGCCCGAGCCGGTCGAGCGGCCTCACGCCGACCGCTCCGGGTCGAACGCGTAGCCGACGCCGTGCGCCGTCCGCAGGCAGCCCCGACCGAGCTTGCGTCGCAGCCCCGCCACGTGGGAGTCGACGGTCCGCGCGCCGACGCCGTCCTGGTAGCCCCAGACCTCGGCGAGCAGCCGCTCGCGCGTGAACACGACTCCCGGCCGCCGCGCCATGTGGGCGAGGAGGTCGAACTCGGTCGGCGTCAGGTGGACGACGGCGCCGTCGCACAGCACCCGCCGCGCCGCCGGCTCGATCTCGACCCCGCCGGGGAAGGCGAGCCGGTCGGAGCCGCTCCCCGCCGCCGCCCGCTCGACCCGCCGCAGCACCGCCTTCACGCGCGCGACGAGCTCGCGGGGGCTGAACGGCTTGGTCAGGTAGTCGTCGGCCCCGACGCCGAGGCCGACCAGCACGTCGGTCTCCGAGTCGCGGGCGGTCAGCATCAGGACGGGCACGCTGCGCTCGGCCTGGATCCGCCGGCAGGCCTCGAGCCCGTCGAAGCCGGGCAGCATCACGTCGAGCACGACCAGGTCGGGCCGCACACGGCGGCAGAGCTCGACCCCGGAGGGCCCGTCGCAGGCCACCTCGGCGCGGAAGCCCTCGGAGCGCAGCCGGGCCGCGACCGCGGCCGCGATGTCGGCCTCGTCCTCGACGACGACGATGGTCCCTCCAGCCACTCCGGCCATGGTCCCTCCAGCCACTCCGGCCATGCTAGGCGCGCCGGGTGAAGGCCGCATGCAGCATTCGTGGAGGAATCGTGGAGGTCCCCGATCGCCCGGACTCCCCGCAAATTGCCCGAAAGGGGGACCCGGACCCGCCTGCGGCGCTCAAGGGACCCGCAGCGGGTGCCGATGCATCCCCCGGTGAAGCGGTACTCCGAGTTCTTCGCGCGCGCGCGTGTGGTCCCCCCCGGCGCGCTGGTCGCGATACGGGCCGGCTCGTGCACGGCCGCGATCGCCGTCTCGCTGTTCGTCTTCGGCTGGTCCAAGGCCGCCCTCGCGAGCACGGTCGCGCTCGCGATCGGCTTCGTGGTCGGCTGGGCGCGCGGCCGCGAGCCGCAGGCCGACATGGCCGCCGAGCTCGAGGAGACCCGCGTGCGGCTCGAGTCGCTCGCGCTCCGCGACCCGCTCACCGGCGTCCTCAACCACCGCGCCTTCCAGGACTCGCTCGAGACCGAGCTGCGCCGCGCGCGCCGCGAGAGCTGCCCCGTGACGGTCGTGGCGATCGACGTCGACGAGTTCAGGGAGATCAACGACACGCGCGGCCACGCCCACGGCGACGCCGCTCTGGTCGCCGTCGCCGAGGCGCTGGCGACCAACCTGCGCCCGGGCGACCTCTGCGGCCGCGTCGGCGGCGACGAGTTCATGCTCGCCCTGACGGGCTGCGACGTCGACGGCGCCCAGGAGGCCGTCGACCGGCTCCGCCACGGGATCCAGGTCCGGGCGCTGGCCGCCGCGGTCGGGACGATCACGATCAGCGTCGGCCTCGCCGAGTTCCCCCGCCACACCGTCGACCGGGTCGAGCTCATGCGCTTCGCCGACGGCGCGATGCAGCGCGCCAAGGTCAAGGGGCCGGAGGGCCGCGTGGTCCACTCGGCCGACTACGCGGAGCCCACGGCGGAGGAGGACGCGGCCCGCATCCGGCGCACCGGCCTCTTCAACACCGTCCACGCGCTCGCCCGCGCGGTCGACGCCCGCGACGGCTTCACCCACATGCACTCGCAGCGGGTCGCCTTCTACGCCGCCAACCTCGCGGCGGCGATGGGCCTCGACGACGAGCGCGTCGAGGACATCCGCATGGCCGGGCTCCTGCACGACGTGGGCAAGATCGGCATCCGCGACGCCATCCTCCTGAAGCCGGGGCCGCTCACGCGCGAGGAGTTCGCCGTCATGCGCCGCCACTCGGAGCTCGGCCGGGCGATCATCGCCGGCGCCGGGATGACCGACGTGGCCGAGTGGGTCTGCCACCTGCACGAGCGGCTCGACGGCGCCGGCTACCCCGACGGCATGCGCGACGAGGCGATCCCGCTCGAGAGCCGGATCCTCCACGTGGCCGACGCGCTCGAGGCCATGACCTGCCCGCGGCTGTACCGCCAGCCGCTCACTCCGGCCGAGGCGCTCGAGGAGCTCGAGGAGGCGGCCGGCACCCAGTTCGACGCGGACGTCGTGAACGCGATGGCCGAGCTGATCCGCAGCGGCGCGATCGAGGTCGGCGAGCAGCCCCGCCTGGGCCACCCGCTGGCCGGCGGCCCGCCCGCCGCGTCGGACTGATCCGCGCCGCGCTCTAAGCTCGCCGGCGTGTTCTCGCCGCCGGTCAACCGGCTGATCACCGAGCTCGCCCGCCTGCCCGGCATCGGGCAGCGGACCGCCCAGCGGCTCGCGTTCCACATCCTCCGGACCCCGCCCGACGAGGCCCTCCCGCTGGCCGACGCCATCCGCGAGGTCAAGGAGACCGTCGGCCTGTGCGAGGTCTGCTTCAACCTGGCGGTCGGGCCGCGCTGCCGGATCTGCGAGGACGGGCGGCGCGACGCGGAGGTGATCTGCGTCGTCGAGGAGCCGAGCGACGTGATCCCGATCGAGCGCACGCACGAGTTCAGCGGCCGCTACCACGTGCTCGGCGGGGCGCTCTCGCCGATCGACGGCGTCGACCCCGAGGACCTGAGGATCGCCGAGCTGCTCGACCGCGTGGAGCGCGAGGGCACGCGCGAGGTCGTGATCGCCACGAACTCGACCACCACCGGCGAGGCGACCGCCCTCCACATAGCCGACGCCCTGCGCGAGCGGGCGCCGGACGCCGCGGTCACCCGGCTGGCGAGCGGGCTGCCGGTGGGGGCGGACCTCGAGTACGCGGACGAGGTGACGCTGGGCCGCGCGCTCCAGGGCCGCCGGGCGCTGTGACGGGGAGCCGCCGCCGCGGGACCGCCGGGCCGCCGGCGCGGGACCTTCGGGCCGCGAGCCGCCGCCGCGGGACCGCCGGGCCGTGAGCCGCCGCACCCTCGCCCTCGCCGGCTTCGCGGGCCTCGGCCTCTCGGTCGCGCTCCTGCCCTGGTACGCGCTCGACGACTACGTGCCGAACGGCTGGGACGCCACCTGGTGGGCGCGCGGCGCGCTCGCCGCGGCGCTCGCCGGGCTGGCGCTCGCGTCGGCCGGCCGCGCGCCGCGCGCCCGCGCAGCCATCGCGGCGGCCGCCCTGGCCGCGGTCGCCGTGCGGCTCGCCGTCCCGCCGGACTTCGGCTTCGGCTTCGACGGCCTCGACGTGCCCGTCGAGCGGCGGGCCGGGCCGTGGGTCGCCCTCGCTACGGCAGCACTGGCGCTAGCGGCGGAGGCGTGGCCGGGCCGGTCCCAGGCTGAGCCGCGTTCGGCCACTGGGGCGGCGGCTCCCGCCGGCGAAGGCGCAGGCCGAGCTCCCGCTTGACCGTCACGATCCGCGTGACCGCGGCGTCGAGCCGCGTCCGCGGGATCGCGCCCCTCCGCGCCGCGGCCAGGATCGCCCGGTAGGCCCGCATCTGCGACGAGGCGGGGCCGGAGATCCACACCATGTCCACGCCCGCGGCGATCGCGGCGACCGCCGCCGCCGCGATCGACGGCTGGGTGGTGATGACGGCAGCCGCGGCCAGGTCGTCCGAGATCGCCACGCCGCGGAACCCGAGCCCGCCCCGCAGCAGGTTCGTCGTCAGGTTCCGCGACAGCGAGGCGGGCAGCACGAAGTCGTCCGGCGCGTAGCTCGCGTGCCCGACCAGCAGCGCCTGCGCGCCCGCGTCGATCGCCGCGCGGAACGGCACGAGGTCGCGCCGCTCGAGCTCCGGCAGGGTCAGGCCAACCTGGGCGGGGCCCTCGTCGGTGTCCTCGGTCGCGGCGCCGCCGCCCGGGAAGTGCTCGGGCGCGACCAGCATCCGCGCGCGCCTGAACGCGCCCACGCCCGCGCGCGCGTAGGCGGCCACCTCCTCGGGGTCGTCGGAGAACGCGAGCGTCCCGAGCTCGTCGGCCTCGTGCGTGCTCACGTCGAGCGGCGGCCCGATGACGCCGCTGAGCCCGGCGTCCTTCAGGGCGGCGGCGGTCCGCGCGTACTGGTCGGCGGCGTCGCTCGTGCCGGCCAGCTCGCCGGGCTCGCCGGCGGGGGGCAGGTCGGGGAACGCCGACAGCGAGCCGCCCGACTGGCGGGCGAGCACGAGCGGCGGCTCGTGGCCGCGCCGCGCGGTCGCGTTCGCCACCGAGGTGGTCATCGCCTCGAGCTGGATCGGGTCGGCGTAGTTGCGCCGCTCGAGGACGACCCCGCCGAAGTCGAAGCGCGCGAGCGTGCGGAAGAACGCGATCGACGGGTCGCGGCCGGTGAAGCCGACCAGCATGAGCTGCGCCGCCTTGCGCTCGAGCGGCAGCCGCGCGACGAGCCGGTGGATCTGCCCGGGCACCCGGGCGCCGGGCAGCGACCCGCCGGGCGGCGGGATCAGCCGGGCGAGGAACGAGCGCGGCCGCGGCCCGCCCGCCCCCGTCGCGCCGGTGCGAGCGGCCGGCGAGCCGCGGTCCCCGCCGCCGCCGCCGTCGTCGACCGACACCGCGACGCCGGCCACGAGCGCCGCGACCGCGAGCGCCGCGACCGACGCGAACCACGGCGCTCGGTACAGCCGGCGCAGCCTGTCTCGCCCCACTCCCCGAAAGCTATCCTCGGGCCGCCATGGCAGGCCCCGCTCCCGACACCTCCGAGGCGCCCGCCGCGGACGCGCCGAGCCTCGGCGGCACCGTCGTCATGAAGTTCGGGGGCACCTCGGTCGCCGACGCCGAGCGGATCCGCCGCGCCGCCTCCCGGATCGTGGCGGCCAAGGAGGGCGGCGACCGGGTCGTCGCGGTGCTGTCGGCCCGCGGCAAGACCACCGACGAGCTGATCGCGATGGCCCACGAGGTCTCGGCGCGCCCGCACCCGCGCGAGATGGACATGCTGCTCTCGACCGGCGAGCGGATCTCGTGCGCGCTCGCGTCGATGGTGATCAACGACCTCGGCTACCAGGCGGAGTCGCTGACCGGCTCCCAGGCGGGGATCGTGACCGACACCTCGCACACCAAGGCGCGGATCATCGACGTGAAGACCGACCGCATCGAGCGCCTGCTCGACGAGGGCAAGGTCGTGCTGGTGGCCGGCTTCCAGGGCACCTCGGCCTCGGTCCGCGGCGAGGGCGGCCAGTACGAGATCCACGGCGACGTGACGACGCTCGGCCGCGGCGGGTCGGACACCACGGCGGTGGCGATCGCGGCCGCGCTCGGCGCCGACGTGTGCGAGATCTACACGGACGTCGCGGGCGTGTTCAGCGCCGACCCGCGGGTGGTGCCCGGTGCGCGCAAGCTCGACCACCTGTCGTTCGAGGAGATGCTCGAGATGTCGGCGTCCGGCGCCGGCGTGCTCCAGCTCCGCTCGGTCGAGTACGCGCGCAACCACGGCGTGCGGATCCACTGCCGGTCGAGCTTCGACGACGGGCCGGGTACCCTCGTGCTCAGCGAGGAAGAGACCATGGAACGACCGTTCGTCACAGCCGTGACCCACTCCACCTCGGAGGCGCGCATCACGCTCACGAGCCTGCCGGACCGGCCGGGGATCGCCGGCATGGTCGCGACGGCGCTCGCGGCGGCGAACGTGAACGTGGACATGATCATCCAGAACGAGCCGGTCACCGAGGGCCACCGCGCGGACATGTCGGTCACCGTCCCGCGCGACGAGCTCGACGTCGCCCGCGAGGCGCTCCTCCCGCTGGTCGAGGAGCTGGGCATCGGGGAGATCGCGACCGACGCCGAGATAGGGAAGGTGTCCCTGGTCGGAGCCGGAATGAGGAGCCACCCGGGCGTGGCCGCCAAGACCTTCAGCGTGCTGGGCGACTCGGGCGTGAACATCGAGATGATCTCCACCTCGCCGATCAAGATCTCGTGCGTCGTCCGCGAGTCGGACGTGCCGGTCGCCGTGCGCGAGCTGCACGCGGCCTTCGAGCTGGGCGACGACGCCGTCCGCCGGGAGGACCCGCGCGGCGACCACCGGCCGGTGGTGTCCTGATGCGCGTCGCGGTGGTGGGGGCGACCGGCGCCGTCGGCTCGATCATGCTCGAGATCCTGCGCGAGCGCGGCTTCCCGGCCGGGGAGGTCGTGGCGTTCGCCACCGAGCGCTCGGCCGGCAGGAAGCTCGACTTCGGCGGCCGCGAGCTCGAGGTCCGGGCGCTGGCCGAGGACGCGATCGGCGGCTTCGACCTGGCGCTGTTCTCGGCCGGCGGCTCGTGCAGCGGCGAGTGGGCGCCGCGGTTCGCCGCCGCGGGCGCCGTGGTCGTCGACAACTCGTCGCGCTGGCGCATGCAGGACGACGTGCCGCTCGTGGTGGCGGAGGTCAACCCCGACGACCTCGACCGGCACCGCGGCATCGTCGCGAACCCGAACTGCTCGACCATGCAGATGGTCGTCGCCCTGAAGCCGATCCTCGACGCGGCCGGCATCGAGCGGCTCGTCATCACCACGATGCAGTCGGTCTCGGGCACCGGCCAGAAGGCCGTCGAGGAGCTGCACGGCCAGGCCGAGGCGGTGATCGAGGCGCACGAGGTCCCCGACCCGGCCGTCTACCCGCACCAGATCGCGTTCAACGTCCTGCCGCAGGCCGGCAGCTTCCCGGACGGGTCCGACTACACCGACGAGGAGCTGAAGCTCGTCAACGAGACGCGCAAGATCCTCGGCGACGAGCGCATCGCGGTCTCGGCCACCTGCACGCGGGTGCCCGTCTACACCGGTCACTCCGAGTCCGTGAACGTGCAGACCCGCGAGCCGCTGTCGGCGGACGACTGCCGGGCGCTGCTCGCGGAGGCGCCGGGCGTGACGGTGCTCGACGACCCGGCGGGCGGGGTCTACCCGCAGGCGATCGACGCGGCCGGCCGCGACGACGTGCTCGTCGGCCGGATCCGCGAGGACCCGTCGCACCCGCGCGCGCTGAACCTGTTCGTGGTCGCGGACAACCTCCGCAAGGGGGCGGCCACCAACGCGGTCCAGCTCGCCGAGCTGCTCAGCGCGCGGGGACTGCTCCAGCAGCGCCCGCAGCAGGCGGCGTAGCGGCCGGCGCCCCGCTCTCGGGGCGGCCGATCCGCGCCAGGTCGCGGCGCGTGGAGATGCCGAGCTTCGAGTAGATGTTGCGCGCGTGCGTGCGGACGGTCTCGACGCCGATCGACAGCTCGTGCGCGATCTGCGCGTTGGTCAGGCCGCGCTGGAGCAGCTCGAGGACGTCGGCCTCGCGGGGCGTCAGCAGGTCGGGCGCCGGCAGGCCGAAGCGCTCGTCGCTCCCGCCGGTGGTGGCGCTGGCGGACCGCGGCAGCACGTGCATCCCCCGCGAGGCGAGGTGGATCGCGTTGATGATGTCGCGGCCCTGCGTCTCCTTCGAGATGCAGGCGGTGGCCCCGAACGACAGGAGCTGGTTGCACTCGGCCGCCGTCGGGCGGTTCGAGAGGACCACGATCCGCGTGTCCGGGTGGCCCTGGTGGAGCTGGTAGATCATCGCCGGGTTCGGCAGCGAGCCGAAGTTCAGGAGGACGACCGACGGCTTGTGCTCGTCGAGCTCCGCCTCGAGCCGGTCGAGGTCCACGTCGCTCGCCACGAGCTCGAGGTTCGGGTCCTCGGAGATCAGCGCCCCGAGGCCGATCGAGACGAGGTCCTCGAAGCGCGCGGAGACGATCGTGATGCGCGCGGCCACGCTAGATCTCGCTCCCTGCGCCCATGAGAGCGCCGATCCTAGCGCAAATGGGGGAGGGAGGGGGGATCGCCGTATACCCATCCCCTCACCCGACGTCCCCCCAGCGACCCGGTGAGGCCTAACGCAAAGATCCCCCTCATTTCACACCCCGCGGGGGACGTGGGATCGGCCGATGCAGGGAACCATTCATTCAGTCGGGAGGGAGGCCCCGACGAAGACTTTCATAGCTTCCCAGGGCGCGTAGGGGTACGCCGCACCGCGAGAACCCGCCAGGCAACTGGCGGGTTTTTCGCGTCTGGGGCTGTTCGTAGAGTGCGCCGCATGAGCGACCAGGGCTGGCTCCCGGAGCCGATGGACTACTCGCCAGAGGCGGCGAAGACGATCCAGGCCTCCCTCCTGCCCGACGGCACGCGCCCGTCCGAGATCCGCCTCCACGGCGCCTGCCCGCGCTGCGCCCACCCGATGGAGTTCAGCCACCCGCTGTTCCTCGTCCACGGCGTCGACGTGACGGCGAACGCCGAGGCGCTCGGCGTCGAGACCCGGAGCGGCGACACGATCGTGGACGCCCGCTGCCAGTGCGACGAGCCGCACGAGGGCCGTCCCGACGGCAGCACGGGCTGCAACGCGGTCTTCGCGGTCCGGGTGGTGTGGCCGTGACCGGGCCCGGCGGGACGCCCGCCCGCGTGGTCCCGTCGCCGCGGCGCACGAGCACGGTCGCGCAGACCCTCGAGCAGGAGATCGTGAAGGCCAGGGAGGGCGAGCTCGAGGGCACCCGCAAGACGGCCGAGGCGTGGCGCAACGGCCTCGCGGGGCTGATCGCCGTCGTGACCGGCTTCGGGCTGATCAAGGGGAAGGAGTCGATCGACGACTTCGACGACACCTGGAAGATCCTGATCGCGGTCGTCTTCATCCTCGCGGTCGCCTTCGCGGCGATCGCCGCCTGGTACGGGCTCAGCGCGGCCAACGGCCAGCCGAAGCGGCGCTCCGTCGACGAACTGCTCGCCGCCGGCGGCCTCCCGGTGCTCAAGAGCCAGCTCGCGGCGGACGCGGTCGAGGACCTGAAGAACGCGCAGAAGGCGTCCGCCGTCGCGATGATCCTGTTCGTCGCCGGGATCGGCTTCACGTGGTTCGGCACCGAGGCGCCCGACCCGACCCCGCCGAAGATCCGGGTCACGGCGGCCGCCGGCACCCCGCTGTGCGGCACCTCGCAGGGCGTCCACGCGGGCAGGCTGCGGGTCAAGACGAAGGGCGGGAACGATCAGGAGGTCGCGCTGGCGGACGTCAGGGCGATCGAGGTGGACGCCGACTGCTCGAAGTAGGCCGGGCGCCGCCTCGGCGCCGCCCCTCAGCACCCGTCCCTCAGCGCCGGCAGGCGGCGACGCGCAGCGAGCCCGACCGCAGCGCGAAGTCGGCGCGCAGCACGCGCAGCCTGCGGTCGTAGCTCCAGGCTCGGCGCGGGAGCGCTCGGCCGGCCAGGCTCACGCCGCACGGCACGAGCCTCCGCCGGAGCGTCGACGTGCTCGCCTGGAGCGCGTAGCGGCGCAGGCGCCGGCCGCGGATCGTCAGCCTCCAGCCGCCCCGGGACTCGGTCGACGCGAGCCGCTCGCCGGCGCCCATCCTGGCGGTCGACGTCCCGCGCGGGAGGGCCAGGAGGCGCATCGACCCGCGGCGGTCGCGGGCTCGGACCTGGCGCCTCCCCGAGCCGTAGCCCGTCAGCGTGTCCACGTCCGGCGGGAGCAGCGGCAGGATCGTCCCCGCGCGGGCCAGCAGGGGCAGCTCGGCGAGCGGCGCCGGCAGCTCCACGTCGCGCGCGCCCGTGAGCACGCGCGCCCGGCCCAGCCGCAGGCCGCCGCCGCGCGGGTCGTACGCGACGCTCCGCCAGAGGTCGACCCAGCGGCCGGCCGGCAGGTACAGCGACCGGGTCGTAGCCCCCGGCTCGAGCACCGGCGCGGCCAGGAGGTCGGGGCCGAACAGGAACGCGTCGTCGGTCGCCGCCGCCCGGCCGTCGGCGGGGTACGCCAGCGCCAGGTGGCGCATGACCGGCGCGCCGGTCCGGCGGTAGTCCGCCTCCGCGCCCAGCAGGTACGGCTGGAGCTGGGTGCGGAGCTTCGCCCAGCGCCGCCAGTGCGGCAGCACCTCCGGGTCGGAGATCTGGGGCCGCTCCCGCTCGGGCACGGCGAAGCCGTTCGCCTGGGTCCGCATCACGCCGGACACCGCGCCGAGCTCGATCCAGCGGACGAGCAGCTCGGGCGTGAGCTGGTTCGCGCCCAGCGCGAAGAAGCCGCCCACGTCAGAGCCGTAGCGGCCGATGCCGGACAGGCCCAGGCCGAGCCCCTGGTGGACGACCGACCGCAGGCCGTCGAACCCCCAGCCGGTCGTCGGGTCGCCGCCCCATACGACCTGGGC
Organism: Thermoleophilaceae bacterium; assembly: GCA_036389295.1. GTDB lineage: Bacteria > Actinomycetota > Thermoleophilia > Solirubrobacterales > Thermoleophilaceae > AC-37. The sequence goes on along the minus strand of DASVQB010000022.1, from coordinate 4,990 downwards.
GCACGGCGCCACGCCGGTCCACCCCGAGCGGACGAAGCGGGCCGGCGCCGGCGAGCGGCCCTGCACCGCCCGCGCCGCCGCGCAGTGGTACTGGACGGGGTAGAGGTTGTGCATCTGGGCGCCGTCCATCCCGTTCGCCGACCGCGAGTCGGGCGGGGTGTACTCGCCGAAGTCCTCCATCCAGCCGTCGTAGCCGTCGGCGAGCGCCTCGCCCAGCAGCCCCGCGTAGAAGCGCCGCCCGGGCTCCTCCGAGAAGTCGACCTGCGCGACCAGGAAGACCGTCGACCCCGTGTACTTGTAGGTGTACGGGTCGCCGGTCCGGGTCCGCGTGAACGCGCCCTGGGCGACGCCCTCGCCGTACACGGGCTCGTAGTCGGTGCAGACCATCGGGTTGAAGTAGGTCGTCACGGCCAGCCCGGCGTCGTGGAAGCGCCGCACGCGCGCGCGGTCGGCCTCGCGGCGCGCGACGTGGTCGCCGCACGGCAGGTAGTGGGTGTAGGTCTGCGCGAGCGAGAGCGGCACGTCGGCGGCGATCAGCGCGTCGAGCTGCGCCGGCTCGTCGCCGCGCGGCTGGTACCAGGGCCCGAGCTGGTACGGCTCGACCGGCGGCTGGCGGCCGATCCGGCCGGTGAGCCGCCGCACCACCGCCGCGGGGTCCGGCCCGGCGAAGACGCGGAACACGATCTCGGGGGCGTCGACCTCGACGGTCCAGGCGTCCTCCCGCTCGGTCCCGAGCCGGAACCGGCTCGTCTCGGTGTTGTCGACCAGGAAGCCGTACCCGCGAGTCGAGACGAGCCACGGCATCGGGAAGTAGGTGGCGTCGTCGCGCGGGTGGAAGCCCTGCGGCGGGACGAACGCCGCGATGAACGCGCGCTCCTCCGGCTGGTACGGGCCGTCGGAGACGAAGCTCTCGACCTCGTTGCCGCGCTGGTCGACCGCGTTCGAGCGCTCGCCGAAGCCGAGGTAGCGCTCGCCGGCCGGCGCGTCGAACGCGATGCCGGCGCCCGCCACGTCCGCGCCGCCGCCCTCCACCGCGGCGCGCACGCGGACGATGCCGTCGCCGTCCGGCGCGATCGACACCGACAGCCGGCGGCCGAGCGGGTCGCTCGTCGCGACGTCGGCGAGCCAGGCCTCGCCGTCGCGGCGCTCCGACACGACGCGGGTGGCGTGGAACCAGCTGCCGGCGCCGGTCCGGAAGCCGAGCGCGCCGACCGCGCCCGTCCCCGTCCCGGCGGCCTCGCCGAGCACCGGCCGGCCGGAGCGGTCGACGAACGCGAGCCGCCACGGGTCGGCGCCGACCTCCGCGCGGAGCGAGCCGGCGTCGACGCTCGCGGCGTCCGCGCCGGCCGGCGGCAGGAGCAGGAGGAGCAGCAGGCAGCCGGCGGCGGCCCGCACGGGATCAGACGGCCGCGAGCTCCGCGACCTTCGCCTGGACCGCGTCGGTCTTGACCACGTGGCGGTGCATGCCGAGCTCCTTCGGCTCGAGCCCGAGCGCCAAGCCGACGAGCTGCGGCAGGTGGAGGACCGGGATGCCGAGGTCGCGCTCGACGAACGGCTGCGCCTCGGGCTGCTGGAGGTCGAGGTTCAGGTGGCAGAGCGGGCACGGCGTGACCACGCAGTCCGCGCCGGCGTCGAGCGCGTCCGCCATGTGGCGGCCCGCCTGGCGCAGCGACGTGACCCGGTTCATCGTCACGACCGGGAAGCCGCAGCACTTGTGGCTCCCGGCGTACGGGACCGGCTCGGCCCCCACCGCGTCGATCACCCAGTCGAGGTACTTGTCGCGCTCGGGGTGCTCGTCGAAGCCGAGCCGCTTGGTCGGGCGGACGACGTAGCAGCCGTAGAACGGCCCGACCCGGAGCCCGGAGAGCGGCCGCACGACCCGATCGCGCAGCTTGTCGAGCCCGATCTCCTCGACGAGCAGCCAGAGGAAGTTCTTGTTCCACCACCCGCCGCCGCGCTCGTAGGCGAGCTCCTCGGCGTCGAGGTTGCCGTTGATGTGCGCGCGGTAGGCCGAGTCGGCGTCGAGCCGCTCCTGGCACTCCGACTGCGCGCCCTGGCAGGTCGAGCAGATGTTCATCATCCCGGCGGCGCCGTCGACCTGCTGGGCGAGCGCGAACGTGCGGGCGTTGAGCGTGTCGACCAGCTCCTGGTTGTGCTCGGCGATCACGCCGGCGCCGCAGCAGTTCGCGCGGTCGAGCTGGACGAGCTCGAGGTCGAGCCGCGGGGCCACGGCGGCCATCGCTCCGTGCAGCTCCGGGGTGAAGCCGCGCGACACGCAGCCGGGCCAGTAGGCGAGCTTCACGCCTCCCCTCCTGTCTCGGTCATCGCGCCCTCCTCCTCGTCGCCGTCCTCGCCCACGATGTAGAGGTTCAGCTCGACGCGCTCGTCGCGCGACTCGACCTCCTCGTAGATCCGGCGGATCTGGTCCTGGTCCGGCAGCTTGTGGTGGATCAGGGCGACCTTCGGCGAGACCTTCCCGGAGGCGAGGCCGCGGATCACCGTCGGCAGCTTGGCGGTCAGCTCGCGCAGGGCCGCGGGCTTGACCTGCGACTTCAGCAGGCTGCCGTCGCCGTACGACTTGGGGATCAGCTGCGCCTCCGGCAGCGTGCCGTACTTGCCGATCAGGTCGACGAACGCCTTCTCGTGGCCGTAGCCGTTGTTGCGGTCCTTGATCCCGTAGTCGCCGGTGGCGCGCCGCCGCAGCCGCATGATCTGGTTCATCGGGGCGACGTCCTTCGGGCAGACCTCGATGCACGCGAAGCAGTGCGTGCAGTCGTAGATGCCGTGCGGGTCCTCGGCCAGGTCGAGCAGCCGGTCCTCGGCGTGGGCGTCGCGCGGGTCGCCCACGAACCGGTAGGCCTTGGCGAGCGCCGCGGGGCCGACGAACTCGGGGTCCACCTCCATCGACAGGCACGCCGAGACGCAGGCGCCGCAGTGGATGCAGGCCATCGACTGCGTGATGTCGATCATCGACTCCGGGTCGACGACGTACTCGCGCTCCGGCGGGTCGCCCTCGGGGAGCAGCCACGGGGTGACGCGCTGCACCTTCTTCCAGTGCACCGCGTCCATGTCGACGATCAGGTCCTTGAGGACGGGCATGTTGCCCATCGGCTCGACCACGATCGCGCCGTCCGGCGCGCCCTCCTCGGCCACCCGCAGCAGCGTGTTGCAGGCGAGCCGCGACCTGCCGTTGATCCGCACGCCGCAGGACCCGCAGATCGCCGCCTGGCACGAGCAGCGGATCGCGAGCGACCCGTCCTCGTCGTACTTGGCGCGCAGGATCCCGTCGAGCACCGACCGCTCGGGGTCCAGGTCCACGGAGAAGTCCTGCCAGTAGGCGGGCTGCCCGGACTCCGGGTCGTAGCGGCGGATCCTCAGCGTGTAGTCGGCCATGAGCTGGTGGACCTCAGTAGGTCCGCTCCTGCGGCTCCCACTGCGTGATCGTCACCTCAGAGTACGAGACAGCCGGGCGGTCGCCGTCCTGGCTCAGGACGATGTGCTTGAGCCAGTCGTCGTCGTTCCGCTCGGGGTAGTCGGTCCGGTACTGGGCCCCGCGGCTCTCGCGCCGCTCGAGCGCCCCCGCCACCACGCACTCGGCGTTGTCGAGCATGAACCCGAGCTCGATCGCCCCGATCAGGTCCTGGTTGAAGACCGTCCCCTTGTCGTCGATGCAGACGCTCCTCGACTCCTCGCGCAGGCGCTGGACGATCTCCTCGGCGGTGCGCAGGCCCTCCTCGTCGCGGAACACCGCCACGTACTCGTCCATCGCGCGGCCGAGCTCCTCGCGGACCTGCGAGACGCGCCGGCCGCCGCCGTCGCGGCGCACGATCTCCTGGAGCCCGCGCTCCTCGTCGGCGAGGACCGAGTGGGGGATCTCGGGCCTGGCGTGGTTGTAGGCGTGGCGCGCGGCGTCGCGGCCGGCGCGCTTGCCGAAGATCAGCGTGTCGAGCAGCGAGTTGGCGCCGAGGCGGTTGCCGCCGTGGACCGACACGCACGCCACCTCGCCCGCCGCGTACAGCCCCGGGATGTCGGTGCGGCCCGTGGCGTCGGTCTTGACCCCGCCCATCGTGTAGTGGTTGCCCGGCTTGATGTGGATCGGCTCGCGGGTGATGTCCACGCCGGCGAAGTCGCGGCCGACGTTCACGATCTCGCGCAGCGCCTCGTGGATCCGCTTGCGCGGGACCTTCGTCACGTCGAGGGCGACGGTCCCGTCCTCGAACCCGCGGCCCTCGTTGATCTCGGTCTGCTCGGCGCGCGAGACCACGTCGCGCGAGGCGAGCTCCATCTTGTTGGGCGCGTACTTCTCCATGAACCGCTCGCCCTGGGCGTTGTAGAGATGGGCGCCCTCGCCGCGGGCGCCCTCGGTGATCAGGAGGCCGTTGCCGGCGAGCGTGGTCGGGTGGTACTGCACCATCTCCATGTCCATCAGCGGGGCGCCGATCCGGTACGCCATCGCGATCCCGTCGCCCGTGCAGATCAGCGCGTTGGTGGTGGGGTTGTAGATCTGCCCGTTGCCGCCGCTGGCGAGGATCACGGTCTTCGCCGCGAACATCTCCATCGACCCGTCGCGGATGTTGCGCGCGATGCAGCCGGCCACGTGGCCGTCGTCGTCGAGCGCGAGGTTGGTCGTGAACCACTCCTCGTAGCGGTAGACCTCGGAGTGCTTCATGAGCTGCTCGTAGAGCACGTGGAGGATCGCCTGACCCGTGATGTCCGCGACGTAGTACGTGCGGGCGGCGGACGCCCCGCCGAATGCCCGGGTGCCGAGCCGCCCGTGCTCGTTGCGGTGGAACGTGACGCCGAGGTGCTCGAGCGTGAGGATCTCGTTCGGCGCCTCCTGGCACATGATCTCGATCGCGTCCTGGTCGCCGAGGTAGTCCGATCCCTTGACGGTGTCGAATGCGTGCGACTCCCAGCTGTCCTCCGGGTTCAGCGCGGCGTTGATGCCGCCCTGGGCGGCGTTCGAATGCGAACGCACCGGGTGGACCTT
>DASVQB010000021.1:0-171414 GCA_036389295.1 Thermoleophilaceae bacterium | reverse complement strand
GCGCACATGTGCGACGTCAGCCGCCTCCCGCCGCGCGAGGTCTTCGCGCGCCTCCAGGAGGCGGGCCTCGGATCGACGCCGGGCACGGCCGCGGAGGTCCTGCACGACGGGGTTCGCGAGCGGATCTCCCCGAACAAGCTGCCAGTGGCGCGCTGGGTCGAGATCATGGAGGCCTCGGCGCAGGCGGGCTTCGCCACGAGCGTCACCGTGATGTTCGGCCACGTGGAGGAACCATGGGAGCTGGCCGAGCACATGCGCGTGGTGCGCGCGCTGCAGGAGCGGACGGATGCCTTCAACGAGTTCGTGCCGCTCTCGTTCATCCCGTTCCACACGCTGCTCGGCCGCACGCACGGGATCGAGGAGATCTCGCGTGAGGAGAACCTCAAGCACACGGCCGTCTTCCGGCTCGCGCTCGGCCGCACGGTGCGGAACCTCCAGGCGAGCTGGGTGAAGATGGGGCTCGAAGCCGCCACCGAGGCGCTTCGCTGGGGCGTGAACGACCTCGGCGGGACCCTCATGGAGGAGTCGATCAGCCGCATGGCCGGCTCCTACCACGGCACGATGCTCACCCCCGACGACCTCGTCGGCGCCGCCCACGCGGCCGGCCGGCCCGCGGCGCAGCGCGACACGCTCTACCGCGTGCTCGCCACGTACTGAGCGGCAGGTCACACAGCGGGCCCGGTGGGCGGCCGTATGCTGGCCCGGCTGACGATCCTGGAGGGGAGCCGATGGCCGACTACACGCTCAAGCGCATCGACGACATGGAGGGCATCTACGGCGGCGCGTTCAAGCGCGCCCGCGCGGAGCTCGGGGTGACGTCGTTCGGGATGCAGGTGCTCGACATGCCGCCGAACATCGACGCGCATCCGGAGCACGACCACAACGACGACGGCCAGGAGGAGGTCTACTTCGTCCTCTCGGGGAGCGCGGACATCGAGATCGAGGGCGAGCGGCACAGGCTCGAACCCGGCACGATGGTGCGCGTCGGGCCGGACACCAAGCGCAAGCTGTACACGGGCGACGAGTCGGTCCGCATGGTCATGCTCGGCGGCGTGCCGGGCAAGCCCTACGAGATCCCCGACATCACCAAGCTCGGCGAGCCCGACCCGATGGCGCAGCCGGCTCAGTAGCCGCGCCCGCGGCGGCGGCTACAGCCCGCCGGGGTGGCGGACCGTGAAGCCCGCCGCCGAGCGGGCGTAGGGCCGCCAGCGGGGGCCGCTGTCGCCGGCGCCCGAGGTGTCGAAGCGCAGGCCCGCCACGACCATGAACACGTGGCCGCGGTTCGCGTAGATCGAGATCCACTTGCCCGGGCCGCGAGCGCCCCAGCGCATGAAGCCGCGCGAGTCGAGCGGCGTGCCGAGCAGGCCGGCCGCGTGCAGGACGTAGGAGACCGAGCCGGAGCAGTCGTAGCCCGAGTCGCTCCAGCGGCCGTGCCCGCCGCCCCACTTGTAGGGCTTGTGGCGAAGCCTGTTCGCGGCCCAGACGGCGAGCTTGACGCTCCGCGGGGCGCGCGAGGGCGCGAAGGCGATGCCGCCGGTGCCGACGGCGGCCAGGCTGCCGTGCACGACCGGACGGGGGCCGGCGGGCGCGGCCGGGGCGGGCGGCTGCTCCGCGCCGCCGCCGAGCAGGTCGTCGCCCGAGATCCAGGCGTCGCCGGGGGCCGCGGCCGCGGCGGCCGTCGAGGGCGCGGTGGCGCCGCCGGTCTGGGCGCCCGCGGCCGGGGCGGCCAGGGCCGCCAGCACGGCGGCGGCGGCGAGGGCGGCGTGGAGTCGCGCGAGGCGCATGGAGTTGTGGTCGGCAGCGCCGCGCCCTTCTTTAGCCCGCGATACCCGTTTGGGGTACGCGGGCCCGCCCGCCGCCCTCCCTACCTGAACAGGTCCTGCGCGCGGTCCCGGCGGAGCGCCGCCGCTCCGCGGCCGTCCTCGGCCGTCACGAGGTGCCCGAGCCCGCGCACCAGCACCACCGGCTCGCTCGAGTCCTTCGCCCGCGCGAGGTCGGCGGCGGCGGCGATCGAGTCGCCGACGGCGATTGCGGTGGCGGCGAGCTCGCGGCCCTCGCGGTCGCGGCGCCCGCGCCAGTCGTCGACCGGCACGATGCCCGCCGCGCCCACGGCCACGTCGATCTGGCCCGTCCGCCAGGCGCGCCCGAAGCTGTCGGTCACGACCACCGCCGGCCGCACGCCCCGCAGCTCGGCGATCCGCGCGCGCAGCCGCCGCGCCGACCCGTCCGGGTCGACCGGCAGCAGCACCAGCTCGCCGGCCGGCGCGTTCGAGGCGTCGACGCCCGCGTTCGCGCACACTAGGCCGTGGTGCGTCTCGCACACGATCACCCCGCGCTCCGCGCGCAGCACCCGCGCGCTCTCGTCGAGCACGACCTGCACCAGCCGCGGGTCCTTGTCCTGGCTGGCCGCGAGCTCCCGGGCGCGCTCGCCCGGCTCCACCTCGTCGACCCGGCGCAGCCGGCCCTCGGCCTTCGACACCACCTTGTGCGCCACGGCGAGAACGTCGTCGCCGGACAGGTCGTCGGGGGCCGCGGCGGCCACGAGCTCGCCCAGGTCGTCGCCGGGGCGCACCTCGGGCAGGCCGGCGAGCGCCGCGAACGCCACCGCGGTGCCGGCGGCCAGGGCCTAGACCTCGAGCGGGTGGCCGGAGCGGGAGCCCCCGGACGACAGCGCGGCGAGCGCCCCCGAGCGGTCGAGCTGGTGCAGGGCGCCCCGCGTGCGCTGCCCGCGCCCCCGAACCGACTCGATCCGGGCCAGCATCGCCCGGAGGTCAGCGGGCGTGTCGACGTCGTGCGCGAGCGACTCTGCGAGCTCGAGCCGGTGGGCGGCGCCCGCCGCCTCGGCCGAGCGCACGTGGCGCTCGAGGCTGCCGGGCCCGAACGCCGGCTCGATCGCGTCGGGCGGCGCGAGCGCGAGCGCGTTCGTCCCCGTGCCGTGGCGGTCGGCCACGATGCCCACCGCGATCCCGTCTCGCTCGGTCCGATCGAGCAGGCGGTCGACCTCCTCGGGATCGAGCAGGGGCGTGTCGCCCGGGACGAGCAGGACGCGGTCGAACTCGGACGCGAGCGCGTGGCGGATCCCAATCGCGGCGGCCGCGGACTGGCCGGCCGGCGACTCGTCGCGCAGGACGATCGCCCGGCCGTGCGCGAGCGACTCGGCAGCGGTGTCGTGGGTCACGACCGCGATCCGGTCCACCCGCCCGGCCCTGCCGAGCGCGGCCAGCACGTCGCAGAACATCGCCTGCGCCAGGGATCTCCGCGACCCCCGCGCGAGCGCCGCGGCGAGCCTCTGCTTGGCGTCCCCGAAGGTCTTGACCGGAACTATCGCGAGGGTGCGCAAGGCGGGTCTCCTCAGCCGCCGCTGACTCTACCGCCGGCGCGCCGCGGGGTCGCCCTCGGGGCGCCGCGGCTCACGACCGACCGCCGCGGGGTCGCCCTCGGGGCGCCGCGGCTCACGGTCGACCGCCGCGGGTCAGCCCCGCGGCGAAGTCGAGCGTCTCCCGGGCCACCCGGCCGCGCGCCCCGGCGTCGCCCATCAGCGTGTCGGTGACGAGCAGCGGCACGGGCGCCCCCTCGAGGTCCTCGTCGCATACGAGCCCGTCGATCGCCCCCTCGTAGGCGGCCAGCACGCCGGCGGCGCCGAGCGGGAGCCCGGCGTGCTCCATGAACGGCTCGGTCGGCCCCTTCACGGCCCGCCCGCCGACGAACGGGCTCACCGCCACGACGGGAGCCGGCGCCGCCAGCAGCGCCTCGCGCATCCCGGGCACGGCGAGGATCGGCCCGATCGAGATCACCGGGTTCGACGGCCCGAGGACGATCGCGTCGGCGGCCTCGATCGCGGCGAGCGCCTCGGCCGAGGGGCGCGCCTCCTCGACCCCGCGCAGCTCGACCGCCTCGATCGGCCCCGCCGCCCGGTCCACGATCATGAACTCCTGGAACGGCCGCGACCGGCCGCCGCTCGTGACGTGGGTGCGGACCGGGTCGTCGCTCATCGGCAGCACCCGCGCCCGGACGCCCATGGCCCGGACGACCTCGGCGTGCGCGGCCGTGAGCGGCTCGCCGGCGCGGAGCAGCTCGGTGCGGACGAGGCACATGGCGAGGTCGCGGTCGCCGAGCCGGAACCAGGCCGGCCGGCCCGCCGCCTCGAGCGCCTCCATGATCCGCCAGGTGTCGCCGGCGATCCCGTAGCCGCGCTCGTCGATCCGGTCCGCCAGCCAGTAGGTCACGAGGTCCGGGTCCGGCGAGACGTGGACGCCGTGGACCTCGGCGTCGTCGGCCGTGTTCGCGATCACCGTCAGGCGCTCCGGCCCGACCGCGTCGAGCATCCCGCGAGCCAGCTTCGCGCCGCCGGTCCCGCCCGCGAGTACGACTACCAAAGCTCGTCGGGCAGGCCGGTGAGCTTCACGCCAGCGTGGGTCTTGTAGCGGGCGTTCACCGAGATGATGAGCGGCGTGAGGCCCTCGATCAGCCGCGCGGCCTCGAGGCGCCCGGCGTTCACCGGCCGCAGTCCCGGGACGCGCGCGATCAGCTCGGCGACCCGGCGCTTGGAGTCGCGGTCGTCGCCCGCCACCAGCACGTCCTCGTCGAGCTCGACGTCGAGGTCGTTCAGCGTCGCGGCGCTGACCGTGTGCAGCGCGCTGACCACCACCACCCCGTCCGGCGCCATCTCCTGGGCCTGCTGCGCGGCCGATCCCTGGGGGACGCCGAGCAGCCGGGTCGCCTTGCCCGCAACGGCGGCGGCGAGCGGCACCGTCGCGTCCACCAGGACCTGGCCGGGCCGCAGGGCCTCCCTCAGGTTCGTCAGGTTCTCCGACTGGTTGCGAAACGGAACCGCCAGCACGACGATCTCGCCGCGCTGCGCCGCCTCGGAGTTCTCGAGCCCCTCGACCTCGGCGCCGGGCACCTGCTCGCGCAGTCTGCCGGCCGCCTCCGCCGCGCGGTCGACGCTGCGCGAGCCGATGACGACGGGCGTGCCGGCGCGCGCGAGGCGCAGGCCGAGCCCGAAGCCGAGCGCGCCGGTGCCGCCGACGATCGGGACGGGGGAGGGGGCCTCCACGGGCGGGCGAGCCTACCGGACGGCGGATAGGCTCCCCCGGCGATGAGGTTCGCGGGACGCGTGGCACTCGTGACGGGCGGCGCCGGCGGGATCGGCGCGGCCACCTGCCGCCGCCTGGCGGCGGAGGGCGCCAGGGTGGCGGTCACGGACGTGAACGTCGACGGCGCGCGCGAGGTCGCGGGGGAGGTCGAGGGCCGCCCGTACGAGCTGAACGTGGCGGACGACGGGTCCGTGCGGTCGGCGGTGGCGGCGGTCGAGGAGGAGCTCGGGCCGGTCGACGTGCTGGTCAACAACGCCGGCTACGACGAGTTCGGCTTCTTCGTGAACAGCGACGGGGAGATGTGGGACCGGGTCGTCGGCGTGAACCTGCGGGGCGTGATGGCGGTGACGCACGCCGTCCTGCCCGGCATGCAGCAGCGACGCCGCGGGCGGATCGTGAACATCGCCTCCGAGGCCGGCCGGCTCGGCTCGCCGGGCTCCGCCGTCTACTCGGGCGCGAAGGGCGGGGTGATCGGGTTCACCAAGGCGATCGCCGCCGAGTCCGCGCGCTACGGCGTCACCTGCAACGCGATCGCGCCGGGCCCGATCGAGACCCCGCTCCTGATGGCCGCGCCCGAGTTCCTCGGCGAGCAGGGCGAGCGGCTCGTCCGCAACATGGTCGGCAAGACGGTGCTCGGGCGGCTGGGGCAGCCGGACGAGGTCGCGGCGGCGGTCGCGTTCCTCGCCTCGGACGACGCGTCGTACGTGACCGGGGAGTCGCTCGGCGTGAGCGGCGGGATGGGGCGCGTCTAGCGGTGCCGCCGCGCGAGCCGCGCGACCCGGTCTCGATCCGCGAGGTCGGCCCGCGCGACGGGTTCCAGAACGAGCCCGAGGTCATCCCCACGGACGACAAGGTCAGGCTCGTCGAGATGCTGGCGCGGACCGGGCTGCGGCGGCTCGAGGTCACGAGCTTCGTGCGCCCGGACGTGATCCCGCAGCTCGGCGACGCGCGCGAGGTGCTGTCGCGGGCCGACGTCCCGGACGGCGTGTCGGTCTCGGTGCTGATCCCGAACGAGCGCGGGCTCGAGAACGCGCTCGAGCTGCGCGACCGCTTCCACGAGGTCAACGGCTTCCTGTCGGCGTCCGAGACCCACAACCGCAAGAACGTGAACCGCTCGATCGAGGAGTCGCTGGCGGGCCTCGAGCGCACGTTCGGGCGCGCGCGCGAGCACGGGCTCCGCTGCGAGGGCGTGATCTCGGTCTCGTTCGGCTGCCCGTACGAGGGCGAGGTGCCGCCCGACCGGGTGCTGGGGATCGCCGAGCGGCTCGCCGAGGCGGGCTGCGCGGAGGTCGGGTTCGGGGACACGACCGGCATGGCGAACCCCGGCCAGGTCCGCGAGTTCTTCGAGCTGGCGCGCGAGCGGCTCCCGGGTGTCGAGCTGACCGCGCACTTCCACAACACGCGCGGCCAGGGGCTCGCGAACGCGCTGGCCGCCCTGGAGGCCGGGATCCGCTCGTTCGAGTCGTCGTTCGGCGAGCTGGGCGGCTGCCCGGTGCCGCGCGGGGCCACGGGGAACGTGGCCACCGAGGACCTCGTATCGATGCTCCACGAGATGGGCCACCCGACGGGGATCGAGCTCGATGCGCTGGTCGAGTGCGCCCGCGAGGCCCAGCGCGTGCTGGGACGGCCCCTGTCGAGCCACGTGATCGTCGCGGGGCCGGTCGACTGGCACGCGAGCTGACGGGGCCGGGCGCGGCGGCCGGCCGCGCCGGGGCCGGTCCGGACATGGATCGCGTCCGCCGCGACGTCGAGGCGCTCGCCGCCATGGAGCGCGGCTCCGCCACCTCCGGCGAGCTCGCGGCCGCCCGCTTCGGGGCCGCCCGGCTCCGCGAGGCCGGCGCGCGCGACGTCGAGCTTCAGCCGTTCCGCTACCAGCGGTCCTGGACCGGGCGGCAGGGAGCGCACCTCGCCGCCGGCCTCGCCGCGGCCGCCCGCGGGGGAGGGGCGGGCGCGGCGCTCGCCCTGGCGGCGCTCGTCTCGCTGGAGCTCGACTTCGGCGGCCGCTCCCAGTGGCTCGGCCGCCTGCTGCCGGCCGGCGACGGCATGAACGCCGTCGGCCGGGTGCCGGCGAGCGGCGGGCGCGAGCGGACCCTCGTCCTCGTCGCGCACCACGACACGGCGCGCACCGGCATCGCGTGGCGCAACCCGCGGATCGCCGGCGTCGGGACGCGGGCGACCCTCGCGCGCCTCGCCGGCCGCCACGCCGATCCCGACGTGATGGACTCGCTCTCGACCCCGCCGAAGCTCGCCCTCGCGGCCATCGCGGCGGGCTGCGCCGCCGGCTCCCGCCGCCTGCGGCTCGCCGCCGCCGCCTCGCTCGCGACCGCCCTGGCGCTCGCCCTCGACGTTGCCCGCAACGAGTCCGTCCCGGGCGCGAGCGACAACGCGACCGGGGTGGCGGGCGTGCTCGCCCTCGTCGAGCGCCTCGCCGCGGACCCGTTGCCCGGCACCGAGGTCGTCGCGGTGCTGACCGGCTGCGAGGAGTCCGGCATGGGCGGCATGGCGGCCTGGCTGCGGTCGGAGGGCGGGTGGCTCGACCCGCCGACCACGCTCGTCCTGGGCCTCGACACGCTCGGCGCCGGCGAGCCGATCGTCGTTCGCGCCGAGGGCTCGATCGTCCCCTGGCGCTACCGCCCGTCCGACCTCGACCGGGCCGACCGCGGCGCCCGCCGAGCCGGCCTCGACCCCCCGCGCCGCATGCAGCTCGGCGGCTGGACCGACCCGCTCCTGGCCGTCCACGCCGGCCTGCCCTCGATCTCGCTCCTCTCGGCGCGGGGGAGCTGGTTCACGAACTACCACCAGCCCACCGACACGCCCGACCGCGTCGACTGGTCCTCGGTCGAGTCGTGCATCGCCCTGGCCGCGGGAATCGCCGCGGACTGGGCCGATCCGGCGACGACTGAAGGGTTGTATGACCTATAGGTCGGTAAATGCTTCAGTCAGCGCGGCCTGCTGCGCGCCGCCCTCGGCGCCGCCGCCGGAGGCCGCCATCGCCGCGGCGAGCCGCTCCAGCGTGCTCGCGAACTGACGCCTCAGCCACCACCGCCCCCCGAGCGCCAGCAGCGCGCGGTCGAGGACGCCCGCCCGCTCCAGGCCGGCGGCGAGCCGCACCCGCGTCGAGTCGAGGTGGCCCGCCAGCGACCAGCTCACCCGCGCGCGGGTGCCCGACGGGAGCTCCGCGGTGCCGATGATCAGGCGCGGCGCGCGCACGGCGGCCACGCGCGTCGCCGCGGTGCGCCGGAGGCCCAGCGGCCCTCTGATGCGCACCCGCCCGCCGTCGGCGGGGCGGCCGGGCGCGCCGCTGAGGTCGATCACCTCGACGAACCGGCCGGTCAGCCGCCAGTGGTTCTCGAGGTCGGCGAGGAACGCGAAGACGTCCTCGCAGCGGGCCGGGACGACGGCCACGGCCTCGACGTCGGCGTCCGGCTCGGCATGGATCCAGGCCACGGCCCCCGTAGCGTACGCCCAGCGCCGCCCGGGGCGCGCGCCGGCGGGGAGGCGCAGCGCACGCCGCCCGCGGCGCGCCGGCGGGGAGGCGCAAGCGCACGCCGCCCGCGGCGCGCGCCGGCGCGAGGTGCCCGGCGGCGCCGCGGTGCGCGCTGGCTCCGCTCGCCTAGCCGGCGGCCGCGGCCGGGCCGCTGCTGCGGGAGCGGGACGCATCCTCCGTCGCGGGCGTGGCCGCGTACGCGCCGAGCCCGGCGAGCCCGATGATCAGGTGCAGCACGTTGTCCTCCGTGTTCACCGGCAGGAAGCCGAGGATCTGGCCGCCGTCGCCGACGATGAAGCCCCAGATCGCCACGACCACGTACACCGCGCCGAGCCCGAGGGCGTACGTGCGCGACGCCGCGTAGCCGAGCGACAGGAGCCCGAGGGCGCCCGTGGCGATGTGCACGACGTTGTGCCAGCCGTTCACGTCGAGGATCCCGAGCACCCCGTCCACGTCGCCCGGCGAGCCGAAGTCGGCCGAGTAGAAGAAGCCGATGATCCCGGCCACGACCAGCGTGGCGCCGAAGGCGAGGGCGTAGAGCTGTGCGGGCGTTCGTTCGTTCATTGAGACCTCCGTCATTCGAGTGCTGCCGCTCAATACGTTGCCCCGCTCGACCCGGATGCATTCACCGCTAGCCTCGCGCCCGTGGACGACGGCGTGAGCGCCTTCCATGCGGTCGTCGGGCGGCTCGACTACCCGATGCTGATCGTGACCACCGCGGCGGGCGGCGAGCGCGCCGGCTGCCTGGTGGGGTTCGCCACCCAGTGCAGCATCGACCCGGCCCGGTTCCTGGCCTGCGTCTCGGTGACGAACCGGACCCACCGCGTCCTGATGGGCGCGAGCGCCCTGGCCGTGCACGTGGCGCCGGAGGACGCCGGCGACCTCGTCGAGCTGTTCGGCGGCGAGACCGGCGACGACGCGGACAAGTTCGCCCGCTGCGAGTGGTCGGACGGCCCGCGCGGGCTGCCGGTCCTGGCGCGCTGCCCGAGCTGGTTCGTCGGGGACGTGGTCGAGCGCGTTCCGCTCGGCGACCACGTCGGGCACGTGCTCGAGCCCGTGGCCGGCGAGGCCGGCGGCGACGGCCGCGCGTTCCCGTTCCAGCGCGCGAGGCGGATCGAGCCCGGGCACGAGGCGTAGCGCCCCGCGGCGCCGGGACGGCGGCGGCGCCGGCTCGCCGCCCCGCGCCCGCCCGCCTCAGCGCCCGGCGAACTCCGGGTCGCGCCGCTCCTGGAACGCCCGCGCGCCCTCGGAGTAGTCCTCGGACCCGGCGAGCAGCTGCTGGCAGGTGACCTCCTGCTCGAGCGTGGCCGCCAGCGCCGGCTTGGCCGCCGCGTCCATCACGCGCTTCGCCAGCCCCACGGCGAGCGGCGCGCACGCGAGCAGCTCGTCGCAGAGCGCCCCGGTGACGGCGTCGAGCTCGTCCTCGGGCGCCACCCGGTTGGCGAACCCGATCCGGTGCGCCTCGCGGCCGTCGATCGCGCGGCCGGTCATGATCAGCTCCTTCGCGACCCCCAGCCCGACCACCGCCGGCAGCCGCGACGAGCCGCCCACGTCCGGGATCAGGCCGACCCGCACCTCCGGGATCGCCAGCACCGCGTCCTCGGCCATCGTCCGCATGTCGCAAGCGAGCGCCAGCTCGGCCGCGCCGCCGATGCAGGCCCCGTGGATCTGGGCGATCGTCGGCTTCGTCATCTCCTCGACCAGGTTCCACGCGGCCAGGATCGGCCCGCGGAACGAGCGCAGCCGCTCGGGGTGCTCGGACAGCGAGCGCAGGTCGCCCAGGTCCATGCCGGACGAGAACATCGGCCCGTCGCCGCGGATGACCACGACCCGCACGGATTCGTCGTCGGCCGCCTCGCGGAAGGCCTCCCCGAGCTCCCGCAGGAGCTCCTCGTTCATCGCGTTGCGCTTCTCGGCGCGCTGCAGGACGACGTGGCGAACGGGCCCGCGGTCCTCGACTCCAACCAGCGACATGTAGGCTCCCCGCGCTCGAAGGGCTGACCAGGACAGGAGACGGAGGCTAATGGAGATCTCGAAGGTGGGCGTGGTGGGCTGTGGACTCATGGGCCACGGCATCGCGCAGATCGCCGCCCAGGCGGGCTACGACGTGGTGGTCCGCGAGGTCGACCAGGAGCGCCTCGACAAGGGCCTCGGCCGGATCGACAAGCAGCTCGCGCGCGCGGTGCAGAAGGAGAAGATCGAGGAGTCGGAGGCGAAGGCGGTCCGGGAGCGGATCCAGGGCACGCTCGACTACGGCGACCTCGCCGACTGCGACCTGGTCGTCGAGGCGATCACCGAGAGCCTCGAGCGCAAGCTCGAGATGTGGAGGGAGCTCGACGAGATCGTCAAGGAGGGCGCTGTCCTCGCGACCAACACCTCGTCGCTGTCGGTGATCGAGCAGGCCGCCGCCACCAAGCGGCCGAACCGGTTCGTCGGGCTGCACTTCTTCAACCCGCCGCAGATCATGCCGCTGCTCGAGGTGGTCCAGACCGTGACCACCGACGAGGAGTCGCTGAAGACCGGCTTCGAGCTCGGCGAGAAGCTCGGCAAGGTCACGGTCCACGCCAAGGACAAGACCGGCTTCGTGGTCAACCGCCTGCTCGTCCCGTACATGCTCGACGCGATCCGCGCCTACGAGGAGGGCGTCGGCTCGATCGAGCAGATCGACGCCGCGATGAAGGCGGGCGCGAACCACCCGATGGGGCCGTTCACGCTGCTCGACTTCGTCGGCCTCGACACGACCAAGGCGATCGCTGACATCATGTTCGACGAGTACCGCGAGCGCCGCTTCGCCGCCCCGCCGACGCTCCGCAAGATGGTCGCCGCCGGGTTCTTCGGCACCAAGTCGGGCCGCGGCTTCTACGACTACTCGGGCGAGAAGCCGGTGGCGGTCGACCCCGGGCTGTAGCGGCCTGGGCGCGCCGCCGCGCGGTTACCCTCTGATCCCGTGTCCGACCTGAAGGACGCCCTCGAGCGCGCCCGCTCCGGCGGCCCGCCCCGGCACCGCGAGAAGTCGGCGCAGCAGGGCAAGCTGCCGGTGCGCGAGCGCGTCGCCCGGCTCGTGGACCCCGACTCGTTCGCCGAGGAGGCGCTGCTCGCCAACTGGGAGGAGGAGGGCTTCGGCGCCGACGGCGTCGTGACCGGGATGGCGACGGTCGGCGGCCGCCCGGTCGCGGTGATGGCCAACGACCCGACGGTGAAGGCGGGGTCCTGGGGGCGGAAGACCGTCGAGAAGATCATCCGGGTCCAGGAGCGCGCGCTGGCGCACGAGGTGCCGATGGTCTACCTGGTGGACTCGGCGGGCGCGCGGATCACCGACCAGGTGCAGATGTTCCCCGGCCGCCGCGGGGCGGGCCGGATCTTCCACACGGAGGTGAAGCTGTCCGGCGTCGTGCCGCAGGTGTGCGTGCTGTTCGGGCCGAGCGCGGCGGGCGGCGCGTACATCCCGGCGTTCTGCGACGTGGTGATCATGCGCGACGGCAACGCGTCGATGTACCTCGGCTCGCCGCGGATGGCGGAGATGGTCATCGGGGAGAAGGTCTCGCTCGAGGAGATGGGCGGCGCGCGCATGCACACCGGCGTCTCCGGCTGCGGCCACTTCCTCGTGAAGAACGACGAGGAGGGGATCGAGGTCGCGCGGCGCTACCTCTCGTACTTCCCGACGAGCTGGCGCGAGGAGCCGCCGCCGGCGCCGCCCGCCGCGCCCGCCTCGGACCGGCCGGTCCGCGACATCGTCCCCGAGGACGAGAACAAGCCGTTCGACGTCCACGACCTCCTCGACGCGCTGGTCGACGCCGACTCGTTCCTCGAGGTCCAGAGGCGGTGGGCGAAGGAGCTCGTGGTCGGCTACGCGCGGGTCGAGGGGCGGGTGGTCGGGATCGTGGCGAACCAGCCGAAGCAGCGCGGGGGAGTGCTGTTCGTCGACTCCTCCGACAAGGCGGCGCGGTTCATCTGGACCTGCAACGCGTTCAACGTGCCGCTCGTCTTCCTCGCCGACGTGCCCGGCTTCATGATCGGCACCCAGGTCGAGCGCCAGGGCATCATCCGCGCCGGCGCGAAGATGATCTCCGCCGTCTCGGAGGCGACCGTCCCGAAGCTGTCGGTCATCGTGAGGAAGGCCTACGGCGCGGGCCTCTACGCGATGGCCGGACCGTCGTTCGAGCCCGACGCCTGCATCGCGCTCCCGGGCGCGCGGATCGCGGTGATGGGCCCGCAGGCGGCGATCAACGCCGTCTACTACAACCAGGTCCAGGCGATCGAGGACGAGTCCGAGCGGGCGGAGTTCGTCGAGCGGCTGCGCCGCGAGTACGCGGAGGAGATCGACATCCTGCACCTCGCGTCGGAGCTCGTGGTCGACGCGGTGGTGCAGCCCGAGGACCTGCGGGCGGAGATCGCGCGCCGGCTCGCGCTCGCCGCGACGAAGCGCCGCGAGTGGCCGGAGAAGCGGAACGCGGTCACACCCGTTTAGGTAGGGTGCCGCCCCTTCACGACCTCAGGGAGCGCAGACATGGGTAGGCGGATCGGGACCAGGACGGCGGCCATGACGGCCGCGTTCGCGGCGCTGGGATCGGTGGTGGCCGTCGCGGCCCCGAGCCCCGGCACCTACAGCGGCAAGATCGAGGGGGCGAAGCGGATCTCGCTGAAGGTCGACGGCAAGACGCGGCTCGTGCGCATCGCCCGCACCGGGCTCGTCGTGAAGTGCCCCGACGGGTCGAGCTGGCTGCCGATCAAGATCACCACCACGATGAGGGTGCCGCTCCCGAGCGACGGCAAGTTCGTGATCAAGCAGACCCAGGAGGACATCGAGCAGGACGGCCACCGGTTCCGGATCGCGGGCACGGTCAAGAGCACCAAGGCGTCCGGCACGCTCAAGGAGTCGGGGACGTTCGACTCGAACACCCAGCCCGACCCGAACGGCTCGATGACCTGCAGCACCGGCAAGCTGCGCTGGAGCGCGAAGCTCCAGGACTAGGGGCGGCCGGCCGCTAGAACGTCGGCGCGGCGGCGAACCAGACCGGCTCGGGCGACTCGCCCTCGCGCAGCAGGTCCGCGGGGGCGCGGCCCTGGAGGTCCGGGTTCGGCGACATCAGCCAGTCGTGCGCCGTGCCGGCGCGATCGCGCAGCGTCAGGAAGCGCGTGACCGCGTAGAGGTTCCGGAGCCGCCGCTCGAGCTCGACGCTCGGCGCGCTGTCGCCGTGGGCGATCGCGCGGACGTCGGTCTGCTTCGCGCGCGTCGCGAACGCGGTGAGCCGCAGGCCGATGCTGGCCTCCAGCCACTCGACGAGCACGTCGATCGGCTCGCTCTCGATGCGTCCGGTGAGGCGGTTGTCCTCGAAGGTCATCTCTCTCCGTCGTCCCCCGGTCGGCCTCCGGCGAATCGTCGGCCCGGCCGGTGGATCTTCGCCCGTCGGGGGTAAAGGCCTGCCGCGGCGAGGCTCGCCCCCCGGCGGATTTTCCACTGGGTCACGGTCTTATTCGGACCCTCGCGGGAGACCTTGAGCGGTCGAGCGGACGAACATCCCCGGAAACGAGGCCGCGGGGCCGGTCCTATCCCGCCCGGCAGCGCCCCACCGCGCGGCTCAGGGCGACCACCCGGCCGTCCAGCAGCGAGGCGCGCGCCACCATCGTCCAGCGCGTCCGTCCGGGGCGCACGCGCCGCGCCGAGATCGAGCCCTCGAACGGCGCCCGGAGGTCCGGGCCCGCCCGCCGGGCGCCGACCCGGAACCCGGCCCGGACCACCTCCGCCGCGCCCGCGCCGCCGACTCGCGCCCGCCAGCGGCCCGCCCGGCAGCGCACGGACAGCGACAGCCGCGGCGCGGCGTAGCCGCGGCTCAGCTCGCCAACCAGCGAGCGGTAGGCGCCGAACGCCGGCTTCGGCACGTACTCGTCGGTCATCAGCCCGTACTGGGTCTGGAAGTTGGCCGAGGTCGAGTCGCCGTCGCGCAGGTTGAACCAGCGGTAGTCG
Organism: Thermoleophilaceae bacterium; assembly: GCA_036389295.1. Taxonomy (GTDB): domain Bacteria; phylum Actinomycetota; class Thermoleophilia; order Solirubrobacterales; family Thermoleophilaceae; genus AC-37. Next base: position 156,866 of record DASVQB010000021.1, on the reverse strand, counting down.
GTGACGTTGAAGGTCCCGCGGAACTCGTGGACCGCCCGGACCAGCGTGTCGGCCACCTCGGCCTGGCGCTCGTAGCTGCGCGCGGGCGGGTCGGTCGGCCAGCCGTTCTCCTCGACGTGGATCGGCACGCTCTCGGGGATGCCGGCGGTCGCGGCGTAGCAGCGGAACGCGCTGAACGCGTTGACCATCGAGTCGCGCTCGCCGCCCTGCGTGTTCGCGGGCGGGAACAGCGTGCCCGGGTACGCGTCGACGCCGACCCAGTCGAGCGACCGCACGAACGACGGCCCCCCGTGGTCGCGCAGGTACCCCCAGAACGCGCTCTCCTCCTGCGGCGTGCTCCGGTAGGCCCAGTTGAACCCGATCTCGAGCTGGCGGTAGCCGCGGCGGCGCACCTCGTCCTTCGCGGCCTTCACCCCCTCGATCAGCGCGTCGCGGGCGCCGTCGTAGGCGCCGTCCGAGGAGTCCGGCGAGAACGTGAGGTTGACCTCGTTCGTGACCTGGACCGCGACCACGCGGGGGTTGCGGCCGAAGCGGGCGACGACGTCGCGGACGTAGGCGCGCCACGCCGCTAGGTCGCCCTCCTGCCGCTCGTCGGGGTGGTAGCGGAGCTGGAGCTCGACCAGGTAGCCGGCGCGCGTGTAGCGGTCGGCGAGCTCGAGGAAGCGGCGGACGCCCTCCTCGCCGTCCGACCAGAAGAAGCGGTGCAGGCGGAGCACGAACGGGCCGCCGCCCGGCCGCAGCGCCGCGAGCGCCTCGAGCTGGCGGGCCGGGTCCTCGGGGGTGCGCGGAGGCGCGGGCCCGGAGCCGAGCTGGCCGGTCTGGACGCCGGGCGTGACGCCGAACCGCAGCGCCGGGCCGGGCCGCGCCTCGACCGAGTCGGCGTCGAGCTGGCCGAAGCACTGACCGTCCTGGGCGGCCGCCGGAGCGGCGATCAGGAGCGGTAGGAGGGCCGCCGCGAGGCCGAGCCGGCGCATGCCGCGGATGGTAGGCCCCGGCCGATACTTCTTAAATCGGACCGGATTTGTGTATATTGCGCCGCCGGTATATCCGACCGGAAAGGTAGACAAGCTGCTCCGCCCCCGCACCGACCCACGCCGCACCCGCCCCGCGCGGCCGCCCTCGCCGAGCGCGGCTCGCGCGGCGAAGCCGCTCGCCGTCGCGATCGCCGCGCTCGCCGCCGCCCTCGTGGCCGCCGGCTGCGGCGACTCGGGCGGCAGCTCCACGAAGCTCTCGCTGGTCGCGTACTCCACCCCCAAGGAGGCGTACGCCGAGCTGATCCCCGCCTTCCGGAAGACGCCGGAGGGCGAGGGCGTCGAGTTCACCCAGTCGTACGGCGCGTCGGGCGACCAGTCGCGCTCGGTCGCCGCCGGCCTGCCGGCCGACGTGGTCGCGTTCTCGCTCCAGCCCGACGTGGACAAGCTCGTCGAGCCGGGGAAGGTCCCGCGGGACTGGAGCGCGGGCCCCGAGAAGGGCTTCGTCACCAACTCGGTGGTGGTCTTCGCCGTCCGCAAGGGCAACCCGAAGGGCATCCGCACCTGGGACGACCTGGTCGAGCCGGGCGTCGAGGTGCTCGAGCCGAACCCGTTCACCTCCGGCGGCGCCCGCTGGAACGTGATGGCGGCGTACGGCGCCCAGATCGCGCAGGGCCGCTCCGAGCAGGAGGCCGAGAAGTACCTCTCGGACCTGTTCGGCAACGTCGTGGTCCAGGACAAGAGCGCGCGCGAGGCGCTCCAGACGTTCGAGTCGGGCAAGGGCGACGTGCTGCTCGCGTACGAGAACGAGGCGATCGCCGCCAAGCAGAAGGGCCTGGACGTCGACTACGTGATCCCGGACCAGACGATCCTGATCCAGAACCCGATCGCGGTCACCGCGAGCGGCCGGGACAAGCCGGCCGCGAAGGCGTTCGTGGACTTCCTGACCTCGCCCGAGGGCCAGCGGATCTACGCCTCGAAGGGCTACCGGCCGGTGCACGCCTCGCAGCTGGACCCGAAGGCGTTCCCGACGCCGAAGGCCCTGTTCCGGATCGACCGCTTCGGCGGCTGGTCCGTCGTGAACGACAGGTTCTTCGACCCCGACACGGGCGTCGTGGCCGGGATCGAGAAGGAGATGGGGGTGTCCACTGGCGGCTGAGGCCGCACTCCGCGGCCGGCCCGCCGCGCGGCGGGCCGGCGCCTTCGGGCGCTCCGGCCTCGGCCTCGGGCTGGTCACGACCTACCTCGGGCTGGTCGTCCTGATCCCGCTCGCCGCGGTCACCGCGCGCGCCTTCGACGACGGCGTCGGCGAGTTCGTCGACGCGGTCACCGCTCCGCAGGCGGTGGCCGCGCTGAAGCTCACGCTGATCTCGTCGGCGATCGTGGCGGCAGTCAACGCCGTGGCGGGGACGGCCGTCGCGTGGGTGCTGGTGCGCGACCGGTTCCGCGGCCGCCGCCTCGTCGACGCGCTGATCGACCTGCCGTTCGCGCTGCCGACGATCGTCGCCGGCCTCACGCTGCTCGCCCTCTACGGGCCGAAGGGGCCGGTGGGCGTCGACGTGGCGTTCAGCCGGGCCGCGGTCGTGCTGGCGCTCCTGTTCGTGACGCTCCCGTTCGTCGTCCGGTCGGTGCAGCCGGTGATCGAGGAGCTCGACCCGGAGGCGGAGGAGGCGGCCCGCTCGCTCGGGGCCGGGGAGCTCACGGTGCTCCGCCGCGTGGTGCTGCCCGCGCTCCTGCCGGCGATCGTCTCGGGCGCGGGGCTCGCTCTCGGCCGCGCGCTCGGCGAGTTCGGCTCGGTGGTGCTGATCTCGGGCAACCTGCCGTACGAGACCGAGGTCGCGTCGGTGTTCGTCTTCGGCCGGATCGAGACCGGCGACGTGACCGGCGCGGCCGCCGTGTCGGTGGTCCTGCTCGCGGCGTCGCTGTTAGTGCTGACCGCCCTGTCGCGGCTGTCCCGCCCGAGGTGGACGCGATGAGCGCGCGCCGTCCGCTCCGCGCGGTCGTCCTGGGCTACCTCGCCCTGCTGCTCGCCGCCCCGCTCGGGACGATCCTCTACAGGGCGTTCGAGCACGGGGTCGCGCCGGCCCTCGACGCGCTGACCACGACCGAGGCGCTGCACGCGCTCCAGCTCACGCTCCTGGTGGTCGCGATCGCCGTGCCGGCGAACACCGCGTTCGGGATCGGATGCGCGCTCGCGATCGTCCGCGGCCGCTTCCCCGGGCGGACCGTGCTCGACCGCCTCGTCGACCTCCCGTTCGCCGTCTCGCCCGTCGTGATCGGGCTCGCGCTCGTGCTCGTCTACGGGCAGGACGGCTGGCTCGGCGGCACGCTCGCGAGCGCGGGCGTGCAGGTGATCTTCTCGACGCCCGGGATCGCACTCGCCACGATCTTCGTCTCGCTGCCGTTCGTGGTGCGCGAGGTCGTGCCGGTCCTGCGCGAGATCGGTCACGAGCAGGAGGAGGCGGCGCGCACGCTCGGCGCGAGCGCCTGGCAGACCTTCCGGCGGGTGACGCTGCCGGCGATCCGCCCGGCGGTCGGCTACGGGGTCGTCCTCACGACCGCCCGCGCGCTGGGCGAGTTCGGCGCGGTCAGCGTCGTCTCTGGCCACCTCCAGGGGCAGACCGAGACGCTCACGCTGTTCGTGCAGCAGCGCTACGAGACCTTCGACTACACGGCCGCGTACGCGACGTCCGTGCTGCTGGCGGTGCTGGCGGCGGGCGTGCTCGTCGGCATGAGCTTCTTCGCGAGGAGGGAGCGGTTCCATGGGGATTGAGACCGTCGGGATCTGGAAGCGGTACGGCGATCACCAGGCGCTCGAGGACGTCTCGATCGCGGTGCCGGAGGGCTCGCTGACCGCGCTGCTCGGTCCGAGCGGCGGCGGCAAGTCCACGCTGCTGCGGGCGATCGCGGGCCTCGAGCGGCCGGACGCGGGACGGGTGACGATCAACGGCGAGGACGTGACGGACGTCCCGGCGCAGCGCCGCGGCATCGGCTTCGTCTTCCAGCACTACGCCGCGTTCAAGCACATGACCGTCCGCGACAACGTCGCGTTCGGGCTCCAGGTCCGCAGGCGGCCGAGGGACGAGGTGTCGCGCCGCGTCGACGAGCTGCTCGAGCTGGTCCAGCTCCAGGGGCTCGCGAGGCGCTACCCGTCCCAGCTTTCCGGCGGCCAGCGGCAGCGGATGGCGCTCGCCCGGGCGCTCGCGATCGAGCCGCGCGTGCTGCTGCTCGACGAGCCGTTCGGCGCCCTCGACGCGCGCGTCCGAGCGGAGCTGCGCGCCTGGCTGCTCCGGCTCCAGTCCGAGGTCGGCGTGACGACTCTGTTCGTGACCCACGACCAGGAGGAGGCGATGGAGCTCGCCTCGCAGATCGTGCTCGTCCACGACGGACGCGTGGAGCAGGCCGGCACGCCGCAGGAGCTCTACGAGCAGCCGGCGAACGACTTCGTGATGAGCTTCGTCGGGCTCGTGACCGAGCTCGACGGCCGGCTCGTGCGACCGCACGACGTGCAGCTCCTGCCCGTCGCGGCCCACGCCGGCGACGAGGCGGTCGTGGAGCGGATCTCGCGCCTCGGGTTCGAGGTGAGGGTCGACCTGACGCTCGCGAGCGGCCGGCCCGTGGTGGCGCAGCTGAGCCGGGCCGAGGACCGCGAGCTCGAGCTCCGCGTCGGCGACATCGTGCACGTGCGCGGCGTCGACGGCGCCCGGGCTCTCCCCGTCGAGACGGCCGCGTAGCCGGCCCGCCGCCGGGGCGGTCCGCCGGGGGCGGTCGCCGTGCGGGCCGGGCCGGCAGAATGCGCGCGTGCGCGTCTCCGCGAAGACCGACTACGCCCTGCGGGCCGCCGCCGAGCTGGCCGCGTCCGGGGGCGGCCGGCCTGTGAAGGCCGAGCGCATCGCCGACGCCCAGGACATCCCCCTGCGGTTCCTGGAGAACATCCTGTCGGAGCTGCGCCACGCCGGGATCGTCGAGAGCCGGCGCGGGGCGGAGGGCGGCTACCTGCTCGCCCGCCCGCCCGCCGAGACGCCGCTCGCGGACGTGATCCGAGCGGTGGACGGCCCGCTCGCGAACGTGAGCGGGCACCGCCCCGAGAGCCTCGAGTACCGCGGCAGCGCCGAGCCGCTCCGCGAGGTGTGGGTCGCCGTCCGCGCCGGGCTCCGCGACGTCCTCGAGGGGGTCACGCTCGCGGACGTCGCGGCCGGCGAGCTGCCCGACGCCGTGAGGGCGCTCGTCGACGACCCCGAGGCGTGGCAGGCGCACTGACGCGGCGCCGGCGTCCGCAGGCGGGCGTTTCGGGCGGCCGCCGTACAATCGCCCGCCGATGAGCGAGCTGGCCTGGGAGCCGACGCCCGAGTACGTCGAGCGCGCGAACGTCACGCGCCTGATGCGCGCGCACGGGATCGAGACGATCGACGAGCTGCGCCGGCGCTCCGTCGAGGACGTCGAGTGGTACTGGGACGCCGCGGTGAAGGACCTCGGGATCGAGTTCTCCACCCCCTACAGCCGCGTCCTCGACACCTCGCGCGGGGTTCCCTGGGCCACCTGGTTCGAGGGCGGCCGGGTCAACCTCGTCCACAACTGCGTCGACCGCTGGGCCGAGCGGGCGGACGCGCGCGACCGCGTGGCGCTGATCGGCGAGTCCGAGACGGGCGACTCGCGCTCGCTGACCTTCGCCGAGCTGCGCGCCGCCGTCGACCGCGTCGCGGCCGGCCTCGCCGAGGCGGGGATCGGGCGGGGGGACGCCGTCGCGGTCTTCATGCCGATGGTCCCCGAGGCGGTGATCTCGGCCTACGCGATCGCGAAGCTCGGCGCGCTCTACCTGCCGATCTTCTCCGGCTTCGCGCCCTCGGCGGTGGCCGCCCGCCTCCAGGACGCGAGCGTGAAGGTGCTGCTCACCGCCGACGGCACCTGGCGGCGCGGCAGGCAGGCCCTGATGAAGGAGGCGGCGGACGAGGCCGTGGCGGGGTCGCCGACCGTCGAGACCGTCGTGGTGCTGGAGAACCTGGGCGTCGACGTGCCGATGAGGACAGGCCGCGACGTCACGTGGGAGGAGTTCGCCGGCCCGCACGAGGGCGCCCGCGTCGAGTGCGCGGACACCTCCGCGGAGGACGTCTTCATGATCGCCTACACGTCCGGGACCACCGGCCGTCCGAAGGGATCGGTCCACGTGCACGGCGGCTTCCTCGTGAAGATCGCGTCCGAGTGCGCGTACCAGACCGACATCCACGCCGGCGAGGTCTTCTACTGGTTCACCGACATGGGCTGGATCATGGGCCCGCTCTCGATGGTCGGCGCGCACGCGAACGGCGCCGCGATGGTCATGTACGAGGGGGCGCCGGACCACCCCGAGCCGGACCGGATCTGGGGCTCGGTCGCGCGGCACGGGGTGAGCATGCTCGGCGTGTCGCCGACGCTGATCCGCTCGCTCAAGCCGCACGGCGACGAGTGGCCCGAGCGCCACGACCTCTCGTCGCTGCGCATCCTCGGCTCGACCGGCGAGCCGTGGAACCCGGAGCCGTACCGCTGGCTCCAGCGCGTCGCCGGCGGCGGCCGGGTCCCGATCATCAACCTGTCCGGCGGCACCGAGGTCGGCGCCTGCTTCCTGTCCCCGTTCCCCGTCGAGCCGATCAAGGTCTGCTCGCTGGGCGGGCCGTCGCTGGGGATGGACATGGACGTGCTCGGCGCGGACGGCAGCTCCGTCCGCGGCGAGGTCGGCGAGCTGGTGTGCAAGCAGGCGTGGCCGGGGATGACGCGCGGGATCTGGAACGACCCGGACCGCTACATCGAGACCTACTGGTCCACCTACGAGGGCGTGTGGCGCCACGGCGACTGGGCGCGCGTCGACGAGGACGGCCAGTGGTTCCTGCTCGGCCGCTCCGACGACACGATCAACGTCGCCGGCAAGCGGCTCGGACCGGCGGAGGTCGAGTCGGTGCTCGTCTCGCACGAGGCGGTCGCCGAGTCGGCGGTCGTGGGCGTGCCGGACGAGACCAAGGGGGAGGCCGTGTGGTGCTTCGTCGTCGCGCCCGGCGCGGACGGCGGGACCGACCTCGCGGCCGAGCTGGCCGAGCTGGTGGCCCGCGAGCTGGGCCGGCCGTTCAAGCCCTCGCGCGTCGTGGTCGTGGACGCGCTGCCGAAGACCCGGTCGGCGAAGATCCTGCGGCGGGCCGTCCGGGCGGTCGCGGTGGGGGAGGACCCGGGCGACCTCTCGAGCGCCGAGAACCCGCAGTCGCTCGACGCGATCCGCGACGCGCTGGCCACCTGAGGCGGCGCTCGACCGCTACAGCCGCGGGCCGACCTCCTCGTCGACCAGCTCGACCAGCTCGGAGCAGAACCCGAACGCGCGGTCGAGCGCGTCCGGGTCGACGTTCTCGGGCACGTCGTCCGGCTGGTGGTGGCGGGGGGCGTAGTCGAGCTCGTTCCGGCACGTGACGCTCGCCGCGGCGAAGCCGGCCGCGCGGACCTGGTGGGCGTCGCCGATCGAGCGGGAGAGGATCGACCGGGCGCCGTAGCGGTCCTCGTCGGCGGCGTCCTCGTCGGCGATCCGCTCGCAGATCGCCAGAAGCTCGTGGTGGTGGGGGCGCGCGACGAGCGGCCCCTCGCGGCCGATCCAGCGGACCGTGCCGGCCCCGACCTCGTCGACGCACAGGAAGACGGTCGTCTCCGAGTCGAGCCGGCGCCGGCGGCTCCTCGCGAAGGCGCGCGCGCCCTGGGCGAACGCCTCCTGGGCGCCGGTGAGCACGACCCAGACGTCGAAGTGGTCGAGCGAGCCGCCGTAGCGCTCCGCGAGCCGCAGGACGGTGGCCACGCCGGAGGCGTTGTCGTTCGCGCCCGGCACGACCCCCGACAGGGCCACGTCGGCGAGGAGCGGCACGCTCACGATCAGGGCGACGGTCGCGGCGAACTGGACGACGGCGACGGCGCTCGGATCGACCCCGACGAGCCGCAGGATCGCGCACGCCAGCACGACCGCGATCGCCAGGAAGAACGGCTGGAACGGCCCCACTGGGCGCCGGAGCAGCCGCCCGACGCGGGCGCGGCGCCTGAGCGCCCTCGGGCCGAACACGGCCCCGGTCCGGCCCGCGTCGTAGTGCGCGACGAGCACCAGCGTCCCCGGCCTGCCCGAGTCCTCCTCCGACACCACGTTCTGGGACGCGCGCCAGCCGGTGAGCCGGCGGGCCAGGTGGAAGGCGCCGGTCAGGTCCCCGAGCGCCGAGACCGCGACGACCGCCAGGACGGCGACCCCCGCGACCGGCGTCGAGACCGCGACGACGCTGCCCACGATCGCCGCCAGCCCGTGGATCGCGTGGGCGAGCGGCCAGTTGGGCCTGACCTCGATCGGCTCGACCTCGGCCTCCCGCCCGAGCTCCCGCAGCCGGCGCTCGAGGTGCACCGCGGCGCGCCGCTCGGCGTCGGTCCCCGGCCCGCGCCCCTCGAACTCGGCGAGCGCCTCGACCTCCCGCATGTCGTCCACGAAGGCGAGTATGCCCGGCGCTCCGGCGGGGGCTAGAGTGCAGTCGCGTCAGGACCCCCCGAACCACCGGAGTCGAACTTGAACCAGACAAGACCCAACCCCGGACTCATCGCCTCGGCAGCGGGCGGCGGCCTGCTGGTCGTCTTCCTGTTCCTCAAGTGGTACGGCGCCGGGGACGAGAGCGTCTCCGGCTGGGAGTCGTTCACGCTGCTCGACGTCGTGCTCACGCTCATCGGGCTGGCCGCGCTCGCGATCTCCGTCGGCGCGATCACCGGCGCGACGGCGAACGTGCCGGCGGCTCAGCCGGCCGTGCTCAAGTGGCTCGGCGCGATCGCGCTCTCCCTGACCTTCTTCTTCCTGGTCGAGCTGACGAGCGGCCAGTTCGAGGCGGACATGAAGATCGGCGGGATCTTCTCGGTGCTCTCGTCGCTCGCGATCCTGGTCGGCGCGATCCTCGCGGAGCGCCCGCAGCTGCTGGCCGGCGTCGGCGGCGGAGCCGCCGCGCCCGCCGGTCCGGGGGCCGCGCCGGGGTCGCCCGCCGCGCCGCCCGCGCCGGGCGCAGGGGCCGCGCCGGGAGCTCAGGGGTCCGCCGGCGCGGCGGCACCCGCGCCGCAGCCGCCGGCCGCTCCTCCGGCCGCGCCCGCGGCGCCGCCCGCGCCGGAGCCGCCCGCAGCGTCGCCCACGCCTGAGCCCCCCGCGGCGGCGCCCGCGCCGGAGCCGGCCGCGGCTCCCGCGGCGACGCCCGCCCCGGAGCCGACGCCTCCGCCCGCGCCCGCGCCGCCCCAGGCGGCCGGCCCGCCCGCGGGCTGGTATCCCGACCCGCAGGGCCAGAAGCGGCTCCGCTACTGGGACGGGCAGGCCTGGACGGGGCAGACCTCGCCGGACTGAGCCCCGCTCGAGAGCCGCACTTGCGTCCATCTGGACGGATCGCCGATTGCGGCGATCCCGTCCAGCCTGCATCCTGGGCCTTGTCGCGCCACGGACGGCGCGGACCCAGGAACCCAGGAGCTAGGCATGAAGCGACGCACTACGACACTGGCGGTGGCCACGCTCGCGCTGGCCCTCGCGGGCGCGGCCCCGGCCGCGGCCAAGCCGCACCCCAAGAAGGTCAAGACCAAGCACCAGGCGATCGAGTGCCCGACCGGCTACACCGGCGCGGACGAGAACTGGGCGTCGACCCTCGACGCGAACGCGAACGGCGTGGTCTGCGTGAACCGCCTGACCGGCGCCGTCGCGGACGACACGCCCGACGGTGCCGTGCTGACCGCGCCGACCGGCACCACGTCGTGCCCCCCGCTCTTCGAGTTCACGGGCTTCGCCGTGATGCCCGCGGCCGACCTGAACGGCGACGGGTTCATCTGCCTCGACGCGACCACGGTCACCGTCGTCGACAACGTGCCGCTGATCTGAGCGGCTCCCCGAGGGACGAGCGCCGGCGGCTCCACATCGGAGCCGCCGGCGGCCCTCGCGGCCTCGTCCGGGCCCGCCCCGGCGCACCGGGGCGCGGCCCTCAGTACTGCCCGGCCCTCAGCTCGTAGCCGTAGTAGCGGCCCGTGACCGGCCGCAGCGGGTCGCCCGTGAACCCGAAGCCCGAGTCGGCCAGGCTCCAGGCCTCCGCGTCGGCGTGGAGCTTCTGGATCGCCTCCGCGGGCGTCCCGGTGCACTGCCCGGACGCGAAGCACAGCGCCGCCACGCCGGTGGCGTGCGGCGCGGACATGCTCGTCCCGCTCATCTTCCCGTACGTCGACCCCTTGTAGGTCGAGTAGATGCAGACGCCCGGCGCGGAGACCGTGTGCGCCTGGTCGGCCGCGCTCAGCGCGTACGCGCTCCACGAGGCGTACTTGTCGTCCGTCTCCGCCGCACCGGCCTTCCTGCTGCCGATCGTCGTGCAGCTGAACGTCTGCGTCGAGCCCGGGTTCGCCTGGCCGTTCGAGTCGGCGGTCGCGGTCACCGCCAGCACCTCGTCGTAGCCCGAGCCGGAGATCCGGTCGAGGTCGACGACCTGGTTGCCTGCCGCGAACACCCACAGGACCCCGGCCGCCGTGGAGTTGCAGATCGCCTGGTGGAGCGGGTCGTTCGCGGTGTAGCCGCAGTTGCCGTCGTCGGCGGTCCCGAACAGCACCGTGCTCGCGTTGACGACCTTGATGCCGAGCGAGGGCGCGTTCGCCGTGATCCAGTCGATGCCGCAGAGCTGACCGGAGGTCGTGCTGATCGCCGCGCTGTTGCCGACGCGGACCGACCACAGCCGCGCCCCCGGGGCCACCCCGACGACGCCGTTCGCGTCGTCCTTCGCGGCGACGATGCCGGCCACGTGCGTGCCGTGGCCGTACTGGTCGCCGATCGTCCCGTCGTTCGTCGAGTTGACCTCGCCGAGGCAGTTCACGCCGCCCGCGACGTTCAGGTCCGGGTGGTTCACCTGGATGCCGGTGTCGTAGACCGCCACGTCGGCGTTCACGTCGCCCGAGCCGTCGCCGGCCGCGACGCTCGACAGGTCGGCCTCGGCCCGGTCGACGCCGGTCGGCAGCGTCTGGGCGGTGAAGGGCGACCCCTCCCGGTCGGGGACGACGTAGTCGACCCGCGGATCGGCCAGCACCCGCTGGAGCCCGGAGACCGAGATCCGAGCGGCGTACCCGTCGAGGGCGTGGCCGTAGGTGTGGATCACGTCGGCCCCGGCAAGCCGCTCGTGCAGCGCCGCCACGACGCCCGAGTCGGCGCCGTCCTTCAGCACCACCACGTACTGATCCGGGACCACGCGCGCGCTCGCCGTGGGGCACGCGAACAGCACTGCCGACACGCAGCAGGAGACTGCGACCAGCTTCCCCATGAGATTCCCCCTTGTGCGGGGGCTTCCCGCCCCCGCGCCGCACCGATTACGTAACCGACACCCTTATCCCCATACGGGGGGGCCGGCCAAACGGGGGTGAAGCGGGGGGGTCGAGCGGGGCCGCGCCGGCGGGCGCGGCCCCGCTCTGCCGATCAGTACAGCCCGGCGCTGATCAGGAAGCCGTAGTAGCGCCCGGTCACGGGGCGGAGCGGGTCGCCCCTGTAGCCCCAGCCCGGCTGCGCGGTGTTGTACGCGTCCGTGTCCAGGCGCAGCTTCTGGATCGTCGCCGCGGGCGGGCCGGTGCAGAGCCCGCGCGCGAAGCACAGGACGGCCGCGCCGGTGGCGTGCGGGGCGGCCATGCTGGTGCCGCTCATCACGCCGTAGGCCGAGCCCTTGTAGGTGGAGTTGATGCAGATCCCCGGTGCCGCGACGGTGTGGGCCTGGTCCAGGAGGCTCAGCGCGTACGCGCTGAACGAGGCGTACTTGTCGTCGGTCTCCGTGGCGTTGGCCTTCCTGGCGCCGGTCGAGGTGCAGGTGATGGTCGCGGTCGAGCCGACGTTCGGCTGCCCGTTCGTGTCCGCCATGGCGGTGACGGTGAGCACCTCGTCGTAGCCGGGGCCCGACAGCCGGTCGAGGTCCATGACGGTGTTCCCGCCGGCGAAGACCCACAGGAGCCCGGCGGCCGTCGAGCGGCAGATCGCCTGGTGGAGGGGGTCGTTCACGCTGTACCCGCAGTTGCCGTCGTCGGCCTTGCCGAACAGCAGCGTGCTCGCGTTCACGACCCTGATCCCGCGCGACGGGCCGTTGGCGGTGAGCCAGTCGATCCCGCAGAGCTGGCCCGAGGTCGTGCTGATCGCGGCGCTGTCGCCCACGCGGACGGACCACACCCGAGCGCCCGGCGCGACGCCGACGACGCCGATGGAGTCGTCCTTCGCCGCGACGATGCCGGCCACGTGCGTGCCGTGTCCGTTCTGGTCGCCGATCGTGCCGTCGTTCGAGGAGCTCTTGGCTCCGAGGCAGTTCACCCCGCCCGCGACGGTCAGGTCCGGGTGGTTCGTCTGGACCCCCGTGTCGTAGACGGCCACGTCGGCGTCCACCGTGCCCGAGCGGTTGCCCGCGAGGGCGCTGGAGAGGTCGGCGTCGATCCGGTCCACCCCGGTGGGGAGCGTCTGGGCGGGCGGCGGGGGCGGCGGCTTGGCCAGCGCGGTGATCATGCTCTCCGCGCGGTCCTGGACGACGTAGTCCACGCGGGAGTCCGCGCGCACGCGCTCGAGGCCGGCCGTCGACAGCTTCGCGGCGTAGCCCTTGAGGGCGCGCCCGTAGACGTGGATCACGGCGGCGTTCGCCTGCCGCTTGTGGTCCGCGACGACGGCGTTCGCGTCGGCGCCGCTCTTCAGGACCACCACGTACTGGCCCGGCACGGCGCTCGCGTTGGCGGGCGCGCCGGGAATCGTGAGCGCCGCGATGCAGGCCGCGGCGAGCAGCCAAGTCTTTCTCATTTACAGGTTCCCCTACCCGGGACCGGACCATCACATCCGGTCGTTTTTTGAGCCGCAACCTTTGTAACCCGAGATACGACGTTTGTCCAGCGTCGCGCCGCGGAGGCGCTCTACCAAGCGGAACGGCCGCCGAACCTCCGATCGCGGGATCAAGCTCCCCGTGGATCCGCCGATACGGGCGTTGCGATGCCCGTGACGGCCGTTCGACACCGCGAGGATGGCTTCAGCCTCATCGAGCTGCTGGTCGCCATCGCGATCATCGCCGTCGGCGTGCTCGGGACGTTCGCGCTGATCCAGGTCGCGACGGCGCAGACGAGCCAGACCAAGCAGCGCGAGGCCGCGACCAACCTGGTCCGCGAGATCTCCGACGCCGCGCAGGGCATGCCGTTCACTGCGGTCACGCCCACGTCGATCCAGTCGGAGCTCCAGAGCCGCGGCTTCGCGGACGACAAGCCGACCGTCACCGGCTGGCAGGTCGTGCGGCGCGGCGCCACGTTCACCGTCGACGCGAGCGCGTGCGTCGTGGACGACCCGAGCGACGGCTCCGGCACCCACCCCGTCGCCGACGGCTACTGCGCCGACAGCCCGACCGGCACGACGGACGGCTCGGCCAAGGACTACAAGCGGATCGTCGTCCAGATCACCCCGCCGTCCGGGAAGGTCGTCAGGCAGACCGCGATCGTCGGCGCGACCCGCGCGTCGGTCGCCGGCAGCGGCGGCGGCAGCGGCGGCAGCGGCGGAGGGGGCAGCGGCGGCAGCGGCACCGGCAGCGTGAGCGACCTGATCATCACCGCGCCCGCGACGCGCCCGTTCGGCCAGATCGCCCCCACCTGCTGGGCCACCTGCACGCCGTCGGTCTCGCCCTCGCCGTACAGCCAGACCCCCATCCAGGTCAGCTTCCAGGCGACCACCGCGAGCAACGTCGACAAGCTCAAGTGGTTCGTCGACGGCACGCTCGAGGAGACCGACACGGGCCCGGGCACGACCTTCACCTTCACGTGGGGGCTCGACCAGCACGAGCCGGACGGCGTCTACCAGGTCGCGGCGCAGCCGTTCGACTCGGCCGGCACCACCTCGACCGGGTCGATGCGCACGATCGACGTGACGCTCAACCGGTTCCGCCCGGACGCCACCGCCTTCGTTCCGGCGCTGGCCGGCCGCAACCCCCTCTTCAACAACGTGCCGGAGGTCGAGACCTACCCCGCGAGCAACACCGTCCGCGTGGACCGCGACATCGTGCAGTTCGAGGCCTGGCGCTATCCGCGCAACCAGGCCGGCGTCGCGGCCTGCGTTGCCCCCGGCACCACGCGCTGGTGCGCGGACCCGGGCTACCCGACGTCGACCACGCAGATGACCTACGCGCTGTTCCCGTACGACAAGGCGCCGGACGGCACGCTGCGCTACGCGGCCAACTTCTCGGGCATGTCGCGCGACGTGATGTCGGCTAACACGCGGCCGAACCCGCCGACGGCCCTCACCGCGACCAAGTCGGGCGACACGGTCACGCTGAGCTGGACCAACCCCGCCGGGTCGGGCGACCCGAACTCGGGCGACTGCATCGACACCTACCGCATCTACCGCAGGGCGGCGGACAGCACGACGTGGACCTACGCCGACCGGTACGACCGGACACCGTTCGGGAACGTCGCGACCCAGTGCGGCACGGTCGCCAGCAGCAGCTTCACCGACGAGGACGCGGCCACCTCCCACGCATATCGCGTGACCGCCGTCGACACGCGTCTCGCGGAGTCGACCATGACCTCGACGGTGATCAGGTGAGGCGGCGGCTCCGGAGCGAGAGCGGGTTCGCGACGATGGAGGTCATCGTCACGACGATGATGCTCGCGTTCGTGCTCGCCGCGATGCTGTCCCCGTTCGAGACCTTCGACCGGGTCGCGCGCGACAACGGCGTGCAGAACGACGCCCAGGACCGCGCCCGCAACACGCAGGACGCGATCGTCTTCGAGCTCCGCAACATCGCGGGCGAGACGCAGCTGATCGAGCGCGCGCAGGACTACGACGTGGTGTTCCAGACGATCGACCACACGCCGCTGGCGACCGGCTCGCAGAACCGCCGCAACGTGATGCGCGTGCGCTACTGCCTCGACACGTCGCTGGCGCTCGACCGCGGCCAGCTCTGGAAGCAGACGCAGAAGTGGACCACCGCCGCCGTGCCGGCCCTGCTCCCGACGGCGAGCTGCCCGGACACGACGTGGGGCGACCGCCGGGTCGCCGCGGAGAACGTGGTGAACCGCGCCGGCAACGCCGCCCGACCGGTCTTCGCGTTCAGCCCCGCCGCCACGCCGCTCACCTCGATCACCTCGATCCGGTTCGACCTCTACGTCGACACGACCCCGGGCGCCCAGCCCAAGGAGACGCGCCTCACGAGCGGCGTCTACCTGCGCAACCAGAACGGCGCGCCCACGGCGACGTTCACTGGTACGGCCGGGGCCGGCGGCACGAAGCAGATGGCGCTGAACGGGACGGCGTCGGCCGACCCCGAGAACCTGCCGCTCGAGTACCGCTGGTGCGACATGACTGCCAACGCGCTGTGCGACGACACGACCAAGATCGGCAACACCGCGCAGTTCACCTACACCGCTCCGGCCGCGGGGGCCCGCTCGATACGCCTGACGGTCTACGACGGCGGCGGGCTCAAGGCGGAGCAGACCCAGACCCTCACCTTCCCGTGATCCGCAAGCGACTCCACGCCCAGGACGGCATCGCGCTCGTCACCGCCATGATCATCATCGTGCTGATGATGACGCTGGCGCTCGCCACGCTGCGGGTCGTCGACGAGCAGACCCGGCAGTCCGGCAGCGAGCGCGTCAGGGAGTCGTCGCTCAACCTCGCCGAGGGCGCGCTGAACTCGCAGGCCAACTTCCTGATCGGTCACTGGCCGAACGTGACGACCGCCGCGTACGCCGGCTGCAACACGGCGTCCCCGTCGACCACCTGCCCGGATCCGCAGAGCCTCCTCAACGGACTGACCGCGGGCGACCGCAACGGCGCGACGTTCGCGACCGAGGTGCACGACAACGGCACCGGCGGCTACTACGACGACACGAGCACCAGGGCGCTCCCGTCCTACGACCAGAACAACGACGGCATGGTCTGGATGCGCGCCACGGCGACGGTCAAGTCGCAGCAGCGCACGGTCGTCGCGCTCGTGAAGAGCTTCCCGGGCCTCTCGAACACCTTCCCGCGCTACACCATCACCGCGGGCAAGGTGAGGACGACCAACAACGGCCGCAAGGTCATCGTCGACAACGGCACCGGTCCCGGCATCGCCGTCCGCTGCAACTCGGGGTCCGCCCCCGGACGCGGCAGCTCCTGCCTCGACTGGGCGAACGACAAGGGCCAGGTCTGGCCGAACTCGTACAAGACGAACTACCCCCAGCTGACGGCGATGAGCGACACCGAGCTGAACGCCATGAAGCTCCGGGCGCAGTCCACCACCGCGGACGGCGGCGTGCCGGCGTACTACGCGAACTGCCCCCAGACGCTCCCGAGCGGACCGCTCGTCTACATCGAGACCGGCGGGTGCAGCTACACGAGCAACACCAACTTCAACAGCAAGACGAGCCCGGGCATCCTGATCATCGCGAACGGGACGTTCGCGCTCAGCGGCACGACCAACTTCTACGGGATCGTCTACGCGGCGAACCGCACGCAGTCCACGGCGTGGAACGTCGTGAGCCTCGGCGGCAACGCGCAGATCGTCGGCTCGGTCGTCGTCGACTACGGCGGCGGCGTCGAGGCCGGCTCGAGCAAGACCAACGTGGTCTACGACGCGAACGCGTTCAACGCGATCGCGTCGAGCGGAACGGTCGGCATCGTCGCCAACTCCTGGCGCGAGCTGGTCGGCGGCTAGCGAGCCGCTCCGCTGGCGAGCCCGGCTGCTGGCGAGCCCGGCGGTCTCCAGCCTTCGCCGCGTCGCTTCGACGACGAGGCGACAGTCAGGGGTTTGGGACCCCCCCATTTGGTGGTATGCCGGCGGTCGGAACTAACCCGTACCCCTAGGGCCTCCACACCGCCGAGAGAGCGCGGGGGCCAGCTGCGAAGGAGGAAGTGTCATGAGGAAGGCTTACCTTGTGCTGCCCGCTGCGCTGATCGCGCTCGCGATCGTGGGCCCGGCGGCGCCGAGCTCGGCCGACGAGAACGTCTTCGGCCGCTGCCCCGACAGCTACACGCCGATGCCGTTCCTGGCGGCCCCGACGGAGGACCGCAACGGCAACGGCGTCGTGTGCGTCAAGCCCTACCCCCAGGGCGTCATCACGCACGACGACCCGAACGGCCAGCCGTACCGGTGCAACGGGATCGTCCCGCCGCCGGAGTGCATCGAGGCCGCGACGGACGACATCCTGCCGTAGGGCAGTCCGCCGCACCGAGGGTCGCCGGGGGGCGGCCCCGAGGAGCGATGAGAGGGGGTCGCCGCCGGCGGCCCCCTCTTCGGTTCTCGGGACGTCCTGCCCGTCCGGCGAGCTGCGAGCTTGGCGCCCCAACGTTCCCGTTTGACACCCCCCATTCGGTGGTATCCGGCGGTCGGAACAACCCGTACCCCTACGGCCTCCGCCCGCACCGAGAGCGCGGGGGCCGGCTGCGAAGGAGGAAGTGCCATGAAGAAGGCTTGCCTCGTGCTGCCCGCGGCGCTGATCGCGCTCGCGCTCGTGGGCCCGGCGGCGCCGAGCTCGGCCGACGAGAACCAGTTCGGCCGCTGCCCCGACGGCTACCAGCCGGTGCCGTTCCTCGTGTCCCCGACGGAGGACCGCAACGGCAACGGCGTCGTGTGCGCCAAGCCCTACCCGCAGGGCACCATCGTCCACGACGACCCGAACGGGCAGCCGTACCGGTGCAACGGGCTCGTCACCCCGCCGGAGTGCATCGAGTCGGTCACCGACGACATCGTGGACTAGCCAGCTCTCCGCACCGAAGGGGTCGCCCGGGGGGCGCGACGCCTAGAGGGAGCACCGAGGGGGGCCGCCACGTGGCGGCCCCCCTCGCGATCCGCCCCCCCTCGCGATCCGCCCCCCCTCGCGTTCCGCCCCCCCTCGCGTTCCGCCGCCGCCGCGCGCGCGGACTCTCGCGATCCGCGCGGGCTCGCGGCTCTCGCGCCGGTCGGCTTCCCGAACCGGTCCCGAGCGGCTACGCGCCAGCCCCCCTGAAGTCGGGTTTAGCACCCCCCGCCTTGGGGAAAGCCGCCGGGCGGAACTAGTGCGTACCCCCCGTCTCCGCAGGCAGGACGCCCGCGGAGGCCCACCCTGACAGGAGGCTCCCCCATGAGGAAGGTCTACTTCCTGCTGCCCGCCGCGCTGTGCGCGCTCGCGCTCGTCGGCCCGGTGGCGCCCAGCTCGGCGGACGAGAACCCCCTCGGCCGCTGCCCCGACGGCTACACGCCGGTGCCGTTCCTCGTCGCTCCGGCGGAGGACGGCAACGGCAACGGCGTCGTGTGCACCAAGGTCTACCCCCAGGGCGTCATCACCCACGACGACCCGCAGGGCCAGCCGTACCGGTGCAACGGCACGACCCCGCCGCCCGAGTGCATCATGTTCGTCGTCGACGACCTGCTGCCGTAGGCGAGGATCGAGCGTCGTACCGAAGGGGCCGCCGGGGGGCGGCCCCTTCGTCGTTCCGGGGCCGCCGTGCGCCAGGCGCGGTCGGTCATGCGGCGGGCGGGATTCGAACCCGCAAGCCCTCGCGGGCAATGGGTTTTGAGCCCATCGCGTATGCCAGTTCCGCCACCGCCGCCGGCGAGCCCATCATAGGCTCGCGCGCGGCCGGCCCCCGGCCGCGGAGCCCCGCGCGCGCGGCGGAGCCCCGCGCGCGCGGGCGACCCGCGAGCGCCCGGCCACGGCTCCGCCGGGGGCGTCGACGGCGGCTCCGCCGCGAGGGGCGCCGGAGGCGCTAGGCCTGCGGCTGCGGCTCGTAGCCGGCGGGGCCGCGGCCGCCGCCCTGCTCGTCGCGCGCGACCTCGACCTCGACGTTCCACTGCTGGTTGAAGCCGCGCATCGCGAACACGATCAGGAGGAACTGGATCGGCACGATGAGGAGCGTCAGGAGGCCGAGCAGCCCCGCGTCGAGGGTCGGCTTGTCGTAGCCGCTCTGGTCGCGGTCGAACCACGCCGGCGCCGCGATCGCCGCGACCACCAGCAGCAGCACCGCCAGCCCGGCCGACACCGGGAGCGTGCCGCGGTTCCAGCGCTGCACGTAGTACGCGATCGTCAGGTAGATGAAGACGTACGCGACCGAGATCATCTGGGCGCCCTGGAGCGTGTCCCAGCCGCCGACCGTGACGATGGCGACGAGCGCGGCGCTGACCAGCAGCAGCATGACGACGATCGCCTTCGTCGCCTTCGACGCGGGCTTGTCGCGGTTCGGATGAACCAGGACCGTCTCGGCCATCGGCGCGGAAGTCTACGTGTTGCGCGGTCGGCGCGCCGCAGCGGACGGCCGGGCCATGCGGATGGAGGGACTCGAACCCCCAAGGGACTATGCCCACCGCGTCCTAAGCGCGGCGCGTCTGCCAGTTCCGCCACATCCGCGCGCCGCGGATTCTAGGGGCAGGCGCCCGTGGGGCCGCCTACAATCGGGCGCTCGGGGCACTGGCCAAATTGGATAAGGCACCGGTCTCCAAAACCGGCGATTCCAGGTTCGAGCCCTGGGTGCCCCGCTCGCCCATCGGCCTTTTGCGCCGCCCCACGTCACCCGTCCGGGGGGCGTGCACCTCCGCTTTCGGCGAAGGGCCCCCCCGCGACAGTCACCCGAGTCGGGGGTATGCGGCCTTTGCGGGCGTTTTCCGTCGAGACGGGGCTTGACAGGTCACGGTGACCCGGCGTACGTTCGATGCAGGGAGGGCACGGATGTACACCCGCCGCACGGACCGCGGCGACGAGGCGGAACGACTCGCTCCGCCGGAACTTCACCGGGAGGACTGGCTCGATGGTCCCGAGCAGCCCCGCGCTCGCGCGCAGCTTTCGCATCGCCGTCTCGCTCGTCTTCGCCCTCGCGGCGCTGGCGTACCCCATGGCAGGGTCTGCGGCGGCCGCCGGCAGCACGTCGTCGTTCGACGGTGCGCCGGCGGACCCCGCCGCAGGTCGTGCCGCCGACTCGTTCGCGAAGCTGCTCCCGCGCTCGACCGCCCGCAGCGAGGGCGCCCGCGTCGAGCGGCAGGTCGTCTCGCCGTCGCTGTCTCCCGTCGGCGACCACCTGACCGCCTTCGGAACGCTCGGCGCGCCCACGATCGCGACGGTCCCCGCCCGCGGGTTCGTGCTCGACTCCGCCCGCGGGCCGGTGCAGATCGCCCCGGCCTGGACCGCCGCCGCCGCCGCCCCCCCGGGCGCGCTGCTCGACGGCGCGGCCGCGGTGTTCCCCGGCGTGGCCGCCGGGGTGGACGCCCTGCTCCGCCCGACCGCCGCGGGCGTGGCGACGCTGCTCAGGCTCGACGGCACGCTCGCCGCGCAGTCCTACTCGTGGACCGTCGCCACCCCGGTCGAGCACCGGGTGCGCCTGCTGTCCGACGGCAGCGCGGCGGTCGTGGCGCAGGCGAGCGGCCCGGCCGCCGGCAGCGGCGCCGCGCGCGCGACCGCCATCGACGACGACGACGTGAACGACCCGGGCGACCAGTACGCCGACGCGCGCGCCGCCGAGCGGGCCGCGGAGTCCGAGCTGCACGGCGCCGACGTCCTGGCGATCGTCGCCCCGCCGCGGGCGGAGGACTCGAAGGGCAGGGCGATCCCGACCCACCTCGAGGTCGCGGGCGACGTCGTCACCCTCGTGGTCGAGCACCGCCGCGGCACGACGTCCTACGGCGCGGTCGCCGAGCTCGACGTGAGCAACCCCGACGCCATCGACCGGCCGTGGGTCGACGCGCCGTCGACGGGCCCGAGCCAGCGCGGCGCCGACGGCCTGGTCAAGGTGCTCCTGCGCAACGGCGAGGTGCTCGTCACCCACGGCGCCGACCCGCGCCCGCACGGCGCGGACGACGCGGCCGAGGGCGACAACCCGATCGGCGACGGCGCCGCGGGGGGCCCGGTCGCGAGCCGCGCTCCGAACGACCCCGACGCCGACGACGAGGGCGCGGCGACGGCCGCCGGGACGGGCCCGCCCTACCTCTGCGGCAACAAGAACCAGCAGCGCATCGTCGCCCTGTACGGCGGCGAGGCGTCCGACCTCACGCCGGCGACCGTCGGCCGCATCCGCAGCGTCCTCGTCAGCATGAACAACAAGCTGTACGACGAGTCCGTCGCCTCCGGCGGTCGCGACGACGCGGCGCGCTACCGGTTCGAGTGCGACCGCGACGGCCAGATCGCGGTCGACCAGTTCGTCCCGTACGACTCGGACTTCGAGTCGGTCGTGGTCGCCGCCAAGGACTCGGGCTTCCGCGACCCCGACGCCAAGTACGTCATCTTCAGCGAGGGCGACGACCCGGACGCCTGCGGCGAGGCGAACCAGTACCCCGACGACCGCGCGTCGAAGGACAACCTGGCGAACGACGGGTCGTTCAACGCGACGTACTCCGGCCCGACGCCCGCCGAGGGGACGTACGCGATCGCGTACGGCCGCTTCTGCTGGCAGGTCGACGTGGCCATGCACGAGAACGCGCACACGATGGGCGCGGTCTCCGACAACTCGCCCGAGTCGTCCGGCCGCGGGCACTGCGACGACGGCTACGACGTCATGTGCTACGACGACCGCTTCGAGGAGTCGCAGCCCAAGACCTACCGCGACGACGCCTGCCCGCTCGGCAACCGCGGCATGCACTTCGACTGCGACTACAACACCTACTTCGACACGCAGCCGGAGCGCGGCGAGTGGCTCGACAGCCACTGGAACCTCGGCGACCCCGACAACCTCGCCCTGGGCTTCAGCGCGGCGAAGCCGTACGTCGAGACCTTCCTCTTCACCGGCTCGAACCAGGAGCAGCCCGGCGTCTACCGGGGAGTCCAGGACAAGAAGGCGGACGCGTCGCGCGTGGTCGCGCCGGCCTGCGAGGGCTGCCTCGCGGCCGAGCCCGCGCTCTCGCCCGACGCCCAGGCGATGGTCTTCGTGCAGGACACGGTTGCGGACACGACGTGCGCGAGCATCTTCTGGTCGCGCGTCGACGGCACCGACCGGCGCACTCTGTGGGACTGCCACGAGGAGGGGACGACCGCCTTCAACCCCGAGTTCGCCGGCAGCAACGCGAAGCTCGTGTTCGAGTGCTCGGCGCCCGACAGCAACGGCGACTACGGCATCTGCTCGATGAACACCGAGGGCGAGGCCCGCGGGACGATCGCGGACTGGCCGGGCCACCAGGTCCAGCCGTCCGAGGCCGGGCACCGGCGGCTCGTGGCGTTCGCCTCGGCCGGCACTCCGGAGGGCGACCAGTTCGGCTTCGACCTGTTCGCCGGCCAGCGCTACCAGGTCTTCATCACCAAGCGCGACGGCACGGCGCCGGTGCAGTTCACGACCGACGACGAGTTCGTGTCGGCCAGGAACCCGAAGTTCTCGCACGACGGCAGCCGCGTCGCGTTCGAGGCCTGGCAGGCCGGCGAGTCGCTGCCGAGCGTCTGGGTCGCGAACGTCGACGGCAGCGGGCTCCAGCGGCTCACGAGCGGCTTCGAGGCGCGCAGCCCGGGCTGGACCCCGGACGACCGCGTCGTCTACATGGCCTACGACTTCGCCTCGGGGACGACCAGCCTGGTCCAGGAGAACCCTGAGACGGGGTCCACGACGAACCTCGTGAGCGGGTGGAACGCCTCGGACGAGGTGGCGTTCAGGCAGCCCGCCTACTGGCAGATCGGCTTCCACACGCCGGTCCCCGGCACGATCCCGTAGCCGCGCCGGCCGGCGGGCGCCGTTCGGCGGCCGCGCCGGCCCGGTAGCCGGGCTCAGCCGTCGCCTCCCGCCTGCCGATTAGACCTGGATGGAGCGATGGCTCGCAGGTCGCTTCGGCGACGCAGGCGACCCCGGACGCCCGGCTGGGCGGTCGGACCGCTCCGTCATGGGGAGGGCGGGCGCGTTCCTGTACGCGGCCGGCGCCACGCTCGGCGCGATGTGGCTGGCGCTCCCGCACCCCGCGGGCGGGAGCGACGGGCTGCTCGTGGCGACGCTTGCTCTCTCGTACGCGTGCGCGGGCCTGCTCTGGTTCCGCAGCGACCGCTGGCGGGAGCGCGGGTTCGACGCGACGGCCGCCGGCGGCGTCGTCCTCATCACGGCCGCGATCCACTTCAGCGGGCGCAGCTCCACGCCCTTCGTCCTCTTCTACCTGTGGACCAACGTCTACGCGTGGTACTTCTTCACGCGCGGGCGCGCGATGCTCCACCTCGGCCTGATCGGGCTGGCGTACGGGGTCGAGCTGATGCTCGGCGACCCCTCCGCGCAGGCCTCCTACACGAGCGGTCTCGTGCCGTTCCTCGGGGCAGGCGCCACGCGCTGGATCATCACGATGGGCACGCTGGCGGTCGCCGGCCTGCTCGTCACGACCCTCGAGGAGCGCGTCGAGCGGCTGATCCGCCGGCTGACCGAGGAGCGCAACTTCGTGTCGAGCGTCCTCGACACGGCGCGGGCGCTCGTGGTCGTGCTCGACTCCGACGCGCGCGTCCTCAGCGTGAACCGCGCGTTCGAGTCGCTGACCGGCCACGCCGGCGCCGAGCTCAGCGGCCGGTCGTGGGAGGAGCTCGTCGTGCCCGACGACCTCGGCCGCGTCCGTCGCGAGTGGTCGGCCCTGCTCGCCGGCGACGAGAAGCGCGAGTTCGACTGCCGGCTCGTGACGAGCGACGGCGAGCGGCGCCTCGTCGCGTGGGCGGCCGTCGCGGGCCACGACGCGAGCGGGCAGCGCGACCACGTGATCGTCACCGGCATCGACATCACCGACCGCAAGCGCGGCGAGCGCGAGCTGCGGCGGCGGCTGTCGCGCCAGGCGGAGGTCGCCGACCTGGGCCGCCGCGGGCTCGAGGGGCTGTCGCTCTCCGAGCTGACCACGCGGTCGGTGCAGCTCGTCGCGCGCGAGCTCGGCCTCGACCACTGCCAGGTCTGGGAGCTGACGCCGTACGGCGGCGAGCTGGTCCTCACCGCGGCGGTCGGGTCGAGGGACGCGGCCGTGGGCGCGACGGGCATGGCGGCCGAGATGGCGAACCAGGCCGGCTTCACGCTCCAGTCGGAGGGGCCGGTGGTGGTGGAGGACTTCGCGGCGGAGCGCCGGTTCACCCCGCCTCCGATGCTGGGGGAGGTCGCGAGCGGCCTGAGCGCGACGATCCCGGGGCCGCGGCGACCGTACGGGGCGATCTGCGGCCACACGAACGAGCACCGGAGCTTCTCTCAGGACGAGGTGCTGTTCGTCGAGTCGGTCGCGCACGTGCTGGCGGCGGCGATCGAGCGCTGGCGCTCCGACGAGTCGATGCGGCACCACGCACTGCACGACCCGCTGACCGGGCTCCCCAACCGCACGCTGTTCCTCGACCGCCTCGCGCAGCTGCTCGCGCGGCGTCAGGCGAGCAGCGCGAGCGCCGCGGTGATGTTCCTCGACGTGGACAACTTCAAGCTGGTCAACGACAGCCTCGGCCACGAGGCCGGCGACCAGCTACTGCGCGCGATCGCGCCGCGCCTGGCGGAGGCCCTCAGGCCGACCGACACCGTGGCCCGGTTCGGCGGCGACGAGTTCGTCGTGCTCTGCGAGGAGGTCGTTGACGGCCGCGACGCGGTCCAGGTGGCCGAGCGCCTCCAGGAATCGCTGGCCGCGCCGTTCGTCCTGGACGGCGAGCAGCACTTCCTCAGCGCGAGCATCGGGGTGGCGCTCGCGAGCGGCCAGTACGCGACGCCCGCCGAGGCGATGCGCGACGCCGACGCCGCGATGTACCGCGCGAAGGAGCGCGGCCGCGGCGAGTGCGAGCTGTTCGACGACGCGATGCGCGAGCGCGCGCTGGGTCGGCTGCGGATGGAGACCGCGCTGCGGGGCGCGCTGGACCGCGAGGAGCTGCGCGTCGAGTACCAGCCGGTCGTGTCGCTGGGCGACGGGTCGATCGTCGGGCTCGAGGCGCTGATGCGGTGGGACAACCTGGGGCTCGGGCCGGTCGCGCCGCTCGAGTTCATCCCGATCGCCGAGGACACCGGGCTGATCGTCGCGCTCGGCCGCTGGATGCTCGAGACGGTGTGCCGCCAGGCGGTCGAGTGGGGGAGCGAGCTGGGTGCCGCCGCGCCGGTCGTGTCGGTGAACCTGTCGCCGCGGCAGGTCGCGAACGCCGAGCTGATCCCGGCCGTCGCGAGCGTGCTCGACGACACCGGGCTCGACCCCTCGCGGCTCGGGCTCGAGATCACCGAGAACGTCCTGCTGAGCGAGGCCGGGTCGCCGTGGAACACGCTGCACTCGCTGAAGCGGCTCGGCGTGACGCTGATGCTCGACGACTTCGGCACGGGCTGGTCGTCGCTCGGCTACCTGAAGCGGTTCCCGGTCGACGTCCTGAAGATCGACCGCACGTTCGTCGACGGGCTCGGCGACGAGGCCGAGGACTCGGCGATCGTGAAGGCGGTCGTGGGGATGGCCGCCGCGCTGGAGCTCGGCGTGATCGCGGAGGGCGTGGAGACTGCCGCTCAGGTGGAGTGCCTGCGGGCGCTCGGCTGCGAGCGGGCCCAGGGGTACTGGTTCGGCCGCCCGCGGCCGGCCTGCGACGTGACGCCGCTCCTGCTGGAGCCGGGCGCGCCGGGGCCCCGCGCCCCGGACTCGCCAGCGCCCCTGGTATAAGCCGCGGCCGATGGCGGCCGGCCCGGAGACCCAGAGCGCGATGGGCCTGCCGGTGCGCGAGTTCGCGGCCGGGCTCGCGGCGAAGCAGCCGACCCCCGGCGGCGGCAGCGCGGCCGCGCTGGCCGGCGCGCTCGGGGCGGCGCTCGTGAGCATGGTGTGCCAGTACACCGTCGGGCGGGAGCAGTACGCCGACGTGGACGAGGACCTCCGCCGCGTGCTCGAGCGGTCCGAGGCGCTGCGGGGCGAGCTGGAGCAGGCGGTGGAGGACGACGTGGCCGCCTACGGGTCGTACTCGCGCGCGCAGTCGATGCCGAAGGAGGGCGAGGCGGAGCGGGCCGCGCGCGCCGAGGCGCTACAGGCGGCGCTCCGCGAGAGCACCGAGGTGCCGCTCGGGGTCGCTGAGCGCTGCGTCGAGGTGCTGGAGCTGGCGCTCGAGGCGGCCGAGAAGGGGAACCGCTACCTGATCAGCGACGCCGCCGTGGGGGCCGAGCTGGCGGCCGCGGGGCGGGCCTCGGCCGAGCTGAACGTGCGGCTGAACGCGGGCGGGATCGAGGACGCCTCCTTCGCGCGTTCGGCCGACGAGCGGCTCGCGGCGCTGGCCTCGCGCGCGCCCGGGCGGGAGCTGGCCGAGCGCGTGACGCGGGTCGTGGAGGAGCGGACCTCCGCGTCGTGAGCGCACTGGTGCTCGACGGGCGGGCGGTGGCCGCCGGCTTGCGGGAGGAGCTGCGGGAGGCGGTCGCCGGCCTGCCCTCGCCCCCCGCGCTCGCGATCGTGCGCAGCGCCGACGAGGCGGCCGCGGTCTACGCCGGGCGGCTCGAGAAGCTGTGCGGCGAGCTCGGGATCGCGACGCGGTCGGTGGAGCTGTCGGGATCGACCGCCGACGCGGTGGAGGCGGTCTCCGCGCTCGGGCGCGACCCGGGCGTCGGCGGCATCCTCGTGCAGCTCCCGCTGCCGGAGGGAGTCGACCAGGACGCCGTGGTCGCGGCGGTCGACCCGGCCAAGGACGTGGACGGCGTGAGCCCCCTGAACGCCGGGCGGCTGTTCCTCGGGCTGCCGGCGATGGCGCCGGCGACCCCCCTGGCGGTCATGGAGCTGCTGCGGCGGCACGACGTCGAGGTGGCCGGCCGCCGGGCCGTGGTGGTCGGCCGCAGCAACATCACAGGCAAGCCGCTCGCGATGCTCCTGCTCCAGGCGCACGCGACCGTGACCGTGTGCCACTCGCGCACCGCGGACCTGGCGGCGGTCGTCCGCGGCGGCGAGATCGTGGTGGCCTGCGCGGGCCGGGCCGGCCTCGTCGGCGGCGACATGGTGTCGCCGGGGGCGGTCGTGGTCGACGTGGGGACGAACTTCGTCGACGGGCAGCTGGTCGGCGACGTCCGCTACGACGAGGTGGCCGAGGTGGCGGCCGCGGCGTCGCCGGTGCCCGGCGGCGTGGGCCCGCTCACCAACCTGATGCTGGTTCGGAACCTGCTCTCGGCGACGGTTGAAGGATTTGGGAGTCCAGGGACTCCCTAGATCTTCACTCGTGCGCCGATCCGCCGGTCAGGCGCGCTCGACCGAGATCGCGAAGGTGGCCGAGCGCCGCTCGCCGGGGGCGACCAGCTCGAGGCCGTCGCCGCTGACGAGGGCGTTGGTGGGCGCGGTCATCGGCTCGAAGCAGACGACCTCCTCGGAGTCCGGCGCGTAGACCTGGGCGAACCGGTAGCCGCCGGCGAGCTCGACCGCGATCCGGCGGCCGCCGCCGGCGAGGACGAACCGGTCGCCGTCCCGCAGATCGGCGTACCCGTCGTCGTAGGTGCGGTCGCCGAGCGGACCGGACTCGGCGGCGGCGGGCTCGGTCGCGCCGGTCGGGATCATCCGGTCGTCCAGTGTCAGGCGGGTCATGGCCGGCAGCTCCACGTGCCAGTCCGCGCGCGGGAGGTCGGGAAGCCGGAGGTAGGGGTGGTAGCCGAACGAGACCGGGACGGGCGCCTCGCCGGTCGCCGTGAGCGTGGTGCGGACCGTGAGCGCGGTGTCCTTGAGCGTGACGTCGAGACGCAGCTCGTGGGGGAAGGGGAAGGCCTCGAGCAGCTCCGGGTGGGCGCCGAAGTCGAGCCTCGCCGAGAGCCGGGCGGAGGCCTCGTCGGCGACGGCGCCGAGGACCTGCCAGTGGGGGGAGGCGTTCACGACGCCGTGGATCGGGAGCCCGTTCGGGTCGGTCCTGATCGCGGGCGAGTCAGGGTCGAGCTCGACGGTGCGGCCGGCGGCGGAGTAGGAGAGGGCGCCGAGCCGGTTGGCCCAGGGGTGGAGGAGGGGGATGCCCATGGTCGACCCGGTGGCCTCGTAGCGGGCGAGCCCGCCGCGGTGGCCGAGCAGCTCCTCGCCGGCGTGCTTCAGGGAGCACCCGATCATCCCGATCTGCGCGGCGAAGACGGCTTCGAGCTCGGCTTCGCGGGAGGCGAGCGACCGGGCCGGATAGCCCTGGAAGAGGACCTCGCCGGTCTCGTGGGGGGAGGGCACGTCGCGCCTATGCTCGCACGCGGCCCGGGGGCTCTCAACCGCCGTTCGGGGGCTCTTCGGGGAGGCGGGCCGGCCTGGCGAGACCCGCAACCCGCCTCTAGAATGGCCCGTGCAGGCGGGCGAAGTGTTGTGGCTGCACCCGAGCCTTCCAAGCTCGTAGGGCGGGTTCGATTCCCGTCGCCCGCTCTGGGGCCCGATTGGGGCCCTGACAAACGGAGCCGCCGCCGTCGCGCGCCGGCTCCCGACATACCCCACGGGGCGTGGCGCAGTCTGGTAGCGCATTCGGCTGGGGGCCGAAAGGTCGCTGGTTCAAATCCAGTCGCCCCGACTGACGAGAACGCGAAGCGCGCGAAGCCGTGGCGTTACGGTTCCAGCAGGCCGCGCGCGGAGAGCTGCTCCAGGAACGCCGACACGTCGGCCTCGGCGGTGTCGCGCGACACCTCGTAGCGCTCGCAGAGGGTGTCGACGAGATCGGCCTCGGTCGCGCCCTCGCCCAGCCGCTTCCACAGCGTTGCGGCGCTCGGGTTCGCCGCGAGGTAGCGTGACGCGTCCGCGTCGAGGGCGACGATCTCGCTCCCGGACTCGCGCCAGAAGAGGCTGTCGGCCCGCAGCCGAATGACGGTCATCGGCGAGCCAGGGGCGATGGCTCACCCGGGTAGAAGAAACCCGCGTAGGACGTCTTGGGAGCCGTCCCGAGCAGAGGGCTGTTCCGGTGCTGGTAGGCCCGGGAGATCTGGATCAGCACCGCGTCACCGAAATCGAGATCGCCGATCTCGGTGAGCAGCTCGTCGTCGGCAGCGCTCTTGACCTGCAGTCTCGCTCCGTCGAACGGCTGCGGGCTGAGGTTGATCGTGAACGCGGCCAGACGGCCGTCCACGGCGTCGTCGTGCCACGGCGAGAAGTGGCCCGCGCCGGGCACCATGCGATACGTGCGGCCGCGAAAGTACCCGACCGGGCAGGACCCCGTGACGCGCTCGACGAGGTCGAACACCTCCGGATCGCACAGCTTGAACAGCAGCAGGGCGGAGATGGCGTTCGGCTCCATCAGCAGCTCGGTCTTGCCGGTCGCCTCGATGGTGTGCGGGTGGAAGCGTGCTTCGTCGAGCCGTCGCCCGATCCATTCGCGCTCGTCCGCATCGAGGAACGAGCGGAGGACCACGGCGTGGCGCAGCGTGAGCTCGCGCCGGAGCGCGTCGACGTCCCGGCCGACCCGCGCCGAGGTCGGTGCAGCGACCTGGTGGGCCGTGGCTATGACATGCCCTCGGCGTCAACGTTGCCGCTGGCACCGAGTTGGGTGAGCTCCTGGAACGACCCGAGATCGGTCAGCGCAGGGGTCATGTACTCCTCGCGGGGATCCTGGGGATCGGCCACCGGCTCCTGCGTGCGGCCGTGATCTTCGCTCATGGTCCTCTCCTGCTTCGGGGGGTAGGCGGGGCAGTCTAGACTCGGCGCGATCGACGGTCCAGAGCCTCCCGAGTATGGCGCGCGCGCGCGTCGTGGGGCCTACGGCGTCGCCGTCACCGGCCTGGAGGCCGAGGACCGCCTCCTGGTCGCGGCCGAATCCCCCTGGCCGACCGTCCTGATCGTCGCCGACTCGCGCGCGGCGGGTGCCGGTGGGACCGTCCTCGAGGAGGACATGGCGTGCTACCCGGACGTTCCCGGGCTCCACGTCACGGTGGACCGAAGAGCAGGCGTGGCGTCCTTCCGGGGCGGCCACCGATTGACGTCCGACGAGATCGTGCATCCGCGCCTCGGGATGCTCGGCGCGATCTACGCGCAGTGGCTCCCTGGCCGAATGGCGTTCCACGCCGGGGCGTTCGTCGGCGGGGGAGGCGCCTGGGCGGTCGTCGGCGAGCGTCACGACGGCAAGAGCACCCTGATGGCGGCCCTTGCCCTGGCCGGCGTGCCCGTGCTCGGGGACGACACGCTGGTGCTCGACGGGACCCGCTGCCTGTCGGGCGTTCGGTGTGTCGACCTCCGCCCGGATGCCGCGGCCCACCTCGGGGTCCGCGACGCGCTCGTGACGGTGCGCCGGGGAGCTCGCGAGCGCCTGTTCCTCGACGGCCCGCCGCGCGAGGCGCCCCTGGCGGGATGGCTCTTTCTGAAGTGGGCGGACGAGCTCGCGATCCGCCCGCTGCCCGCGCCGGAGCGGATCGCCCGCATCGCCCGCCGGCAGGGGTGGCACCGGCGCGGCGTCACCGACTCGGCACGTCTGCTCGACTTCGCGGCCCTGCCCGCGTGGGAGCTCGGCCGTCCGCGCGACTGGGCGCATCTGCCACGAGTCCTGGAGCGCGTCCGCGAGCTCGCGCAATGAACCCTCGCCCCGCGGGTAGCTTGCCACCGCCGTGAGCGCGATCTGTGGGGTGATCGGAACCGACGGGCGACCCTTCGCGGCACGGGACCTTGCCGGCGCGATGCATTCGCTCCGCCCGCTCGGACAGGAGTCGGAGGGCGCGTGGGCGGGGACCGTCGGACGCATCGGGGTCGCCCTCGGAGTCTGCGAGGCGAGCCAACCCGGCGCGCCGCTCTCGCTCGATCAGCCGCTGCGGTCCGCCGACGGTGCGCTCTGCCTCGTGGCCGACGCGGTCCTCGACTGCCGGGCGGAGCTCGAGGCATCCCTGCCGATGCCGGCGGGCGAGCCCTCTTCCGATCCGCAGCTGATCCTCGCGGCGTACGCGCGTTGGGGCGACGGCTGCCTGGACCGTCTCAGCGGCGAGTTCGCGTTCGCGATCGCCGACGCTCGCCGCGGCGGCGTGCTGATCGCACGTGACCAGATCGGCATGCGCCCGCTTCAGGTCCATCGGCGCCGCGGAGTGGTGGCGTTCGCGACGACCGCACTGTCGATGTGCGCACTCGACGGTGTGGGTCACGAGCTCGACGCCGCGAGGGTGGCCGAGTGGCTGGCGCTCCGGATGGACACCGAGCGGACCTTCGTCACGGGCGTCACGACGCTGCCGCCAGGCCACTGCGCGTGGGTCGATGGGGAAGGCCTCCGCCGCCGGCGGTACTGGACCGTGGACCCGAACCGGATCGTCGAGCTCGGCTCACCCGAGGCCTACGCCGCCGAGCTGCGGGAGACGTTCGACTCCGCCGTGGAGCGCCGCCTGCCGGCGGGCGAGCCGGTCGGGGTCATGCTCAGCGGAGGACTGGACTCGACGTCCGTCGCGGCGACGGCAGCGCGGCTGCGGCCGAGCGACGTCATCCGAACGTACACGGCGGCCCCACCGCCCGGCTGGGCCGGCCCCACGGATCCGAACGTCGACGCGGACGAGTCGCGGCTCGTGCGCGAGCTCGCCACATGGCACCCGAACCTGCGGCCGGCGTTCATCGGCGACAGCGGCGCGCCTGTGCTCTCCTCCCACGATGCGCGCTTCGCCGCGGGCTCCCCGCCGCCGCGCAATCCCTGCAACGAGCTGTGGATGTCGGAGGCGCAGCGCCGAGCCGGCGCCGAGGGCGTGGGGACGCTGCTCACCGGCGCGCGCGGCAACGCGTTCTTCTCCGCCGACGATCGGTTCTGGCTGGCCGCCCTCCTGTCCCGCGGTCGGCTTGGCGCGCTCGGTCACGAGATCGCCGCGCTCGCCGCCTCGACGGGCTCGTCTCGAATCCGCACAGCCGGGCGCGAGCTGGCTCGACAGCTCGCCCCGCCGGCGATTCACCGCGCGCGAGAGGTCGCGCGGGCCCGCCGGGCGGGGATCTCCGCCGAGGTCGAGCTGCGATTCGCGGGGCCGGGCACCGAGGCGCTCGTTCGCCAGCACGTTCGGGCCTTTCGTCCGGCGCCGCGGCGATCGATGCGCGCGGAGGCGCTCCGGCTCGTCACCTACAGCGGATTCATCGCCGAGTCGGCCGCGGTCCGCGACGCGCTGGCGGGGGTGCGCAGGTCCGATCCGACCAGCGACATCCGGGTGATAGCCCTGTGTGCGACGCAGCCGCCGTGGGCCCGCCGGCACGACGGCCGCACCCGTGTGGTCAGCCGCGACGCGATGGCCGACCGCCTGCCCCCGTCCATCGTCGAGCGCACGCGACGCGGCGCCCAGCTGCCCGACTGGCTGGAGCGGCTGGCGGACCGCCGCCGAGAGCTCGTGGACGAGCTCGCGGCGGCACGCGAGCACGCCGGCTGCCGGGAGCTCCTCGACCTCGACGGGATGGACGCCGCCCTGCGCGACTGGCCGGATCGGGCGCGCGCCCACGCCCGATGGACACGGACCACGCACGTGTACCGCTACAACCTCCTGCGGTCGCTGCTCATGTGCCGCTACCTGCGGTTCTTCGACGCGCACGCCGCCGGGCGATCCGGCTTGTAGGCGAACGTCGAGAGCACCGCGTAGCGCTCGCATCGAGCGCCACCCGTCACGTGAAGGGTGCCCGTGCGCAGCCAGGCGTGCGCGTCGAGCGGCGACTCGCCATCGGCCGCGCGCGCAACGCCGAGGTACAGCGTGTTCGGGACCCGGCGCAGGCGCAGCATGGCCCCGCCGGCAAGCGCCTGCTCCAGGCACTTCGTCCGCCACCACGCGCGTGCGGAGACGGCGCCGAGCGCCCACGCGATGCGACGTCCGAGCTCGACGTCGGCCGGGCTGTCGGTGAGGTCGGACTCCTCCATGGGCCTGCCCAGGCCTGCCGCGATCGCACGGAACGGCAGCACGAGGACGGCCAGTCGGGCGAGAGCCAGGCAGACCGCGGCCTCGGCCACGAGGGCGCGGTCGCGCCACGAGGCCCCGGCGAGCCGCCGGAGCGCCCGGCCTCTTCCCGACCTGGCGGCCCGGGCTCTTGCGCCGGCCCTCCTCGCGACGCGCCTGGCCCAGCGCAGCGGGCCCGCGGCCATCTCGAGCGGGCCCGGATCCTCGACTCCCTGGGCGCGTCCCGCCGACAGCAGCAGCAGCCGCATCTCCTCGATGCGGTAGCGCGCGTCGCGGCGCAGCGCCAGGCGTCCCACGACCGTCTCGGGCATCGCGCGCGGCGTGACCCGCTTCGGCAGGTCCTCGTCCGCGGTCAGCGCGCGCAGCGATCGCTGGACCAGCAGACGGGTGCCCCCGCCCCGCGCGGCCCACTCACGGCTCTCGGGCGTCAGGAAGCGACCGAAGGTGGCCTCCGCCGCCAGGAGCCCGGTCGCGAGCGATCTCCGATGGCCCGCGCCGGCGGCCGCGAGCGCGTCGGGGCGGGCCACCTCGGGATGGCGGACGGCGAGTGCCGGCACGTCGGCCAGCCACTTCATCAACGACCACAGGTGGTTCGATCCGTGCACGAGGACGTACAGCCACTGTGCGCTGAGCGGAAGCGACGGCACGTTCCCACCCTGCATCTCCATGTGGCGCGGGTGGCTCAACCAGCCCGGATCGACCGGCAGCAGCCTCGAGTTGGCGAACAGCCGCCAGTGCACCTCCACCTGGAGCCCGTCCCTCACCAGCGTGACGTCCCGCAGCATCGGTAGGCGCGGTGCACGCTCGATCGCGCCCGGCTCGGGCGGCGGGCGGTCGGGGTCCTCCGGCGTCCTCCAGCCGAACCACTCCAGGCCTGCCGACCGAAGGGCGTGCACCGCGCGGGGCACCGAGTCCGGCCCGACGAGCAGGTCGATGTCACCGGGAGCGCGGACCGTGGGATCGCCGTGCGCGTCGCTCGCGACGGTCGTCCCCTTCAGCACGACCACGTCGACTCCGGCATCGGCCAGCACGTCGAGGACCTCCCGCTGGAGCGCCAGCAGTCGCAGCGATCGAAGCGCGCCGAACCGTGCCCGCTCGTCCACCTCGGTGCGCACCTCCGGCGGTGCCGCGGCCTGTGCGAGCCAATCGGAGCGCTGAACCAGGGGCGCCACCCGGTGGCGGCCGACCAGTCGCAGGAACTCCGGCCAGTCGACCTCGCCCGAGGGCTGTGGCGCCTCGGTGAGCCCGCATGCCCCTGCGACCGCCGCGCCGAGGCCCTGGAAGGCGGCGCTCGTCACTGGTACGGCTCCGCCTGCAGGCGAAACAGCTCGGCGTACGTGCGGTCGTGCGCGATCAACTCCTCGTGCGTGCCCGATTCCACGATCGTGCCCTCGTGCAGGACGTGGATCCGATCGGCCATCCGCACGCTGGGGAAGCGGTGCGATATCAGGAGCACGCTGCGGCCGACGAAGAGCTTGCGGATCCTGTCGAACAGGTCGCGCTCGGCACGCGCGTCGAGTGCCGCGGTCGGCTCGTCGAGGATCACGAACGGGGCGTCGCGGAACAGCACGCGCGCCAGCGCGACGCGCTGCCACTGCCCGATCGAGAGGTCGGTACCCCCCTCGAAGGCCGGTCCCAGCATCGTGTCGTAGCCCTGTGGCAGCCGTTCGATCGTCTCGTGCACGCCGGCGTTCCGCGCGGCGGCTCGAACGCCCTCCTCGTCACCGCGACGCTCGTGCCGACCGAGGGCGATGTTCTCGCCCGCGGGCAGCGCATAGCGCACGAAATCCTGAAAGATCACGGCCACGCCCCCCGTGAGCGCCCCGCGCTCGCCGCTCGCGGTGTCGATCCCGCCGATGGTCACCTTCCCGTGCTGGGGGACGTAGAGGCCGGCCAGCAGCTTGGCGAGGGTGGTCTTGCCGGAGCCGTTCTCGCCGACGAGCGCGACGACCTCGCCGGGTGCGATCTCGATCGAGACGTCGCGCAGCGCGGGGGTGCGCGTGTCCGCGTACGAGAAGGTGACGCCATCCGCGCGCACGTACGTCGGGACCGGGGCGGCCGCCGTTCCCGCGGCGTGGCGGGGCGGCGGGCTCTCGGCCTCGACGAGCGCCAGGTAGTCGTCGACGAACAGAGCCGACTCGGAGAGGTTCCCGGCGCCGGTGGCCGCAGCGCCGAGGCGTTGGCCGAGCAGGGCGATCGCCGCTGCCGCCGCACCGGCGGCGGAGAGGCTCATGTGGTCGGCCAGGGTGAGCGCGATCAGCGCCAGCAGCGAGCCCCCGACGGCCGCGGCCGCGATGAGGTTGGCCGCCACTCCGAACCGGAGCTCCTTGCCGGTC
This sequence comes from Thermoleophilaceae bacterium, assembly GCA_036389295.1. Taxonomy (GTDB): domain Bacteria; phylum Actinomycetota; class Thermoleophilia; order Solirubrobacterales; family Thermoleophilaceae; genus AC-37. The sequence goes on along the minus strand of DASVQB010000021.1, from coordinate 121,914 downwards.
ACGGCGCGCAGCGCGCGAACGCGCTCGTCCCACAGGGCGGCGTGGCGCGAATGCAGCAGCCCGAAGAGGTCGTAGGCGCGGACCTCCTTCGCCGCGTCGCGGTCGGAGAGCACCTGGGCCAGGTAGCGGCGCTCGCGATCGCGGGGGGTGAGGGCGCGCATGAAACGGTGGAACGCGCGGCTTCGCCGACGCGCCGCCAGCCACAGCGGCGCCAGCACGAGGAGGACGACCGGCGCGAAGATCGGGGCGAGGACCAGGAGCGCGACCGCGGCGCCGATCGCTCCCGCCGCGGCGCGCAGGAGGCCCGACAGACCGCCGACGACCGTGGGCATGAGGCGCACCGCCATCAGCGCGCGCTCGACGGCGTCGTGGAAGGCCGAGCTGTCGAAGGCGTCGAGCTCGACCGTGCCCGTGACCGCGAGCACGCGCGCCTCGCCGAGACGTTGGCACAGCTCCCCGAGCAGCCTCTGGCAGTGGATCTGGACCACGTGACCGATTCCCAGGCCGGCGCTGAGCACCGTCAACGCCGCCAGCTCCGGAACCAGCCCGCCCACCCCGCCGTCCTCCCGGTCCGCGGCGAGCAGCTCCCCGAGCAGCGAGCGCGCGATGAGCGCGGTGGCCACCACCCCGGCGACGGTGGCGACCTGAGCTCCCACCATCACCGTCAGCTCGCGACGTCCTGCCCGCCGCGCAAGCCCGAGGCTGGTCGCCACGAGTCGGGGCAGCGGAAGCGCCTTCCGGTCCGTGCCCCAGATGTCGAGCGTCGTGGCGCCGCGGCTGGGCCGCGACTCGCTCAAGGGGGAACTCCGCTCCGCGGGCACCGCGAGATGCTCTCATCTCGGCTGGGGCGAGCCCGGGCGAGGTGCGGTCGGCCCGGGCCGCGGATCTGTGCGGAAGCTCGGGATCGGCCGGGGGGCGAATGGCTTGGAGTTCCTGAGCAATGTGGCGTAAATGAGCACTCGGGCTTATGGTGGGGCCGTGCGCCCCAATCTCCGTCCCTTCCTCGCCGCGACCGCCGTGCTCGCCTCGCTCGTCATGGCCCCGACCGCCCAGGCGACGTTCAGCCTCACGGCCAAGCCCTCGGACCGCCAGGTTGCGCTCGACTGGCCAGACGTGGTGACCTCGGGCTTCTACGACGTCTACCGCGACGGGACGTGGGTGAAGTACCTCGACACGCCGACGTCGGCGTGGACGGACACCGGCCTGACGAACGGGCGGACGTACCAATACCAGGTAAAGGCTTACCGCTGGACGACCGGCGGGGGCAACACCTTCGTCGACCAGTCGAACGTGGTGAGCGGCACGCCGCCGGGCGAGGGTTTCGGCTGCTTCGCTCTGTCGTCGCTCGCAGCGGGCGCCCGGCCGCCGGCGTGCTGGCGGCCGTTCTCGGACTCCGCCCCCTTCAACGTCGGGATTCCGTCGGCGCCGAAGCTGCACCCGAACTCGTCGAACATCGTCGCCTACATGATGAGCCGAGGAGCGCCCGCGCAGATGCAATCCAACGACGGCGGCTACGACTGGGAGCATGCGAGTTACTTCGCCAAGTCGACCGACCCGGTCTACACGGTGCACTGCCGGATGTCATGGGGGACGTGCGCGCCGGAGGGTAAGCAGTACCGGATCCCCGCCTCCGCGAAGCCGGCGGGATACCTGATGAATGACCCGAACGCCGACCGGCACTTGGCGGTGGTGCAGCCGGACGGCGTTACGACGCTCGACCTTTGGCAGGCGGACACCCCCTCGGGGACCGGCGGCACGCTGGGTGCCTCGTGGGGCGGCCTCGTCCAGATCAACGGCAACGGCCTCAACTCAGGAAGCACGGGCGCCAACTTCAGCGGCTTCGCGGGCGCCATCCGCGGTCAGCAGCTAGAGGCGGGCAGGATCAACCACGCCCTCTTCGCCGTCACCCCGTGCACGTACGGCTACGTGTATCCGGCCAACAAGGGCGCGTCCGAGTGCGGGGCGACGAATGCGCCGCCAAACGGCGCGCGCCTGCAGCTCAACATGACCTCCGCGGAGATCAGCGCCCTGGCCGTTCCCCAGTGGAAGAAGGTCATCCTCGAGGCCCTCCGCAAGTACGGGATGATCATCGGCGACACCGGCGGGGGCAGCATCGCGTTCGGGCTGCAATTCGAGTCGGGCATGGTCGACCGCTCGTTCGGTCGCGCGGAGAAGGTGGATCAGTATGCGATCGCACAGGGGGTGCCATCGTGGTACGACCCGGCGATCGGCCGCACCCTTCACATATTCGATTTGGCCCCGGGCGTCGCCTGGGCGAGCAGGCTGCGCGTCATCGATCCCTGCGTGTGCTGAGCGGGCAACCGCGACAGGCCGAAGGCCCTGCCGCCGGAGCTCGCGTGAGGCCTCCGCGTGCCGCTCGTCGGCTCCGCGCCGGTGTGAGCTCCGTGGTACCGCCGCAGACGGACTGAGCGGCAGACGTCAGTCGACGATCTTCCAGAAGGAGTCCTTGCGGCTGATCTTGCCGCCCGTGAACTCGAACAGGTCGCACCCGCGCACCTCGATGCGCTCCCCCGTCGACTGGGTGCCGCGGATGGTCCACTCCGATACACCGCGGTCACCGCACGTCCAGTGGCGGTCGTCGCCGTACTCGATGTCCGGGATCCCGTCGAATCTCGACCGGATCCCCTCCCGGACCTGCTGCCTGCCGATCAGACGGCGCCCTCCCGGCGCGGGTCCGCGCGGCATGTCGAATACGCAGTCCTCGGTGAAGAACGACATCACCCGGTCCACGTCGTGGGCGTTGAACGCGTCGAGGAGCGCCCGCAGAGATGGCGTGTCCACCTGGGTGTCGTCCATGAAGCTCGTCTCCGTGTCGGGGCCCCGATCCTCCCGCACCGGCCCACACGATGCCGTCCGGCAAGGCCGACGCGGTCGAGCGACAGCGCGACGGCTCTCCGCGACCCGCCGCTCGGCTGGGACCGGGCCACGCCGGTACGCTCCGGCGCGTGCGCGTCGGCATCGTCATCCTGCCGGAGCAGCGGTGGCGCGACGCGCGCACGCGGTGGACGCGCGCCGAGGAGTACGGGTTCGCGCACGCCTGGACCTACGACCACCTGGGTTGGCGCGACCTCGTCGACGGGTGCTGGTTCGACTCGATCGTGACGCTGACGAGCGCTGCGAGCGCGACCTCGTCGATCCGGCTGGGAACGCTCGTCGCTTCGCCCAACTTCCGCCATCCGGTTCACTTCGCGCGAGAGGTCACGGCGCTGGACGACGTTTCCGGCGGGCGCCTCATCCTCGGCCTCGGTGCCGGTGCGGCCGCACCGAGCTTCGACGCGCGGGTCCTCGGCGGCCCGGAGCTCTCGCCCAGGGAGCGCGTCGACCGCTTCGCCGAGTTCGTCGAGCTGCTCGACCTGCTGCTGCGGGAGCAGCGCACGACCTGGCGCGGTTCGTACTACGAGGCGGTCGACGCCCGCACGACCCCGGGATGCGTGCAGTCGCCACGGGTGCCATTCGTGGTGGCGGCCAACGGGCGCCGGTCGATGGGGCTCGCGGAGCGATTCGGTGAGGGCTGGATCACGATGGGCGGCCGCGCGGAGGACCTCGAGTCCTGGTGGCGGTCGGTCGCCGACCGCGCGGCTCGCTTCGAGGGATCCGGCGATCGTTACCTGATGCTCGACTCCGCACCCCGGTTCTCGTTGTCGAGTCGCGAGTTCTTCGAGGAGCAGGTGGGGCGGGCGTCCGAGGTCGGCTTCACGGACGTGATCACGCACTGGCCACGGCCGAGCAGCTGGTACGAGGGCGACGAGGCGGTGCTGGAGGAGGTCGCGGCGCACGTCCTGCCACGGCTGATGCGCCCGCAGCGAGCCGTCAACGATGGACGGCGACGGCATCCAGGCGGGTGACCCCTCGGCTGAGCACGCGCACGGTGAGGGTGTGGACCCGGGTGCGGGCCAGCTTGCCCGAGCGGAAGACGACTCGCCGCGACCCCGGGGCGCCGCGCAGGTGGATGACCTTGCGGCGCCGCCCGTCGAGGTGCACGGCCACCCGGCCCCCCGCCGCCGAGCGCGGCGCTATCAGGGCCACGCGCGAGCCGCGGAAGCGCAGCCGGACGCTCGAGTGGCGCGGGCCGGCCGAGATCGTCCGGCCGTAGGCGCTCCGCGTGCTCACCCTGCGCCAGCCCCGTGAGTACGCCAGCCGGCGGCTGCGGTCGTCGAGCGGGACGACCGTCGTGTCGCTGACGTACGCGCTCAGGAGATCGTCGCGGCTGCGCGCGCGCATGCGGAAGGTGTACGTCCTCCCAGGGCTGCCCCGGAAGAGCCGGGACGTGGCCTGCGTGCCGCGCTCGAGGCTGCGCCAGCCGCCCGCGCCCGTGCGCACGTCCACGTCGAAGCCGGCGACGCCGGCCGGCGCCGCGCCCTGCCAGCTCACGCGGAAGGTCGGGGAACGCGACGTGTCGCTCGCGTAGTCCGGCGCAGCGATGCTCACCCGCGGGGCCTCGCCGCCCGGCTCGATCGAGGGCGGCTGTCCCGGGCCGACACCGGGCGCGCCGAAGGTGCCGCCGTCCGGGGAGGCGGTGGTCTCGCCCTCACGCTGCGGCACGGCCACCGTGGCGCGGTGGCCCGGGTTCCCGGCCTCGTCGAGGTACATCACCGAGAGCGACTCCCGGCCGGCGACGTCGTCGACCGTGCGCGTTTGCCTCTGGCCGAGCGCGGCCGCGTCGCCCTCGTCAACGCCGACGAGTCGGTAGCGCCTTGCGTTCCCACAGAGCCAGTCGTCGCCCGGCGCGACCCAGCTCAGCACGATCTTCCCGGCCTCGCGCGTGGCCGTCAGGTTGCCCGGGGTGCCCGGAGGCCGCGAGTCGGTTCCGTACGCGCTCGTCGAGAACTCGTCGTGGTGCGAGCTCCACCATTCGTCGTTGGTCCCGCAGGCGGGGCTCTCGGTGTCCCAGAGGAACGCGTTGCCCTCGCGGGTGAGCGTGGTGACCTCGAGCTTGCCGTCGCCGTCCGCGTCACCGGTCGCGGGCACCGTGTTGATCCAGCCGCCGGTGAACTTCGGCCAACCGGTGCCCTCGATCCCCTGGGCGTTCATGCTGCGCAGCAGGTAGAGCCCGGTGCCCAGCAGGAGCTCCTTGCCCGGCGCGTCCGACACGTCCGCCGCGGCCGGGCTCGACAGCAGAACGTAGTCCTCGGTGTTCTGTGGATAGGCCGCGAGCTCGTCGCCGTTCTCGCCGTTCCAGGCCTGGAGCACGTGGTTGAAGGGGAGGTTCTGGCCGACGATCAGGAGGTTGGCGGCACCCTGGAGGGTGAGTCCGGCCTTGGCCACCTCCGGGCCGGGGCTCACGCTGTCGATGTCCGCGAGGATCGGGTAGTCGAAGGCGTTCGCGATCAGCGAGCGGTCCTGGTGCTCGCCGCCCGGGGGCGTCGCGGTGAACGAGTGCAGCTCGGCGCCGGTCTTGTCGCGCGCGCTGAGACCGCCGGTGGCGATGTTGCCGATCACCTCGAGGCTGCCGTCGCCGTCCAGGTCGCCGAGGGCGTGGTCGACGCCGGGGCCGACGAACGGGAGGATGTGCGGCAGCAGCGCGTTCGGCGCGATCGGCCAGCCCGGCAGGAACTCTCCGTTGCCGTCGACGGCGTAGACCCGCCCGTCGCCGCCCGCGAGGCTCGGCGCACCGGGCAGGCTCGGACCCCCGCTGACCCCCTCGACCTCGTTGGTGGCGACGACGAGCTCCGGTTTCCTGTCGCCGTCGAGGTCGCCTGCGGCGGCGGTGTTGATGCTCTCGGAGCCGGCCACCTGTGCGTTGGTCTCGCCGGGCTTCTTCAGCTTCACCGGGAAGCCGGGCAGCGCGGCGCCGTCGCCGTCCCAGGCGTAGAGGTACTGGTCCATCCCGGCGATGGCGATGTCGAGCCGGCCGTCGCCGCTCAGGTCGGTGAGCGTGGGCGACGCGATGAACCCGCGCTTGACGTGGTTCTGCCTCGTTCGGATCGCGGGGGCGGAATGGGCGGGGTCGAGCCGCACCGGGAAGTTCTCCAGCTCGTCGCCCTTCGCGTCCCAGGCGTAGACGTGCTCGCCGGCCGAGACGACGATGTCGGCTCCCCCGTCGCCGTCCACGTCGCCGATCGCCGGCGTGCGCAGCACCTCCAGCGGCTTGCCGATCGCGTCGTGGGCGTCGGTCTCGCGCGCGTTCGCGTATGGCAGCGTGCTCACGGGCTGCCCGTCGTTGAAGGTCGGCAGCCGCGATCCGTCGTGGCGGTAGACCGAGAGCTCGCCGCTCGTGTCCGCCACCACGGTGTCGAGCCGGTTGTCGCCGTCGAGGTCGTACATGCGCGGCGAGGCCTCGCCGCCGGTGCCGATGTGCTTCGACCAGCCCGTGTGCGCGGTCGGGTCGCGGTAGGCGAACAGCACCTTGCGGTCCTCGGCCCGGTTGTTCGCGCTGTCGTGCACGACGACGCGGACCGTGAAGGCGGGCTCGTTCGGGTCGCGGTCGCCCGGTCCCTTGCCCGGAGCGGTCGGGTCGGGGGTCGACCCGCCGGTCGCGGGCAGCGGCGGGTTGCAGCCCGGAGCCGCGGTCGTGGTGGCGCGCGCGTCGAGCTTCGCGCGCACGGCCGTCAGGTCGATGCTGCCGAGCACGCCCTCGCGCGGCTGCGTGCCCGAGCCCGTGGAGACCTCCACGAAGTCGGCCTCGCACGGCTCGATCCCCGCGGCCCACTGGAGCGACCACGTGTAGCCGGCCGAGCGTGGGGCGGAGATGCGCGCGCCGATCGACACGGTCGGCGTCCGCTCGACGTTCAGCGGCATGAACCAGTCGGGCGAGTCGATCAGGACCTGCGGCGGGATCTTTCCCTGGTCGATCCGCTCGAGCGCGAGCCCGAGGTCGGGGCGCCCGTAGCCGAAGTGCTGGTCCCAGCCCGGCTGGGACGGGTCGGGAACGCCGGTTCCGACCGTGTTCTCCGGGACAACGTCCTCCGCCGTCTGGGTCAGGAGCTGCTTGACCTCGTTCGGCGCGATCGGCGGGTCGAGGTTCTTCTTCCGGCCCATCGAGTAGATGAGGCCGGCGGCTCCCGACGCCTGGCCGGTGGCGATCGAGCCACTGACCGCCGGCATCACGATGTGCGCGTGGCCGCCGTACTGCGTCAGCCCCGAGTTGCGGAAGAAGGTCTGGACCGGGAGGTTCGACGGCAGCGTGATCCCGAACGGGGCGAAGAAGTCGATCGCCTCCTGCGGCCAGCCCTCGGTGCCGAGGCCCTCGACGTCGGCGACGGTACCGGCCACGAAGAGCGACTCGTCGTAGACCGTCGGGATGTTGTGGTTGGCGCTGTTGATGTCCGAGGAGACGATCGCCAGGAACGTCCCCTTCCGATACGCGTAGTCGAACGCCGCCTGCCCGTACTTCGAGTTGTAGAGCCCGCCGATCGCCCCCTCGACGACCTCTATGCCGTTGTCGGCCGCGTAGGTCACGCCCTGCGAGAAGTAGTTCGTGTCCGGCACGAACGAGTCCCAGTCGCGCAGCGGCACGAATTGGCAGCGTGGGCAGACGCCGAGGTCGCCGTCGGCGTCATTCCCCTCGCGGACAGCCTCCTCCGCCTGGCCGGTCCCGTGGTCCTCGGCGGAGTCGGTGTAGCTCGACTGGTCGTAGGGGTCGTTGTCGTCGTCGAAGAAGTCCCAGCCGGCGATGTCGTCCGGGTAGCCGTTGGCGTCGCCGTCCCCGTCCCCGCTGAAGGTCGCGATCAGGTCGCTCGCGTCGAGGATCGCGTCGGCGAGGCTCTGCCCGGCCGTCTTCAGGACGCGCGAGTCGTTCGCGTAGTCGTCGACGTTGAACGCGCCGTCGGCGTTGCAGTCGTATTCGGCGCAGTCGCTGTCGTCGGCCCTCTTCGGCTTGGGCAGCTCGCCCTTGTTGAGCGCCACCCGCAGGCGCAGCCCGCGCGCGTGCCACTGGATGCCGGTGTCGACGATCGCGATGCGAACGGAGGGGTCGCCCGGGGTGTGCTTCCAGGCGCGGTCGGCGGACACCCCGGCGACCTGGCCGAACGCATTCCGACCCGCGAGCGTGTTCTGCTGCGAGAGCCGCACGACGTGGGGGTCGGTCGGGTTCTTGTAGGTGGCGTCGTTCTCGGTGGCCTTGGGTGCGAAGCCGAAGCGGGCGAGCGCCTGGTCGAACACGTTCGCGCAGCTCACACCGTCCTGGTCGTCGATCTCGCACGGGTCGAAGTCGGGATCGTTCGGCGTGTGGACCCGCACCGACTCGCTCGGATCGGTTCCCGGGAATCCGTGGTCCGCCGCGAGCGCAGGCGCTGTGAGCGCCGCGGCCAGCGCGGCCGCGGCAAGTGCAGCGCGAATTGCTCCGATCATCGTCCCCGCGTCCCCCGTCGCAGCGATCCTACGCGCCTGCGGAGCCGTGCGGGCCGGCCTGGAGCCAGGTGGTAGGCGCGAGCGGGCAGCCCCGGCGACAGTTCCTCGCCGTCAGCCGGCGAGCTGCTGCTGGATCGCCGCGAGGTCGATCCACGCGCTCTCGCGGCTGATCAGGCCGTCGCCGAAGTCGAAGACGTGCAGGAAGCGCGCGCGCACCGGCCGGCCGCGGCCGTCGAGGCCGAAGGGGCGCCCGGTGGCGGTCGCGTGCAGGATCGCCTCGTCCGCGACGTGGTCGTCGCCGTACCAGCGCCGGACCGGCTCGAACCGCTCGATGCGGAGCTCGGCCAGCAGCGCGTCGTAGAAGCCCGCGATCTCGTCGCCCCCGTGGAGGGGGTCTCCGGGCCGCCCGACGACGTCGTGCTCCGCGCTCGCCGTGAACCCGGCGACGATGGCGTCGAGGTCGCCCGCCTCCTCGGCTCGGTAGTGCCCGTCGACCAGGGCGTCCATCGCCGCCCGGGTCATGCGCGTGGGTGTCGTCTGCGCGACGGTCATGTCGTCGTCCTCCCGCGGGCGTCGTCGCCCGCTTGGCCGAGGTATCAGGTTCCTGTGATAATGACAGGAACCTTATATAAAGTCAAGAACCTGATACCTTGTCCGCCGTGAGCGCGCCGAGGGTCGGGGAGGGCTTCCGCGGGGTCGACGGCCGGACCGGCTACCTGCTCCGTCAGGCCTGGCACTCGTTCCGCGGCGCGATGGAGGCGGCTCTCCACGCGCACGGCCTGACGGGGGCGCAGTACGCGGCTCTCAGCGTGGTCGCGCGCGAGCCCGGGATCTCGGGCGCGGACCTCGCCCGCGCCTGCAACACGACGGCGCAGGCCATGAACGGCGTGCTGGCCACGCTGGAGCGGGAGCGCCTCGTCGAGCGCCGGCCGCATCCCACCCACGGCAGGATCCGCCAGGTCAGCCCGACGCCCGAGGGGGAGCGCAGGCTCGCGGCGGCGACGCCGTCCGTGCGGGCGCTCGAGCGGACGATCGAGGCGGACCTCGATCGGGACGAGCTGCGGCTGGTCAAGGAGTGGCTGGTCGAATCGGCCCGTCGCCTCGAAGGCTGACCGCGCGCGGCCGTCAGCGGGAGCGCCCCCGCCGCAGCCGACAAGAGGCGCGCCGCTCGCCGCCCGATCCGGACGCCCTTGACACGCGGCCCACACCCTGTTATTCATACGCCTAAGGCGATCGCCTAAACCACATGGAAGCCGCATCCGACACCCACGCGCAGAAGCCGCCCCGCCCCGAGACCGCCGAGCGGCTGCTCGACGCCGCGGAGCGCCTCCTCGTGGAGGTCGGGCACGGAGGGGTCAGCACGCGTCGGCTCGCCGCCGAGGCCGGCGCCAACCAGGGGCTGGTCCACTACTACTTCGGCTCGATCGACGAGCTCTTCGTCCAGGTGCTCGAGCGCTTCACGGAGCGCCTGATCGCTCGCCAGCGCGAGATGTACGGGACGGACGCTCCCTTCATCGAGAAGTGGCGAACCGCGTGGCGCTTCCAGGAGGAGGACCTCCGCGCGGGGTACTCGAAGATCTGGCTGGAGCTGCAGGCGCTCTCGTGGAGTCGCCCCGACCTGCGGCCGCGCGTGGCCAGGGTCAACGCCGAGTGGCGAGCCGTCCTGCGCGAGGCCTACCTGCGGGCCGCCGCGGAGTACGGCCTCGACGAGGAGCGGTTCCCGGGCGAGGCGCTCGTGGCGCTCACGATGACGTTCGGCCAGGGCTTCGCCCTCGAGCGGCTCGAGGGCATCGACGAGGGCCACGCCGAGCTGCTCGACTGGATCGAGCGCTGGCTCGAGTCGCTGGAGGGGAGGAGGAGGGCATGACCACGACCACGACCGCGGCCCCGCCGGCCGAGCGGGCGCGGCACGAGCAGACCCGCGCGCGCCAACCCGACGAGGAGGGGTTCGTCGAGCGCGACGGCGTCCGCGTCTTCTGGGAGTCCTACGGCGAGGGCGAGCAGACCATCCTGTTCCTCCCGACGTGGACGCTCGTGCACTCGCGCGTCTGGAAGGCGCAGATCCCGTACTTCGCGCGGCACATGCGGGTCGTCTGCTTCGACCCGCGCGGGAACGGTCGCTCCGACCGGCCGTCGGACCCGAGCGCGTACGACGAGCGCGAGTTCGCGCAGGACGCGATCGACGTCATGGACGCGTGCGGCGTCGACCGCGCCGTCTGCGTCGCGGTGTCGCGCGGCGCGCAGCGCGCGCTGCTGCTCGCCGCCGAGCACCCCGAGCGCGTCGCGGGCCTGGCGCTGATCGCCCCGCTCTTCCCGGTCAGCCGCGTGCGCTCGCTCTCCCAGCGGGTGCTGTTCAACCCGCGGATGGCGCGCCTCACCCAGGGGCGCCCGCTCACGACCCGCGGACGGGCCAAGTTCAACCCCCACTACTGGACCCACGGCGGCTACGCCGACTTCGTCCAGTGGTTTGCGGAGCAGATGCTTCCCGAGCGGCACTCGACCAAGCAGATCGAGGACGCCGTCGCCTGGTCGCACGAGACCGACGGGGAGCTCCTCGCGGCGAGCACGTTCGCGCCGCTCGCGGCCCCGGCGACGCGGCGCGACCAGATCGCGCTCGCGGAGCGCGTGCGCTGCCCCGTGCTCGTGATCCACGGGACGAAGGACAAGGTCACGCCGTATCCCGACGGCCGGGCGCTCGCCGGCATCACCGGCGGCCGCCTCGAGACCGTCGAGGGCGCGGGCCATCAGCCGCACGCGCGCAAGCCCGTGCAGGTGAACCTCGCGATGCGCGAGTTCGTCGACGGCACGCCGCGCCGCGACCCGGTCGTCCACCGCTCGGACGGCCGCAAGCGCGCGCTCTACATCTCGTCCCCGATCGGCCTCGGCCACGCGCAGCGCGACGTCGCGATCGCGCGCGAGCTGCGCGGCCTCGTCGACGGGCTGGAGATCGACTGGCTCGCGCAGGACCCCGTGACCCGCGTGCTCGAGGCGGAGGGGGAGCGGATCCACCCGGCCAGCGAGCACCTCGCGAACGAGTCGAGGCACATCGAGTCCGAGTCGGCCGAGCACGACCTGCACTGCTTCCACGCCTGGCGCCGCATGGACGAGATCCTCATCAACAACTTCATGGTCTTCCACGACCTGGTGCGCGAGGACCGCTACGACCTGTGGGTCGGCGACGAGGCGTGGGAGCTCGACTACTACCTGCACGAGAACCCGCGCGAGAAGCGCGCCCGCTACGCGTGGCTGACGGACTTCGTCGGGTGGCTCCCGATGCCCGACGGCGGCGAGCGCGAGGCGTACCTCACCGCCGACTACAACGCCGAGATGGTCGAGCACATCGCCGCCCATCCGGGCCTGCGCGACCGCGCGATCTTCGTCGGCAACCCGGAGGACGTCGTGGACGAGCGCCTCGGACCGCAGCTCCCGCTGATCCGCGACTGGACCGAGCGCAACTTCGAGTTCGCCGGCTACGTGACGGGCTTCGACCCGCGCGCGCTCGGCGACCGCGACGAGCTGCGCGACGCGCTGGGCTACCGCCCCGGAGAGAAGGTCTGCATCGTGAGCGTCGGCGGCTCGGGCGTGGGGGCGCACCTGCTGCGGCGCGTCATCGCCTCGTTCGAGGACGCGAAGCGGCTCGTGCCGGAGCTGCGGATGATCGTGGTGGCCGGCCCGCGCATCGACCCGCAGTCGCTGCCTCAGCACGACGGCCTCGAGGTCGTCGCCTACGTGCACAACCTCTACCGCCACCTGGCCGCCTGCGACCTGGCCGTCGTGCAGGGCGGGCTGACCACCGCGATGGAGCTGACCGCGAGCCGCAGGCCGTTCCTCTACTTCCCGCTGCGACACCACTTCGAGCAGAACATGCACGTGGCGCACCGCCTCGACCGCTACGGCGCGGGGCGCAGGATGGACTTCGACACGGCGGGACCGGACGCGATCGCGGCGGCGATCGCCGAGGAGATCGGCCGCCGCGTGGATTACCGGCCCGTCGAGACCGACGGCGCCCGCCGCGCCGCGGAGAAGCTGGCGGAGCTGCTGTAGGCGTCGAGGCGCACGACCGCGGTGCGCGGCGAGCGTCTGGCCGGATGTCGTGACGTCGATCGAGGAAGGGGAGGTACCCGTGAGACACGAGACCGAGCACAAGGGGTTCGCCGAGCCCGACGAGGTGCGCGAGTTCCCGAACGGCAGGGCGGAGATCCTGTCGGTGGGCGGCTCGGAGGTGGGCAGGATGACGTTCGAGCCCGGCTGGCGCTGGTCGAACGACGTCAAGCCGATCGCCGGGACCGACAGCTGCGAGGCGCCTCACTTCCAGTACCACGTGAGCGGTCGGCTCGCGATACGCATGGACGACGGGTCCGAGTTCGTCGCGAAGCCCGGCGACATCACCTCGCTGCCGAGCGGGCACGACGCCTGGGTCGTGGGAGACGAGCCGGTCGTGGTGGTGGACTGGTACGGGGCGAGCAGCTACGCGAAGGGGGATTGACGCGCGGCCGGGCGGGGCTGCCGGGGGCCGTCCTCCCCTAGCGCTCCTGCGCGGCGCGGCGCGCCTGCTCGGCCTCGCTCGGCTCCTCCGCGGCGAAGGAGCCGGACTTGATCTCGGCGCCGCCTCGGTAGGTCGCCATGATCACCCCGGTGGAGGAGACCTGCGAGCTCGTGAGCTCCATCCCGTCGGGCACCGTGCCCCCGTCGAACAGGCGCTTGCCGCTGCCGAGCACGAGCGGGAAGATCCACAGGCGGAGCTCGTCGACGAGCCCGTGCTCGAGCAGCGTCTGGAGCAGGTTCGCGCTGCCGTGGACCTGGAGCTCGGGGCCGTCCTCGTCCTTGAGCGCGCGGACGCCGTCGGGCACCTCGCCCTCGATGAGCCTCGAGTTCTCCCACTCGAGCTCCGTCAGCGTCTTCGAGGCCACGTGCTTCGTCGCCCTGTTGAGCGGCTCCGCGCCGGGACCGTCGCTGTGCGGCCAGTGGGCGGCGAAGATCTCGTAGGTCTTGCGGCCTAGGACGAGGTCGAAGGGCCTCGACATCGACTCTCCCATGACCTGCTGCATCCGCTCGTCCCAGTAGCCGAACGACCAGCCGCCGTGCTCGAAGCCGCCGCTGGGGTCCTCCTCCGGTCCGCCCGGCGCCTGCATGACGCCGTCGAGGGTGAGGAAGGTGTTCACGACGAGCTCTCGCATCTGAGGGTTCCTTTCTGCGGGGTTCGGTCCTGTGACCGGCTCGGGCCGGGAAAGTCATCGGGTGCCGTCGCGGACTCCGCGCGCCGGCGACGATAATCGCTGCGATGCTCGGCGACGGCGTCACGCGCAGGGAGGCGATCGCGGCGGCCGGCGTCGCGGGCGCGGCCGCCGTGCTCGAGCGGGCCGCGGCGGCGAGGGCGCGCTCGGAGTGGTCGCGCGTGCTCGACTTCCGCGCGCTCGCCCCGGGCGACGGCTGGCCCGGCTGGAGGTGCGGCGGAGTCGCCGGCCTGCGCCGCGAGGGCGGCCGCGGGCTGCTCGAGGCCGGGTCGGACGTCTTCCCGTGCGATCCGCGGCCGGTCGCGTTCGCCGTCGACCGGCGGTTCCGCGACGGCGAGATCGCGGCACTCGTCACGGCGGCGGGCGCCGGCGCGGGCGTCGTGCTCCGTCGCTCCGGCCCGCGCGACTACTACGCCGCGCTGTACGACGACGAGCAGGCCGCCCTGGTCGTCCTGCGGCGCTCGCCGGCCGGCGTGAGCGAGCTCGGACGCGTGCCGGTCGCGCGGCCGGGCGGGCAGTTCCACCTGACGCTCCGGGCCGACGGCAGCCGTCCGACGCTGCTGGCCGCCACCCTCGACGCGGGCGACGGCGTGCCCGCCGGCGTGGAGGTGCGCGACTCGGCGCACGCGCTCCGGCGGGCGGGCGACGCCGGGGTCATGGCCACCGCGCGGACGCTCTTCCCCAGCGAGGGGCCGGCGCCCGTCCCGGCGCTGGGCAACCTCCACCTGCTGCCCTACGGTGTCCAGGAGGGGCAGGCGTTCATGGACACGGCCGTCGGCGAGGCCGCTCTCGCGACCATCCGCGAGCGCTCCACGGCCGCCTTCGCGGAGATCGTCGTCCGCGCCGCGGGAGCTCCGGGCACCACGGCCCCCGCGGTGGTCGCCGCGACGGGCGGCGCGCCGGTCGCGGGCGGTGCGCTGCTGCGGGTGGCCGCCGACGTCCCCGCCCGCGTCGAGCTCGAGCTGGCCGACAATCCGGGCTTCCGCCGCAGCCGGCGCGTCCGCGCCGGGCGGACCGACGACTTCGACGCCGTCATCGCCCGCGTCACGCGCCTCCCGCCCGGCCGTCGGGTCTACTGGCGCGCTCGCCTGGTCCGCCGCGGCCGCGAGACGGTGGGGCCCGCCCGCAGCTTCCGCGTGCTCCCGCGGGCGGGCAGCCGCGGACGGGCGACGCTCGCGATCGGCTCGTGCGCGTCGCAGTTCGGCCCGGCCTTCGACCAGCTCGCCGCCCGCCGGCCCGACCTGCTCGTCTGGCAGGGGGACCTCAACTACCCCGACACGATCGGGCCGCTCGCCCAGACGGTCCCCGGCTACGCGGGGATCTGGCGCGACTTCCTGGCCAACCCGCGGCTCGCTCCGCTCCTCGAGCGGTCGCTGTTCGCGGCGCAGCGCGACGACCACGACTACGGGGTGCAGGACGCGAACTCGACCAACCTGGTCCCCTGGGGCCTCTCGCCCTGGGAGTCGCTGATCGAGGGGCGCGACTACTACCGCTTCTCCGCGGGCCTGCTCGACTGCTGGGTCCTCGACCAGCGCCGGTTCAAGACCGATCCCGGAGCGACCGGCGGCGACAGGACCCTGCTCGGCGGCGCCCAGCGCGAGTGGCTTCTGCGCACGCTCGCGACGTCACGCGCTCCGTTCAAGGTGATCTGCTCGCCCTGCACGCTCGCTCCGCTCAGGGCGAACGAGCGCGACGGGAGCTGGGCCGCGGGCTTCACGGCCGAGCGCGACCTGCTCCTCGCGCACGTGGCCGAGCGCGTCGCCGGCCGGACGCTGTTCGTCACCGGCGACACCCACTGGACGATGGTCTACGACCGCGACGGCCTGTTCGAGGCCAGGCCGTGCCCGCTCGGCATACCGACGCCGAACGACCTCACGCTGACCCAGCCGAACGCGGCGGAGGAGGCGCGCGGCACCCCCGGCGTCCTCTACGCGGACGACGACCGCGGTCACTTCGCGCTGCTCGAGGTCCGAGGGGAGGGGAGGGCCGCACGTCTCGACCTCACGCTGGTGCGCGAGGACGGCGCGGAGCCGTTCACCACGCGGTTCGAGCACCCGCTCGCGTAGGGCCCCTCGGGCCGTGCAAAGCGCAAGGGTGGCGCGGCTACCCCGCCGGTCGCCCGACCCGGGCGCCCCCGTCGTAGAGGGCCGAGCGGTCCAGGTCGGCGATCGAGGTCTGGCCGGTCAGTCCGAGCGCGGTGTCGATGTCGGCCCTCATTACGGCCAGCACGTGGCGGACGCCGGCCTGGCCGCGGGCCGCGACGGCCCACGCCCAGGCGCGGCCGACCAGGACCGCGCGGGCGCCCATCGCCACCATCTTCACGACGTCGAGTCCGGTGCGCACGCCGCCGTCGGCCAGCACCTCGACCTCGTCGCCGATCGCGTCCACGATGTCGGGGAGCGCGCGCGTGGTCGAGGGCACGGCGTCGAGCTGGCGGCCCCCGTGGTTCGAGACGACCACGCCGTCGACCCCCGCGTCCGCCGCCCGGCGGGCGTCCTCGGCGTCCAGCACGCCCTTCACCACGAGGCGGCCGTTCCAGTGCTCGCGCACCCATGCGAGGTCGTCCCAGGTCACGCTCGGGTCGAACTGCTCGTCGACCCAGTCCCTGAAGTCGGTCGGCGAGCTGGCCCCGGGGATCGCCTTCTCGAGGTTGCCGAAGGTGAGCGGCCGTCCGCCGACGCCGACCTCCCGGACCCAGCGCGGGTGGGACGCGATGTCGAGTCCGCGGCGCGCCTTGGCCCAGGCGCTCGGCTGGCCGACCATCGCGTTGCGCGTGTCGCGATGGCGCGCGCCGACCACGGCGAGGTCGATGGTCAGGAGCAGGACGGGCGAGCCGACCGCCTGCGCGCGCGCCATCAGGTCCTGCGCGTAGCCGCGGTCGCGCATCACGTAGAGCTGGAACCACGGCGGCACGCTGGTCGCGGCGGCGACCTCCTCGACGCTGCAGATCGACACCGTCGACTCGACGAACGGCACCCCCGCCGACTCCGCGGCGCGCGCGGCCTGCACCTCCGCGCGCGGCGCGAGCATCCCCCCGAGCCCGACCGGCGCGAGCACGACCGGCATCGCCAGGCGCTGGCCGAGCACCTCGACCGCCGGGTCGCGGACGCTGACGTCGCGCATCACGACCTGCCGCAGCAGGACGCTCTCGAGGTCGGCCACGTTCGCCCGCATCGTGGCCTCCTCGTACGCGCCGCCGTCGACGTAGTCGAAGATCTGGCGGGGCAGTCGCCGGCGCGCGAGCTCGCGGTAGTCGAGCACGGTGGCGGGGGCGAGGCGAAGCGGGCGGTCGGCGGCGAAGCGCGTCACGACGAGGATGTTCCCAGATGCGCCCGCGCCGGCGGGGTGGACGGTCCCTAGATTGGCGACATGCCGAGCATCCGACCGTGCCGCGACGACGAGCGCCCGGCGGTCCTCGCGATCGTGAACGCCGCCGCCGAGGCGTATCGCGGCGTCATCCCGGCGGATCGCTGGCGGGAGCCGTACATGCCGGCGGCCGAGCTCGACGAGGAGGTCGCCGCCGGGGTGAGTTTCTGGGGCTACGAGGCCGACGGCGCGCTGCTGGGCGTCATGGGCGTCCAGCAGGCCGGCGAGTACGAGCTGATCCGTCACGCGTACGTCTCGCCGGCCGCCCAGAGGCGCGGCGTCGGCGGCGCCCTGCTCGACCGACTCGCGGGCGCCACGGGGCGCCGGATGCTCGTGGGCACCTGGGCCGCCGCCGGCTGGGCGATCCGCTTCTACCGCGGCCATGGCTTCGAGCCGGTGTCGCCCGAGCGCGGGGCCGAGCTGCTCAGGACCTACTGGACGATCCCCGAGCGCCAGGTCGAGACGTCGGTCGTGCTCGCCAACCCGCCGTTCGACCCGGACGGCCCGCGGGCCCGGCTGGCAATCTTCCGCCCGGAAACGAACGAGGAGGCAGCCTGCCCATGACATCGCCCCTGATCACCGGCACCGACTTCATCACGCTGGCGACGAAGGACATCGACGCCGCGGTCGCCTTCTACGGCGAGGTGCTGGGCCTCGAGAAGTCGAAGCAGTGGGGACAGCTGCCGGCGGTCGAGTTCGAGACCGGCAACCTGACGATCGCCGTCATGCAGGCGGACGCGTTCGGGCTCGAGCTCCGTCCGAACAACATGCCGGTCGAGTTCCGGGTCGAGGACTTCCAGGCCGCCCGCGAGCAGCTCGAGTCGCGCGGCGTCGAGTTCAAGGGCGAAACGCTCGACTCAGGCGTCTGCTGCCAGGCCTTCTTCGAGGATCCGGACGGCAACACGCTCGCGATCCACCACCGCTACGCGCCGGGGGTGCCGCCCCCCGCGGAGCAGGCCGGCGGCTGAGCCGGAGCCCGCGCCGCGCTCGCGCACGGCGGCCGTCGCTCGACGGCCGCCGCGCACGGAGGCGGTCAGATCTTCAGCGAGCCGCGGCAGGTCTCGCCGTCGCGCGTGGCGACGGCGCTGATCTTGTCCGTGCCGGCCGGATCGCCGATCCGGCGCTCGAGCGAGAACGACCCGCTCGGGGCCTTGGTGCGGCGCGTCGTGCTCACGACGGTCTTGCCGTTGCGCCGCAGCTTCACGGCCCACTCGACGCCGTTCTTGTTCTGGTCGACCTCGAACTCGACCTCCAGGCGGCCGTCGTCCGGCTTCGCCTCGAGCTTCCACGTCGACGACTTCGAGCAGTCGCCGGACCGCGTGACGCGGTCGTCGTTGCCGCCCTTCCCGAGGCCGGGGGCCGCGGGAGCGAGCAGGAGCATCGTTGCTGTGAGGGGGATGATCTTCTTCATGGAGACGAGCCTAGGGGGCACTTCGCTCCGCGTCGGCAAGGTCCCGGTTAAGCCTTGGTAAGGGATCGCGCGAGGCCGGGCGGGCCCGGCGAGGGGCCGGCGAACTGCCCGGCCCCTCGCCTGCCTGCCCGAATCCGGTTAGCGGCTGGCGCCGACGTGCTCCGCGCGGAGCGGGGCGTCGTCACGCGCGCCGTCGCGGTCGAGCCGGTCGTTGGTGCCGCCCTGCCAGTGCGGCTCGCGGCTGCCCGCCTTCGCGAGCCCGCGGCTGATCAGGTAGCCGGCGGTCACGATGGCCACGTAGAGCCAGGCGTGGCGGGCGATGAACTCGTCGGTCCCGCCGGTGTCGCCGCCCTTGATGGCGGCCGCGCTGATCAGGATCGCGACGGTGACCACGGCGAACGCCCAGAACTCCGTCGTCTTGAACGCCTGCTTGGTCTCGGTCGCTAGTCGGCGCACGGCGCCGTTGGCAGTGTCTGCCATTTGGGTCCTCCTGGGGAGTTGGCGCTCGCTCTCGAGCGCGGTTACGGCGCACGCAACGGGACGGCTGTCACCTAATTGGCCGCTCTGCCCAGATGGGGTCGCCTACCTGCACTAAAGGGGTACCCGGCTGGGGAATCGCCAAACGGACGGGACCGGCGCGGCTCCCGTAGGCTTGGCGCCATGCCCGAGTACGACTACGTGATCGTCGGCGCCGGCGCGGCCGGCTGCGTGCTGGCGAACCGCCTGAGCGCCCGCGGCGCGAGCGTGTGCCTGCTCGAGTCGGGCGGCAGCGACCGCCACCTGGGCGTCAGGGCGCCGGCTGCGTTCCCCACGCTGTTCCAGACCACCCGCGACTGGAACCTCCTGTCCGAGCCGGAGCCCGGCCTCCACGGCCGCCGCTGGTACCTCCCGCGCGGCCGGATGATCGGCGGCTCGTCCTCGATGAACGCGATGTTCTACGTGCGCGGCCACCGCAGCGACTTCGACCGCTGGGTCGAGGACTTCGGCGCGACCGGGTGGGGCTACGACGACGTGCTGCCGCTGTTCAGGCGGTCCGAGCGCAACGAGGACTTCCACGACGAGTTCCACGGCACGAGCGGCGAGCTGAACGTCACGCGCAGGCGCTGGCTGTCGAGCTACTGGCGGCCGTTCGTGGACGCCGCGGCCGCCGCGGGGATCGAGCGGGTCGACGACTACAACGGCGCGCGCATGGACGGCGCCTCGCTCGTCCAGATCACCACCCGGCGCGGCCGCCGCCACAGCGCCGCCGACGCGTTCCTAAAGCCGGTGCGCCGGCGCGAGAACCTGACGGTCGAGACCGGCGCGCACGTGCGCCGGATCCTCGTCGAGAACGGCCGCGCGGTCGGCGTCGACCACGCGAAGGGCACGGCGCGCGCCGCGCGCGAGGTGATCGTCGCCGCCGGCGCCTACGGCTCGCCTCAGCTCCTGATGCTCTCGGGCATCGGTCCGGCCGAGCAGCTCCGCGAGCACGGGATCGAGGTGCTCGTCGACAACGCGAACGTCGGCCGGCACCTCCAGGAGCACCCGATGCTGTTCGTGAACTGGCGCGTGGACGGCGACACGCTCGACGACGCCGACGACCCGCGCCACCTCCTGCCGTGGCTCGTCGCCGGCCGCGGGAAGCTCTCCTCGAACGTCGCCGAGGCGGTCGTCCACTGGCGCAGCGACCCGTCGCTGCCCGCCCCGGACTTCCAGCTCGTCCAGGCGGCCGTCTACTTCTGGGAGCACGGCTTCCGGAAGACCGGCGCGCCGGCGTTCACGATCGGCGCGTCCTACCTGGGACCGCGGAGCCGCGGCGCGGTCACGCTCCGCTCGGCCGACCCGGGCGACCACCCGCGCGTCCTCAACAACGCCCTGACCTCCGACGGCGAGGTCGACGCCATGCTCCGCGCGCTCGACATGGTCCGCGAGATCGCGTCGCAGCGGCCGCTGCGCGACCTGCTCGGCGAGGAGCTCAACCCGAGCTCCGGCATCCGCACGCGCGAGCAGCTCGTCGACTGGCTCCGCGCCACCTGCGAGCACGAGTACCACCCGAGCTGCACGTGCCGGATCGGCCCGCCGGAGGAGGGCGTCGTCGACGCCGAGCTCCGCGTCCACGGGGTCGAGGGCCTGCGCGTGGCCGACGCCAGCGTGCAGCCGCGCATCGTCTCCGCCAACACGCAGGCCGTGACGCTGATGATCGCCGAGCGCTGCTCCGACCTCCTTCTCGCGCCCGCGGGCGCCCGGCCCGCCGTCGCGGTCGCGTGACCCCCGGACCGCCGAGCGCCGAGGCGGCGGAGGAGCTCGACGCCCTGCGCGCCGCGCTCGCCGGCGAGGTCGACGAGGAGGTCGTGTCCGCGCAGTGGTTCCGGCCGCCCGGCTGGGGGAGCGCGCTGAAGGGCCTCGTGCGGGGGCTCGGCCGGCTCGTGCCCGGCCCGAAGGAGCCGCAGCGCCAGCTCCGCGCCATGAACGTGATGGCGCTGACGCCCACGCGCGTCGTCGCCTACCGGCTGAGGACCGGCGCGGGCGGCATGAGCGCGGGGAGGAAGGTCGCCGAGTGGCCGGTCGCCGAGGTCTCGATCGGCGCGAAGCAGCACGAGGTGAGCGGGACGAAGACCGACATGAGCCCGGCCCACGGCCCGTCGCACTGGAGCGCGGACATGACGCTCGTCGCGCTGCGCGGCCGCGGCGGCCAGCCGCTCCTGCTCGAGGGCGACTTCCCGCGGTCGGCCCTGACGCGGCACCTGGTCGAGAGCGTCCGGGAGGCGGCGGGCGCTTAGACTCCCCGCGTCTTGCGGGCGGTTCAGATCGTCAACCTCGAGGGACCGGACCGGGCGCTCCAGCTGGTCGACGCTCCCGACCCCGAGCCGTCGCACATGCTCACGCCCGGGTCGGGCGTGGTCGTCGACGTCCGCGCCGCCGGCGTCTCGTTCCCCGAGGTGCTCCAGACGCGCGGCGAGTACCAGGTCAAGCCGCCGCTGCCGTTCGTGCCGGGCAGCGAGGTGGCCGGGATCGTGCGCAGCGCGCCGGACGGCGCCTCCGTCCGCGAGGGCGACCGCGTGGCGGCGTTCTGCATGCTCGGCGGCTTCGCGGAGGTCGCGGTGGCGCCCGAGGTCATGACGTTCGCCCTGTCCGACGAGCTCGACTTCGCGCAGGGCGCGGCGCTGCTCCTGAACTACCACACCGCGTACTTCTCGCTGAAGCTGCGCGGCCGGCTCGCGGAGGGCGAGACCGTGCTGGTGCACGGCGCGGCCGGCGGCGTGGGGACGGCCTCGATCCAGGTCGCCAGGGGGCTCGGCGCGCGGACGATCGCGGTCGTCTCGTCGGACGAGAAGGAGCGGGTCGCGCGCGAGGCCGGGGCGGACGAGGTCGTGCGCTCGGACGGGCCGTGGAAGGACCAGGCGAAGGAGCTGACCGGCGGCGCCGGGGTCGACGTGGTGCTCGACCCCGTCGGCGGCGACCGGTTCACGGACTCCCTGCGGTCGCTCGCCGAGGGCGGCCGCGCGGTGGTCGTCGGGTTCACCGCCGGCTCGATCCCGGAGGTCCGGGTGAACCGGCTCCTGCTCAACAACGTCGAGGTGGTCGGCGCCGGCTGGGGCGCCTACGTGATGGGCAAGCAGGACGTCTGCCGCGAGATCGGCGCCGCGCTCGACGAGCTGATCGCCGGGGGGTTCGTCCGCCCGCCGGTCGGCGCGCGCTTCCCGCTCGAGCGCACGGCCGACGCGCTCGAGCTGATCGACGGCCGCGGCGCGACCGGCAAGGTCGTGCTGGAGCTGTAGCCGGTCATCCGCTCGCCGGCGCCGCGGCCCGCCGCCGCGCGCGCCCGCGGCTCGCCCGCCGGCCGCCGAGCAGCGCGCGCAGGGTGGCCGAGCGCCGCACGACCAGGTGGTGCACCGCCAGCGTCGCGGCGGTCGCGCCGGTCAGCAGGAGGCCGAGCTTGACCGGCGTCGGCGCCGGGAGGGCCACGGCGGGCACCGCCAGGAAGATGATCGCCGGCTGGTGGAGGACGTAGACGGGCATGGCGGACTCGCGGGCGTACCCGACGCCGCGGGCGGCCGATCGGAGCCGGGCGGCCCCGAGGCCGAGCGCGGCCGCGACGAGGCACACGCCGGCGACCGCCGACAGCGCCTGGAACGCGAAGAAGCGCGCCGTGCCCTCCGCCGGCGCGTAGAGCCCGCCGCCCGCGAGCGCGGCCATCGCGGCGACGGCCGCGAGCCCGACCACCGCCGCTCGGCGGCGCTCGGCGTGCACCGCGCGCTCGACCGCCGGCAGCCGCGTGAGCAGGAAGCCGGCGACGAAGAAGAGGCTGTAGTAGGCGAAGTTCGCCCAGTCGTCGTAGAGGTTCTGGTAGCCGGGCCAGCGGCCGCGGAGCGCGACCTGCGCGAGGGCGAACGGCACGATCGCCGCGTACAGCGCCCACGGCGGCACGCGCTCGACGCGCCAGTCGCGCCGGAGCGCCCAGCGGAACGCCGGCAGGTAGAGCGCCGTGAACACGAAGAGGTACACGAGGAACCAGAGGTGCATCCACGTGAAGTGCTCCGTGGCGAAGCGCGGGAGGAACTCGACGAGGCCCGGGTCGATCCGGCCCGCGTGCAGGTGCTCGACGTAGGTCGCGAGCGGGATCACCGTCGCGCAGCCGAACGCGAGCGGGACCAGCAGGCGCTCACGGCGCTCGCGCATGAGGCCGTCGGCGCCGCGGCGCTCGAGCGACGGGGCGACCGACCAGCCCGCGAGCGCGAACAGGAGCGGCATGTGCCAGATCCGGACGGCGCCGGTGAACAGGTCGAGCGCGCCCGACTCGGCGGGGTCCTTCACGTGCCAGGCCTGGTGGTCGAAGACCTTCGCCACGTGGAAGGGGAGGAGGAGGTACACCGCGCCGGCGCGCAGCCAGTCGACGTCGTGGCGCCTCTCCGGCCCCGACCCAGGCTCAGCCGCCGCCCCCACGTCAGGACCGTATCACAACACTCGTTGTGATAATCACGTGTAGTGTTTGACCGGATGGCGGCGACCACCGGCGGGCGGGCGGAGGCCAGGGGGGGAGGGCGGGCCGCGCCCGCCGCGGCGGCGCGCGCGGAGCCCACGCGGGAGCGGGGCGGCGGCGCGCGCGGAGCCCACGCGGGAGCGGCTCGCCGCCGCGGCGATGCGGCTGTTCGCCGAGCGCGGCTACGCCGGCACCACGGTCGGTGAGATCGAGGCCGCCGCCGGCCTCGCCCCGCGGTCGGGCGCGCTGTACCAGTACTTCGAGGGCAAGCGCGACCTGCTCGAGGCCGCCCTCGACAGCCACGTCCGCGACCTCGACGAGCTCCAGTCGGCGATGGACCTGCTGCCGCTCGGCGACCTCCGAGCCGAGCTGACGCTGATGGCCCGCTGGAACCTCCAGGACCTCAGGCGGCGCGAGCACCTGAACCGGTTCGTCCGCAAGGAGGGCGACCGCTTCCCCGAGCTGGTCGCGCGCGTGTACGAGCACGTCAGCGAGCGGCCGCTCCGGCGGACGGCCGAGCAGCTCGAGGCCTACTTCGACCGCGCGGGCGTCGAGCGGCCGGACTGCGAGGCGCTCGTCGCCGTGCTCGTGCAGTCGATGGCCGCGTACCGCGCGCACGAGGAGACGTTCGGGAAGCCCCCGCTCGAGGTCGACGAGGAGCGCTTCGTCGCGACCTGGGTCGAGGTGTGCCTGGCGTTCGCCGGCGCTCAGGCCAGCCGCTCGCGGCGGTAGCGGCCCATCCCAGCGAACAGCTCGACCGGCGACGGCGGCTCGGCGCCGGGGTCCAGCTCGCGGTAGATCGTGGCCACGTTCACCACGACGCGCTCGGCGTCGCGCAGGTCGGCGAACTCGCCGAGGTCGACGTCGAACGCCGCCTCCAGGGCGCCCATGCCGCCCTCGAACCGCTCGGTCGCCTCGTCGCGCACGTGGCGCAGGTAGCTCTGGACGGCTCGCGCCCCCTCGATCCCGCACACCGGCCCGTGCCCCGGGACGAGCGTCTCCGCACCGAGGTCGCAGACCACGTCGCAGGCCGCGAGCCAGCGCGAGACCGGCCCCGCCCACATGATCGGCGTGCCCTCCACGAACAGGACGTCGCCGGTGAACGCGACCCCGGCGTCGGGCACGTGCGCGATCGTGTCGCCGGCCGTGTGCGCGGGACCGACCTCGATCACCTCCACGGAGCGCCCGCCGACGGTCAGCGACAGCCGGTCGGTGAACGTGTCGGTCGGCAGCCGCAGCTCGACGTCGTCGAACCGGAACGCGCCGAACGCGTGGCGCGCGAAGGCGGTGACGTCGGGCTCGAGGTCGGCCTGCACGAGCATGTGGAGCATCGCCGGCGTCAGCTCCCGCATCTCCTCGGCGGCGGCCGCCGACGCGTAGATGCGGGTCGTATCGGGCACCAGCTCGTTCCCCCAGCAGTGGTCGCCGTTCGCGTGCGTGTTGAGCAGGGCGTCGAGCGGACGCGCGTCGGTGATCGGCCGCATGGCGTCGAGCATCTCGCGGGTCAGCCGCAGGTCGAAGAGGGTGTCGACCAGCAGCGACGCGCCGTCGCCGCTCACGAGCCCGGCGTTGCTCCAGCCCCACCCGCCGTCGGGCTGGAGGTACGCGAACAGGCCGTCGCCGACCTCGTGGAGCCCGCGGCTGTAGGGCGGCCTCGTCACGAGGGCGGTCGGCGGTCCATGGCGCTGGCAGGGTAGCCTGCCGCGCGTGAGGCAATGGCACGCGAGCTGAAGCTCGGCCTGAACACGGGCTACTGGGCCGGGGCGCCGCCGGCGAACGCCGTCGAGATGGTCACCGAGGCGGAGCGCCTCGGCTTCGACTCGATCTGGACCGCCGAGGCCTACGGCTCGGACTGCCTGACCCCGCTCGCCTGGTGGGGCTCGCACACCGAGCGCATCAGGCTCGGCACGGCGATCGTGCAGATCTCCGCCCGCCAGCCGGCCGCCACCGCGATGGCCGCGATGACGATGGACCACCTCTCGGGCGGCCGCTTCGTGCTCGGCCTCGGGGTGTCCGGGCCGCAGGTAGTGGAGGGCTGGTACGGGATGCCGTTCGCGAAGCCGCTCGCGCGCACGCGGGAGTACGTGGGGATCCTCCGCGACATCTGGGCCCGCGAGGGGCGGGTAACGAACGACGGCCCGCACTACCCGCTCCCGCTGCCGGGCGGCACGGGCCTCGCCAAGCCGCTCAAGTCGTCGCTCCACCCGCTGCGCGAGGACATCCCGATCTACCTCGGGGCGGAGGGGCCGAAGAACATCGCGCTCGCGGCGGAGCTGTGCGACGGCTGGCTCGCGATGCTGTTCGCGCCCGCGCACGAGGACCTGTTCAAGGAGGCGCTCGACGAGGGCTTCGCGCGGCCCGGCGCGCGCCGCACGGCGGAGGACTTCGACGTGGCGGCGACCATCCCGCTGATCGTGAGCGACGACCTCGACGCCGCGGCCGACACGCTGCGCCCGTTCTACGCGCTCTACTTCGGCGGCATGGGGGCGAAGGCCGTGAACTTCCACGCGAACGTGCCGATCCGGATGGGCTACGAGAAGGAGGTCCGCGAGATCCAGGACCTCTACCTCGACGGCAAGAAGGACGAGGCGGCGGCCAAGGTCCCGCGCGAGCTGATCGAGCAGATGTCGCTGATCGGCCCGCCGGACAAGATCCGCCACGACCTCGAGGCGTGGCGCGACTCGATCGTCACCACGCTGCTGGTCTCCGGCGACGCCGCGACGCTGCGGACCGCCGCCGAGCTGGTCCTGGGGTGACCCCGGAGCAGCCCGCCGCAGCCCCGCCGGCCGTGCTGCCGGCCACGCTGCGCCTCGGTCCGGTGCACCTCACCGTGACCGACCTCGACCGCTCGATCGCGTTCTACGAGACGTCGATCGGGCTGCGGCTGCGCTCGCGCGACGGCGCCACCGCGGCGATGGGCGCCGGCGGCGAGGACCTCCTCGTGCTGGTCGAGGAGCCGGACGCGCGGCCCGCCGGCCGCCACGCGGGCCTCTACCACTTCGCGCTGCTGCACCCCTCGCGGCTCGAGCTGGCGCGCGCGGCGCGGCGGCTCGGCGGCTCCGGCACGCGGATCTCCGGCGCCTCCGACCACGGCATCTCCGAGGCGATCTACCTGCCCGACCCGGACGGCAACGGGATCGAGCTCGCCGCCGACCGGCCGCCCGAGCGCTGGGGCGACCTGAGCGACCCGGCGACGATCGGCCCCGAGCCGCTCGACGTCCAGGGCCTGCTCGCGCTCACGTCGGACGAGGACCCGATGCCGAACGCCGATCCCGGCCTGACGGTCGGCCACGTGCACCTGCACGTCGGCGACGTGGACCGCGGCCTCGCCTTCTACCGCGACGCGATCGGGTTCGAGGTCCAGACGCAGTTCCCGAGCGCGGCGTTCGTCTCGGCCGGCGGCTACCACCACCACCTCGCGTTCAACACCTGGCGCGGCGAGGGCGTGCCCGCGGCGCCGCCCGGGACGGTCGGGCTGCGCCACTGGACGGTGGTGCTCGAGGACGCCGCGCAGATCGCCGAGGTGCGCGAGCGCGCGGAGGCCGCGGGCGCGGAGCCGGAGCAGCGCGACGGCGGCTTCCTGGTGCGCGACCCGTGGGGCATCGCCGCCGCCTTCGCCGCGGCCGCCTGACCGGCGCGCGCGGCTGCGTGACACACGGCACTCAGCGCCCGCCCGGGAGCTTGTAGACACCCGCGTGCACGCCGGCCCAGCGGCGCGCGCGTCGGACCACAGAGGAGAGACATCGCGATGAGCACCCACCACGTCGACCTGCCCGCCGGACGGATCCGCTACGAGGAGGCGGGCGAGGGGCCGCCGATCGTGTTCGTCCACGGCGTGCTCGTGAACGGGCGGCTCTGGCGCAACGTCACCCCCCGCCTCAGCGACCGCTTCCGCTGCATCGTCCCCGACCTCCCGCTCGGCGCGCACTCGATCCCGCTGAACGACGACGCGGACCGGACGCCGGCCGGCGCGGCGCGGCTGGTCGGGGACTTCCTCGCGGCGCTCGACCTGGAGGACGTCACGCTGGTCGCGAACGACACCGGCGGCGCGCTCACCCAGATGCTGGTCACGGAGAGCCCGGAGCGCGTGGGCCGCGTCGTGCTCACGCCGTGCGACGCGTTCGACAACTTCCTGCCGCCGATGTTCAAGCCGCTCCAGCTCTCGGCGCGGTTCCAGCCGGCGCTGACCGGCACGGTCCAGCTGCTGCGGATCCGGCCGCTGCGCCGGCTGCCGATCGCGTTCGGCTGGCTCACCAAGCGGCCGATCCCGAACGAGGTCACGGACGAGTGGGTGCGCGCGTTCCTCGCGCGCCGCGAGGTGCGGCGCGACGCCGCCCGGCTGCTCGCCTCGATCGACACCCGCTACACCCTCGAGGCCGCCGAGAAGCTCGGGTCGTTCGACCGGCCGGTGCTGCTCGCGTGGGCGACCGAGGACCGCGTGTTCCCGGTCGAGCACGCCCACCGGCTCGCGAAGCTGTTCCCGAACGCGCGCGTCGAGGAGATCCCGGACAGCTACTCGTTCGTGCCGGAGGACCAGCCCGAGCGGCTCGCCGCCCTCGTCCGCGAGTTCGCGGCGGAGGGCGCGAACCAGGCCGGCGGCGCGACGCAGGCGGACGCCGAGGTCAGCCCGGCCGCTCCCGCGGCAGGCTGACCGCGAAGCGGGCTCCCCCGAGCGGGGAGTCCGCCACGTCCACCGCGCCGCCGTGCAGCGCGGCCTGCTGGCGCACGAGCGCGAGGCCGAGGCCGGACCCCGGCGCCCGCGCGCCGCTGCCGCGCGCGAAGCGCTCGAAGATGCGCTCGCGCTCGTCCTCGGGCACGCCCGGCCCGTCGTCGTCCACCGCCAGGCCGATCGCGCCGTCGCGGGCGGACAGCGCGACGCGGACGGTCCCGCCGCCGTGCCGCGCGGCGTTCTCGACGAGGTTGTCGGCCAGCAGCCTCAGCCCGTCCGGCCAGCCGCGGAGGGGCAGGCGGCCCGCCGGCCCGTCGAGCTCGACGGCGGTCTCGGGGTGGCGGCGGCGGGCGGCCTCGACCGCCGCGTCCACCAGCTCGGCCAGGTCGACCTCCTCCATCGGCAGGGCGGCGCCCGCCTCGCCCCGCGCGAGCGCCTGGAGGCCGTCGAGCAGCCCGACGAGCTCGTCCTGCTCGGCCTCTAGCTCGGCGACGACCGCGCGGCGCTCGTCGTCGGGCATCCGCGGGTTGCGGGCGAGCGCGTCGAAGTTCGCGCGGATCGAGGTGAGGGGCGTGCGCAGCTCGTGGCCGACGTCGGCGGCGAACCGGCGCGTGGCCTCGAGGGCCTGCTCGAGCTCGGTCGTCGACCGCTCGAGCCGGCCGAGCATCGCGTTGACGCTGCCCGCCACGCCGTCGACCTCCGCGCCGGCGCCGCTCTCGGGCAGGCGGCGCGAGAGGTCGCGCGTGGTGCTCACGCTCGCCGCCGCCTCGCGCAGGCGCGAGAGCGGCCGCAGCGCGACGGCCGCGAGCCAGCGGGCGAGCGCGGCCGCCAGCAGCACGCCGCCGAGCGCGATCACGATCACGCGCGTGCGCATCTCCCCGATCCGGTCGTCGACCGGGTCGAGGTCGGTGCCGAGCTGGACCAGGCGGCCGCCGGGTCGGCCGCCCTCGGGCGCGAACGTGAGCGTGCGCCAGCGCCCGCCGTCGGCGCGCACCGTGTCGAGCCCGGTGACGGACGGCGTCGCGAGGCCGCCGGGGACGTCGCCCGTCTGGGCGAGCACCCGGCCGCCCTGGAGGACGCGCGCGAACGAGTCGGTGCCGGAGGTGAGCGGCGGCGGGGCCGGGGGAGGGCCGGCGCCCGCGCGCGCGCCGGGGCGCCCGCCGCCCGCACGCCCGCCCGCGGCCCGGGGGTCGCGGCGACCCGGCGGCGGCCCGCCCGCCCCGCGGCCGCCGGGAAGCGGCCCTCCGCCGGCCCCCGGCGGCCCGTCGCCGCCGGGCCCGCCCGGCTCGCCGAACGGCTGGAGCGACTGGCCCGGCAGGATCCCCACGCGGCGGATCGGGCCCTGCGCCCGCTGGCGCAGGTCGCGGTCGACGCTCGACCGCTCGCGGCTCGCGAAAGTCGCGACGGTCAGGACCGCGACGAGCGCCAGGCAGACGGCGACGACCGCGGTCGCCGCGACCGTAACCCGCGCGCGGACGCTCGGCGCGCGCCTCACGGCCGCAGCACGAAGCCCACGCCGCGGACGGTGTGGATCAGCCGCGGCTCGCCCCCGGCCTCGAGCTTGCGGCGCAGGTAGCCGACGAACACGTCCACGACGTTGCCGTCGACCTCGAAGTGGTAGCCCCAGACCCGCTCGAGGAGCTGGGTCCGGCTGAGCACGACGTTCGCGTGGCGCGCGAGCTCCTCGAGCAGCTCGAACTCCCTCCGCGTGAGCTCGACCTCGCGCCCGTCGCGGATCACGCGCCGCGCCGCCGGGTCGACGGTCAGGCCCTCGAGCCGGATCGGCTCGACGCCGTCGCTCGGGAGGCGGCGCAGGAGCGCCCGCAGCCGCGCCACCAGCTCCTCGAGCGCGAACGGCTTGACCAGGTAGTCGTCGGCGCCGGCCTCGAGCCCGGCAACGCGGTCCTCGACCTCGTCGCGCGCGGACAGGATGCAGATCGGGACCTCGACGCCCCGCGCGCGCAGCCGGCTCGCGACCGTCACGCCGGAGAGGTCGGGCATCATCACGTCCAGCACGACGACCTCCGGGCGGTCGCGCTCGACGAGCTCCAGCGCCTCGTGGCCGCCGGCCGCGACGGACACGGCGAAGCCCTCGAGGCGCAGCGCGCGCTCCAGGGCCGTGCGGATGGCCGCGTCGTCGTCCACGACGAGGACCGTGGGGGACCTGCTCACACCGGCCGAGCCTAGCCGGCGGCCATGAGGGATCCCTGAGACTCGCGTGCGCCCCGGCCGCTGACCGCGTGCGCCGCGCCCCGAGCCGCTGACCGCGCGCGCCCCGCCGCTACGAGCGAGCGCCGCCCGGGTGGCGGCGCTCGTCTCTCCCCCTCGCTCGCGACCGCTCAGGTCGCGAGTTCGTGGAACGACCGTAACCGCGCGCCCGAGCCGGTGTCAAGCGTCGACGCCGGTGGCGACGGCGAGGATCGACACGTCGTCGGTCGGGCCCTCGTCGCCGAGCATCCCCTCGAGCACCCTGTCGCACGCGAGCTCGGGGTCGTTTCCGGCGGTCCGAGCCGCGCGGGCGAGCCGGTCGAGCCCGTCGGTGATCGGCCTGCCGCGCCGCTCGACGAGCCCGTCCGTGTACATCAGGAGCAGCGACCCGCGCTCGAGCGCGAACGACGCGACCGGCCTGCCGTTCGGCGTCGGCACGCCGAGCGGGACCGAGCGGGCGTCCTCGAGGAAGCCGGCCAGCCCGGACGGCGTGACCACCAGCGGCGGCAGGTGGCCGGCGCACGCGTACTCGAGCGACTGCGACGCGCCGTCGAGCCGCGCGAACAGCGCCGTCGCGATCCTGTCCTGGCGCTGGACCTCGCCGAGCAGCACCCGCTCGGCGCGGCCCATCGCGCTCGTGGCGTCCGCTCCGTCGAGCGCCGCCACGCGCAGCGAGTTGCGCAGCTCGCCCATCAGCGAGGCGGCGTCGATGCCGTGCCCGGACACGTCGCCGATCGAGAACGCGAGCCCGCCCCCTCCGAGCGAGACCACGTCGTACCAGTCGCCCCCGACGCGGGCCTCCGCGCGCGCGGGCAGGTAGCGGGCCGCGACCGACAGCCCGGGGATCGTCGGGAGCTTCCTGGGCAGCAGGCTGCGCTGGAGCGTCTCGGCGATCCGGTGCTCGCGCTCGTACAGGCGGGCGTGCTCGATGGCGACGGCGATGCGCTCGGCCACGAGCTGCGCGAGCTTGACCTCCTCGCTCGAGAACGCGCGCTGGGCCAGCGAGCCGACGGCCAGCACGCCGATCACGCGGCCCTCGACCATCAGCGGCAGGCCCATCAGGGAGGCCACGCCCTGCCGCGCGAGGATCGGGTTGACGAAGTCGGACTCCCAGACCTGCTCGAGCACGATCGGCCGCCGCTCCGCGGCGACGCGGCCGGCGAAGCCTGCGCCGACCGGCACGCGCACGTCGTCGACGACCCCGGGGTCGAAGCCGCGCGCCGCGCGCACGACCAGAGCGTCCCCGACCTCGTCCGTGAGCAGGATCACCGCGGTGTCGCCGGTGAGCACCTCGCAGATGCGCGCCATCAGCTCGCCGAGGAGGTCCTCGAGCTCCACGTGCGTGAGCGCCACGTCGGTGACCTGCTGGAGCCGGCGCAGCGACTCCGTCGCGCGGTCCGCCTCCACCCTCGCCTCGCGCTCGGCGGCGTACAGGCGGGCGTGGTCGGTCCGGTGCGCCTCCTCGAGGTCCTCGATCAGCCGCTCGACCCCCCGTCGCAGCATCCCGATCAGGAGGCCCGCGATCGTCACGGTCCCGACCGTGAGGATCCACTGCGCCTGGGGGCTGCCGGGGTGGTCGACGGCCAGGACGCCGCCGAACAGGGCGCCGATCGCCACGACCTGGAGGGCCGCCCCCACCCAGCCGAGGAAGTAGAAGGCGGTGATCGAGACCCACAGGTAGAACAGCGCGAACACGCCCACGCGCGCGTCCGTGAAGTGGATCGCGAGCGTGACCAGCGTGCTGCCGCCGAGGAGCCCGGCGCTCCCGACCCAGGCCGGCAGCCGGCCGCGGCCGGCGAGGAGGACCGCGCCGCCGGCGTACGCCGCGCAGTAGACGCCGAGCTGGCCGACGACGCTCGCGCCCTCGGGCTGCGGGAACGCGAGCGACGACATCGCGATCGTCGCGCCCGACACGTAGAGCCAGCCGAGCAGGCGCTGGAGCGTGGCCGGCGCCAGCAGGCCGCCGTCGCCGCGCGTGACGAGCCGCGACAGGACCCGCCGCTCGAGCGCGGCGAGCCGCTCGCTCATCGGACGGGCAGGTCTCATCGTGGGGCACGTGGGCGCGCCGGATCGGGGGATCGGGCGCCCACGGCCAGGGTAATGGCCGCGGTGGCCGCTGTCGCGTCGGGTGGACGGATCTCAGCCGCGCGTCATCGGCGCCGGCCGCGGCCAGTCGGGCGCGTTCCCGCTCGCGCAGTGCGTGACCGAGATCGAGCCGCCGGCGGACGGCCGCCACGACGCCCGCGCGCGCACCAGGGCGGGGTCCGTGGCCGACGCGTAGCCGTCCTCGACCGACACGCGCGCCGGCCGGCTGAGCGCGACCCGCGAGGTCGCGTCGCGCAGGCTCGCCGGCCGGACGGAGAGCCCCTGGGGCAGCAGGAACGCCGAGTAGTCGAAAGCGTCGCCGGCGCGGACGGGGAACGTCATGCGCATCCCGCAGGGGAGCGGCTCGAAGCGGAACGTCACGCCGGTGCGCAGCGGCGCGCCCGGGGTCGACGCCAGGGCGCGGACGGTGCCGCCCGACGGGAGCCGCGCCACGGTCCGCTTCGACCGGGCCGGCTCGCGCCGCCAGCCGCCCCGCATCGTCACGGTCCCGTCGCGTTCGATCCCCACCTCCGTCGCGAACGGGAACCCCGTGCCGGCCGGCGTGTGCAGCACCGGCCCCGCGCTGTCGGCTCCGCCCTCCGTGATCGGGCGGAGCCTCACGGCGTCCACCCAGCGGCCGCCGGTGCGGACCTTCAGGGCGACGAGCCCGAAGTCGTTGCGCACGTCGTAGGGGTGCTTGCCGCTCGTGGTCGGCCGGATCGCGGCCCAGACCGGCCCGCTGCGCACCACCGCGAACCGGCTCTCGGAGTGGGACAGCTTCGTGCGGAGCGGCCGGTCGGCGGGGATCGAGGCCCCCTCGGGCGGCGGCTCGGCGGCGGGGCGCGCCCACTCGAGCATCGCCATGACGAGGCCGCCGAACGACGGCCCGCCGGCTCCCCGGTCGAGGCCGTCCGCGGGCGGGAGGAAGCGCGACCTCGCCGCGCTCGGCGTGATCTCGAGGCCCCAGAAGGACACCCCGTGCGCGACCGCGAGGCGGTCGAGCGCGCGCGCCGCGAGCTCCCGGAGCTGGGCGTCCTCGCCGGGGGCGGACTCGTCGAGCGCCGCGGCCTCGTACGCACCGTACGCGGTGCCGGCCAGCCCCCAGGCCTCCTCCTGGTTGCGGCCGAAGTACGCCACGTCGCCGTCCGGCGCGGCGAGCAGCAGGGACGCGCGGGCGATCTCGAGCAGGGTCCGGCGCGCGACGGGCGTCGCGCGGTCGCCGAGCAGCTCGACCGCGCGCGCGTAGAAGCCGAGCGACAGGCCCTGGTAGGCGAGCGGGTTGTCGGGAGGGTCGGAGAGGACGAACGCCCGCCCGCCGGGCGCCGGGACGGCCTCGCGGCGCGCCATCGCCGGTATCCGGACGTCGACCAGCTCGCGGGCGAGCCGGGCGGCCTCCGACCGCTGCCCGCCGAGGACCGCGGTCGGGCTGCTCGAGCGCAGGCCGGTCCGCAGCAGCTCCTGGATCTCGACCGCCTCGATCAGCCAGTGGTTCCCGAAGTAGGTCTCGGCCGGGATCCGGATCAGCTCGCAGCGCCGCAGGAAGGACTCCCACTCGCGGCGGGTGCGGCGGAACAGCGGGTCGTCCGCGAGGTGGCGGCGGGCGAGGTTGTAGCCGGCCGCGAGCGCGAGGTTCTCGAACACGCTCGGCCGCGAGTGGAGCTCGGCGCGGGGGAGCGAGTAGACGAGGCCGCGGAGGCCGGACGCCGTCGTGCGCGGGTCGCGCGCGCGGATGCCGGTCTGGAGCATCGCGTAGCCGAGGTAGGCGTCGCCGTAGCGCGTCCCCCCCCCGATCGACCCGCGGAAGTGGCCGTTGTCGCGCTGGACCGCCTCGTAGCGGCGGGTCATCGGGCCGAGCAGGCGGTCGACCGGCCGCGGCGCGGCCGCCCGGGAGCCGCCCTCCGACCCGCCGCCGGCCAGGAGCACGACGGCGACGACGACGGCCGCCACGGCCGCCAGCAGGACGGCCGCGCGCGCGGCGAGGCCGCGGGGCCGGCGCGCCGGGCGCGAGCGCGTGGGGGCGGTGGACCGCATCGCCGAGACCATACTTTCGCCGCGTGGACGCGACCTCTCGACGCGCGCTGGCCGCGCTGTGCGCCCTGACCGCGGCCGGCGCCGCGCTCCGGCTGCCGTTCCTCGGCAACCAGAGCATCTGGTACGACGAGTGGCTCACGCTCGGCGTCGTGCAGCACGACTCGCTCGGCGGCGTGCTGGACGGCGTGCGGCTGACCGAGGCGAACCCGCCGCTCTACTACGCCGTCACCTGGGCGTGGACGCAGCTCGTCGGCAGCACGGGCGACGTGCCGCTGCGCACCCCGGCGGCGATCGCGGGCGTCCTGTGCGTGCCGGCGTCGTACCTGGCCGTGCGCCGCCTGGCCGGCCGCGCCGCCGCGCTCGCGGCCGCCGCGCTGTGCGCGACCTCGCCGGTGCTCGTCGCGTTCTCGCTGAACGCGCGGGCCTACCCGCTCGCGGTCCTGTTCGCGTGCCTCTCGCTGTGGGCGCTCGGCAGGGCCCTGGAGGACCCCGGCGGCCGCCGGCTCGCCGTCTGGTCGGCCACGGCGGCGCTCTGCCTCTGGACCCACTACTACACGGCCTTCGTCGTGGCCGCCGAGCTGGCCGTGCTGGCCTGGCGGCTGCCGGCCGCACGCCGCCGCGTCGCGGCGGCCGCGGCGGCCGTCGCGGTGGCGTTCGCGCCGCTCGTCCCGCTGCTCGCCGACCAGCGCGACGAGCGGGCGTCGCACATCTCCGAGCTCGACCTCGGCGAGCGCGTCGAGCAGGCCGTGCGCCAGCTCGCCGCCGCCCCGAACCCGCCAGGCGCGGCGCTCGAGGGCGCCGCGATCGCGCTCGCGGCAGTCCTCCTCGCGGCGGGCGCCGCCGCAGTGCTCGCCCGCCGGCTCACCGGGCCGGCGCTGCTCGGCGCGATCGGCGCCGCCGCCGTGGCGGCTCCGCTGGCGCTCGCCGCGGCGGGGATCGACGACCACTTCTTCATGCGCAACCTGCTTCCGGCCTGGCCGTGCCTCGCGGCGGTCGCCGCGCTCGGGGCGGTCCGCCTGCGCTGCGTCCCGCTCGCGGCCGCGGCGGCGGTCGGCGTGGCGATCGTCCTCGCGACGCAGGGCGACTGGCGCCACCAGAACGCGGACTGGCGCGGCGCGGTCGGCGCGGTCGAGGCCGACGCGCGCGGGCTGCCGATCGTCGTCCTCCCGGGCTTCGACGCCCCGGTGGCCGGCGTGTACGCGCATCGCCCGATCGCGAGCGGGCCGGTGACGGCCGCCGGAGCGTGGGTCGTGGTCGAGCCCGGGCGCGTCGGGCGGCGCGACCTGCGCGCCCTCCCCGGCTACCCGCGCGCCGCGCCCGCCGGCTTCCGGGCGGTCGAGCGGCGCGAGCACCGCGGGTTCCTGATGGTCCGCTACGCGGCCGCGCGCCCGCTTCCCCTCGACCCGGCCGCTCTCGGCCCGGACGTCCTCGGACAGCGCCCGCTGGTCCTGCTGCCCTGAGGGCGCCCCGCACGGGGGCGGCGAGCCGGTCAGATCTCGTTCTGCCGGATCGCGATCGCGACGGCGTGGACCCGCGTCTTGGCCTCGAGCTTCTCCATCGCGTTCCGGACGTGGGTGCGGACCGTCTCCGGGGAGAGGACGAGCCGGGCCGCGATCTCCTCGCCGTTCAGGCCCTTCGAGAGCAGGTCGAGCACCTCGCGCTCGCGCGGCGACAGGACGCCGATCCGCTCGGTGGTCGACCGCGAGAGCAGCAGCTGGCGCAGCCGCTCGTCCACGTAGCTGTCGCCCCGGACGACGGCGCGCAGCGCGGCCATCAGCTCCTCGGGCGCCCCGGCCTTCAGCGCGAAGCCGCGGGCACCGGAGTCGAGCGCCTTGACCAGGGTGTCCTGGTCCCCGATGCCCGTGTAGAGGAGGACCCCCATGGCGGGGTGGGCGGCGAGCGCCGCCCGGGTCATGTCGACGCCGCTCGCGCCGGGCAGGCCGATGTCGACGATCGCGACGTCCGGCGGCCGGCGGTCGATCAGGCGCCGGCCCTCCTCGGCGTCGCCGGCGGCGCCGATCACCTCGAACTCGGTGTCCCTCAGGAGCAGCTCGAGCCCCTTCCGCAGCGCGAGGTGGTCCTCGACGATCACGACCGTGGCGCTGTCGGGGTTGGCGGGCACGCGGGCCGCAGCCTATTCCAGCGCGAAGCTGAATTTAGCTCTATTAAGCCAAATTACTCCGTATGGGGGAGGCTGAAGGGGCGACTGGACAGTGGTCCAGTAGACGGGACCCTCCATGTAGGCCTCGACGCCCCCCACCGATACGAGATCTACCCCGCTTACGGGGACAACGTCTACGTGCCAGGAAGGATCCCGTGGAGGACACGCGGCCAGCGATTCGCCGCCGGCAGACCGACGCCGGCGCACTCGCGCTGCACACCGAGTACAAGAGGACCGGCGACCCCCGCCTGCGGGACCGGCTGGTCATCTCGTACGCCGGGATCGTGAAGCACATCGTCTACCGCAAGCTGCGGGAGCTCCCCTCCTGGTGCGAGGTCGACGACCTCCTCTCCTGCGGGCTCGAGGCGCTGATCGCGGCCGTCGACCGCTTCGACCCCGGCCGCGGCGCGACCTTCGAGCAGTACGCCTGGACCCGGGTGCACGGCGCCGTCCTCGACGAGCTCCGCCGCCAGGACTGGGCGCCCCGGCCGCTGCGACGCTGGGAGCGGGACATCGCGAAGGCGCGCGACCAGTTCAGCCGGATCCACTCCCGCCGCCCGACCTCCGACGAGCTCGCCGACGCGCTCGGCATCGACCGCGACCACCTCGACCGGATCCAGCGCGACGTCGAGACGTCGGAGCTGACCTCGCTCAACACGCTGGTGATGGACGACGAGGAGTCGAGCGTCGAGCGGATCGACACGATCCAGTCGACCGAGGCGGGCGCCGACCCGGAGCTGGCGACGGCCGTCGCCGAGGCGAAGGACAAGTTCCGCCGCGCGTTCGGCCGGCTGTCGCAGCGCGAGCGCGAGCTGGCGGTGCTGCTCTACGTCAAGAACCTGACGTTGAAG
Organism: Thermoleophilaceae bacterium; assembly: GCA_036389295.1. Taxonomy (GTDB): domain Bacteria; phylum Actinomycetota; class Thermoleophilia; order Solirubrobacterales; family Thermoleophilaceae; genus AC-37. The sequence goes on along the minus strand of DASVQB010000021.1, from coordinate 84,628 downwards.
GAGATCGGCGACGTGCTCGGCGTCTCCGAGAGCCGCGTCTGCCGGCTGCACGGGCGGCTCAAGCAGCGGCTGCGCGACACGCTCGAGGCGGACGAGGCGCTGTTCCGCGCGGTCGCCTGACCGCGGGACGAGGCGCTGTTCCGCGCGGTCGCCTGACCGCGGCCTCCGGGCGGGCGGCGCCCGGCCGCGCTACGGCGCGAGCGCCGCGCCGGTGAGCAGCGGCCGCACGATCGGCGGCGACTTCGGGATGCGGCCGTGGCGGTGCCGCTCGATCTCGAGCGGCGAGGACTCGATCGCCGAGTAGGTGTCGCGGTTGCAGTGGCAGCCGTGGCCGAACCGGATCCAGAGCGGGTGGAGGCGGTCCTGCCACGCCGCGAGCCGCGGGTCGGCGGCGCGGACGTGCTCGGCGAACACGAACCGACCGCCCGGTCGCAGGACGCGCGCGATCTCGGCCAGCGCCCGAGCCTGGTCGTCGACGGTGCAGAGGACGAGCGTCGACACCGCGCAGTCGAACGAGTCGTCGTCGAACGGCAGCTCCTCGGCCGGCGCGACGACCCGCACGGACACGCGCGCGTCCGCCGCCTTCCCCTCGATCCTCCTGGCCATCGGCTCGTAGGGCTCCGCGCAGACGACCTCCTCCACCGCGTCCGGGTAGTACGGGACGTTCGCGCCGGTCCCGGCCCCGACGTCCAGCACGCGGCCGCGCGCGTCCGCGAGCAGGTCGCGCCGCAGCGGGCCGAAGAAGTCGCGCTCCATCGGCGCCTGGAAGCGGTCGTAGCCGGCGGCGAAGATGCGTCCCCAGAGGCCCACGCTCGGGTCATGCTCGCATACGATCCCCGCTCGACACGCCTTCCGGGGAGGAGACAGATGCTCGAGGGCCTCGTACAGCACGACTACCCGCTCACGCTCCAGCACGTCGTCGGCCGCATGCGCCGCCTGTACGGCGACAGCGAGGTCGCCACGCTCACCGACGGCGGCGTCGAGCGCGCGACCTACGCGGAGGTGTGCGAGCGGATCGACCGGCTCTGCGCCGCGCTCGCGTCGCTCGGCGTCCAGCAGGGGGACCGCGTGGCCACGTTCGCGTGGAACTCGCAGCGCCACCTCGAGGTCTACCTCGCCGCGCCGTGCATGGGCGCCGTGCTGCACACGCTCAACATCCGCCTGTTCGCCGAGCAGGTGACCTACGTGGTGAACCACGCGAAGGACAGGGTGATCCTGGTCGACGACTCGCTGGTCCCGATGCTGGAGAAGCTGGCGCCGACGTTCGAGACCGTCGAGCACTACGTCGTCATGGGCGGCGGCGACGGCGGCTCGCTGCCGAGCGCGATCGCGTACGAGGAGCTGATCGCGGGACAGGACGGCGGGTTCGACTACCCGCAGCTCGAGGAGCGCGCGGCGGCCGGCCTCTGCTACACGAGCGGCACGACCGGCAACCCGAAGGGCGTCCTCTACTCGCACCGCTCGAACGTGCTCCACGCCATGGGCTCGTGCCTGGTCGACACGGTGGCCACCTCGCACCAGGACAAGGTGCTCCCCGTCGTGCCGATGTTCCACGCGAACGCGTGGGGGATCCCGTACGCCGCGACCATGGTGGGCGCGGACATCGTGATGCCGGGCCGGTTCCTGCAGGCCGAGCCGCTCGCGAGGCTGATCGAGGAGGAGCGCGTGACCGTGGCGGCCGCCGTGCCCACGATCTGGCGGGACATGCTCCGCTACGCGGACGAGCACCAGCCGGACCTGTCGTCGCTGCGGCTCGTGCCGTGCGGGGGCTCGGCGGTGCCGCTCGAGCTGATGAAGGGGTTCGAGGAGCGGCACGGCGTGCGGATCCTCCAGGTGTGGGGCATGACCGAGACGAGCCCGATCGGGTCGGTCGCCCGCCCGGCCCGCGGGATCGAGGGCGACGAGGCGTGGGGCCAGCGGGCCACCGCCGGCCGCCTCGTCCCGCTCGTGGAGGGGCGCATCGTCGACGACGAGGGCGGCGAGCTCGAGTGGGACGGCGAGTCCACGGGCGAGCTCGAGGTCCGCGGGCCGTGGATCGCGTCGGCGTACTACGAGGACCCGAGCGGGGCGGACAAGTTCCACGACGGGTGGCTCCGCACCGGCGACATCGCGTCGATCGACCCGAACGGGTTCATCCGCATCTCCGACCGCTCCAAGGACGTGATCAAGTCGGGCGGCGAGTGGATCTCGTCGGTCGAGCTCGAGGGCGCGATCATGGCCCACCCGGACGTGGTCGAGGCCGCGGTGATCGCGAAGCCCGACGACCGCTGGCAGGAGCGCCCGCTCGCCTGCGTGGTGCGGGCGGAGGGCTCGGAGGTGACGGCGGACGAGCTGTGCGACCACCTCTCCTCGCGGGTCGCGAAGTGGTGGCTGCCGGACGAGTTCGCCTTCATCGACGAGGTGCCGAAGACGAGCGTCGGCAAGTTCGACAAGAAGGTGCTGCGGAGGCAGCTCGCCGAGGGCGAGCTCCGGCGCGAGCCGGTCGCGGCGGCCTCTTCCTAGCGGCGCCGGGTCCGTCTACGGCCGAGGGCTCGTGCGCCTCGGGCGCGGGTCCTGGCGCTGCTCCGCCCTCCGCCGCGGGGGAGAGGCATCCCCCGCGTCGAAGGGCTCCGCGCGCCACCCGCGCAAGCGGCGTCCCGGTGGACGCTCGCCCCACGCCACCGTGTCGGATCTGTTCCGCATAGCGGAACGAATCCGACACCGTGTCGCTTTTCCATCGCATACCGATGGCTAGTTGACACCGTGCCGGTCTCGGGTCGCATAGCGACCCTTGGACAGCAAGGTGGCCGACCACCCGAGCGAAGCGATGGCTCGGGCTCAGCTAGGGACGCTTCCCCCTGAGTGCTCCCGGACCCGGCCAGGCTCGAGCACGACGCCCGAGCGGAGCGCGGACCGAGCTCAGCGCTCGATCGGGTAGCCGGCGCGCTCCCACGTCCCGACGCCGCCGTCGACCACGTGGAGGACGCGCTCGGCGCCGTGGCGCTTGAGCAGGCTCGCCGCGACCGCGCTGCGCTGGCCGGACATGCAGATGGCCGCGACCGGCCGGCGCGGGTCGATCCCGTCCGGCACGTCGTGGATGTCGTGGTACGGCTCGTGGACCGAGCCGGGGATCCGGCCGGCCTCCCACTCGTCGGCCTCGCGCACGTCGAGGACCTGGAACTCGCCGCCCGCGTCGTGCAGCTGCTCGACCGTGATCCGCTCGACGCGCTCGACCGCGCGCTGCTCCGCGCGCCAGCTCGTCAGGCCGCCGGCCAGGTAGCCGCCGAGGTTCCGCACCCCCACGACCGCCGCCAGCTCGGCCGCGCGGCGGCCGTCGGCGTCGTCGCGACCCACGAAGACGATCGCTTGGCCCGGGTCGGCGATCCATGCGAGCTTGGTCCCGAAGCCGGCGCGGAGCATCGTGTTGGAGACCGAGCCGGGGATGTGGGCGTCGTCGAACTGGAGGTCGGTGCGGACGTCGACGATCAGCGCGCCGTCGCGCTCGGCCTGCTCGACCTGTCGCGGGGTGAGCGGCAGCGTCTCGACGCCGCCGGTCTCGAGCGGGCCGCGGTTCAGCGCGACTATCGCCTCGAAGTTCGGCGGCTGCGGCTTCAGGTCCGCCGTGGCGCGCTCGACGAACGCGTCCTCGTCCCCGATCCCGAGCAGGTCGTTGTGGCGGCGCTCGTAGCCGATCGTCGAGGAGACCTTCATGTCCATCCCCGGCCCGCCGCACAGCGAGCCGCCGAGGTGCCCCGGCCAGACCTCGCACTCGTCGGGCAGCGCGAGCAGCCGGTCGTGGAGGCTGTGGAACATGCCGCGGGCGCCCTCGGTCGGGTCGACGGCGAGGTCGGGCCGCGCGACGTCGCCGACGAACAGGCTGTCGCCCGTCAGCACGGCCCACGGCTCGTCGCCGCGCGAGGTGTCGACCAGCGCGAACGCCGTGTGCTCGGGGCGGTGGCCGGGCGTGTGCAGGGCCCGGACGCGGACGCAGCCGAGCTCGAGCTCCCAGCCGTCGTCGAACGGCTGGTGGTCGTAGTCGGGCGCCGCCTCGCGGTGGACGTGGATCGTCGCGCCGGTCGCGGCGGCGAGCCGGCCGTGGCCCGAGACGTGGTCCGCGTGGTCGTGGGTCTCGAGGATGTGCTCGACCTGGACGCCGAGGTAGCGGGCCAGCTCCAGGTACTCGCCGATCTCGAGCCGGGGGTCGACGACGGCCGCCACGGAGGCCTCCGCGTCGCCCACGAGGTAGGACGCGCAGCCCAGGTCGTCGTGGACGAGCTGGCGGAAGACCACCGTCGAAGGATAGGTTTGAGCGTGGCAGTCCCGCGATGGACGTCTTCCGCACACCCGACGAGCGCTTCGCCGACCTCCCCGGCTACCCGTTCGACCCCCACTACGTCGAGGTCGACGGCCTGCGGCTCCACTACGTGGACGAGGGCGAGGGCGACGCGGTCGTCTGCTTCCACGGCGAGCCTACGTGGGCCTACCTGTACCGGAAGATGGTGCCGCCGCTCGTGGCCGCCGGGCACCGGGTGATCTGCCCCGACTACGCCGGCTTCGGGCGCTCCGACAAGCCGACCGACCGGGGCTGGTACACGTACGACCGCCACGTTGCGCTCGTGACCGCGGTGCTGGCCGAGCTGGACGTCCGCGACGCCACCGCCGTAGTCCAGGACTGGGGCGGGCCGATCGGCCTGCGCTGGGCGGTCGAGAACCGCGACCGCGCGTCGCGGCTCGTGGTCCTGAACACCGGCCTGTTCACCGGCCGCGTGAGCAAGGGCTTCCTGGCGTGGCGCGACTTCGCCGAGAAGAACCCGGACCTGCCGGTCGGCTTCGTGATCCAGGGCGCGACGGCGACGGAGGTGCCGGACGACGTGATCGCCGCCTACGAGGCGCCGTTCCCGACGGCCGAGTCGAAGGCGGGCGCGGCGCAGTTCCCGCTGATCGTCCCGACCGGCGAGGACGAGGCCGGCGCGACCGAGATGCGCGGCGTGATGGACGAGCTCTCGCGCTGGGAGGGACCCGCGCTCGTGGCGTTCTCGGACGGCGACCCGGTGTTCCCGTTCCCGCAGTCGGGCGAGCGGTTCGCCGAGACGATCCCCGGGGCGGGCGAGCAGGTCCGGATCGAGGGCGCCGCGCACTTCCTCCAGGAGGACCGCGGCGAGGAGATCGCCGAGCGGATCGCGGAGTTCCTCGGCGCCTGAAAGACCAAGGCCCGGCGTTGCGGCCGGGCCCTGGCGGGGGGGACTCGTGTCGGGCCCGAGGGAGAAAGCCGGGCCCACGAGGGGGATACCCGACGTATCGGCCGGTCCGGGGCCCGGACTGGAGTCGGGCTGGACGCATGTACGGCGGCGGCGGGCGGTCCCGGGGCCGCGCGCGTTCTCATGCGGGTGAGAGGAGTCGAACCTCCACGCCCTTTCGGACACACGGACCTGAACCGTGCCTGTCTACCAGTTCCAGCACACCCGCGGGCGGCTCCGAGTGTAGAGGCGAGCGCCGGCGACCGGCGCGCCGGGACGACCGCGGTCAGCGGCGCCTGTCGCCCGCGTGCGGGAACGTCCGGAAGAAGCGGTCCCAGTACGGGGCGGAGATGCCGAAGCCGCGCGTGTGGTCCTGGAAGTGGTGGCGCATGTGCAGCTCGCGCAGGCGGCGGCCCAGGCGGGTCCTCGGCTTGTGGTGGTGCAGGTGGTAGTGCGTCATGTCGTAGATCAGGTAGCCCGCCCAGAAGCCGGCGCCGAACGGGAGGTGGTGCGGCGAGCCGATGACGGCCCAGAAGCCGAGGAAGAAGAGCGCCGACAGCGGGACGCTGACGGACGGCGGCATCACCAGCCGGAGCGGGTCGTTCGGGTGGTCGTGGTGCACGCCGTGGATGATCCAGTGGAGCCGGGCGCCGATCCCCTCCTTCGGCTCGAAGTGGAAGATCGCGCGGTGGATCCAGTACTCGGTGAGCGTCCAGAAGGCGTAGCCGCCGACCGCCAGAGCGAGGATCTCCCAGGCCGGCAGCCGGCCCGCTGACAGGACGAGCAGCACCGTGATCCCCGGCACGAAGATCACCACCGGGACCGCCGGGTGCACGCGCGAGAGCCAGTTCAGGAGCTCCGACTCGAACATCGGCGGCGACGCCCGGAGGACGTCGGTGCGGGACGCCTCGCCGAGGTGGGCGGCGGGCGGCTCCGCGACGGGGCCGGTGCGGGTCCGAGTGGCCATCGGCGCGATGGTAGCGCCAGCGCGGACGGCCGCCGACCGGCGCGTCGCAGGTCTACCGCACCCGGAACGACGCCGCGCCGCGCCGCGCCGGCCGCTCCTTGTTCCGCGCCGCGTCGACCGCTCGCACGCGCAGCCGGTAGCGGCCCGGCTCGAGCCGCACGCGCCTCGCGAGGCGCCACCTCGACGTGCCGCGCGCCGGGAGCAGCACCGGCCGCCGGCACGAGCGCCCGCGGCGCTCGAGCCGCCCGCTCGCCGTCACGAACCGGCAGCGGTCGCCCTGCCCCACCCGCGCCAGCGAGACGTCCACGCGCCGCACCACGCCGAGCTTCCGTGCGGCGCCGCTCCGGCAGCCGCGGTCCGACGCGGTGCCGCGCGCCCGCACCAGCGTCCGCGAGGCCCTCACGGTGCCGCGCGCGATCCGCGACACCGGCGCGATCGTGTCGCTGCAGGGCGGCGCCCGGCGGGCGGCCTCGGCGAGCGCGTCGGTCCCGCAGCGGAGGAACCAAGGCAGCCGGTCGAGCGGGGCGGCAACCTCCCCCTCGCCGGGGCCGTCGTGGCGCTCGCCGGTGGTCGCGTCGCGCCAGCACCCGCGCGGGAAGTAGACGCGCCGGGCCCCGGCGCCCTCGCGGACCACCGGCGCGACCAGCACGTCCCGGCCCAGCATCCACTCCTGGTCCTGTCGCGCGGCCGCGGGGTCGCCGGGCTCGGCCAGCCACAGGGGCCGCGTGATCGGGATGCCGGTCCGCTCGGCGGTCCGCCACAGCTCGGCGAGCAGCGGCTGCGCGCGGAGGTGGAGCCGCGACAGGTCGCGGTAGATCCGCACGGTCTCCGCGTCGAACGACCACGGCGTGTGCGTGCCGGCGTTGATCGACCCGTGCAGCCTGAGGACAGGCGACAGCGCCGCCCACTCGGCCCAGCGCAGGAACAGCTCCTTCGTCGTGGCGGGGGTCTGGAAGTCGAAGTAGCCGCCGACGTCCGTGCCGAACCCGAACGCCCCGCCGACCGCCCGGTTCAGCATGTCCGTCGCCTGCGACGCGAGCCCCGCCGACCGGCTCCAGTCGGTGGTCTCGTCGCCCGGGAAGTTCGCCATCTCGAACGCCGCCGACCCGGGGGTGCCCGAGTACCCCGAGCGGGTGTAGAACCAGAGCTCGCGCTCGGGGTGCTCGCGCATGTAGGCGTCGACGATCCGCCGGGTCGTCCGGTGGAACAGGACGGGGTAGCGGTTGTGCATTGTCTCGCCGGTCTCGCCGTCGGCGAAGTGCATGTCCGCCTGGACCTGCTCGCCGAAGTCCTGCATGAAGCCGTCGGCGCCGAGGTCGAGCGCCTCCCGGACCCGCCGCTCCCACCAGGCCACCGCGTCGGGGTTCGTGAAGTCGATCTGCGCGGTCAGGACGTTGAAGTTCGACACGTAGAGGTACGGCTGGCCGGTGGCCGTCCTCGCCACGTAGCCGCCGCTCACGGCCTCGTCGTAGTACTCGGGCCGGTCGGTGCCGATCGCGTCCTGGCCGACGAACGCGCGGAAGTAGACGAGCGGGTGGATGCCGCGCCGCCGCAGCCGGGCGATCACCTCGCGCAGGACGTCGCGGGGCAGGAACTCCCAGGCCTCGATCCGGTAGGCGGTGAGCGGAAGGTCGTAGCGCTCGATGTCGTCGAGGTCCTGGCGGACGCTCCGCTCGTAGGTCTCGGGGGTCTCGCCGCTGAAGCGCGTGAGCCGGTCCATCTGCGGCCCGAGCGCCCACCCCGGGGGCGCCGCCTGGCGGCCGGTGACGCGGGTGAGGTCGCGGATCGCCGCGGCCTGGTCGCCCGCCGGCGCCACGAGGTAGTCGAGCCCGGGGCCGCCGGCGGCGACCTGCCACGCGTCGTCGCGGTCGGACGCCATGCGCCAGGCGGACAGCTCGTCCCGGTCGAGCAGGAACCCGTACCCGCGCGACGACACGAGCTGCGACTGCACGTAGTACGCGGCGGCGGGGCCGTTCGGGAACAGGTAGCCCTCGCCGCCGGCGCCCGGCAGCGGGTCGACGCCCGGCTGGGCCGGGCCGGCCGAGGTGTTCTGCTGCTCGACCCAGTTGTAGAAGTCGCTCCCGCGCTGGTCGAGCGAGTTGTGGCGGCCGCCGAAGCCGTGGAACGCCTCGCCGGGGGCGGTCGCGAACGAGTCGCCGACGGCCACCACGCCGTCCGCCGGCGTCGGCCGGGCGGAGAGCCGGAGCGTGCCCGGCGGGCCGGGCGCGACGGTCACGACCAGCGTCCGGCCGGACGGGTCGCCGGTCGAGACGACCAGCCGCGCGCCCGCTCCCTCGAGCCGGGCGTCGATCACCTCGCGGGCGGAGTACCGGACGCCGGCCTCGGTCCCCGCGAGCTGGTTGCCGACCCACGGCGTCAGCGGGTACTGGAGGGTCCGGCGGTCGCCGACGACGAACGTGAGCGGCGCGTAGAGCGTCGGGCCGTCGACGTTGTCGGCGCCGAGCGGCTGGGGCTCGGGGGCCGGCGCGGTCGGCAGCGGGGCCGGCAGCGCGTTCTCGACCTCGGCGAGCGCCGTCCGCCCGCCGGCGTCCTGGAACTCGACCCGGAACGGGCTGCGGTCGATCTGCGCCCGGACGCCGTCGCCCTCGACGACGATCCGCTCGGCGCCGAGGCTCACCGCCGCCCGCGCGGCTCCCGGGGCGGCCAGCGTGCAGGCCGCCGCCAGCGCGATCGCCGTGGACGAGCCACGGGGCCATGCCGTTCGCCCCCTCAAGCCACGGCCATGCTGGCAGACGGCGGGCCGCCGAGCGCCTCCGGCTCGCCGAGCCCTGGGGCGTGGTCCAGCCACCCCCGTTCGGGGGGTTGACTCCCCGGCGAGGCACGGGAGGATGCCTCCGCACACCGGCGCCGGGTCAGGAGGAGAGATGGAGCGCAAGTCCGGAAGGGTCGGCAGCGAGGCTGGCGAGCGGGCTCGGCAGGCGGCGAACGAGGCCGGGCCGCAGGACACCTACGCGGGGATCCCGTGCCCGCCTCCGCACCCGGTCGACCTGCACGTGTGCATGGGGCTCAACTCGTGCGCGTGCCACGACGTGACCGGCACCGCGCCGATGGCCGGCATGGGCCAGTGCGCGACGGCCCAGCACGTCTGCCACGGCGACAACGAGTGCCGCGGGCAGGGCGGCTGCGGCTATGCCGGAAGCGACTTCGAGCAGTCGAAGCCCGGCGCCCAGTCGTGCAGCACGAACGGCAGCTGCGCCAGCCCGATCAACGAGAGCCGCGTCTTCTCGGCCGGCCCGTACAAGGGCAAGAGCGTCTGGAAGCGCGCCCGCGCGATCTTCGAGGCGCGCATGTACGACGCCGGGCTCCCGTTCGGCCCGTCGCCGGGCGACGGCTACCCGGACGACCTCGTGCCGCCGTACGAGACCTCGAAGTGAGCCCCGCGGAGCCGCGGCTCGGGTTCCCGAACCTCGGGCTCGGCGTCGGGCTGCGCGCGGCGCACTACGCCTACCTGGAGGCCAACGAGCCCGACGTCGACTGGTTCGAGGTCATCCCCGAGAACGTGATGGACTCGCTCGGCCGCCCGCGGCACGTGGTGGAGCGGATCGCCGCGCGCTACCCGGTCGTGCTGCACGGCGTGTCGCTGTCGATCGGCAGCACCGACCCGCTGGACGCCGACTACCTCGCGCGCGTGAAGCGGTTCGCCGAGGAGGTCGGTGCGGTGTGGGTGTCGGACCACGTCTGCTGGACGGCCGCGCTCGGCGTGAACACGCACGAGCTCGTGCCGCTGCCGTTCACGGAGGAGTCGCTCGCTCACGTCGTCGAGCGGGTCCGGCGCGCGCAGGACGCGCTCGAGCGGCCGCTCGTGCTCGAGAACCCGAGCTCGTACGTGACCTACGCCGACTCGGGCATGACCGAGTGGGAGTTCCTCGCCCGGATGGCCGAGGACGCCGACTGCGGCCTGCTCCTCGACGTGAGCAACGTCTACGTGTCGAGCGTGAACCACGACTTCGACCCCGACGAGTACCTGAGGGCGATACCGCACGAGCGCGTGGTGCAGATGCACCTCGCCGGCCACGACGACCGCGGCACGCACGTGGTGGACAGCCACGACCGCGAAGTGGCCGACCCGGTCTGGGAGCTGTACGGCCGGGCGGTCGAGCTGACCGGCGGCGTCTCGACGCTGATCGAGTGGGACGACCGCCTGCCGCCGTTCCCGGAGCTGCACGCGGAGGTCCTGAAGGCGCGCCGCTTCCTGGAGGTCGTGGGTGCCTGAGGCGACCGCGCTGCGCGACCTCCAGGCCTGGGTCCAGGCTGCGATCGTCGGGCCGGGCCGCGACCTGCCGGCCGCCGAGGTCGAGCGCGTGCTCCGCCCGTCCGCCCGCCTGACCGCGCGCGAGCGGCTCGACCTCTACCGCCGCAGCTACCGGCTGCGCCTGCTCGAGGCGATGCGGGCGTCGTATCCCGGCCTGCGCCACCTCCTCGGCCACGACCTGTTCGACGAGTTCGCGCTCGACTACCTCGTGGCGCACCCCTCGCGCAGCTACACGCTCCTGCGGCTCGGCGAGGGCTTCCCGGCCCACCTCGAGGCCACGCGGCCGGCGCCGGACGAGGCGGGCGGGGACTGGCCGGAGCTGGTCGTGGACCTGGCCCGGCTCGAGCGCGCGTTCGCGGAGGTCTACGACGGGCCGGGCGTGGAGGGCGAGTGGCTGCCGGCGGCCGGCGACCTGCCGGACCACCCGGGCGACCCGCGCGCCGCGGCGGAGCCGGTGCCGTGCCTGCGTCCGATGCGCTTCTCGTTCCCGGTAGCCCCGTACCTCGAGGCCGTCCGCCGCGGCGGCGACCCGCCGCTGCCCGAGCCGGGCGAGAGCTTCCTGGCGCTCTGCCGGCGCGACTACGTCGTGACGATGACCCCGCTCGACGCGCGCCAGCACGCCGCGCTCGAGCGGCTCGTCCGCGGCGAGCCGCTCGGCTCCGACTGGCCGCTCGTCCGCCGCTTCGCCGACGCCGGCTTCCTCCGCCGGCCGGGACCGGAGCCGCCACACCGACCACACCCGACGCATGAGGAGCGCGTGACGCCGTGACCGCCAAGCCCCAGCCGCTCGACGCCCAGAACCCGATCACGACGATCGACCAGCTCCACGCGCACCTCTACGCGGCGGCCCGCGTCGAGATGTCCACGATCCCGCTCTACCTGTACGCCGCCTACTCGATCGAGACCGCCGGCGACTACCAGTGGGACCCCGGGATGTCGGCGTTCCGCACGATCCGCAGCGTCGTGATCGAGGAGATGCTGCACCTGTGCCTGGCCTGCAACCTGCTCGTGGCGACCGGCGGGGGCAGGTTCGTGAACCTCTACGACCCGGACTTCATCACGACCTATCCGAGCCCGATGCTCCAGCGCGAGCCGCAGCTGATCCTCCAGCTCGAGCCGTGCTCGCCGCAGCTCATGCAGGAGATCTTCATGCCGCTCGAGCTGCCGGAGAAGACCGACGCGCCGCCGCAGCCGGACCACTACAACACGATCGGCCAGTTCTACGACGCGATCGAGCTCGGCCTCGAGACGCTCTCGGGCCCCGACCTGTGGGCCGACCCGCACCCCGAGCTGCAGTACCAGAAGACGTACTGGAACCAGGACGGCGGCGGCAGCCCGATCGTGGTGACCGACCTGCCGAGCGCCCTCGAGGCGATCAGGACGATCGTCGAGCAGGGGGAGGGGGTCGACCCCGACGACGCGACCGCGCCGATCAGCTTCACGGACCCGAAGGTGGGGGAGGTCGAGTTCTCCCACTTCGCGAAGTTCAGCCGGATCGCGCAGGGCATCGACGTGATCCGCAACGTCCGGGAGGTGCCGACCAACCCGAAGGTCGCCGACTACGAGGGCCCGGTGCGCGCGCTCGCCGAGCTGTTCAACGCGGCCTACTCGTACGTGCTCTGCATGATCGACTCGATCTACCGGACGCCGCGCGAGCTGGTCGCGGGCCAGCCGAGCCGGCGCTACGGCCTCGAGCGCAAGTTCATCGCGGCGATGGGCGGGCTGCTGTTCCCGATCGCGGACCTGCTCGTGCGCCAGCACGGGCCCGACGGGAAGAACGCCGCTCCCACGTTCGAGTTCCACCGCTTCGACGAGGGGACCGGGAAGAAGGAGCAGCTGATCGCCATGTGCGACGCGCTGATCGGGACGTACCCGAGCCTCGGCGGCGACGACGGCGTGCGGCAGCTGATCGGGAAGCTGGACGAGGTCTAGCGGCGCGCCGCGCTCGGCGGCCGCGCCGGGCGCTCAGTCCGCCGCGATCGTGACCGGCGTGCGGATGGTACGGCCGCCGATGACTACGACGAGCCGGGCGCGGACGACGTCGCCGGCCTCCAGGAGCTTGGCGAGCTCGGGGCTCGCCGGAAGCTCGAGGGTCACGAGGCCCAGCCGGTCGCACCGGAGCTCGCCGGCGGCGAGCTCCAGCCTGCGGTCGCCCACCTGGACCAGCGTGACCTCGCCGACGCGGTCGAGGGAGCCGGCGAGGCATCCGAGCTCGACCGCGACCTTGCCGTCCTCGAGCACCAGCTCGCGCTTCGCGACGTTCACCGGGCCGCGCCTCGCCGCGGCCTCGAGCCGCCTGATCGAGGCCGCGAAGCTGATCGTGCGCGTGCGTGTGGCGACCCGCCGGCCGGAGCGGCGGCGCGACCGCGTCCCGGTCTGCACCGACTCCGGGTCGAGCGGCACCTCGATGCTCCCGGTCGGGTGGGGGTACGGGGACTTGTCGCAGTCCGGCGTGCCGCCCGTCCCGCAGACGGCCGTCCCCTTGTCGCCCGCGGCCTCGGCCGTGCCGGCCTTGGTCGGGGTGGGAGTCGTGCCGGTCGTGCCCGCCTCGCCGGGCGGCGCCGCCTCGGCGGGCGTCGCCTCGCCCGCGGCGGCGGGGGCCTGCGGCGCGGCGGCCTCGCCGGCGGGCGCCGTCTGCGGCGCCGTCTGCTCGGCCGGAGCCGCGACCGGCTCCTCGGCGCCGGCGCCGGCCGGCGCCAGCACCGCCACCGCGGCGATCCCCACGATCGCCGCTCGACTCCGGCACTTGCGCGTCGAGACCACTCGGAACTACATTAGCCCAACCGGCCGTAGCGGTAAAAGGGGCATGACGAGAAGGGTGGAGGCCCCGATCCGGGGCGGTTGACGATGGCCAGGAGATCCCCGAGGACCGGCGCGACGAGGCGTCTGCGCCCGGGCGGGCGGACAGCCGCCAGGCGCAGGGCCGAGGAGGCGCGCGAGGCCGAGTCGACCGAGCACGAGTCGACCCCCGGCGCCGAGCCGGGCGCCGCCGGCGCCGAGCCGGGCGCCGCCGGGGGCGAGGCGGGGGGCGCCGACGGGAAGCCGGCCGGCGGCGACGGCGAGCCGAAGGAGAGGCCCGGCCGGCTCGCCCGCCTGGACGCCGGCTGGAAGGCGCTGAGCGGGGTGGTCGCCACGATCGCCACCGCGGTCGGCGTGCTCGCGACGCTCGGGGTGGTCGGCGGCGGCGGAGGGGGGCCCGCCAGCCCGGCCGCCGCGATCGAGTCGGGGGCGGCGAAGACCGCCGACGCGCGCAGCTCGCGGGTCCGGGTCAGCGAGACCGAGACCCCGCGCACCGGCGCCGCGGCCCCGAGCAGGTTCGTGGGCGACGGGACGTTCGACTACCGCACGGGCCGCGGGCACATGAGGTACGACTTCTCGGGCAACAGGGGCGACGAGGACCTGTCGTCGGTCGACGTCGTGTTCAACGGGCCGACCGTCTACATCCACGACCCGGGCGGGCTCCGGTTCCCGGGCGGCACGCCGTGGGCGCGCGTGTCGCTCGCGGACCTCCAGCGCCTCGGCGGCGGGGCGGAGAGCGACCTCGCGAGGTTCTTCGACGGGATCGAGGACCCGACGCGGGCGGTCGAGAGCCTGGCCGAGAGCGCGAGCGGGATGAGGAAGGTCGGCGAGGACCCGGTCGTGGGCGCCGACTGGACGCACTACCGCTCGGTCCGCGACCCGGACGGCGCGGGGCCGGCGCCGCCGGCCACGAAGGAGGCCTGGGTCGACGAGTCCGGGTTCGTCCGCAGGATCGAGACGGTCCAGCCCGGCCCCGCGTCGACGGTGCGGACCCGCACCGAGTACGACGACTTCGGCGTCGAGGTCGACGTCGAGCCGCCGCCGTCCGGGCGGGTCTCCGACCTGATCGGCTGAGCCCAGCTCGGCGGAGACGATGGTCGAGGGCCGCCGCGCAGCCGTCCTCCTCGCGGTCGTCGCGGCCCTGGCGGCGGCCGTCTACCTCGTCCCCGACCTGCTCTTCGGCGACGACTCGGGCGGCGAGCGCGCCCCGGCCCACGGCTGCCGCCACGCCCGCGACCGGCCGAGCCGCGACCTCCGCGCGGCCGAGCTCGCCACGCTGTGCCTGCTGAACGCCGAGCGCAGGGCTCGCGGGCGGCGCCCGCTGCGGCGCGACCCGCGGCTTCGGGTCGCGGCCCTCCGCCAGTCGCGCGACATGGTGAGCCGGCACTTCCTCGAGCACGTGAACCCGGACGGGGTCGGCCACCACGAGCGGATCCTCGCCGCCGGCTACCGCCCCGCGGCGCTCGGCGGCTCGACCGGCGAGAACCTCGCGACGGGGCGGAGCGACGCCGGCACGCCCGCCGTCGTCGTGGACGGCTGGATGCACAGCCCGGGCCACCGCCGGAACGTGCTGCGGCGCGAGTTCGTCGAGATCGGCATCGGGATCGTGCCGCGGGACACGTCCGGCGGCGACGGCGCCACCTACGCGACCGAGCTGGCGGCGCCGCCGCGCCGCTGACCCGCCGCCCGCCGCCCGCGCCGCCGACCCACCGCCCGCCGCCGACCCCCGTCCGGCCGGGTGGCGCGGGCGCGCTCGAAGTTCCGTGGTGGCACGGATGCGGGGTGCGACCCCCGCCGGCAACCTGCGCCCGGCAAGCCAACGACTCGGGGAGCGAGGGAGCGATGCGGGGGATCCTGACGACGTTCGTGGTGGCGACGGCGATCGCGCTCGCGGGCGCCGCCGGCGCGCAGGCGCAGGTCGAGCTGTTCGTGGCGGACCGGGCCGACGGGCTCACCGTGTCCGGGAACGCCGTCTTCTGGAAGAGCGACTGCGGAGGCGAGTTCGACCCGTCGCGCAGCCGCCTGAAGAGCATCCCCGCGGACGGCGGGACGATCCGGACCCACTACTTCCCGTCCACCTGCCGCCCCGACCGGGTCTCGGGCGTGCAGGTCGCCGTCGACTCGACGCACGTCTACTACCTGACCGGCGACCGGCGGGTCGTCCGCAAGGGCCGCACCGCCGCCGAGAGCGCGTCGCCCGACGAGCTCAGCACCACGGCGGGCCCCGTCAGCAGCTCCTGCTGCGACGTCGCCGTGGACGGCTCGAACGTCTACTGGAGCGAGCGCACGGACATCTACTTCGCGCCCAAGACGGGCGGCGCCCGCCAGCTCCTCGACCACCCCGCCGGGTCCGGCGAGGTCTACGACATGCGCGCGGCCGGCGGCGGCTCGCTCCTCTACCTGTTCCAGGGGAGCCTCCGGCGGATCCGCGCCGACAGGGCGACCGACGTGGTCGCGAGCGACGTGAGCGCGTACGCGTTCGACGGCTCGCGGATCTACTTCGTCCGCACGCCGGCGAGCGGCGACAAGGAGATCCGGTCGGTCCGCTCGAGCGACCTCGGCGACCCGCAGCTGCACGCCACGGTCCCGCGCGCGTACACGGTGAGCTCGCTCGCCGTCGACTCGACGGGCCTCTACTGGCACGAGCAGCGGAACGTCACCGGCGGGCCCGTCGTCCGCCAGCGCTTCGGCGCGGGGCAGCCCAAGACGGACATCAGCCCGTTCGTCCTGTTCTACCCGGGCCTCCACTCGAACGGCCGCTACCTGTTCTGGGCCGACAACGAGGGGGTCCACCGCCTCCAGGTCAACGCGCCCCAGGTGCCGCCGCCCGGCGACGTCCGTGTGACCGGCATGGAGGTGACCCAGTCGATCCAGACGACGAGCAACGACATACCGCTCGTCGGCGGCAAGGCGACCGTGGTCCGCGTCTACGTGGCCGGTCAGCCGGACTCGCGCGGCGACTGGACCGGCGTGACCGGGCGGCTGACCGCGACGGGCTCGTCGCGCATCCACGTACCGGCGAACCGCTACACGATCACGGCGCCGGCGACCGGCAGCGACCGGGCGACGATGGACGACTCGTTCACGTTCGTCCTCGACCCCGCGGCGACCACGCCGGGCGAGCACACGCTCCGCGTGCAGCTCCACCCGCCGGCCGGGCGCCCCGAGGGGAACACGGCCAACAACAGCCTGTCCATGCGCGTGAGGTTCGGCCAGCGCCGCGACTTCACGATGCGCGGGTTCACGTACGGGAACACCGACCCGGACCTCGCGGAGCCGCCGTTCGCGGACTTCGAGGAGCACCGGGCCTACACGGAGAACATCCTCCCGTTCTCGTCGCTCACGATCACCCGGCTGCCGGGCGACCCGCGGCGCACGTTCTCGAACCTCGCCGACGACACCTACAACGCCGGCGAGGCCTACCTGAAGGCGCACAACTGGCTGAACGACGAGATGAGCCGCCTCTACCCGAGCGGGGGCGAGACGGCGTACCTGCTCACGCCCGAGTCGGCCGGCTACTTCGGCTGGTGCTGCTCGTCGCCGAGCGGGAACCAGGTCCTGCGGGGGCAGAACTTCCGCGGCGACCCGGGGCCGACGATGGCCCACGAGCTGGCGCACCGCTTCGGCCGCTGCCACACGCCGAACGTGGGCAACAACGGATGCCAGGACTTCAACTTCCCGCGCGCCGACGGCACGTTCGGCTCGCAGGTCGGGGTCCGGCTCAACCCGCTGTCGGCGCTCCCGGGACAGGACGCCAACGGCAACTCGCTCATGGGCGACACGATGTCCTACACGTTCCCGCAGTGGATCTCGCCGTACACGTACTGCGGGCTGCTCACGGGAGCGACGTGCCCGGCGTCGGTGACCACGCTGCGGCGCGGCGCCACGTCGTTCCAGCGGCTCACGAGCGCCGCCGCCCGGCCGCCTGGACTGGTCGACGGCGACAGGCGGTTCCTGTACGTCTCCGGCATCGTCCGCCGGCAGGAGGGCCGGGTGCAGCTCGACGCGATGCACGTCGTCGGCTCGGCGAAGGACATCGCGACGAAGACCGACGGCAAGACGTTCGAGGTCGCGCTCGAGGACGCGAGCGGGAACGTCCTGTCGCGCTGGGCGACCGACGGCTCCGACCGGTTCTACACCGAGGGGACGCCCGAGCCGTTCTCCGCCTACCTGCCGTTCGCGGACGGCACGGCGCGGGTCGTGGTCCGCTCCGGCGAGAAGGTCCTGGCCGAGCGGAAGGTGAGCGCGACGGCCCCGACCGTCACGCTGAAGTCGCCCGCGCCGGGCGCCACGCTGAAGGGCCGGCGCAAGGTCACGTGGGACGGGGCCGACGCCGACGGCGACGCCCTCACCTACGCGGTCGAGTACAGCTCGGACGGCGGCCGGTCGTGGGTCCCGCTCCAGGTGGGGCTGGCGGGCGAGTCGGCCACCGTCGACTTCGGGCGCGTGCCCGGGTCGAAGCGGGCGCTGCTGCGGGTGTCCGCGTCGGACGGCGTCCTGACCGCGACGGACGAGATCGACCGCCGCGTGACGGTGCCAGCCGGCGGGCCCGAGGTCGAGATCGCCTCGCTCGGCCGCAAGGCGAAGCTCCGCAAGGGGCAGCCGGTCCTGCTCCGCGGCGACGCGTTCGACGACGAGGACGGCGCGATCGTGTCCGGCAAGGCGTACACGTGGCGCTCGAACCGGGTCCGCAGGGCGCTCGGGACCGGGCGCTGGATCGCGGCGTCGCTCCCGGCGGGGACGCAAAGGATCACGCTGACCGTCCGCGACCGGAGCGGGCGGGTCGGCCGGGCCACGCGCACGGTCGTCGTGTCCAAGCGCGCCTGGGCGGGCAAGGGGTAGGGTCCGCGGCCATGAGCCTGCCGCCGGTCGTCTCGCGAGAGGAGTGGCTGGCGGCGCGCAGGGAGCTGCTGGCGGCGGAGAAGCGGCACACCCGCGAGCGGGACGCCGTGGCCGCCGAGCGGCGGCGGCTCCCGATGGTCAGGGTCGACGAGCGGTACGCCTTCGAGGGGCCCGGCGGCGACGCCGGGCTCCTCGACCTCTTCGAGGGCCGCAGCCAGCTCGTCGTCTACCACTTCATGTGGCGCTACGTCGAGGACGTCGCCTGCCCGAGCTGCTCGGCGTTCGTCGACCAGATCGGCCACCTCGCCCACCTGCACGCCCGCGACACGACGTTCGCCGCCGTCTCCCGGGCGCCGTTCGAGAAGATCGAGGCGTTCAGGCGGCGGATGGGATGGACGTTCCCCTGGTGGTCGTCGCTCGGGTCGGACTTCAACTTCGACTACCACGTCACGTTCGACGAGTCGGTGGCGCCCGTCGAGTACAACTACCTCGGGAGGGACGAGATCGAGCAGAAGGGCCTCCCGATCGGCGACTGGGAGCAGCCCTTCGACCTCCACGGCCTGAGCGTCTTCCTGACCGCCGGCGGCGAGGTCTTCCACACCTACTCGGCGTACGCGCGCGGCACCGACCACCTCGGCTTCATGAGCAACTTCCTAGACCTGACCCCGCTCGGGCGCCAGGAGGAGTGGGAGGAGCCGAAGGGGCGCGCCACCGCGCTGGGGGCGCCGGCCGGGAGCCCGGGCGTGCGCTACCACGACGAGTACTGACCCGGGCGCAGCGCCGGTACACCACGGACCGCTGGGCCGTCAGCGAAGCGGCTGCCAGGACACGCGGCGGTTGTCCTCGCGGAGGCGCCGGCGGCCGCTTCCGTCCGCGCGGGCGATGAAGAGCCCCGCCTGGCTCCGGCACCCGCAGTAGGCGCCGTAGGCGATGAAGCGCCCGTCCGGGGAGTACGTCGGCTCGGCCTCCTGGCCGCTCTCGGTCGCGGTCAGGCGCCGCTCCCCGCGGCCGTCGAGGCCGATCGTGTACACGTCCTCGAAGGTCTTGGAGCCGCTCGGCTTCCGGCTCGAGCGCACGTAGATGATCCGGCTGCCCCCGGGGGAGAAGTCGGGGCTGTTGCCGGCCACCTCGCCGAACCGGCAGGCCTCCGTGCGGCTGACCTGACGCCGCGACCCGCCGCCCTCTCCCATGACGTACAGGCCGGTGCAGCCCGCCCACGAGTGCTCGGTCTCCTGGGCGCCGCTCACGTAGGCGATGCGGCCGCCGCGCGGCGACCAGCTCGGGTCGATCCCGACGCGCAGCCGTCGCAGGCCCGTCCCGCTCGCCCTGATCCGCCATATGGCGGTGTCCGTGATCTCGTTCTCCTCGCTCGCCGGGTCGGAGACGTAGCCCGTGAAGGCGATCCAGCGGCCGCCGGGCGACCAGGCCGGATGGTCGGCGCTCATGTTCGGCGGCAGGTCTATGTGGCGGTAGCCCGTTCCGTTCGCGCCGATCGTGCCCAGGCCCTGTCCGTCCCTGAACGCGATCCGGGTGCCGTCCGCGGACCACGCCGGCGACACCCCGCCGCTGAACAGGCGCCTCTTCCCGGTCCCGTCCGGGAGCGAGGTCGCGATGCCCTCGCTCGACCCGGAGAAGCTCTCGACGAACGCGAGGCGGCCGTTGCGGCCCGGGAAGGTGGCGCTCGCCGCCGCCGGCAGAAGTCCGAGCACGGCGGCGGCGAGTGCGACCGTGCCTGTGAGGACGTATCGGTTCATGCACGCGTGAACACCGAGACGCCGGCAGAGTTGTTGCGACGCGCCCAGGATGTGTACCGCCGCCTCCCCACGAGCGACTACCGCCGCCGCCTCCTCGACATCTGTTCGCTTCCCGCCGGGCCAGGATTGGCCAAGGTTGACCAAGCTCGCTAGGATCGAACGATGCGCGTGAACGTCGGGCAAGCGAAGACGGACCTGTCGAAGCTGCTCGCGCGAGTCGAGGCGGGCGAGGACGTCGAGCTTGCACGCAACGGCGTTCCCGTTGCTCGTCTGGTGCGGATCGAATCGTCCCCGGGGCCCGGCCAGCAGTTCATCGGGGCGCGTGGATCGCTGGCTGGGCGGATCTCGATCGCCGAGGACTTCGAGCTCGGCGACCACGAGATCGACGCGATGCTCGACGAGCGTGCGTGAGGCTCCTCCTGGACACGCAGGTTGTGCTGTGGCAGCTGCAAGGCGGTCGACCGCTCCTGCCGCGGGCCCGTGAGGCGATCGAACGAGCCAGCGAGTTGACCTTCAGCGTCGTGTCGTTCGCGGAGATCGGCGTGAAGTCGGCGATCGGCAAGCTCGTCGTCCCGACGGACCTCCGCGAGCACGTCCTGCGCAGTGGGCTTCGGATCCTCGGCCTCGACCCCGATCATGGCCTCGGGGTAGCCGACCTTCCGCTGCACCATCGCGACCCGTTCGACCGGCTCCTCATCTCTCAGGCCCGGCACGAAGGACTGACGATCGTCACGGCCGACCGGCGATTCGCGGACTACGACGTCGCGGTAGTCGACGCGGCGGCCTGACGGCGGTGGAGGTGAACGGCGTAGGGCTAGGCGCAGCCGGTGGACGTACTCGCCGTTCCTGATCGAGGAAGATCGTGAGCATGGCGAAAACGGGCGCGCTGGATTACGTTTGAGCGGTATGCGGGAGACGCTCTGGAAGTTGATCACCGCGGTCGTCGCGTTGTATGTGTTTGGCGCTACGCCGGCCGCAGCCGACGGCGAGGTCCGAACCGCCACGAAAGATGATGGTCCCGATCCGACGGTGGTCTACGACCTCGAGCAGGTTCTCGTCCGCTTCGATCGCGATGCCGGGCGGGTCGAGCTGGTCGTGCGCTTTGCGCAGGCGTTGCCAGAGTCGCAGCCGAACTACACGATCGACTCCGCGTCGGTGTCGCTAGACAGTAGGTGCCCATCATCGAGCGCGAAGGGAGACACCCGCGTCGTGCTCGAATGGAACGACCCGTACGGCTCAGATCCGCCCGGCTACTACGTGAGGTTTCAGGTCCGGTTCCGCGACTCCTACACCACCCAGCCGGCGACACTCAGCCCGGACCGTCGTGAGCTCACCCTCACGATCGACGATCCGCTCCTGCTCCAGGGAGCCGATCTGAAGTGCGTATCCGCGAGCGGCAACGGTCGCAGGTTCTACGATCCCACCCAGCCGGGCGGCGGGCCTACGTACGACTCACTCGCGGGGGACGGTTACTTCGACGGATTCGGGACGCCCGAGGTTCTCGCGCCCGAAGACGGGACGAGATCGCGCGCGCTTCCTCCGGTGCTCGCATGGTGGACCGGCAACGCCCCGGAGAGGGCTCTGGTCGAGGTTCCCTCGGAGTCCGGCACGACGGGATTCGTCCTCGACGCGTCCCGGCCTGGCGAGTTCAAGGCAACCGAGCAGTACGGGAGCGAGCGGATCCGCTACCGGGTCGCGATCGCCGAAGGCGTGACGTGGCTGGCGCTCCTCGATCACATCGTCTATCGGCGGCCTTACACCTGGTCGGTCGAGCGGGGCGACGACAGCTACGGCCTCTATGTTCGGCCGACGTCCCCCGAGCGCAAGTTCACGATCACGCCTCCGGAGGTGACGCGCCTGACCGCGCGGGCGAAGCACAGGCGCGGCTCGACGCGCACGAGCCCAGGCTCCAGCGTCTTCACGGTAGCGAGCGCGCCGCTCGCGCGGTTCGCGCTTCAGATCACCCGTCGTGGCAAGGTCGTAAAGACCTCGAAGGGCAAGCTCGACATGGACGGCGACGGCCCGACGCTGCGTTACCGGTGGAGCTGCCGGCGGCTCGGGCGACACGCGTGGCGCATGGTGGTCCGTGACGAATATGGGGGCAGGCTGACGAAACGCGGTGCGTTCACCGTCCCCTCGAAGCCCTGCCGCCGACCTCGCCGGAAGAAGTCGACGAGACAGCCGTCCACGAACTGTGACGGCTCGTACCCAACCGTTTGCATCCCGCCACAGCCACCCGATCTCGACTGCCCGGACATCCCCTACCGCGACTTCAGGGTCCGAGGCTCCGACCCGCATGGGTTCGACCGCGACGGCGACGGCATCGGCTGTGAGAGCTGAGCTGGTCTTACCCACGTCTCGGCCGGCATGACGACCCTAAATTGGCCTTCACGCGCTTGAAGCGTTTCTGGGAGCTTTGCGTCATCGAGAAGGGTCGTTGAGCGCCCCACCGGACTTCGCGACATTCCGCTCCAGGCGTAGTCGGGGCCAGACGTGAGGCCGTTCGACGTCACCGAGAGGCCCGCCAATGGCTTACCGCTGGCGCGAGATCGAGGTGGCAAGACGAGCATCCGGAAGTAGCGGTGTATTTGTCGTGTCGTTAGAGCGCGCGTTTCGCGTCGAGGCGTGTTGCAACGAGCACCCACTGCACGACGCCATCGCGAGCAACGCACAGCAACATCTGCCCCTAGGCTCCGGGGCCATGACGATTCAGCGGATGGACAACGTCCTCATCGTCGTCGACGACCTCGAGGCCGCCAAGGCGTTCTTCGCCGAGCTCGGCATGGAGCTGGAGGGCGAGGCGCCGCTCGAGGGGCGTTGGGTGGACCGCGTCGTCGGGCTCGACGACGTCCGTGCCGACATCGCCGTGATGCGGACCCCGGACGGCCACAGCCGGCTCGAGCTGACGAAGTTCCACACGCCGCCGGCGGTCAGAGCCGAGCCGGAGAGCGCGCCGGCGAACGCGCTGGGCATACGCCGCATCATGTTCGCCGTCGACGACATCGACGACGTCGTCGCCCGCCTGCGCGGCCACGGCGCCGAGCTCGTGGGCGAGATCGCGCAGTACGAGGACGTCTACCGGCTCTGCTTCCTGCGCGGCCCCGAGGGCATCATCATCGGACTGGCCGAGCGGCTCGGCTGAAACCGTGGCGGGGTTGCTCGCCGCCCCCGGGGATACCGCCACGGGGATGCGAAGGACCGGCCGCGTGGCTCTAGCTGGGTGGGCGGGTCGATCCGTCCGACTTCATCCGTGTGGCCAGGCGACCCAGGCGGGCGCCTTCAGGCCGCGTCTGCCATATGATCGCGCACCCTTCAGCGACCCTGGGAGGCGGAGATGAAGGCCAGGCTCGTGGCGGTCCTGTGTGGGGCGATGGTGCTCGGGGTTGCTGCGCCCGCGCACGCGCTCTCGGCGTCAACCGCGTTCGAGCACCTGACCATCATCGCAGCCCCGGGCGAGAAGAACATCCTCACGGTGCTCGCTGCCGGACAGGGTGGCGTGAGCTCGTCGTTCGTGATCGTCGAGTCCGGCACCGGCACGACGCAGGCCGGCCCGGGTTGCACGAAGGCCGTGCGCGTCCTCCGCTGCGACGTGGCATCGGCCTACCCGTTCCTCACGCTGTCTCTCGGCGACAAGGCGGACACCGCGGCGGTCAGCGGCCAGTTCGAATACTGGGAGGTGTACGGCGGCAGCGGCAACGACCGCGTCGACCTCAGCCAGGCTCCCGCCTCCAACCCCTTCGTAGGCGGCGGCTGGATCGGCGGTGGCGACGGCAGGGACCATCTCGACACGCGCAACAACAGCCCCGACATCGTCGACTGCGGAGCCGGCGCCGACATCGCCAGGGCGGACGGGTTCGACGGGTTGACCAGCTGCCGAACGCGTCGGTTGTGACACCGACGCGGCGGGTTTCAGGAGTACCGCCACGGGGATTCGAACCCCGGTTTCCGCCGTGAGAGGGCGGCGTCCTAGTCCCCTAGACGATGGCGGCTCGCCGCGGCTGAGTATAGGCTTGTCCGCGACAAGCGGCCGGTGGTCTAGGGAAGTCCGGTGCGAAACCGGCGCGGTCCCGCCACTGTGATCGGCTAGGCCCACCGCACCATCGCCACTGGGGAGCGCCACGCTCCCTGGGAAGGCGCGGGAGGGGCGAAACCGGGAGCCAGGAGACCTGCCTCCGGCCGGAAGCCACGTTCCCTCGCGGAAGGGGAGGCTCAGATGAAGATCCGTTTCCTCGCCGGCACCGTCGCTGCATGCGTGCTGGCCCTCGCTGCAACCGCCGCCCAGGCGGCCCCGATCAAGGTCAACGTGCGCGTGGAGGGCGTCGAGAAGACGCTCTTCGAGGGCAACGTCATGACCGAGGCCCACGACGTCACGGGCGACGCGAGCGGCCCGCACAAGTGCGACGGCACCAACGGCGGCGCCAACTCGACCCCCGGCCCGACTCTCACCGGCGCGTTCGACAGCGCGATGCACAAGGCGGGCATCGCGTGGTCGGGCTCGTGGTCGGAGAGCTTCGAGGACTTCCTGGTCGACAAGGTCGGTCCGGACGCGGCCACCAGCACGCAGTTCTGGGGCACGGTCCTGAACTTCAAGGACACGGACCTCGGCGGCTGCCAGCAGCGCGTCGAGCCGGCCGACCAGGTGCTGGTCGCCTTCGACAGCTTCGGCAAGGCCAAGCTCCGGCTGTCGGGGGAGAAGCGCGCCGAGGCGGGCGAGAGGTTCGCCCTGTTCGTGCTGGACGGCCTGACCGGCAAGCGCGTCAAGGGCGCGACGGTCGGCGGCAAGAGGACGAGCTCCAAGGGCCGCGTCCTGCTGCGGATCTCGCGGCCGGGCGTCTACGAGTTCAAGGCCGCGAAGTCCGGGACGATCCGGTCGAACCGGCTCCGGGTCCGGGTGCGTTGAGGGGCCGCGTCCTCGCGGCGACGGCGGCGGCGGTGCTCGGCGTCGCCGCCGCGTCCGTCCCCCCGCCGGCCGGCGCGGCCAAGGCGAAGTACCCGCGCGTCGAGCAGCTCGTCGCGTTCCGGGACGGCTCGGCGCTCGAGCGGGCCGCGACCGCGAAGAAGGCGACCGTCCGCGTCGGCGGCAGGGACTGCGCCGCCGGCACCGGCACGCCGCTGGCCGCCCTCGCGCGGATCGACCCGCCGAAGCTCCGCCTGCGCGACTACGGCTCGTGCTCGCGCAGCCCGGCCGACGGGGCCGGCCTGTTCGTGCGCCGGATCGGCGGCGACTCGAACAGGGGCGTGGACGGCTGGGTCTACAAGGTCGGATCGAAGATCGCCACCGCGGGGGCGGCGGACCCGAGCGGACCGTTCGGCCGCGGCCGCCTGAGGGACGGCGCGCGGGTCACCTGGTTCTACTGCCGGCTCGACACGAGGACGCGGAGCTGCCAGCGGACGCTCGCGGTGCGGGTCGAGCCCGCCGGCCCCGGCCGGGCGGCCGTCCACGTGCGCGCCCACGACGACCGCGGCAGGTCCGTCCCCGCCGAGGGTGCGACGGTCCGGTCGGGCGACGTCACGGCGACCGCCGACGCCGATGGCGAGGCGGTCCTCCAGCTCCCGCCGGGCCGCCACCGGGTCCACGCCGAGCGGTCCGGGGACGTCCGCTCGTTCTCGGAGGAGGTCGACGTCGGCTAGGCGCCCTCAGCGGAACCGGGCCGGCGCGATCCTCGCCGCCGCGCTGGCGCTCGCGCTGTCCGGCTGCGGCGTCGGCCCGGGCGAGGAGCGCGAGGGCGGCGCCCGGATCGAGGTGACCCGCGACTTCGGCCACCGGTTCCTCGGCGGCACGGCGCGCGTCGCGACGGTGCACGAGAGCGACACCGTGATGCGCTTCCTCCAGAAGACCCACGACGTCGAGACCCGCTTCGGCGGAGGCTTCGTCGACTCGATCGACGGCGTGCGCGGCGACGAGCCGGCCCGGCGCGACTGGTTCTACTACGTCAACGGCATCGAGCCGAGCCTCGGCGCGGCGGACTTCGGCCTCTCGCCGGGCGACCGGGTCCAGTGGGACCACCGGAGCTGGCGGGGGGCGATGCGGGTGCCGGCGATCGTCGGCGCCTACCCCGAGCCGCTCCTGCACGGCTACCGCGGCAAGCGCCTGCCGGTGCGCGTCCAGTGCGAGCGGCGGACCAGCCGGGCGTGCGCCGACGTGCAGCGGCGGCTGGCCGACGAGGGCGTCGTCGCGACGGGCGCGGCGCTGGCCGGCCAGGGCGGCGACAGGGTGATCCGGGTGCTCGTCGGCCGCTGGTCGGCGCTCCGCGAGCTGCGCGACGCCTCCCAGCTCGAGCGGGGCCCGCGCGCCAGCGGGGTGTTCGCGCGGTTCGACGGCGGCGGCCGGACGCTCCAGCTCCTCGACCCCGACGCCCGGGTCGTGCGCGCCGCGGCACCCGGCACGGGCCTCGTGGCCGTGACCGAGGGCGAGTCGACCGAGGGGCTCGTCTGGCTCGTCACCGGGACCGACGAGCGCGGCGTCGAGCGCGCGGCGGGTGAGCTGTCGGAGGAGCGCCTGCACGGGGCGTTCGCGGTGGCGGTCGAGCCGGGCGGGGCCGTGCGGCTGCCGGTGGTGGGGGCGGAGTGAAGCTCGTCCCCACCTACCGGCCGGGCACGAGCTCGCTCCACGCCGCGCGCGCCGGCGCCGGCGTGTGCCTGTGCCTCGCGTTCGCGCTGGTCGCCGTGCTGTACGACAGCCCGGTGGTGCTCGCGGGCGCGCTGGTCGGGGTGTGCGGAGCGACCGCCCGGGCGGGCGTGGCGGCGGAGCTGCGGCTGGCCGCGCGGGTCGCCGTGCCGCTCGTGCTGCTGATCGTGGGGGTGAACGCGCTCGTCTCGCGCGACGGGACGACCGTGATCGCGCGCGGGGGCGAGGTGCTCGGCCGGCGTCTCGACGTGACGCTCGAGGCCGTCGGGTACGGCGCCGTGAGCGGGCTGCGACTGCTCGTGCTCGCCGCCGCGTTCGCGCTGTACTCGGCGGCGATCGACCCGGACGACGTGCTCCGCCTCCTGCGGCGCGTCTCCTACCGCTCGGCGCTCACCGGCTCGCTGGCCACGCGGCTCGTCCCGGTGCTCCAGCGCGACGCGGTCCGGATCGCCGAGGCGGCGCGGTGCCGGCCCGACCCCCCGCGGCGGGGCGCCGTCGCGGTCGCAGCGATCACCCGCGCGCTCGACCGCGCGGTGGACGTTGCGGCGTCCCTGGAGGTGCGCGGCTACGCGTCGGCCAGCCGCCCGCGGGCCGGGTGGGCGCCGTGGTCGCGGCACGACGGCCGCGTGGCCGGAGCGGCGCTCGTCGTGGCGAGCGCGGCGGTGGCGGGCAAGCTCGCGGGCGCGGGCGCGGTGGACCCGTACCCGACCCTGGAGGTCGCCGCGGGGGCGCCGGAGCTGGCGCTCGCCGCCACGCTCGCGGTTGCGGGGCTGGCGCCGTTCGCGGGGATCGGGGCGCGGCTGGGGGTGGCGCGTGCCTGAGCCGATCCTCGCGGCCCGCGGCCTGACCTACCGCTACCCCGACGCTGCCGAGCCGGCGCTCCGCGACGTCACGCTGGAGCTCGATGCCGGCTCGTTCACGGTCGTGGCCGGCGAGTCGGGCTCCGGCAAGTCGACCCTGCTGCGCGCGGCCTGCGGCCTCGTCCCGCACTTCCACGGCGGCGACGCGAGCGGCGAGCTGACCGTCGCCGGGATGGCCGTCCGCGACCACGGGCCGAGCGAGCTGGCGGCCGTGTGCGGGACGGTCCTCCAGGAGCCCGAGACGCAGGTGGTCATGGGCGGGGTGAGGGCCGAGATCGCGCTGCCTCTCGAGCACCGCGGCGAGAGTCCGACCGCCGTCGCCCGCGCTGTGGAGGAGACGGCGCTGGCGCTCGGCGTCGCGCACCTGCTCGACCGCCGCGTCGACACCCTGTCCGGCGGCGAGCTCCAGCGCGTGGCGCTGGCCGCGGCGCTGGCGGGGCGGCCGTCGCTGCTCGTGCTGGACGAGCCGTCGTCGCAGCTCGACCCGGTCGCGGGCGACGAGCTCGTGTGGCTCCTGCGGCGGCTCAACGAGGAGTGGGGGATCGCCGTGCTGCTGGCCGAGCACCGGATCGAGCGCTGCCTGGCGGCGGCCGACCGCGTGGTCGCGATGGAGCGCGGCGCGGTGGCCTGCGACGCCGCCCCGGACGAGTTCCTGCGCTGGGCCGCCGCCGAGCGGCCGGCGCTGGCGACGCCCGCGGCGCGGCTGTTCGCGCGCGCCG
The DNA here is from genome assembly GCA_036389295.1 of Thermoleophilaceae bacterium. GTDB lineage: Bacteria > Actinomycetota > Thermoleophilia > Solirubrobacterales > Thermoleophilaceae > AC-37. The sequence continues at coordinate 56,570 of DASVQB010000021.1, read as the reverse complement.
GCCTGGCGCCGCTGCCGGTGTCGGTGCGCGAGGCGCGCGACCGGCTGCGGTCGGCTCGCCTGCTGCCCGCCGGCGCGGAGCGCGAATCGGCGGAGCGCGAACCGGCGGACGGTCCTCCGGCGCGCCGGCCGTCCACGGCGCCCGGCACGTCCCCGGCGCCCTCTTTGCCCCCCGGCGACGCGCCTGCGACCGCGACGAGCGCCCCTTCCCGCCGTCTACTCGCCGGCCTCCTGCGGCGCCGCCGGCCCGAGCCGGCGATCGCCTTCCGCGGCGTCTGGCACGAGGTCGCGGACGGGCCGGCGATCCTGCGCGGGATCGAGCTGAGCGTCGCGCCCGGCGAGCGGGTCGCCCTCATGGGCCGCAACGGCGCCGGGAAGAGCACGCTGCTGCGCCATGCCCGCGGCCTGCTCGAGCCCACGCGCGGCCGGGTCGAGCGAGCCGGCGAGGTCGCGCTCCTGCTCCAGACGCCGGGCGACTACCTCGTGCACGAGCGGGTCGAGCAGGAGCTCGGTGCGGCCGGGATCGAGGCGGCGGGGCTGGCGGGCCGCGAGCGCGACAACCCCCGGGACCTCTCCGGCGGCGAGCGCCAGCGGCTCGCGCTCGAGATCGTCCTCGGCGGCGGGCAGCCGCCGGCTGCGGTCTGCCTCGACGAGCCGACGCGCGGCATGGACCGCGCCCGGAAGGACCGGCTCGCCCGCCGGCTCCGCGAGCTGGCCGCCGCCGGCTCCGCCGTGGTCGTCGCGACCCACGACACCGAGCTCGCGGCGGAGGTGGCCGACCGGGTCGTCCTGCTCGGGCAGGGCGTGGCGATCGCGGACGGGCCCGTCGCCGACGTGCTTGCCGGCGGGCGCCACTTCACCACCGACGTCGCGCGGATCCTCGACGGGGCGGGCGGCGCGCTCACGCCCGACCAGGGCGCGCGCCTGCTCCAGCGGGAGCTGGTCGCGTGAGCTGGCAGCTCGCCTCGTTCTGCGTGCTCGGCCTCGCGCTGGCGGCGGGGTTCGGCTGGTTCGAGCGCTCGCGCCCGCCCGCGCGCGTGATCTCGCTCGTGGCGGCGCTCGCCGCGCTGGCGGTCGTCGGCCGGATCGCCTTCGCCGCCGTCCCCAACGTGAAGCCGACGACCGACATCGTGCTGTTCGCGGGCTACGCCCTGGGAGCGGCGCCCGGCTTCGCAGTCGGGGCGATCGCCGCGCTCGTGTCGAACTTCTTCATCTCGCAGGGGCCGTGGACCCCGTGGCAGATGGCCGGCTGGGGGCTCGTGGGCATCGGCGGCGCGGCGCTGGCGCGGGTGGCGGGCCGAGAGCTCGGCCGGCTCCAGCTCGCGGTCGCCTGCGGGCTCGCGGGGCTCGTCTTCGGCGCCGTGATGAACACGCACCTGTGGACGCTGTCCGCGCGGCACGACCTCGCGACGTGGCTGGCCGTGTCCGGGACCTCGCTGCCGTTCGACGTCGCGCACGTCGCCGGGAACGTCACCTTCTGCCTGCTGCTCGGGCCCGCGTTCGTGCGGGCGCTCGAGCGCTTCCGGCGCCGCTTCGAGGTCCGCTGGCCGGCGGCGCCCGCGCCCGGCCCGGCTGCGGTCGCGATCGTCGCGCTCGCCGGCGCCGCCGGGTTCCTGCTCGCGGCCCCGCCCGGCGAGGCCTCCCCGGCGAGCCGCGCGGTCACCTACCTGCGCGGCGCCCAGAACGCCGACGGCGGGTTCGGCGCCGCGCCCGGCTCCTCGTCGAGCCAGCTCCACACGGGCTGGGCGGCGCTCGGGATCGCGGCCGGCGGTCGCAACCCGGCGGACGTGTCGAGGGGCGGCCACTCCGTCCTCGACTACGTGCGCGCGCATGCGGGCGCCCTCGACGACGTCGGCGAGCTCGAGCGCACGATCCTCGTGGTGCGCGCGGCCGGTCGCTCCCCGCGCGCGTTCGCGGGCCGCGACCTGATGGCCGAGCTCGAGCGCCGCCAGCGGTCGAGCGGGTCGTTCGGCGGGAACGTCGCGCACACCGCGTTCGGCGTGCTCGCGCTGCGCGCCGGCGGCGAGTCGACCGGCTCGTCCGCGGTCCGGCGCGCCCGCGCCTGGCTCGCCGGCAGGCAGAACCGCGACGGCGGGTTCGGCTTCGCGCCGGGCGCCGCCAGCGACAGCGACGACACCGGCGCCGTGCTCCAGGCCCTCGGCGCCGCCGGCCTCGACGGCGGGAAGCGGGTCGACCGCGCGATCCGGTTCCTGAAGCGGAGCCAGAACTCCGACGGCGGCCTCGGCCAGCTGCGCGGCGACGACTCGAACGCCCAGTCGACCTCGTGGGCGGTCCAGGGCGCGATCGCCGTCGGGCGCGGGGCGGGGGCGCTCACGCGCCGCGGGCGCACCGCGGTCGCCTACATCCGCTCGCTCCAGGCGGCGGACGGGAGCGTCCGGTACTCGCGAACGAGCAGGCAGACCCCGGTCTGGGTCACGGCCCAGGCGGCCACCGCGCTGGCGGGGAAGCCGTTCCCGCTCGCGCCGGCCTCCCGCCGGCGCGTCGCGGCGGCGGGCGGGGCGACGGCCGGCGCCTCAGCGCGCGGAAAGCGCGGGGCGGGCGAGCGTGGGAGGCGCTCGAGCGGCGAGGACGGCTCCCCCGGCACGGCCGGGACGGGACCCGCGCCGGCCGGCTCGCCGAGCGCGCCGGTCGCGGGATCGGCCCGCCGCGCCGCGCGCGCGGGCGAGGAGGACGACGGCGGGCCGGCGGCCGCCCTGCTGCTGGTCGCCGCGGGCGCGGGCCTGCTCGCGGCGAGCGCCGCGGTGTGGCTCGTCCGCCGCCGGCTCCACGCGGCGACGAGGCCGCCGGGGCTCTAGGCGCGACGCTTTTCCATCTAGCCCTCGCTATGCGAGGGAAAAGCAGCACGGCGGCCGAGCCGGCGCGGCCGGCGAGCCGGCAGGGCGGGGCGGACGCCGCGCCGTCAGGCGGGCGGGTCGGGCGGCGGCGAGCCGGGGGTCCCGCCGCCGGGCGGGGGAGCCGGCGGGGTTGGCGGGAGGAAGCCGCCGGGGGCGCCGCCGCCCGGAGCCGCGGAGGGCGGGGGAGCCGGAGCCGCGGAGCGCGGGGGAGCCGGAGCCGCGGAGGGCGGGGGAGCCGGAGGCGCGTACGGCGGCGGGACGGGGGCGGGCGGCGGCGGCCCAGCGGCGGGCGGCTCGGCGCCCGACGGCGGCTCGGAAGCGGGCGGCGGCGGCGCCGTGGCCGGCGGCTCGGCGCCCCCCGGCGGCTCCGGTGCGGCGCCCGGCGACGGCTCCGCGGAGGCCGCGTCCGCCGCGGGCGGCGGGGGCGGCGCCTGGCCGGGCGCGGGCGCCTGGGACGGCGGGTAGCCGGGCGGCGCGTAGCCCTGCGCGTACGCCGGCGGCGGGACGGCGTAGGCCGGCGGCAGGGCCGCGGGGCTCGGCCGGTAGCCGCTCAGCGCGTACTCGAGCGCGCGCTGGAGCGTGTCGGTCGCCTGGCCGCCGATCGTCACCTGCGTCCCGCCCTGGACCGGCTGGAGCGCGATCCCGACCGTCTCGTCCTCCTTCACGAGCAGGAACAGCAGCCCGATCGGGAACAGGAAGATCGCCAGCACGACGGCCCACACGGGGATCCGCTTGCGGTGGAGCGTCAGCCCCTGCGGCGACTGGGCGACCGGCTGGTACTTGTCGGCGCCGGAGACGGACATGAGCTGGTGGAGCACCTGATCCGGCGGCGCCGGCACCACGACGACCCTCTGGATGTTGGGCGTGGCCACGACGCGAGCATAGGACCAGGCTCGGCCGGGCGCCGGCCGGCCGGGCTAGGCTCCCGCCATGCTGCGCGCGATCAGCGGCAGGGAGGCGTCGATATTCGCCTGCCTGACCGACGCGGTGGTGGCCCCCGAGCCGGTCCTGCCGCCCGTTCGCGAGACCGACGCGGTCGCGTTCTTCGACCGCTGGATGACGCTCCTCCCGCGCGCGAACCGGGTCGCCATGCGCTTCCTGCTGCTCGTCGCCGAGCTGGCGCCGATCCTCGGCGGGCGCGGCCGCCGCCTGCGCCGTCTCGACCGCCCCGGCCGCGTCGAGTGGGTCCAGTCCGTCGAGCGCTCGCCGAACGTCCACGTCCGGACGATCGCCAAGCTGATGGAGAGCGCGGCCAAGCTCGCCTACTACGGCGACGACGGGGTCCTCGGCCGCCTGGGCTACGACCCCGACGCGCTCCTGGCCCGCGCCCGCGAGCTCCGGGCCCGGGAGGGCCGGCCGTGACCGGCGCGGCCCGCCGCCGCCCGACCCGCGGCGCGGCGCTCTACTCCGACGGCACGACGGCGTTCCGCCCGACGGAGGAGCGGGTCGAGGACGGCGCCTCGATCGCGGGCGACCGGACGATCCGCGTCGACGCGTGCGTGATCGGCACCGGCGCCGGCGGCGCCCCGGTGGCCAAGGAACTCGCCGAGGGCGGCATGACCGTCGCGATGCTGGAGGAGGGCCGCCGGTTCACGACCGACGACTTCAACGCCCGACCGCGCGACATGATGGCCCGGCTCTACCGCGACGCGGGCCAGACGGCGACGATCGGCAACGTCCCGATCGTCCTGCCGCTCGGCCGCTCGGTCGCCGGCACGACCCTGATCAACTCCGGCACCTCGTTCCGCACCCCGGCGGCGGTGCTCGAGATGTGGGGCGAGCGGTTCGGGCTCGACGGCCTGTCGGCGACCGAGCTCGACCCCTACTTCCGCCGCGTCGAGCGGATCCAGAACGTGGTCCAGGTGCCGCCCGAGTACGCCGGCCGGAACGCGCACGTGGTCAAGCGCGGGGCGGACGCCCTCGGCTGGTCGGGCGACTTCGTCTACCGCAACGTGCGCGGCTGCATCGGGAGCGGGATCTGCACGTTCGGCTGTCCGACGTCGGCCAAGCAGCACGTCGGGCTGACCTACGTCCCCCAGGCGTGGGAGGCGGGCGCGACCACCTACTCGGGCGCCCGCGCGACCCGCATCGAGACGAGCGGCGGCCGGGTCCGCGCCGTGGAGGCCCGGACCGCCGCCGGCGGCCGCCTGCGGGTGGAGTGCGACCGCGCGATCGTCGCCTGCGGCGCGATCGCCACGCCGCTCCTGCTGCGCCGCCAGGGACTCGGCCTCGAGTCCGGCGAGCTGGGCGACAACCTCGCGATCCACCCCGCGACCGGCGTCCGCGCGCTGTTCGACGAGGAGATCGACATGGCCCGCGGCGTTCCGCAGTCCTACTTCGTCGACGAGTTCGCCGACGACGGGATCATGCTCGAGGGGGCCGCCGGGCCGCCCGACTACGCGGCGATGTCGCTGCCGTTCTCGGGCGAGCGCCACCGCGACCTGATGCTGCGGTTCCGCAACTTCTCGCAGTTCGGCGTCATGGTCTCCGACACCTCGCGCGGGCGCGTGCGCGAGCGCGCGGGGCGGGTCGAGATGCGCTACGACCTGAACCGCGAGGACACCGCGACGTTCAAGCGCGCGATCGAGCTGCTCTGCGAGCTGTACTGGGCCGCCGGCGCGAAGGTCGTGTTCCCGCCGATCGACCGGATCGGGGAGCTCCACGACGGCGACCTCGCCCCGGTCCGCGACCTCGACCTGCGCCCCCGCGACCTGATCCTGCTCGCCTTCCACCCGCTCGGGACGGCCCGCGCCGACGCCCGCCCCGAGCACGGCGTCGTGGACGGCGACCTGAAGCTGCACGGCGTGGAGGGCCTCTACGTGGCCGACGGCAGCGTGGTCCCGAGCTCGATCGGCGTGAACCCGCAGATCACGATCATGGCCCTGGCCACGCGGCTCGCGTTCCACCTGCTGGGCGCGCCGCCGCCGCTGGACGAGCCGGAGCCCGAGGCGATCGCCCGGCCGCGCATCGCGCGACCGCACGCGCTAACCGCCTGAGGAGATGGGCATCCAGCCCGAGGAGCGAGGGCGCCGTCAGGCGCGCCGGCCGGGACCGCTCAGCCGGTGCAGGGCGTCGACGCGTCGCGAACGCTCTCGCGCCCGCCCGGGTAGCCGATCCGGATCTGGTACTCCCACGCCCCGTCGCACGTCTTCGGGTTCGTGATCAGGTTGTGCGGGATCTTCCGGTAGTACTTGACGCGCTTCTTCACGCCGTTCTTCTTGACGGTCTTGTAGGCCTTCTTGCGCTCGTAGCGGAAGGCCCCGACCTCGCTCGTTAGGCGCTCGACGCGGATCGTGACGTTGCTGCCCTCCGGCGGCTTCGAGGCGGCCGACATGTCGTCGAAGCGGAGCTCGTAGCCGAACGGCCCGCTCGCGAGCGGGACGAGCCGGCCGCGGAGGATCCCCTGCTGACCGCTCTGCGGCTCCTTGAACTGCACGACGACGCTCCTGAGGTCGCCCGACTGCTTCGGCGCCGCGAGGAAGAGCTCGAGGTCGACCGTGAGCGGGACCGTCGTGAAGGCGTTCGAGGCGGTGATGTAGACCTTGCCGCTGCCCACCTTGCTCTTGCCGGGGCAGTCGACCGCGGTGGCGCGCGCGTCGGAGCACAGCTCCGCGACGGCCTTGGGGTCGAGCTTGGTCCCGCGCTGGGCGGCGACGACGAACGACGTCAGGTTCTCTCCGTTCGACTGCGGGTCCTCCGACAGGCGGAGGTCGAGGAACGCGTGCGAGGGCTTGCCCGCCTTGGCCGGCTCGACGTGAGCCGGGTCGCCCGGCACCTGGGCGCTCGCGGGCACCGCGACCGCGAGGACGACGGCGAGCAGGCAGAGGAGGAACGGGCGGCAGGTGGCGTAGGGGCGGGACACCGAGGCCCTTATACCCACGATCGACCGGGGGAAACGCCCCGCGACCGCTCGGGGAGACGCGCCGCGGGCGCCGCCCGCGGACGCGCGCCACCGGCCGGCGAGGCTCGAGCCGAGCCGGCGGCACGCCTCCCCTGCCTCGATACTCAGGGAGAGAAGCCGCGGGCCGCGTCCGACCACCGTCGGCGGCGGGCGGCCCACCGGGGCGCGATCGCGCCGCCGGACACCTCGTTGGCGGCGTCGAGGTACTCGACCGCGTAGTCGTAGTCGCCCCAGCTCGCGTCGAGCTCGGCCAGGATCAGCGCCACGTCGACCATCGCTCGCCGCTCGAAGTCCTTGCGGCGCTCGTCGGTGGCGTCTCGAAGCTGGGGCATGGCCGAGGGGGTCGGTCGGCGACCGATGAGGGTCGCTCGGCGCGACTCGAAGTGTTCCGCCGCGCGCGGCCCGCGCAAGGGCGGTGCAGCATCCATGTCGGCTCTGCCGCGAAGTCACCCCGGCCGCCGCAGGTTTGCGTGCGGGGCGCGCTCCGCTAGCGTCGCGGCCATGGACGTCGAGACGGCCGTCCGGACGCGCCGGACGCACAAGGCCTACGGGCCCGAGCCGGTGCCGCGCGAGGTGCTCGACGAGCTGCTCGAGCTGGCTCGCTGGGCGCCGAACCACAACCTCACGAACCCGTGGCGCTTCCGGGTCGTGGGCCCGCGCGCGCTCGAGCGGCTGAAGGCCGCGGCCGGGCCGGAGGGCGCCGCGAAGCTCGACCGCGCGCCGACCCTCGTGGTCGCGTCCGTGCTCGAGTCGGACGACCCGGTGGAGGCCGAGGAGGACCTCTGCGCGGCCGCCTGCGCGGTCTACGTCGTGCTGCTCGCCGCCCACACGCGCGGGCTCGCGGGGTACTGGCGCACGCCGGCCGTGCTGCGCGAGCCCGCCGGGCGCGAGGCGGTCGGCGTCGGCGACGGCGAGCGGGTGATCGGGCTCGTCCACCTCGGCCCGCCGCGCCAGGACCGCGAGCCGCCCGGGCGGGCGCCGGCGCGCGAGTACGTAACGTACCTGCCGTGATCGCGAGGGACGAGGCACTGGCCGCGTTCGAGTCGGACCGGTTCGACCTCGTGGTGATCGGCGGCGGGATAACGGGCGCGGGGGTCGCGCTCGACGCCGCCACGCGCGGGTACAGCGTCGCCCTCGTCGAGCGCTCCGACTACGCGGCCGGCACGTCCAGCCGGTCGTCGAAGCTCGTGCACGGGGGGCTCCGCTACCTCCAGAACTTCGACCTCGGCCTGGTCCGCGAGGCGCTGCTCGAGCGGGCGGTGCTGGTCAACCTCGCGCCGCACCTGGTCCACCCGCTCGCGCTGCTCGTCGCCACCTTCGAGGGGAAGCGCCCCGACCGGCTGATGGGCATGGGCCTGAACATGTACGACGTGATGGCGACCGAGCGGCTCCGGCTGCCCGGCCGGCGCCGCCGCGGGGCCGCGGGCGAGGCCCCCGCGCTCGAGGAGTGGAGCCCGGACCGACACCGGATCGTGGACGCGGACGAGGTGGTCGAGCTGATCCCGGCCCTCGCCTCGCGCGAGCCGACCTCCGGCTACCTGTTCTACGACTGCCAGACCGACGACGTGCGGCTCGTCCTGACGGTCCTCGGGGAGGCCGAGCGGTTCGGCACGGCGATGGCCAACCGCTGCCGCGTGCTCGAGCTGATCGAGGAGGGCGGCCGCGCGGACGGGGTGCGCTGCGAGGACCTGCTCTCCGGCCGGTCGTTCGACGTGCGCGCCGACAACGTCGTGAACGCGACGGGCGTGTGGGCGGACACGATCCGGTCGGAGGAGCTCCGCTCGGAGGCCGAGGTGCCCGTGATCCGGCCGAGCCGGGGGACCCACGTGACGCTGTCGCGCGAGAAGCTGCCGCTCGTCGCCGGGGCGATCGTGCCGGCGGGCGGAGGCAGGACGATCTTCACGCTGCCGTGGCTCGGCCGGACGCTGGTAGGCACGACCGACAACGACTACGAGGGGGAGCTCGACCACGTCCCCCCCGACGCGGCGGACGTCGACTACCTGCTCGGCGCCTGCAACGACTTCTTCGGCACGTCGCTCGACCGGGGCGACCTCACCGGCGCGTACGCGGGCGTCCGCCCGCTGATCTCGACCGGGGACTCGAAGAAGTCCGTCGACATCTCGCGCCGGGCCGAGCTGTTCGAGACGAGCTCGGGGCTCGTCACGATCACCGGCGGCAAGCTCACGACCTGGCGGCGGATGGCGAAGCTCGCCGTGGACCGGATCGTCGAGCGCGAGGGCCGGGAGGCGCCGTGCCGGACGCACGAGATCCCGCTCGGGCAGCCGGCCGAGGAGCTGGCGGCGCCCGACGGCGTCGACCCCGAGTCGATCGAGCTGCTGGCCGGCCGCTACGGGTACGCGGCGCGCGACGTGCTCGCGCTGGTCGAGGCCGAGCCCTCGCTCGGGCGGCGGATCGTGCCGGAGCTCCCGGACCTGCTGGCCGAGGCGCCGTTCGCGGCGCGGAACGAGCAGGCGCGGACGGTCGGCGACGTGCTGCTGCGGCGGACGCGGCTCGGGATCCTCGACGCGCCGCGGCTGGCGGCGCCGGGCAGCGCCGAGGCGCGCGCGGTGGCGGAGGCGCTCGGCGCGGAGCTCGGCTGGGACGGCGCGCGGGTGGACCGGGAGCTCTCGGAGTGGGTCGAGGTGGCGCGCGCCGAGGGGATCGACGCGGCGGCTCCGGCGCCCGCCGAGCCTGAGCGCGCGGCCACGGCGTGACCGGCTCGCTGGTCCTGCGGGGTCACGCAGTTCCCGCCACGCCGGCGGACCCGGCGATCGTGGGGATCGTCAACGCGAGCCCGGAGTCGTTCTCCGACGGCGCGAGCGTCGGCGGGCTCGACAGCCAGCTGCGGCGGGCGCTCGAGCTGCGCGACGCGGGCGCCCGGTTGATCGACGTGGGCGGCGAGTCGGGGGTCACCGACCGGCCGCCGGTGCCGCTGGCCGAGGAGGTCCGTCGCGTGGCGCCGCTCGTCGAGCGGCTCTCCGCCGAGGGCGTGCTCGTGTCGGTGGACACCTGGAAGGCGGAGGTCGCCCGGGCGGCCCTCGAGGCGGGGGCGGTCATGGTGAACGACGTGAGCGGGCTCCGGGACGCCGGGGTGGCCTCGGCGTGCGCGGAGGCCGGGGCGGGGCTCGTGGTGGCGCACACGGCGGCGCCGCCGAAGGTGAAGGCGTTCCCCGACTACGACGACGTGGTGGGCGAGGTGGTCGAGCTCCTCCGCGAGCGGGTCGAGCGCGCGCGGGCGGCGGGCGTGGGGGAGGAGGGCCTGGTGGTCGATCCCGGCCCCGACCTCGCGAAGGCCCCGGCCGACACGGTCGCCGTGCTGCGGGCGCTGCCGCGGGTGGTCGCGCTCGGCCGGCCCGTGATGCTGGCCGTGTCGCGCAAGGACTTCGTCGGGGCGATCACGGGGAGGCCGCCGCAGGAGCGGCTGGCGGGGACGCTGGCGGCCGTCGCCGCGGGGCTCGACGCCGGCGCGTCGCTCGTCAGGGCGCACGACGTGGCGGCGGTGGCCGACCTGGTGGCGGTCCGGGCGGTGCTGCGCGGCGAGCGCGAGCTGCCGGCGGAGACGCGGCTCGACCCGGCGCTGCGGCGCGCGGGCTGAGGCGCCCCGACCCCGGGTCCCGCGCCCGCCCGTCCGGTCCCCGCGGCCGCCCGGCCCGGGTCCCCGCGGGGCGTGTGGCATCCTTGCCGCCGGAATCGCAACCCGCGCCGCCTGCAGGGCCGCGGCGCCGACCCGCGAAAGGGACCTGACCCATGTCGATCCTCGACCGAGCCGAGCTTGAGCGAAGCCCCCTGGCGGACCTTCACGCGATCGCGTCCGAGCTGGGGATCGAGGGCTACCGCGCGCTCCGCCGCGACGACCTGATCGAGGCGCTGCTCGCGCAGGGCGGGGGCGAGTCGGGCTCGGCCGGGAACGGCGGGTCGCGCCGCGACGGCGGGTCCTCCGGCGGCGACGCGGACGCCGCGTCCGCCGCCGACGCCGGCCGGGCCGAGGAGGCCGAGGCCGACGTCGAGCCCGAGCGGGACGCCGGCTCCGCCGGCGAGCGCTCGCGCGCGGCCGAGGCCGAGGTGGACGCCCCGCCGCCCGAGGCCGCGCAGCGGCGCGCGGCCCCGGACGAGGACGCCGAGCGACGGTCGGCCCCGGAGGAGGTCCGGACCGGCGTGCTAGACGTGCTCCCCAACGGCAGCGGCTTCATGCGCCCGGACCCGTTCGTCCACTCGCGCGACGACGTCCACGTCTCGCCGGCGCAGATCCGCCGCTGCGGGCTGCGGTCGGGGGACGAGATCTCCGGGCCCGTGCGGGCGCCGCGGCGCTCCGAGCGCTACCCGTCGCTCGTCCGCGTCGAGACCGTGAACGGGGCGTCCGCGGACCCGCCGCCGGAGCGGCCGCGGTTCGAGGACCTGACGCCGGTCTTCGCGAGCGAGCGGCTCACGGCCCCCGACGAGCTCGCCGCCGTCCCGTTCGGCCGCGGCTCCCGGGTGGCGGTCGGCGGGCCGCCCGGCTCGGGCATCACCACGCTTCTGCGGCGGATCGCGCTCACGCTCGCGTCCTCCCACCCCGACGTCGAGCTGGCTGTCGTGCTGGCGGGCGTCCGCCCCGAGGAGGTCACCGAGTGGCGGCGCGACTCGGCGATCCCGGTGGTCGGCGGCGGCTTCGACCGCTCGGTCGACGACCAGGCGCAGGCCGCGGAGATCGCGGTCGAGCGGGCGAAGCGGGCGGCCGAGGGCGGCCGCCACGCCGCGATCGTGCTCGACTCCCTGGACGCCCTGCCGCCGGCCACGGCGCGGCGCGTGTTCGGTGCCGCCCGCGCGCTCGAGGAGGGCGGGTCGCTGACGGTCGTCGCCTCCACCGGCCTGGCCGGCGAGCCGCAGCGGCTTGCCACCACCCGGATCGTCCTCGAGCCGCCCGCGGCGGCCGGCTCGGGCCCCCGCCCGCCGGCGCTCGCGCCGGGGTCGGGCACGCTGCGCGCGGACCGGCTGACCTAGCCGCGCGCCCGGCTCAACGCCGGTACGCGACCCCGGCCCACGACGGCTCGGGCGAGAGCTCGATGACCTCGTAGTCGCGGTCCGGCTGGGCATAGCCGAAGCTGTGCGTGCGGTCGTCGAAGACCAGCTCGAGCTCGCCCTCCTTGACGCGCTGGTCGAGCCACGCGCCCCGGAACACGAGCCGGCGCAGCCAGTGGACGAGGGACCGCTCCGACGGTCCGGCGAGCTCCGACCAGCACGCGTTGATGTGCTCGCCGAGCGACGACGCGGGCTCCGACACCTCGCCGTTCACCGCGAGGTTGACGAGGTCCTCCCGCTCCGCGCCCTCGAGCGGGCCGGGCACGAAGCCGAGCTTGACCGCGGCCTGCTCCACACGCTCGGTGAAGTCGCGCTCGTTGAACGTGAACCGGAGCTCCCCGTACTCGAGCACGTAGTCGGATCCCGACTCGTAGTTTCCGCGTTTCGTCGTGTCCATCCGGCGGTGCCGCGCACGTCGGGCGGCGCGTCGGCATCGTAACCCCGATTCCTGCCGTCCAGGGAGGGGTGCAACCGCGCTTGCACGCGGTCCGGAGGTCGACCTCGGAGCTAGGCGGCGCTCTTCGACCGGCGGCGCTTGTGCTTGCGGATGCCCGCGTTGGCCGGCAGCCCCGCGCTCTCGGTCGGGCCCTCGAAGAGCATCAGGGCGGCGGTCGCGCGGAAGTGGTCGAGGTTCGGGTCCGCCTCGATCCGGGCCTTCGCCTCGGCGCCGAGCCGCTCGATCTTCTCGAGCGCCCTGGCCATCTCCTTGGAGATCGCCTTCCAGCCCTTCTCGTCGAGCTCCATCGCGCTGCGGGTCGCGTGCGCGTCGCCGCGCTCGAACCCGCCCTCGACGAGGGCCGCCGAGACGTGCGCGCCCACCTGCTGCACCCAGCCGGCGAGGATGTTCTTCTTGACGACCTCGGGGACCTGCGTCCACGTGTCGTCGGTGATCTTGGGGCGGATCTTCGCCGTGTAGTGGTGCTCGACCGCGCCGCGCCGCGGCGTCGTCCTGACGAGCTTGATCAGACCGAGCCCCGCCAGCTGCCGCACGTGGTAGCTCACGTGCGTGAGGGGCGCCTCCAGCTCCGCTGCGATCTCGCTCGGACTCGCGATCCGATCGTCGAGCATCCCGAGGATGTGCACGCGGAGCGGGTGCGCATACGCCTTGGCGATGCGCGGATCGGTGATGTCGACTGGAATGGTCAAGTGGTTTCCTCCATTGGATACATCGTACCTTGCGTAGGAGCGATCTGCAGTCGCCGTTGTGCCATTTCACAATGGAAATTGGCGCAAAGCGCGATCTGGCGCGGAAGGCAGGCGTGTCCGCGCTAGGCCGTCAGCTCCGCCGCCGCCCCCCTGAGGCGGGCGCGCGCCCGGTGTAGCCTCACCTTGACGGTCCCCTCCGGCACCCCAAGCCGAGCCGCCATCTGCCCCTGGGTCAGGTCCTCGACGTACCTTAGGTGAATCAGGGCGCGCTCTTCGGGGCGCAGCACCTTGAGGACCTGCTCGGTCGCGACGGTGTCGAGCGTCCGGTCCAGCCCGCTGTCGGAGGCCGGGAAGTCCGGGCTCTCCTCGGGGATCTCGCTCGCCTGGCGCTTCTGCCGCCGCGCCGCGAGCCGCAGGGCCTCGTTGCGCGTGATCTGCACGAGCCACGGCAGCGGGCGCCCGGGGGTGCGGCACGAGCTTCGGTTCCGCCACGCGCGGACCATCGCCTCCTGGACGGCCTCCTCCGCGTCGTCGCTGTCGCGGAGGATCCGGCGCGCCTCGCGCAGGCAGCACGCCCTCGCCACGTCCCACTCCCAGACCGACTCCTGTCCTTCCACGGGTTAAGCGTGCGGCACGGCCATCACGGGGGGTGAGCCGCTGAAACGCTCCTGAGCGCAGAGCGGGTCTTTGGCGATATGGACCTTCAAACTGAGCCAGGCGAGGTAAGCGTTCTGGCGACCTACGAGACGTTCGCGCCGTTCTACGACGCGTTCACCGCCGACTACGAGTACGAGAGCTGGATGGCCGACGTCGAGGCGTGGGCCGTCGAGGAGGGGCTGCGCGGCCGCAGGCTCCTCGACGTCGCGTGCGGGACGGGCAAGAGCTTCATGCCCATGCTCGAGCGCGGCTACGAGGTGACGGCCTGCGACCTGTCGCCGGCCATGGTCGCCCGCGCGCGGGCCCGGGCCGCCGGGGGCGCGGAGGTGCGGGTCGCCGACATGCGCGCGCTGCCATGGCGAGGTCGCTTCGACCTCGCCACCTGCGTCGACGACTCCTTCAACTACCTGCTCTCGGCCGCGGATCTTGTGGCCGCCCTTCACAGCATCGGGGAGGCCCTTTGCCCCGGCGGTCTCCTCGTGTTCGACACGAACTCGCTGGCGGCCTACAGGTCGAGCTTCGCCAGCGAGCTCTTCGTCGAGTCCGACCGTACCCGGTTTCGGTGGCGAGGTGAAGGGAGCGAGTTCATGCCGCCGGGCGGCCTCGCGTCGGCGACGATCGAGGTCCTACCGCGTACCGGGGAGGCGATCGCCGTCGGGCGCCACGTCCAGCGCCATCACCCGATCTCGACGGTCGAGATGGCCTGCTCGGAGGCGGGCCTCAGGGTCGTGGGCGTCCGCGGCGAGTGCCCGGAGCGGGGGATGGTCTCCGACCCGGACGAGGAGACGCACGCGAGGGTCGTGTTCATGGCCGCGAAGCCCGCCGGCGCGCCGCTCCACCTGTAGGCGAGGGGAAGGGAGCTTCACCTGTAGGCGAGGGGGAAGGAGGTGCTGAGTGATCATCAAGATCCGCTAGCCACTGCTAGCTCGTACGCGGCGGCGCTCGTGTCCCGAGCCGCCGCGAGCGGGCGCAGATGTGGCTAGCGGACGGACGCCTCCCCGGTGAGCGACAACCCGGGCGAGAGCGCCGCCGGCGCCGCGACCCTGCCGGCCGCGAGGTAGGCGCCGGCGCCCCCGAGCGTGAGCATCCCGACCACGAGGATCGCGCGATAGCCGACCAGGGAGACGCCGACGGCGGCGACCGCGAGCGTGCCGCAGTACGGGATCCCGGCCAGGGCCTCGGCCGCGGTGAAGACACGACCCTGGAGCTCCGTCGCCGTTGTGCGCTGCAGCAGCGTGGTGTAGGCGACGACGAACGCCGAGAACCCCGCGCCCGCGACCGCGGCCCCGATCAGGACGCTCGGCAGGTCGGCGAGCGCCATCGCGCCGACTCCGGCGCCCATCCAGGCGAGCCCCAGCCCGGCGACGCGCGGCTCGCCGAGCCGGCGGAGCATGGCCGGGGCGGTCAGCCCGCCGGCGATCGAGCCGAGCCCCTCGGCGGTGAACACGACGGCCAGGAAGGTGACCGGTCGATGGAGCCCGCGGTCGACGAGCGCGAACCCGGCCACCTGGAGCAGCCCGAGCACGGCCACCGCCATGCAGAGCGCGGTGACGAGCCGCTGCTGGATCGGCGTCGTCCAGATGTGGCGCACGCCGGCGCTCAGCTCGCTCGCCACGGACCCCGCGGCCCGCTCGGTCGCCTGGCGCTCGGCGACCCGGAGGACCGACAGCAGCGCCGCCGACGCGACGAACGTGGCCGCGTCCATCATCGCGACGGCGCCTCCCCCGAGGATCGAGAACAGCGCCGTCCCGGCGGCGGGCGCCGCGATCCGCAGGGCCTGCCTGAGCGACTCGAGCACGGCGTTCGCGGGCGCGAGCTCGTCGTCGCCGAGCATCGTCCGCAGCAAGGCCGAGCGGGCGGCGAAGAAGACCTGCTGCGACATGCCGTACGCCGCGCCGACGGCGAAGACGATCCAGACGTCGCCGCGGTCGTGCACGAGCAGCAGCGGGAGGAGCGTCGCCGCCGTCCCGAGGTCGTTCGCGATCATCACCTTCCGTCGCGGGAAGCGGTCGACGATCAGGCCGAGCAGCGGCGCGAGCAGCATCGGGGCCAGCACCGCGACGAAGACCGCGGCGCCGACGGTCGTCGACCCGGTGAGCTGCGTCGCCCAGATGCCCAGCACGAGCATCAGCGCGACGTCGCCGAACATCGTCAGCGTCTGGCCGGCGAGGAGGAGCCGGAAGCGCGGGTCGCGCAGGAGCGCCCGCGTCATCCGCCGGCTCCCGGCGTCATCCGACGACGCGTCATCCGGCGGCCCACCGCATCAACGGCCCGCCGCCTCTCCCGCGAGGCCCTGCGTTCATCCGCCGCCCCGTCCGCGCGCGGCCCCGCGCCGGGGCCCGCGCCGTGACGGCTCGGGGGCGGGGCCGAGTCATTGCTAAGTCACTTTTTAGCAATCTCGTGGACACTTTTCCACCCCCCCATCCGGGGGTGTCAGGCACGACCAACAGGGGGGAGAGAAGCCCGCGCATCCTACTTAGGCGGTCATGGTCGAACGACAGCGGTCCATCCTCGTGGTGGAGGACGACGAGCGAACGCGGTCCTTCCTCGCCGAGCACCTCGCCGCCGACGGCTTCCATGTCGCGACCGCGACCTCCGTCGGCGAGGCGCTGCGGGCGCTCGAGGTGCGGCAGCCGGAGCTCGTGCTGCTCGACCTGATGCTGGAGGGCGGGAGCGGGCTCGAGGTGCTCGACCGCGTGCGGGCCGCCGACGGCGCGGGATCGCGGCTCGACCCGGACGTCCCGGTCGTGGTGCTGAGCGGCCGGGTCGGCGAGGTCGATCGGGTGCGGGGCCTCGTCCGCGGCGCGGACGACTACGTCTGCAAGCCGTTCTCGTACGCCGAGCTGGTCGCCCGGCTCGGCGTCGTCCTGCGGCGCGCGTCCGGCCGGCCGCTGCGCGGCGTGGTGCGGGTCGGCGACCTCACCGTGGACCCGGCGACCCGGGCGGTCAGGCTCGCGGGCCGGCCTGTGTCCTTGTCGGCCAAGGAGTTCGGCCTCCTGCACGCCCTGGCGTCGGACCCGGCGCGGGTCCATTCGAAGTCGGAGCTCCTGCGCGACGTGTGGGGCTACCTGGCCGCCGGCGCCACCCGGACGGTCGACACGCACGCCTGCCGGCTGAGGAGGAAGCTGAGCGGCACCGGGCGGCGGTTCGTCGTGAACGTTCGCGGCGTCGGCTACCGCCTCACGGAGGCCGCGTGAGCGCCGCCGCCCTCGCCGGCTGGCCCCTCGCAGCGGTGCTGGCCGCCCGGGCGGCTCGGCTGCGGCGCGGCCTCGAGCTCGCCGCGGACGCGGAGCACGAGCTTCGCGGCGCGATGACAGCCTTCGGGCTCGGCGTCGAGCGGCTGCGCCGGGCGCCGGGCGGCCGGCCGATCGCCGCGGCGCTCGAGAGCGAGCTGGAGCGGGCCCGGGCCGGCCTGGTCGACCTGGCCGCGGCTCGGACGGGAGCGCGATCGCGGGTGGGCCGGTCGGAGCCCGTCGCGCTCGACTCGCTGGCGCGCTCCGCCGTGGCGGCGTGGCGGCCGCCGGCGCGGCGGCTCGGGCGGAGGGTCGAGGTCGACTGGCGGGCCGGGCCCGTGTGGGTGCGCGGCGAGCGCGGCCGGCTGGCGCAGGCGCTCGGCAACCTGCTGGCTAACGCCGTCGAGCACGGCGCCGGGCCGGTCCGCCTCCGCGGCACCCGGCGCGGCGCCGCGGTGAGGATCGAGGTCGCGAACGCGACCCGGCGGACGGGCGCGGGGCCCGCGATGCCGCGCGCGGGGCGGGGCCGCGGCCTGGCGATCGCCGCCCGCGCCGTCGAGAGCTGCGGCGGCACGCTGACGGTGGCCGCGCCGCGGGAGGGCGAGGCCGCGGTCGCGATCGAGCTGCCGCTGGCCCGATGAGCCGCCCGGCGACGGACGCCGGCGGCGCCGCCCTCGCGAGGCGCGCCCACGGGCACGCCGCCCACGGGGCTCGGGCGGCCCGATGACCCGCGCCGCTCGCCGGCGGCGCGCCGCCGTCATGCTCGCCCTCGCGCTGGCCTCCGGGGGGCTCGCGGCGTCGCGGGTCGAGCGGCGCACCCGCGAGGTCGAGGCGCGAGTCGGATCGCTCGTGCCGGTGGTCGTCGCGCGCGTGGACCTGAGGGCCGGGCGGCGGATCCGCGAGCGGGACGCGACGAGCGCCCTCGCCGTCCGGTCCGTCCCGGCCCGGTTCGTGCCTCCGGACGCCCTGTCGGACCCGGGGCAGGCGGTCGGCGGCGAGGTCGCCGCCGCGGTCCCCGCGGGCGGCTACGTGACCGCCGGGACGCTGGCCGGCGCCCGTCCCGACCGGCCCGCGGACCAGCCGTCCCCGCCGCGCCGCGGCGAGCGGGCGATCGAGATCGAGGTGCGCGGCGGCGAGGACGTGCGGGCGGCCGGCCCCGGCGCGCGCGTGGACGTCCTCGTGACGAGCGAGCCGGCCGAGGGCCGCGGCCGCACCTACCTGGCGCTCGAGGACGCGGAGGTGCTGGCGACCCGGCCGGCCGACCCGGAGGCGAGCGCGGAGGGCGACGGCAGCGGGGCCGCCCCGGCGGGGGCCGGACCGGCCACCCTCGCCACCCTCCGGGTGACGCTCCGCCAGGCGGTCTTCCTGGCCGCCGCGCAGAGCTTCGCGCGCGAGACGAGGCTCCTCCTGCGCGGCGGGCGCGAGCCGCGCCGCCGGACGCCGCTCGCGGTGCCGGCCGGATCGCTGTGAGGGCGCGACGGCGGCCCGCTCGCAGCCCCGCCCGAGAGCCCGTTCCGCAACCGGTCAAGGGCCGCCCCGCCCCTGCCGACAAGAACCTGGACGAATCGTCGAAGGCCCCTCCTTCGTGCATCCGACTGCGGAGAACAGACCGATCGATCGCGCTTTGCCGCAGCCGGGCCCTGGAGGCCCGGCCTAGCCCGACTGCCGATGACCAACCCTCCCCACATCGACCGAAACGGCGCCGGCCCCCTCGAGGTCGAGCGCTTCGAGCACGTCCCCGGCGGGCGCGAGCTGGCCCTGCTCCGCCTCGAGGGCCGCTACCGCTCGCGGCTCGCCCGGCCGCTGCTCGAGGCCGCGCTGCTCGTCGACGACGGCCTCGCGATCCACCGCCACGCCGCGCTTCCGGACGAGCTCGGCCTGCGCCCCGGGACGGAGGACGACGAGTGGCTGTGGCGCGCCGCGTTCGCGATCTCCGTCGCCACGCTGGAGGACCCCGAGACCCAGTTCGCGATCGAGGCGGCGCCGGACCTCCTGGTCGAGGTCGGCAGGCCGTCCGCCTGGCGGGTGCCCCGCTCGCGCCGCCGCGCCGCCCGCCCGCCCGCGGCCGTCGTCCGCCGCACGGCCGCCGCCGCCATCCTCATGGCGCTGGCGGCGACCCCGCTCAACCTGCCCAACCTCGCCGACGCCGCGGTCCAGCTCCGCCGCGCCGACGGCAGCGTCGAGACCATCGTCCGCGAGGCGCCGCCGCTCCACGACCAGCCCTACGGCGAGCTCTGCGACAACCCGGTCCCGGTCTCGGAGCCGGGCGGCTGCGGGTCGGCCCGCGGCGAGCTCCGCTCCGCCCAGACGACCGAGGCCGCCGCCGCGCCCGCCGTCGCG
This sequence comes from Thermoleophilaceae bacterium, assembly GCA_036389295.1. GTDB lineage: Bacteria > Actinomycetota > Thermoleophilia > Solirubrobacterales > Thermoleophilaceae > AC-37. The sequence goes on along the minus strand of DASVQB010000021.1, from coordinate 37,381 downwards.
CCCGAGCCGGCCGTCCCCGCGTCGACCCCGGCCGGCGAGCAGGCGCCGAGCGCCCCGCCGGCCCCCAGCGGCAACAGCGGCCGCAGCCAGCACGAGGGCGCTGACGACGCCGCCCCGCGCGGCCGCGATCGCGGCGGGCACAAGGCCCCGCGCCACCCGCGCACCCGCACGCGCCGCCACCGCGCCCCCCGTCACGTCACCGGCGGCCGCGGCGCGAGCCGCCCGGCGCTCCGCCACCGCGACGGCAGCCCGACCCGCTCGAACCCCGGCTTCTTCGAGGCCCTCCCCGGCCCGGACGGAGCGAGGGGCGTCCCGAACTTCGTCATCCGCAAGTTCCGCGTGCCGATCTTCCTGCTGCCGATCTACCAGGCCGCCGGCATCCAGTACGGCATCCGCTGGGAGATCCTCGCCGCGATCAACGAGATCGAGACCGACTACGGCCGCAACCTGAACGTCTCCTCGGCCGGCGCCCTCGGCTGGATGCAGTTCATGCCGGCGACCTGGCGCGCCTACGGCGTCGACGCCAACAAGGACGGCAAGCGCGACCCCTACAACCCGGTCGACGCGATCTTCGCCGCGGCCCGCTACCTGAAGGCCTCGGGCGGCGACAAGGACGTCAAGCGCGCGATCTTCTCCTACAACCACGCCGGCTGGTACGTCGACTCGGTCCTGCTGCGCGCCAAGCTCCTGGCCGGCGTGCCGGTGGACGTGGTCGGCTCGCTGACCGGCCTGACCGAGGGCCGCTTCCCGGTCGCCGCGCGGGCCACCTACGCGCAGGACATCGACGAGCGCCACGCCACCCGGAAGCTCCACCGCGGCCGCAACTCGAACAACGTGGTCCACGACGAGGCCGAGCGCAAGGGCATCGAGATCTTCTCCGAGCGCGGCGCCCCGGTCGTCGCGGTCAACGACGGCCAGGTCGACCGGATCGGCAAGACCCGCAAGCTCGGCCGCTACGTGGTCCTCCAGGACGTCTACGGCAACGAGTTCACCTACGCCGGCCTCGAGAAGGTCGCCCACTACTACCCCGTCCCGAAGAAGAACCCCGGGCCGTCGGGCACCGAGGCGAGGGCGATCTCCGCGCACAAGGGCGATCGCGGCCCCCACCCGCGCGCGTACACGAAGCGGCGCCTCTTCGCCCACCCGGCGCGGCCGCGCCCGAAGTCCGCCGGCGGCCTCGAGCAGATGTTCGACGCGCAGGCCTCGCGCGGCGGGTTCTCCAAGTACGGGCACCTCTTCACTCCTGGCCTCGGCCTCAACGGGAAGAACTCGACGCTGCGCCGGCTCCGGTCCGGGTCGCGGGTGATCGGAGGGACGATCCTCGGCCGCGTCGGCCGGCCCGTCCCGAAGAAGGCCGCGCACGTGAACTTCATGATCCGCCCGGCCGGCAAGGGCGCGCCGCGGATCGACCCGAAGCCGATCCTCGACGGCTGGAAGCTGCTCGAGTCGACCGCGATCTACCGCGCCAAGGGCAAGAACGTCCTCAAGGAAGGCAGCAGCGCGTCGATCGGCCAGATCCTGATGATGCCGAAGCCGCTGCTCGAGCGCAGGGTGCTGAACGACGAGCGGATCGAGCTCGACGCGACCGGCCGCAACGACGTCCGCACCGGCCAGATCAACCGCCGCGTCCTCGCCGTGCTGGCGTTCCTCGCCGAGTCCGGGCTGAAGCCGACGGTCAGCTCGATGAAGTCCGACCACGGCACCTACACGAGCTCCGGCAACGTGTCCGAGCACTCCTCGGGCAACGCGGTCGACATCGCCGCCATCAACGGCATCCCGATCGTCGGCCACCAGGAGCGCGGCGGCATCACCGAGCAGGCGGTCAAGCGGCTGATGAGCCTCCAGGGAACGATGCGCCCGCACCAGATCATCTCCCTGCTCGACTTCGGCGCGAACACCGTCTCCATGTCGGACCACAACGACCACATCCACGTCGGCTTCCGCCCGACGGCGGGCGACGACCGCAAGACCGGCCGCGCCGCGCTGGCGGTGCTCGAGCCCGACCAGTGGACGAACCTGATCGAGCGGCTGGGCCAGATCGAGAACCCGATCGTGCCGACGACGCCGTCGCGCTACGCGCTGCCGACTCGCCACCGGCGCCACGCCGGCGACTGAGCCACCGGGTGCGGGAGTGGGAACGGCCGTCAAGCAGAAGCGTCGCTGGCTGATCGAGTTCGGGCTCATCAGCCTGGTCCCGGTCATCGTCCTCGGCGCGTTCCTCGCCCAGACCCTTCGCAACCAGGCGCGCGACCGCGCCGTCGCGTCCGCGCGCACCGAGGCCAGGATGGTGGCCGACCTCGCGATCCGCCGCGGGCTCGGCAGCCAGGTCGACCCCGCCCGCGCGGTCACCCGCGAGGGCCAGGAGGCGCTCGACCGCTCGCTCACCGCCACGCGCGCCGGCACCGACGTCGCGCGCGTGACCGTGCGCGACAAGCTCGGCACCGTCGTCTACTCGGACGACCACCTGCGAATCGGCGACGGCAGCGCGATCCCCTCCGAGACGAGCGCGGCGCTGCACGGGAACGTGGTCACGAAGGTCATGGACCTCAGCCGCAACCCGAGCTCGGCGGACGCGACCCTCGGCCGCGTGCTCGCCGTGTACGGGCCGCTGCGGGCCGCCGCGACCGACCCGCCGAGCGGATCGGTCGAGGTCTGGATGTCGTACGGCCCGATCGCCCGCCAGATCGAGGACCAGACCCACAACGCCTACCTGGCGATCGGCATCGGCCTCCTGCTCCTGTGGGGAACGATCGTCGCGATCGTCGCCGGCGCGTCCCAGCGCCTCCGCCGCCAGGCGGCCGAGAAGGAGGAGCAGGCGCTCTCCGACGGGCTCACCGGCCTCCCCAACCGGACGATGTTCCAGAGCCTCGTGGAGCGCACGATCGGCAGCGCGGGCCGGCGCAAGAGGATGGGCGTCGTGATGCTGATGGACCTCGACCGGTTCAAGGACGTCAACGACACGCTCGGCCACCACAACGGCGACCTGCTGCTCCAGCGGATCGGCTCGCGCCTCCACAGCGTGCTGCGCGACACCGAGACCGTGGCCCGCCTCGGCGGCGACGAGTTCGCGATCCTGCTGCCCGACGTGCCCGACCGCCAGTCGGTCGTGCCGGTCGTCCGGCGGGTCCTCAAGGTGCTCGAGGAGCCGATCGTCGTCGGCGGCCTCGCGCTCCAGTGCGAGGGCTCGATCGGCATCGCGATCTTCCCCGAGCACGGCCGGACCGTGGACAGCGTCATGCGCGCCGCCGACGTGGCGATGTACATGGCGAAGGAGAACCGCTCGGGCTACGAGTTCTACGACGCGCACAAGCACGAGCACCGCCACGACGCCGGCCGGCTGGCGCTGATCGGCGAGCTCCGCCGGGCGATGGACGAGACCGAGCTGGTCCTCTACTACCAGCCGAAGGTCGACCTCCAGACCGGTCGCGTGCAGGGCGTCGAGGCGCTCGCCCGCTGGCACCACCCGGAGCGCGGCCTGCTCTCGCCGGACGAGTTCATCCCGCTCGCCGAGCGGTCGAACCTCCTGCGCCCGATGACGCTCTACCTGCTCGACTCGGCGCTCCGCCAGTGCAACGCGTGGCGGACGCGCGGCCTCGACGTGAGCGTCGCGGTGAACCTGTCGATGCAGAACCTGATCGACCTGCGGCTGCCGAACGACCTGGCCCGCCTGCTCACGAGCTGGCGGCTCCCGCCGGGCTCGCTCGAGCTCGAGATCACCGAGTCGACGATCATGGCCGACCACCGCCGCGCGATGACCATCCTCACGCGCCTCAACAAGATGGGCGTGACGCTGTCGGTCGACGACTTCGGCACCGGCTACTCGTCGCTCGCCTACCTCCAGAACCTGCCGGTCGACTACATCAAGATCGACAAGTCGTTCTGCCTGACGATGGCCGAGGACCCGGGCAACGCCACGATCGTCCAGTCGACGATCGACCTCGGGCACAACCTCGGCCTGAAGGTGGTCGCCGAGGGCGTGGAGGACGAGGAGATCTACCGCAAGCTCGCCGCGCTCGGCTGCGACTACGCGCAGGGGTTCTACCTGAGCCGGCCGCTGTCGCCGGACAAGGCGACGGTGTGGCTGGAGGCGTTCGCAGCGGACGACGAGCCGGCCGAGACGGAGCCCGCTAGCTCGGACGTGGACGCGCTCAGCGAGTGGGTCCTCGAGGCACCCGCGGGCGACCCGGCTCCCTGACCCGGATAGGCTCCCGCCGATGGCGGGTCGGATCGTGCTCTTCGGCGCGACCGGCTACACGGGCCGGCTCACCGCCGACGCGCTCGTGGAGCGCGGTGCGCGACCGGTGCTGGCGGCGCGCAGCGTCGAGCCGCTGCGGCGCATGGGCGACGACCTCGGCGGCCTCGAGATCGCCGTGGCGGACGTGTCGCGCCCGGACTCCGTCCGCGGGCTGCTCGAGGAGGGCGACGTCCTCCTGACCACGGTCGGGCCGTTCGTCCGGTACGGCGACGCGGCCGCGGAGGCGGCCGTCACGACCCGCGCGCACTACCTCGACTCGACCGGCGAGCCGCCGTTCATCCGCCGCGTGTTCGAGGAGTACGGACCGCGGGCCGAGCGCGCCGGGATCGCGATGCTCACGGCGCTCGGCTACGACTGGGTGCCGGGCAACCTGGCCGGCGCACTCGCGCTGCGCGACGCCGAAGAGGAGGCCGTCCGCGTGCGGATCGGCTACTTCCTGGTCGGCTCCGGCAACGAGCCGAGCGGCGGCACGCGGGCCTCGTCGGCGGCGGCGCTCGCGTACCCGGGCTTCGCGTGGCGCGACGGACGCATCGTGACCGAGCGGACGGCCAAGCGCTACGCCGCGTTCGACGTCGACGGCCGCAGGCGGCCCGCGGTCTCCGCGGGCGCAAGCGAGCACTTCGGCCTCCCGAGGGCGTTCCCGCGCGTGCGCGAGGTGGACGTCTACCTGGGCTGGTTCGGCTCGCAGTCGCGCGCGATCCAGGCGGCGGCGGCGTGGTCGGACCTGGTCACGCGCGTGCCCGGCGTGCGGGCGGGGATGGACGCGGTGGCCGGGCGGTTCGTCCGCGGGTCGAGCGGCGGCCCGGGCCCGGAGGAGCGCTCGCGCGGCGGCTCGCACGTGGTCGCGGTCGCCTGCGACTCCGGCGGGCGCCGGCTGGCCGAGGTGCACCTCACGGGCGTGAACGGCTACGACTTCACGGCGCGCTTCCTGGCCGGGGCCGCGATGCGGATCGCGGACGGCGCGGTGGAGGGGAGCGGCGCGCTCGGTCCGGTCGAGGCGTTCGGGACCGAGGGCCTCGAGGAGATGGTCCGCGAGGCCGGGCTCGAGCGCGCGTAGCGCGGCGCCGGCCGAACGGCGGCATCGGGGGAAGGGCCCGGTCGCATTCCGTCACCGTTCGCAGCCGTCCTGTGACACGGCTCGCCGCGCGCTCCTGCCACCGTGCTGCTTTTGGTCCGCTATGCGGACCGTAGTCGACGCGGTGCCGACCGGCCCGGCGGGCCGGGCGAACGGAGCGTTACGGAAGACGCACGGGTCGCGGAGGCGGCCCCCCGGGTTGCCCGGGCTCAGCGGGGCCGCTCGAGCTCCAGCACCGTCCCGTCCGGGCGGCCCAGCAGCGCGAGGTCGGCCTCGTCGAGGAAGAGGCCGTGCTCCACGACGCCCACCGTGGCCTTGATCGCCCGGGCGAGGTCGGAGAGGTCGCCCTCCGTCGCGTGATCCCCGCGCGGGAGGTCGCAGTCGAGCAGGTGGTGGCCCTCGTCGGTCGCGACCGGCTCGCCGCCGTCGCCGGTGCGGAGCTCCGCGGACGGCAGGAGGTCGAGGAGGCGACGGCGGGTGTCGCGCCAGCCGAAGCGGACGACCTCGACCGGCAGCCGGAAGCCGGTGCCGAGCCTCGGCACCCGCTTGCTCTCCTCGCAGACCACGACGAACCGGTCGGCGGCGGAGATCACGATCTTCTCGCGGAGCAGCGCGGCGCCGCCCCCCTTGATCAGGCCCAGGCGGGCGTCGATCTCGTCGGCGCCGTCGAGCGCGAGGTCGAGGCGCAGCTCGCCGTCGAGCTCGACCGCCTCGATCCCGGCCTCGCGCGCGAGCGACTCGGTCCGGTCGGAGGCGAAGGCCGAGCGGACCGGCGGCCCGTCCGGCCAGCGCTCGGCGATCAGCTCGATCGTGCGCCAGACCGCGCGGCCGGAGCCGAGGCCGACGGTCATGCCGGGCTCGATCAGCGAGGCGGCGGCGTTGGCCGCCGCCTCGCGGGCGGGCTCGCGCTCGCTCACGCGCCGACGGTCTCGTGCTCGGCGGCCGTCACCCGGCGCAGCTTGCCAGGTAGGGTCGTCGGGTGGGCGCCGAGAGCCTCGTCCATAGCGTCCGGCCGGCCGCCGGCGAGCCGGCGGGCGCGCTCGTGCTGCTCCACGGCCGCGGCGTCGACGAGCACGACCTGTTCCCGCTGCTCGACCTGCTCGACCCCGGCCGGCGCCTGCTCGGCGTCACGCCGCGGGCGCCGCTGCGGCTGCCGCCGGGCGGCAACCACTGGTACGCCGTGCGGCGGATCGGCCACCCGGACCGGGAGACCTTCGACGCGACCTTCGCGACGCTCGCCGGCTGGCTCGACTCGCTGCTCGAGGAGCACGGCCTCGACCACGACCGGCTCGTCCTCGGCGGCTTCTCCCAGGGCGCGGTGATGACGTACGCGGCCGGGCTCGGCGAGGGGCGCCCGCGGCCGGCGGGCCTGATCGCGCTCAGCGGCTTCGTGCCGCGGGTCGACGGCCTCGAGCTCGACCTGTCGGGCCTCGACGGCCAACCGGTCGCGATCGGTCACGGCACGCTCGACCCGGTCATAGGCGTCGAGTGGGGGAGGGAGGCGCGCGAGCGGCTCGAGTCGGCCGGCGCCGACGTGACCTGGCGCGAGTCGCCGATGCCGCACTCGGTCGACCCGCACTTCGTGACCGAGCTGGCCGGCTGGGTCGAGCGGGTGCTCAGGCCGTAGCCGGCGCGAGGTCGTCGAGCGCCGCGCGCAGCTCGTCGACCGTCTGGTAGTCGAGCCCGAAGGTGTGGTCGTGCCGGTGGGCGACCGCCCCGTCCTCGCCGACGATCACGACCGCCCGCCGCGTCCCCACGAGCGGCGCGTGCGCGCCGTACGCCTTCGCCACCTCGCAGTCGACGTCCGCGAGCAGCGGGACGTTGAGCCCGTGCCGCGACTTGAACCGCTCGTGCGAGTCGAGGTCCTGGGACGAGATGCCGACGACGACGGCGTCGAGCGAGTCGACGTCATCGGCGCGGTCCCGGTACGAGCAGAACTGCCGCGTGCAGACCGGCGTGTCGTCGCCGGGGTAGAAGAGGAGCACGACGCGGCTGCCGCGATGGTCCGAGAGCCGGAACGTCCCGTCGGTGCCTGCCAGCTCGAAGTCGGGCGCCCGCTCGCCCACGCGCGGGTGCTTGGCCATTGAGGTCCCCCTGCCGTCGGTGGACCGGGAAGGTTACGAGGCGGTCGCGCGACCTAGCGGCGCAGCGTCACCCGGCTCGGCACGACCTCGACGTCCGAGCCGCTTCGCGCCATCGCGTAGAGCGTGAGCGGGACCGACTTCGCGCGGCGGAGCCGGCGCGGCCGAGGCGGCGGTCCCCGCGGGCGCCTCCGGCTCGTCCGGCGCGATCCACGACTCCTCCGCGCCCGCGGCCAGCGGCGCCGCCGGCTCGGTCGGGACGTGGCTCAGCGCGACCTGGATCGAGCCGCGGCCGCCGCCGTACGTGTCGACGGCGAACGAGTACGTCTCCCCCTGCGTCACCTGGATCGACAGCCTGCTCGTGAGGCCGTCGCCCGAGTCGTCGTCGCTGCCGAGCTTCGTCAGCGCGTCGACGGCCGATCCGGTGTACGCCGCGAGCGTGGTGTCGAACGCGCTGCCGGACAGGTCGATCGTCACCTGCCCGGAGCTCGGAGCGGTCCAGCGGTACCACATGGACGCGCCCCGGAGGTGTAGTGGACGGGCTCGCCCGGCTCCTTCGAGGCCTCCTGGTTCGACCCGGACCGGACGTCCGAGTCGCCGCTGAGCTCGGTCGCGTTCGCGAAGGCGTCGTTCGGCGGCGGCTGCCTGACGTCGACCGAGATGCTGAAGCCACCCCGGTCGTCGCTCGGCTCGCCGGCCACCGCGACGCGGTACGTCGTGCCCGCCACCGCGGCGAAGCGGAGCTCCGACGAGTAGTCGCCCGCGGCCAGGAGCGCGAGCGAGTCGAGCGCGTCGCCCGCGTAGGCGAACGCGGTGACGTAGCTGTCCCTCGTCGGGAGGGTCACCACGGCGACGCCGGACGACGGCGCCGTCCAGGAGTACCAGACGGAGGCGGTGCGGCCGGCGTAGCCGTGGACGGGCTCCCCGGGGTCGGTGGTGGCTCCGGCGATCGTCCCGCCGGCGGCGCTCGTCTCGCCGGTCAGGTCGCTCGCGTCCGCGAAGTCGTCGTTCGCCGGCGGCGGTACGAGCGCGAGGTTCAGGGTGAACCCGCCGCCGGGCGTCGGCGAGTCGGCGTCGACCGCGATCCGGTAGGTCGTGCCGGCCACGGCGCCGAAGCGCGCCGGGCCGTAGCGGGAGCCCCGAGCCACCTCGGCGAGCGAGCCCACCGCGTCGCCCGTGTAGACCGTCACGGCCGCCGAGAAGTCCGCGCTCGCGAACGTCAGCGACGCGGTGCCGCTCGCCGGAGCGGTCCACGAGTACCAGACCGAGGCGCTCCCGCCGGCCGTGGGCTCGCCGGCCTCGAGCGTCGCGCCGAAGTTCTCGCCGGTCGCGCTGGCCGACGACCCGACGAGGGGCTCCGCGGCGGACAGCAGGTCGTTCGCCGGCGCCGGGACCTGCCGCACGGACATGCTGAAGCTCCCCGTCCGCGCGCGCTGGCCGTCGACGGCGATCCGGTAGGTGACGCCCGCGGTCGCCTGGAAGCCGCGCTTCGCCGGCACGCCGGGCCCGGTGTACCGCCGCACGGGCACGCGCGAGAGATTGCACAGCGCCTCGCCCGTGTAGATGCCGAGCACGGTCGGGAAGTCGCTGCCGGCGGTGTCGACCACGACCGGCCCGTCCGCCGGCGCCGTCCACGAGTACCAGACCGACGGGTCGTAGTAGTTGTCGTCGTGGACCGGCTCGCACGGCTCCTGCGTCGCGCCGACCGTGTTGCCCACGATCTCGAACAGCGGCCCGACGATCGGCAGCGCGTCGTCGAAGTCGTCGTTCGGCGGGCTGTCGATCAGCTCGAGGCTGAGATCGAACTCGCCGGTCGCGCCGTAGTAGCCGTCGACCGCGATCCGGTAGGTCACGCCGGCCTCGACCCGGACCCGGATCCGCTCCGGGCCGCCATTCCAGTCCTGGGCCTGGTTCGCACGAAGGCGTCGTTCGCGGGCGGGAGTCGGAGGGCGAGGTCGAGCGTGAGCGTCCCGCCCGCGGACGTGTAGCGCGCGCGGGCAAGGAGGCGGTAGGTCGTCTCCGCGGTGGCGTGGAACGTCGCCCGGCTCGCCGCCGTCGTGTCCCAGCCGTTGCCCTCGGCGACGACCTCGAGGCCGGACAGCGCGTCGCCCGTGTAGACGCCGAGCGCGACGTAGAAGCCGCTTCCGGCGGCGTCGAGCGTCACGACTCCGCTCGACGGCGCGGTCCAGGAGCACCAGACGGACCCGTCGCCGTTCGAGTACTCGGGCGCGGGCTCGCCCGGCTCGACGGTCGCCTCGACCGTGGTCCCGGTCGCCGTGGCCGACGATCCGGTCACCTGCTCGGCCGAGGCGAAGTCGTCGAGTCCTACGGGGGTACGCCTGAGGCGATCCTAACCTGACCGCTCAACGAAAGTAAAGGCCCAATTTGGGGTACTCGCGGCGCGGCCGGGTGGGCGTGTCACGGCCGGCGCGAGGCGCGTAGGCTGCCCGCCCGTGGCGCGGCTTCCGTACGTCGACCCCGACGCCGTCCCCGAGCGGGTCCGCGAGGCGCTCGCCGCCGCCCCGCCCCTGAACGTGTTCCGGATGGTCGCGAACGCGGAGACCGCCTTCCGCCCCTGGCTCGCGTTCGGCGGCGCGCTGCTCTCGTCGCTCGAGCTCGACGCGCGGCTGCGCGAGCTCGCGATCCTGCACGTCGGGCGGCTGTCGGGCGCGGAGTACGAGTGGGCCCAGCACGTTCCGATCGCCCTGGCCGTCGGGGCGACCCAGGAGCAGGTGGACGCGATCGAGCGGGGCGACCTCGACGCCGAGTCCCTGGCGCCGGCCGATCGCGCGGCGCTGCGGTTCACGACCGAGGTCGTGCGCGACGTGCGGGCCTCGGACGGGGCGCTCGACGCGGTCCGCGAGCACCTCTCCCCGCGCGAGGTCGTCGAGCTGCTGCTCGTGATCGGCCAGTACATGCTGGTGGCGCGCGTGACCGAGACGGCGGGGATCGAGATCGACCGCGGGATGGAGACCGAGGTCGCGAGGGCGGCCCGGCGCGGCCGGCGGGACTGAGCCGTGGCGCCGGAGACGACGCTCGCCGACGCGGTCCGGATCGTCGAGTGCCGGCCCGGCGAGGCGCCCGCCGAGCTGCCGGCCGGGGCGGACGCCCGGCGCAATCCGGGCGCGGTGGTCTGGGTCGACGTGGACCTGCGCCACGTCGGGAGCGACACCGCGGCGGCCGCGCGCGAGCTCGACGCGCTGCTCGAGGGGGTCTGCCCGGAGGTCGACGAGGAGATGCTCGACGACCTGCTGACGCCCGACCTCTGGCCGCGGCTCAAGCGCTACGGCGCGATCCGGGCCGTGTCCGCCGCCAGCCTCGCGGCCGAGGACCCGTCCGACCCGGCGAGCCGCGCCGGCACGCTCACGTTCGAGGTCGTCGAGATGCTGGCCGGGGACGGCTGGCTCGTCACCTGCTGGCACTCGCCGCGGCAGTTCTCCGGCTCCGAGGAGCAGCCGCCGTACGGCGAGCTCGGCGACCACGGCGAGCTCGCGCGGACGGTCGAGGAGGAGTGGGTCGAGCGGGGCGCCCGGACCGCCGGCGACCTCGGACTGATCGTGCTCGACCACCTGGTCGACACCTACCCCGACGTGCGCCGCGCGCTATCGGACTGGCTCGAGGCCTGGGAGCTCGACTTCTACCGGCGCTGCGAGACCGACGCGGCCCCCGACCGCCGGACGCTGATCGAGCTGCGCGCGCTGCTGTTCGAGTTCCGCAAGTCGGTCGCGGTGCTGAACGCGCCAGGCGGGAAGGCGCGGACCTACTGGTTCGCGGACGTCTCGGACGGGGAGGCCGCCGAGCGGCTCGACGACCGCGTCGACCGCGCGCTGCGCACCGCCAACGAGCTGAGCGACCGCCTGCGCAGCGCGCTCGACCTCGTCCAGCTCCAGCTCTCGCAGGTCCAGGGCCGCCGCACCGAGCGCCTCCACCAGAAGGTCGAGGTGATCGCGTCGGTCCTGCTCGTGCCGACCCTCGTGGCCGGCACCTACGGCGCGAACACGAAGTTCCCCGGGCTGAACGAGGGATGGGGGACCGTGATGATGCTCGTGCTCATGGTCGTCGGCGGGCTGGGGACCTTCGTGGTCCTGCGATGGGTCCACCGCCGCGACGAGCGGGCGCTGGAGCGCGAGGGCCAGGAGGCGGGGAGGACGCCCGCGGGGCTCGCGGGCAGGTAACGAGGCGCCCCGGGGGGGCGGGGGGGCGAATCGCGGCCGTCCGCGGCTTGAGGGGGCGTGGACCCGTTCGAGCACCTGGCCGAGGCGCTTCGCCGCCGGCTCGTCGAGCGCGCCCGCGACGGCGGCGAGGGCGGGCCGGCGACGCTCGAGGACGACGTGCGCGAGCTGGTCGACCTCGAGGCCGCGGCGCTCCCGCCGGCCGAGCGCGACGCGGTGGCCGCCAGGGTGGTGCGGCTGGCCACCGGACTCGGCCCGCTGGAGCCGCTGCTCGCCGACCCGGCCGTGGACGAGGTGATGGTCAACGGCGCGGACGAGGTGTGGGTGGAGCGGTCGGGACGGCTCGAGCGCACCGGCGTGGCGTTCGCCGACCGGGCCGAGCTGATGCACGCGATCGAGCGGATACTCGCGCCCCTCGGCCGGCGCGTGGACGAGGCCTCGCCGCTGTGCGACGCCCGGCTCGCCGACGGGTCGCGCGTGAACGTGGCGATCCCGCCGCTGGCGCTGTCGGGGCCGTGCCTGACCATCCGGCGGTTCCGCGCCGCCGGCTTCTCGCTCGACGACCTGGTGGCGAACGGGACCATGCCGGACGCGCTCGCCGGGTTCCTCGCCCGCTGCGTGGCGGGGCGGGCCGCCGTGCTGGTCAGCGGGGGCACCGGGTCCGGCAAGACGACCACGCTCGGCGCCCTGTCCGGCGCGATCCCGGACGGCGAGCGGATCGTGACGATCGAGGACGCGGCCGAGCTGCGGCTGCGGCAGTCGCACGTCGTGCGCCTGGAGTCGCGGCCGGCCAACCTGGAGGGGAGGGGGGAGGTCACGATCAGGCAGCTGGTCCGGAACGCGCTGCGGATGCGGCCCGACCGGATCGTGGTGGGCGAGGTGCGTGGCGCCGAGGCGCTCGACATGCTGATGGCGCTGAACACCGGGCACGAGGGGTCGCTCACGACGGTTCACGCGAACTCGCCCGAGGACGCGCTGCGGCGGGTGGAGACGCTCGCGCTGATGGCCGGCGTCGGGCTGCCGCACGCGGCGGTGCGCGAGCAGGTGGCCAGCGCGCTCGACCTGGTGGTGCACCAGGCGCGGGGGCCGGACGGCCACCGGCGGGTGGAGGCCGTGGCGGAGGTGGTACGGGCGCCGGGCGGGCCGGGCACCCGCGAGCTCTACCGCCTGCGCGGCGGCCGGCCGCTGTGGCGCCTGCCGGCGGACGCGCCGGTGGCGGGCATCCGCGGAGTGGGCGCCGGCGCGGCGCCGGCCGCTCGGCCGCCGGCTCCGCATCGCGCCGACTCGGCGCCGGCCGCTCCGCCGCCGGGTCCCCGCCGCGCCGGCTCGGCGCCGGGGGCCGCGTGACCGCCGCGCTCGCCTTCGCCGCCGCCGCGCTCGCCGCTCTGGCGGCGTGGGAGCTCGGGCGCGACGCCGCCGCCGCGGCGGCCGGCCGGGCGCCGGGGCTCGCCGCGGCGTCCGCCGGCTCGCCGACTCCCTGCTGCGCGCCGGGCGCGAGGGGCGCGAGCCGGGCGCCGCCGAGCGCCGGCGGCTGCTCGCGGCCGGCGGCGGCGCGGCGTTCCTCGCTGCGGCGGTCCTCGCCGGCCCGGCCGCGGGCCTCGCCGCCGCGGCGGCCGGTCCGGTGGTCGTCGCGCGCGTCCTCCGCGCCGGCCGCGAGCGCTACCGCGCGGCGGTCGACGCCGGCGCGCCGGCGATGGCCGGGGCCCTCGCGGACGCGCTGGCCGGCGGGCACTCGATCCGCGGTGCTGTCGCGGCCGCGGCCCCCGGGCTGCACGGAGCCGCGGGACGTGAGCTGCGCCGCACGGCGGCGGAGCTGGCGCTCGGCGCCCGGACCGACGACGCGCTCGAGGCCATGCGCCGCCGCGCCCGATCGCACGGCGTCGACACGATCGTCGCCGCGGCGCTCCTCCAGCGGGCGTCGGGCGGCGACCTGGCGCGGCTCCTCCGCGACTGCGCCCGCTCGCTGGAGGACGAGGCGCGCGTCGAGGCGGACGCCCGCGCGGCCACCGCGCAGGCCCGCTTCACCGGCCTGATGGTCGCGCTGCTGCCGCTCGGCGGCGCGCTGCTCGCGGAGCTGGCGAGCCCCGGCTTCGCCGCCGGGCTCGCGAGCTCGCTCGTCACCGCCTGGCTGGCGGGCCTGGCGCTCGCCCTCCAGGCCGCCGCGGCGGTGCTGATCAGGCGGTTGGGGAGGGTGCGCGCGTGACGGCGGCCGCGGACCGCCCCGCACTGCGCCGGACCGCCCCGCCGCCGGCATCGACCTCGGTGCGGTCCGTCGGAGGGAGCGCGTGACGGCGGCGCTCGCCGGCCTCGCGGCGCTCCTGGCCGTCGCCGCCCTCGCCGAGCTCGCGCCGGTCAGACGACGGGAGGAGGGCGCCGCCGTCCGACGCGCCGCCGCCGCCGGGCGCGGAGACTCGGCCGCCGCCGATCGCGGACGCGCCGCCGCCGGGCGCTCGGCGCGGGCCGTGCGCGCCCTCGCGTCGCTCGGGTCGCGGCTGCGAGGCATCGGCCGTGCGCGGGTGCCGCCCGCGCTCGCCGAGCGGATCGCGGCCGCGGGCGCCCCCGCCTCGCTCGGCCCGCGCGAGGTCATGACCGCCAAGCTCGCGAGCGCCGTCGCCGCCCTGCCGGCGGCCTTGCTGCTCGGCGCCGCTGCGCCCGGCCGGCTCGGGCCGGCCCTGATCGCGGCCGGTCCGGTCGCCGGCTTCATGGCCCCGGACTGGTGGCTCGCGAGACGCGCGCGCTCGCGCGCGCGAGAGGTACGCCGGGAGCTGCCCGGCCTGATCGACCTGCTGCGCGTGTCGATCGAGGCCGGCCTCGCGCCCGGCGCGGCCCTGACGGCGGTCGCGGAGCGCGCGGACGGGCCGCTCGCCGCGGAATGGCGTGCCGTCGGCCGCGAGGTCGCGCTCGGGGTGCCGCTCGGCGAGGCGCTCGCGCGGTCGGTCGCCCATGTGCCGCTGCCCGAGGTCCGGACGCTGGTCGCCGCGATCGAGCGCGCGACCCGTCACGGCGCCCCGCTCGGACCGACGCTCGCCGCCCAGGCCCGGGACGCCCGCGCCGCGCGCCGGCGCCGGATCGAGGAGGAGGCGGCGCGAGCGGGCCCCAAGATCCAGCTCGTGGTGGCGCTGCTCCTGGTGCCGTCGGTGCTGCTGCTCGTGGCGGCGGCGCTGCTCGCCGCGTTCCTGGGGGGTGGGGGGCTGCCGGCGGGGCCGTAGGGGCGCGGTCGCCGTGCCGCAAGATCCCGCCCAGGGCACCTCCCTAGGTGCAATTCGTCGTCCGCATCCGGCTCGTGCAACGCTCCGCCCGCGAGCCGTGGGCCGGCGCCCCACCGCATCGCCGGCCCGCGACCCCGCTCCACGACCGGCATCGCCTGCCACACGGAGCCCCCGCGGCCCACCGAGTAACGCCTCCGTGGAGAGACGTGTTGCAAAGTGGGAAGGTGTGGGTTATAGTGGCGACGCCTTCGAGGACCGGGGTGGCGGAGCTCCTCCCACTCCGCCACTCCGGTCCGAGACATCCCACGCTCCCGATGCCCAGGGAAACCGGAGAGATTGGCGTTCCGCGGTCACTTCGACTATTCGCTCGACGCGAAGAACAGGCTGAACGTCCCGGCGAAGTTCCGACCGGCGTTCTCGGGCGGAGTGGTTCTGGCAAAGGCGCTCGAGCCCTGCGTGGCGATCTGGGCGCCCGACACCTTCGAGCGGTGGACCGAGAGCTTCCTGTCGAACCTGAACCCGGTCAGCCCCGAGCGTCGCAAGCTCACCCGCTACTTCGCGGGGAGCTCGTTCGACGCGGAGCTCGACTCGGCCGGGCGGGTCACGCTGAACCCCGCGCTGCTGGAGCACGCGGGGATCGCGAAGGAGGTCGTGATCGTAGGCAACCTCGACCACCTCGAGGTCTGGGATCGCGACCGGTTCGCCGCCGACCAGGAGGCCCTGGGAGCGGAAGTGTCGGGGATCGCTGAGAGCCTTGGCCATCCTTCTTGACATGACGCGCACCCACGTCCCGGTGCTGGCGGGAGAGCTCATCGAGCTCCTCGACCCGCAGCCGGGGCAGACCGCCGTCGACTGCACCTTCGGCGACGGCGGCCATGCCCGTCTCGTCGCGGACCGGATCGGTCCGGCGGGCACGCTCGTCTGCATCGACCGCGACCCGGCCGCCGAGGACCGCTTCGACGCGTTCGCCGGCGAGGTCGCCTGCGAGACCCGCTTCCTCCGCATGGACTACGGGGACGGGCTCGAGCTGCTCCTGGAGGAGGGGTTCGAGGCCGACATGGCGTACCTGGACCTGGGCGTGTCCTCGATGCAGGTCGACACCTGGGAGCGCGGCTTCTCGTACTCCTACGACGCGCCGCTCGACATGCGGATGGACCCCGGGCAGGAGCTCGACGCCCGCACGATCGTCAACGAGTGGGACGAGCGCCGGCTGGCGCAGCTCTTCCGCAGCTACGGCGAGGAGCGGTTCGCGCGGCAGATCGCGCGCGCGGTCGTCCGGCGCCGGGCGCGGGGGCCGCTCGAGACGACGAACGAGCTGGTCGAGACGGTGAAGGCGGCCGTCCCGGCGCCCGCGCGGTTCGGCGGCGGGCACCCGGCGAAGCGGATCTTCCAGGCGATCCGGATCGCGGTCAACGACGAGCTCGCCTCGCTCGACCGCGCGCTGCCCCCGGCGTGGGACGTGCTCCGCGTCGACGGCCGGCTGGCGGCGATCTCGTTCCACTCGCTCGAGGACCGCCGGGTCAAGCGGTTCCTCGCGGCCCGCGCGCGCGGGTGCACGTGCCCGCCGGAGATCCCGATCTGCGTCTGCGGCCGCACGCCCGAGGCGGAGCTCCTGACCCAGCGGCCCGTCGCGCCGACGCCCGGCGAGGTGGCGCAGAACCCGCGCGCCGCGTCCGGCCGGCTCCGCGCCGCCCGCAAGATCGACGGCGGGACGAGCCGATGACGCGCGCGGCGGCGGCCACGAAGCCGGCCCCCGCGAGGTCCGCTCGGTCGGGCGCGGCCACGAAGCCGGCTCCCGCGGGCCCGGCGAGCTCCGGCGGGGCGACGCGGACGAAGCCGTCGCGCTCCGGCGGGGCGCGGACGAAGCCGGTGAGGTCCGGTGGGGCGGTGCGAACGAAGCCACCGCGCACCGGCGCGGCGACGCGGACGAAGCCGGCGCGGTCCGGCGCAGCGGCCCGCGCGGCCGCACGCGCAGCCGCCGCAGCCGCCGGCCCGGCGACCGCCCCTCGCACGACGCCGCGCACCGCCCCTCGCACGACCCCTCGCGGCACCCCCCGGCGCCGGACGGCGGCTCCGCCCGCCACGGGCGCGGCCGCGCTCCGCCAGGCGCTGGCGGCGCGGGCGAACAGCCTGCTCGACCGGCTGCTGCGCGGGCGGCTCTGGGTCGTGTGCATCGGCGTCCTGCTCGTCGGGATCGTCTTCCTGAACGTCGGTCTGCTCCAGCTGAACGAGCAGATCGGCCGCACCGACACGAAGGCCGCGCAGGTCGGCCGCGAGAACGCGGACCTCCGGATGCGGCTCGCGCGCCTCGACTCCACCGAGCGGATCCAGCGGCTCGCCGCCGAGCGCGGGTTCGTCATGCCCGCCCCAGGCGCGGTGAGGTACGTGCGCACGCGCAGGGCCGACGCGCGCAACGCCGCGCGGCGCGCGACCGCGCCGCAGCCGCGGACGGCGCCGCTCGCGGCGGCACCGGCGCCCGCGACCGGCACGCCCGCGGCGCTCGGCGCCACGCCCGCGACGGGCACCACCCCCGCGACGGGCACCACGCCCGCGACCGCCACCGGCGCGCCCGCCACGGGCACGCCCGCCGCCCCGGCCGCGGCGACGCCCCCTCCGGCCGCCGCCCCCGCCGCCACCGCGCAGGTCCCCTAGCCCGTGCGCCTGCTCGACCGGCGGATCGGTCTGCTGTTCGGGCTCTTCCTGGTCTTCCTCCTCCTTGCCGTCATGCGGTCGATGTGGCTGGTCAGCGTTCGCGGCAACGACCTCCGCGGCCGGGCCGCCGCCCAGCAGGTGCAGGAGGTCTTCGTCCCGGCCCGCCGCGGCTCGATCACCGATCGCAACGGCCTCGAGCTCGCCGTCACCGAGGACGCGGCCACCGTCTACGCGAACCCGCGCCAGATCGCCAACCCGACCCTGGCCGCCCGCCGGCTCGCGACCGCGGTCCACCGCCCGTTCGAGGAGGTGCTCGAGCAGCTGAGCGACCGCAGCCACGGCTTCGTCTACCTGGCCCGCAAGGCGGACGCGAGCGTCGGCGACGCCGTCCGCAGGCTGAAGATCGAGGGCGTCTCGGTCACGACGGAGCCCCGCCGCCGCTACCCGCACGGGACGCTCGCCTCGCAGCTGATCGGGGCGGTGGGGACCGACGGCTACGGGCTGGCCGGGATCGAGCAGTCGCGCGAGAGGCGGCTCCACGGAAAGGACGGGAAGCGGCGGGTAGTGAGCGACGCGCTCGGCGACCCGGTAAGCATCGTCGACCTCGACCAGGCGAAGCCGGGCGAGGACGTGAGGCTCACGATCGACGGCGCGATCCAGGCGCGCGTCGAGGCGGTGCTCGCCGACGTCGGCCGCGACTTCCGCCCGAAGGGCGCGACCGCCCTCGTGCTCGACCCGCGCAACGGCGAGCTGCTCGCGCTCGCCAACTGGCCGCCCGTCGACGCCGAGCGCTTCGGCGACGCCCCCGCCTACGTCCGCCAGAACCGCGCCGTCGGCGCGAGCTACGAGCCGGGCTCGACCTTTAAGCCGGTCACGGTGGCCGGCGCCCTCTCGGAGCGGCTGATCGCCCCGAGCACCCTGTTCCAGCTGCCCGCGACGATCCAGGTGGCCGACCGCACCATCAAGGAGGCCCACGAGGGCGGCGGCGGCACGCTGACGACCGCCGACATCCTCGCCCGCTCCTCGAACGTCGGCACCGTCACGATCGGCCTGCGCCTCGGGGCGCGCCGCTTCGACCGCTGGGTCCGGCGGTTCGGGTTCGCCGGGTCGACCGGCGTCGACATCCCCGGCGAGGCGACCGGCATCGTGCCCAAGCCCGCGAACTACTCCGGCTCCTCGATGGGCAACCTGCCGATCGGCCAGGGCCTGGCGGTCACGCCGATGCAGATGGCGGCGGCCTACTCGGCGATCGCGAGCGGCGGCGTGATCCACCCCCCGCACGTCGTCCGCGGCGACGCGGCGCCGTCCCGCCGGGTGGTCGACCGGCGGGTGGCAGGCGAGGTCTCGCGGATGCTCGAGGGCGTGCTGAGCCCGCGCGGCACCGGCCAGGAGGCGAAGATCAACGGCTACGTGCTGGCGGGCAAGACCGGCACCGCCGAGAAGCCCGAGAACGGCGGCTACTCGAAGACCAAGTTCGTCGCGTCGTTCATCGGGTTCGCGCCCGCGCGCAAGCCGCGGCTGCTCGTGGCCGTGATGGTCGACGAGCCGAAGGGGCAGATCTACGGCGGCGTGGTGGCCGCGCCGGCGTTCCAGCGGATCGCCTCGTTCGCGCTGCCGTACCTGCGGATCCCGCCGGGCTGAGGGGAGCCGCGGGCGGGCGGCGGCTCGCTCCGGAGCCGACTCCGGCCGGGGGTACACTCGCCCCGACCAGTGACCCTCCGCGACCTGATCGGAAACGGCGCTCCCGCCGTCGAGGTCTCGGGGCTCGCCTACTCCAGCGGGGACGTCGCGCCGGGCGACCTCTTCTTCTGCGTCCGCGGCCACGTGGCGGACGGCCACGACTACGCCGCCGACGCCGTCTCCCGGGGGGCGGCGGCGCTCGTCTGCGAGCGCCCGCTCGACCTCGGCGTGCCCGAGGTCGTGGTCGCGGACGCCCGCGCCGCGATGGCGCCCGCGGCCGTCCGCTTCTACGGCGACCCGACCGCCGACCTGAGGGTGGTCGGCGTGACGGGCACCAACGGCAAGACCACCACCACCTACCTCGCGCGCGCGATCCTCGAGGCCGCGGGCGAGCGGACCGGCCTCCTCGGCACGGTCGCGTCGGTGGTCGGGGGCCGCGAGGAGCCGGTCGTCCGCACCACCCCCGAGGCGATCGACCTCCAGCGCACCTTCCGCCGGATGCTCGACTCCGGCGACACCGCGGCTGCGATGGAGGTCTCCTCCCATGCGCTCGAGCTGAAGCGGACCGACGGCGTCCGGTTCGCCTGCCGCGTCTTCACCAACCTGACCCAGGACCACCTCGACTTCCACGACACGATGGAGGCGTACTTCCTGGCGAAGCGGCGCCTGTTCGAAGGCCCCGGCCCGTCGGTGGTGAACGTGGACGACGAGTACGGCCGCCGGCTGGCCGCGGAGCTGCCGGACGCGACCACCTACGCCGTCCGCGGCCGGGCGGCGCACTACAGCGCGCACGACGTCGAGCTGGGCGCCGCCGGCGCCTCGTTCGCCTGCACGACGCCGGACGGCGAGGTCCGGATGACCACCCGCCTGCCCGGCCTGTTCAACGTCTCGAACGCCCTGGCGGCCGTCGCCGCGACCCGCGCCCTCGGGGTCCCGCTCGCCGCCGCCGCCGCGGCGCTCGCGACCGCGGACCGCGTCCCGGGCCGCTTCGAGCCGGTCGACGAGGGCCAGCCGTTCGCGGTCCTCGTCGACTACGCGCACACGCCCGACTCGCTCGACAACGTCCTGCGCGCGGCCCGCGAGCTGACGAGCGGCCGGCTGCACGTGGTCTTCGGCGCCGGCGGCGACCGCGACCGGGCCAAGCGCCCGCTGATGGGGGCCGTCGCGAGCGAGCTGGCCGACCGCGTGATCGTCACCTCCGACAACCCGCGCAGCGAGGACCCCGAGTCGATCGTGGACGCGATCCTCGCGGGCGCCGGCCCGGACGTCGAGCGCGAGGTGGACCGCCGGCGGGCCATCCGGCTCGCCGTCGAGACGGCCGCGCCCGGGGACGTGGTCGTGATCGCCGGGAAGGGCCACGAGCAGGGCCAGGAGTTCGAGGGCGGCCGCAAGGAGCCGTTCGACGACGTGACCGTGGCGCGCGAGGCGCTCCGGTCCGAGCACGGCGCCACTCGATGATCGACCGCCCCGCAGCCTGGGTCGCCCGCGCGGCGGGCGGGCGCCTGGTGTCGGGCGACGCCTACGGCCACGGGCCCCGGCGCGCCGTCGTCGACTCCCGCGAGGTGGCCGACGGCGACCTGTTCGTGGGCATCCCCGGCGCGCGCGCGGACGGCGGCGAGTTCGCGCCCGCCGCGCTCGAGGCCGGCGCCTGGGGAGTGCTCGCGACGCCCGCCCGCGCCGACGCCGCGGCCACCCGCACGGACCGCCCGGTGATCGCCGCCCCCGACCCGAGGGCCGCCCTCGGGCACCTCGCCCGCGCCTGGCGGCGCGAGATCGGCTGCCCGGTCGTCGGCGTCACCGGCTCGACCGGCAAGACCTCGACCAAGGACATCCTCGCGGCGCTGCTCCGGCCCCACCTGCCGCGGACGGTCGCGAACCGGGAGAACCTCAACACCGAGATCGGGCTCCCGCTCACCGTGCTGGGCGCCGGCCGCGACACCGACGCGATGGTGCTCGAGATGGCCATGCGCGGCGCGGGGCAGATCGCGGAGCTGACCCAGATCGCCGACCCGGACGTGGGGGTGGTGGTCAACGTCGGGCCGGTCCACCTGGAGCTGCTCGGCACCGTCGAGGGCGTGGCCGCCGCGAAGGCCGAGCTGATCCGCGACCTGCGGCCGGGCGCCGCCTGCGTCGTGCCCGCGAACGAGCGGCTGCTCGCCCCGCACCTGCGCCGCGACCTCGACACCCTCCGCTTCGGCGACGGCGGCGACGTCCGCCTGGCGTCGTTCCGCGACGGCGTCGCCAGGATCGACGCCCGCGGCACGCGGATCGAGCTCGAGCTCCCCTACTCGGAGCCGCACAACGTCCAGAACACGGTCGCGGCGGTGGCCGCGGCGACCGCCCTGGGCGTCGTGCCGTCGGGCCGTCTCGACGTCCGGTTCTCGTCGCTTCGGGGCGAGGTGCTCGAGCTCGGCGGCGGGGTGACGGTCGTGAACGACTGCTACAACGCCAACCCGATGTCGATGCGAGCCGCCCTCGACCACCTCGCCGAGAGCCCGGCCCGGCGCCGGATCGCGATCCTCGGCACGATGGCCGAGCTCGGCCCCGAGGGCGAGCGCTACCACCGCGAGATCGGCAGCCACGCGGCCGAGGTCGGGGTCGACGTGCTCGTGACGGTCGGCGAGCCCGCGGTCCCGTTCGCCAGCGGCTTCGACGGCGCGACCTACGCGGTGGCCACCCCGGAGGAGGCCGGCGAGCTGCTCGAGGAGCTGGCCCAGCCGGGCGACCGCGTGCTGGTGAAGGGCTCGCGCTCCGCCGGCCTCGAGCGCGTGGTCGGGGCGGCCTAGGAGATGCTCGGCGAGATCCTGATCGCGGGGATCGCCTCGCTGCTGATCTGCGTCTTCCTCGGCCCGCGGTTCATCGACTTCCTGCGCGAGCGCGAGTTCGGCCAGCACATCCGCGAGGAGGGGCCCGAGGGCCACCGGCACAAGGCCGGCACGCCCACGATGGGCGGGCTCGTGCTGCTCCTCGCGGTCGCCGTCCCGTTCCTGATCCTCGGCGACCGCGACGAGGCCAGCCTGGCCGTCTTCGGCACGGCGGTCGCGAGCGCGTTCCTCGGCTTCCTCGACGACTGGACCAAGATCTCCAAGCGCCGCTCGCTCGGCCTCTCGGCCCGCTGGAAGCTCGCGATCCAGGCGCTGATCGCGGTGGCGCTCTGGTACGTGGCCACGCGCGGGGTCGGGCTCGAGGACCGGCTCGAGACGCGGATCTTCGACGCCGAGGTCGACCTCGGCTACTTCTACCCGGTGCTGATCTTCCTCGTGCTCGCGGGCGCGAGCAACGGGGTGAACCTGACCGACGGGCTCGACGGCCTGGCGGCCGGCTGCGTGGCGATCGTCCTGCTCGCCTACACGGCCATGACGCTCTCGACGCAGGACCCCGACGTCCAGCGGCTGTCGCTCCTGTGCGCGTGCCTGGTCGGCGCCAGCGTCGGCTTCCTCTGGTTCAACTCGTTCCCGGCGGCCGTGTTCATGGGCGACACCGGGTCGCTCGGCCTGGGCGGCGCGATCGCCGCCATGGCGGTGATGACGCAGACCGAGGTGCTGCTCCTGATCATCGGCGGGATCTTCGTGATCGAGGCGCTGTCGGTCCTGATCCAGGTCGTCTCGTTCCAGCGCTTCCGCAAGCGGGTGTTCCTGATGGCCCCCGTGCACCACCACTTCGAGCTGATGGCCTGGTCCGAGACCAAGATCATCCTGCGGTTCTGGATCGTCGCCGCGATCTGCTCCGCGATCGGCTTCACGCTGTACCAGCAGTCGATCCAGTGACGGGGCGGCCGCCGCTGCCGCCCGGGCCGTACCTCGTGGTGGGGCTGGCCCGGTCCGGCGCCGCCGCCGCGCGCGTCCTCCGCGAGCACGGCGAGGTGATCGGCTGCGACGCGGGCGAGCCCGCGGCGGCCGGCTCGCTGGAGCGCGTGGAGCTGCACCTCCGGACGGACGGCGTCGAGCTGCTCGACCGCGTGCGGACGGTCGTGAAGAGCCCCGGGGTGCCGCGCGAGGCGCCGGTCGTGGCGGAGGCGCTCGCCCGCGGGATCGAGGTGACCGGCGAGCTGGAGCTCGCCTGGCGCCTGGTGCCGAACGAGGTGGTCGCGGTGACCGGCACGAACGGCAAGACGACGACCGTCGAGCTGGTCGCCGCGGTCCACCGCGCGGCCGGCGTGCCGGTGGAGGTGGCGGGCAACGTGGGCACCCCGCTGGCGGCGCTCGTGGGCGAGGTCGACCCCGCGGCCACGATCGTCTGCGAGGCGTCGAGCTTCCAGCTCGAGGACTCCTCGGCGTTCGCGCCCGAGGCCGCGGTCCTCCTGAACCTGGCCGAGGACCACCTCGACCGCCACGGCAGCGCCGCGGCCTACCGCGCGGCCAAGCTGCGCGCGTTCGCGAACCAGGGCCCGGGGGACGTGGCGGTGGTGCCGCTGGCGCTGGCCGGAGGGGCCGCCGCCGCGGGAGGGGCCGCCGCCGCGGCGGTCGACCTGCCCGGCTCGGCCCGGCGGGTGACGTTCGGCGCCGCTCCGGGCGCGGACCTGGCCGAGGCCGGCGACGGCACCCTCGCCTGGCTCGGCGAGCCGCTCATGCCGGCCGCCGAGGTCCGCCTGCGGGGCGCGCACAACCGCGAGAACGCCATGGCGGCCGCGGCCGCGGCCCTCGCGCGCGGGATCGCCCCGGATGCCGTCCGCGAGGCGCTGCGCTCGTTCGCCGGGGTGCCGCACCGCCTCGAGGAGGTGGCGGTCCGGGACGGCGTGGCCTACGTGAACGACTCGAAGGCCACGAACGTGGCGTCGGCCGCCGTCGGCATCCGCGCGTTCGACGGCGGCGTGCACGCGATCCTCGGCGGCAGCCTCAAGGGCGGCGGGTTCCGCGAGCTGCGGCCCGCGGTGGAGGAGCGCTGCCGCGCGGCGTACCTGATCGGCGAGGCCGCGGACGAGCTTCGGCGCGACCTCGACGGCGCCGTCCCGCTGCGCGCGTGCGGGGACCTGGAGCGGGCCGTGGCCGATGCGTCCGCGGCGGCGCGGCCGGGCGACACCGTGCTCCTCTCGCCCGCCTGCGCGAGCTACGACCAGTACCGCGACTTCGAGGAGCGCGGCGAGCACTTCCGCCGGCTGGTGCGAGGATGATTTCCGCCCGGCGCGTCGAAGACCGCCCGGATGGCCGCCCGAAGGCGAGCGCGCGGGCGCGCGAAGCCCCGCCTCGAGTACTCGATCCTGTACACCGCGACGCTCTGCCTGCTGGCGTCGGGCGCGGTGATGGTCTACTCCGCTTCGTCGGCCGAGGCGCTGCGGGTGAACGGCGACGCCGCCTTCTACCTGAAGCGCTACGTGGCCTTCGGGGCGATCGGGCTGGTCGTGATGCACGTGCTCTCGCGGCGGAGCCTGTCGGTCGCCAGGAACGCCACGCCGCCGCTGCTCGCGGCCGGGTTCGTGCTGACGATCGCCGTGATGGTGCCGGGCGTCGGGATCACCGTGAACGGCGCCACCCGCTGGCTCGGCGCCGGCCCGGTCCAGTTCCAGCCCGCCGAGCTGCTGAAGGTCGCGCTCGTCCTCTACGCGGCCGCGCTGCTGGCCGCGCGCCCGTCGCGGCTGAGCTCGGTCGGGGCGCTCGCGAAGCCACTCCTGCTGGTGGTCGGCGCCGCCTGCCTCGTGCTCCTGAAGCAGCCCGACATGGGCACCGCGATGGTGATCTGCTTCGCGATCGCGGCGCTCCTGGTCGCGGCCGGCGTGAGGATGCGCCACCTGGCGGTCATCGGCGGCAGCCTGGCCGCCCTGGCCCTGCTCGCGGCGCTGGCGGAGCCGTACCGGCGCGACCGGATCCTGTCGTTCCTCGACCCCTGGGGCGACGCCGGCGGCATCGGCTTCCAGGGCGTCCAGGCGATGATCGCGATCGGTTCCGGCGGCCTGTTCGGGGTCGGCCTCGGCGAGTCGGTGCAGAAGATCCACTACCTGCCCGAGGCGCACACCGACATGATCCTGGCGATCGTCGGCGAGGAGCTGGGCGCGCTCGGGATCGCCGGCCTCGCCGCCCTCTACGGGCTGATCGCCTACGCCGGGTTCCGGGCGGCGAAGATGGCGCGCGACCGCTACGCGAAGCTCGTCGCGGCGGGCGTCACGTCGCTGATCCTCTGCCAGGCCACGCTGAACCTGTTCGCGGTGCTCGGGCTCGCGCCGCTGACCGGGGTGCCGCTGCCGTTCGTCTCCTACGGCAGCTCGAACCTGGTCGTGCTGCTCGGGGCGATGGGGCTGCTCCTGAACGTGGCCGCCACCGGCGGCGCGGCGTCGGCCGCGCGCGCGCCGCGGCTGCGCGCGATCGAGGGCGGCGAGCGGGATCGGAGCGCGCGTGACGCGCGTCGCGATCGCGGCCGGCGGGACAGCGGGGCACGTCGTGCCCGCGCTGGCAATCGCCGACGCGCTGCGGGATAGCGGCGCCGAGGTCGAGTTCGTCGGCGGCGAGCGGGCCGAGGCCGAGCTCGTCCCCGCGGCCGGCTACCCGCTCCACGCGCTGAGGGTCGCCGGGCTCGACCGCCGCAACCCGGTCCGCGCCGCGCGCGCGGCCGGCCTGGCCGCCGCCGCCGTCGTCCGCGCGCGGCGCCTGCTGCGGGAGATCGGCGCCGACGTGGCGATCGGCGGCGGCGGGTACGTCGCCGGGCCGGTCGGCCTGGCGGCCGCGAGCCTGCGTCTTCCGCTGGTCCTGACCGAGGCCGACAGCCACCTCGGCGTGGCCAACCGGCTGCTCGCGCCGCTCGCCCGGCGGGTCTTCCTGGCGTTCCCGATCGAGGGCCGCGGCGGCGAGCGCTTCGAGGTGGTCGGCCGGCCCGTCCCGCGCGGGACCGGCGGGGCCGACCGCGCGTCGGCACGCGACCAGTTCGGGCTCCCGGCGGAGGGGCCGTGCCTGCTGGTGTTCGGCGGGTCGATCGGGGCGCGGACGCTCAACCGGGCCGCGGTCGAGGCGTTCGGGGCCGAGGCGCCGTGCGCGGTGCTCCACGCGAGCGGCCGGCGCGACTTCCCCGAGCTCGAGCGGCGCCTGGGCGAGCTTGGCGAGCCCGCCCACTACCGGCTCGTCGAGTACGTCGAGCCGTTCGCCGACGCACTGGCGGCGGCCGACCTGGCGGTCGCGCGGGCGGGCGGGTCGGTCTTCGAGCTGGCCGCCGCGGGCCTCCCGGCGCTGCTCGTCCCCTACCCGCACGCGACCGCGGACCACCAGGCGAAGAACGCCCGCCACATGGCCGGCGCCGGCGCGGCGGCGGTCGTCCCCGACCGCGAGCTCGACCCCGCCCGGCTGCGGCGGGAGGTCGAGGCGCTGCTCGCCGACCCCGATCGGCGACGGCGGATGGGCGAGGCGGCCCGGGCGGTGGCGAGGCCCGACGCGGCCGAGCGGATCGCCCGCGAGGCGCTGCGCCTGGCGCGCGACCGGGCCGCCTGAGGCCGGGGCGACGGGCGCCGTCCCGCGCGCGGGGCCGCGTCTCCCTCCCGCGCGACCGGCCGGATCGGCCCCGTCCCGCCCTGCACGAGGCCGGCCGGATCGGCGGATCGTGTTTTCCCCCGCCTACCCCGGGAATAACGGGCGCGAAGGCGGTTGCGAGCAGGGCGTCCGGCGAGTCCCCGGCTGTTTCGGGGGTGGGCCGGCGGACCCCATGACGAGGTTGTGATGTCCATTCAGGCGGAGACGACCAACGGCGCTGTGAACGGGAACCGCCGCTTTGGCCGGCGCCTCGCGACGATCCGCGAGCCGCGGTCGGGTCGCGGCATGCGCGTGGAGCTCGACTGGGGCCCGACCGCGGCAGCCGAAGCGCGGACGGCGCTCGGCGTGCTGGACGGCCGCATGGACCGCGACGTCCTCGACGACGTCCGCCTGCTGGTGAGCGAGCTCGTGACCAACAGCGTCCGCCACTCCGAGGGCGACCCCGCGCGCGGCGTCGCGCTCGAGGTGGCGCTCGACGAGCGGACCGTGCACGTCGAGGTCCTGGACGGGGGAGACGGCTTCGCGCCGCAGCCCCGCGAGGACGACGACGACCGCATCGGCGGCTGGGGCCTCCAGCTGGTCGACCGCATCGCGCACCGCTGGGGGGTCGCCCGCAACGGGTTCACGCGAGTGTGGTTCGAGATCGACGAGTCCGCCGCGTCCTAGACAGGAGGAGGGCTCGGCGTCTCCGGCGCGGGTCCTGTCTGGGCTGCGCCGTCCCGGGCTGCGGCGGCAGCAGCCGCCGCATCCGGAACGGCTCCGCCCGCCACCCGCGAGACACGTGAGCCGTGGACGGCGGGTAGCTGCTGAGGGCTCGCTGAGCCCGTGACCGTGGGCGCGGAAGCTGCTGAGGGCTAGCCCGGCTGCTCCGCCGCGATGCTCTCGGGATCGTCCACGATCTCGAGGCGCTCGTCGAGGCGGGTGATCGTCAGCACCTTCTGGACGCGCTGGTCGCCGCGGACGAGCACCAGGCGGCGGCCCTCGTCGCGGGCGCGGCTGTCGGCCGAGAGCAGGACGCGCAGCCCGCTCGAGTCCATGAACCGGAGCCGCTGGAGGTCGACCACGACCAGGCTCGGGCGGCCGGCCTCGACGCGTCGAAGCTCCTCGTCGAGCTTCGATGCGCTCGCGAGGTCGAGCTCACCGGCGAGCTCAAGCTGAGCGCCCCCGTCGGGACGCTCGTGTGTCGTGACGTCGAGCGTAGCCACCTATGCCCGGCGAACGATACCCACCGGCGGACGGTGGCGTGCCCCGCGAGCGCGCGCCCCCCTCTTTCAGGGGGGTCGGGAGGGACGCGCCGCGGAGGGCGGCGCGTCCCCGCGAGCGCGCTACCTCTCCTCGCCGCCGCCGGTCGCCGAGCTCTCGTCGGCGCCCTTCTTCGCGGCCTCCGCCGCGGCGAGCTGGCGGTTGACGTGGTCCCAGTCGAGGTTGCGGAAGAACGCCTCGACGTACTCGCCGCGCCCGTCCGGCGTGGCGCCGAAGTCGGCGGCGTAGGCGTGCTCGTAGACGTCGATCCCGAGCACCGGGACCATGTTGTAGACGGCCCACAGGTTCTGGGTGTCCATGACGTAATTGAACAGCGAGCCGTCGTTCAGGTCGTAGCCGACCATGACCCATCCGCGAGCGGCCTTGGCGGCCTTGCGGACCGAGTCCTTCCACTTGTCGACCCCGTTGAACTCCGCCTCGACCAGCTCGGCGAAGCGGCCCTCGGGCTCGCCGCCGTCGCCGCCGAGGTGGCCGAAGTACAGCTCGTGGTTCTTGAACCCGAGCAGGGCGAACGTGTAGTCGACGGACACGGCGCGAAGCTGCGAGTAGACCTGGTTGCCCTCGATCTCCGAGTAGTCGAACTCGTTGAGGAGCTTGCGGCACTCGTTTGTCTTCTTGCAGTAGCCCTCGTAGAGCTTGTAGTGGTCCTCCATCGTCTTCTTGGAGATCCCGTCGAGCTCCTTGTCGAAGGCGGCGAACTGGCGCGGCTTGACCTCGTCCCATGGCATGGGCGTCGTCCTTTCCTCGTGTGAGCGAAGGACCCTAGTGGAGGGCCGGATCCGACCCGCCTCCGCCGGCTGTAAGGTCGGATTCCGTGTCTCCCTGGAGCGGCCGCCGGCTTCACTTCGTGGGCATCGGCGGCGCCGGCATGAGCGGGCTCGCGCTCGTCGCCCGCGCGCTCGGGGCCGAGGTGTCCGGCTCCGACCGCGCCGACTCCCCCTACCTCGAGCCGCTGCGCGCGGCGGGGGTGGAGCCGGCGATCGGCCACGACGCGGCCCACCTGCCGGCCGGGGCGGAGGTCGTCGTCTCGACGGCCATCCCCGAGGACAACCCCGAGCTGGCGGCCGCCCGGGCGGCGGGGGCGACCGTGGTGCACCGCGGCGAGCTGCTGGCGGAGGTCGGCTCGCTGAAGCCGTCGATCGCCGTCGGCGGGGCGCACGGCAAGACCACGACCGCGTGCATGGCGGCCCACGTGCTGCTCGAGACCGGCCGCGCGCCGTCGTACCTGATCGGCGGCGAGCTGCGCAGCACCGGGCTGAACGCGGCGTGGGGGAAGGGGGAGTGGATCGTGGTCGAGGCCGACGAGTCGGACCGCTCGTTCCTGCGGCTCGCGCCGCGGGTTGCGGTCGTGACGAGCACGGAGCTCGACCACCACTCGACCTACCGGTCGCAGCTCGAGATCGAGCGGGCCTACTCGGAGTTCGCGGCCGCGGCCGAGACGGCGATCGCGTGGGAGGGGGCGGCGGTGGGGGGCGACGCCCTGAGGTACGGGATCGACGCGGGCGAGCTGCGGGCGAGCGGGGTCGCGTTGGACGCCGGCGGGTCGCGGTTCGAGGCCGAGGGGGTGGAGTTCTCGCTGGCCGTCCCGGGCGAGCACAACGTGCTGAACGCGCTGGCGGCGGTGGCCGCCTGCCGCGCGGCGGGGGTCGAGCCGGCCGAGGCGGCGCCCGCCCTCGCGACCTTCCCGGGCGCCAGGCGGCGGTTCGAGCGGCGCGGCCGGACGGCCGCGGGCGCGATCGTCTACGACGACTACGCCCACCACCCGACCGAGGTCCGGGCCACGCTGAGCGCCGCCCG
The DNA here is from genome assembly GCA_036389295.1 of Thermoleophilaceae bacterium. Classification (GTDB taxonomy): domain Bacteria; phylum Actinomycetota; class Thermoleophilia; order Solirubrobacterales; family Thermoleophilaceae; genus AC-37. The sequence goes on along the minus strand of DASVQB010000021.1, from coordinate 7,749 downwards.
GACGCTGGGCGCGGCGCGCACGATCGCCTGCTTCCAGCCGCACCTCTACTCGCGCACCCGGGCGCTCGCACGCGACTTCGGCCGCGCGCTGTCGCTGGCGGACGTCGTCTGCGTGCTCGACGTCTACCCCGCGCGCGAGCTCGCCGCCGACTTCGCCGGCGTCAGCGGCTGGCTGGTGGCGGCCGCGGCGGCGGACGCCTCCGGCGGCCGGCCCGTCTACTGGACGCCGGGCATGGACGACGCCGAGCGGCTCGTGACCCGGCTGGCCGGCGAAGGCGACGTGGTGCTGACGATCGGCGCGGGCGACGTGGACCGGCTGGCGGAGCGGCTCGCCGGACCCGCCGCCGACGCCGGCCCGCCCGGCGCGAGCCCCACCGAGGAGCGCGCCGCGTGAGCCCGCCCGCCGGCGTCGAGCCCGACTACCCGCTGTCCCGGCTCACCACCGTCCGCACGGGGGGCTCCGCCGACTGGTTCGCCCGCGTCCCGACGTCCGAGCGGCTCGCCGAGCTGCTCCGCTGGGCCTCCGCGGAGGGGCTGGAGGTAGGAGTGGTCGGCTCGGGCTCGAACCTGTTGGTGGCCGATGAGGGATTCCGCGGACTCGTGCTGAAGCTGGACGGCGACCTCGCCACGATCGAGCCCGACGGCGAGCGGCTCGTCTGCGGCGGCGGCGCCCGGCTGCCCCAGGCCTCCGCGATGGCGGCCCGGCTCGGGCTGACCGGCCTCGAGTTCGGCGTGAACATCCCCGGGACCGTCGGCGGCGCCGTGAAGATGAACGCCAACGCGTACGGCGGCGACCTCTCGCGGGTGCTCGACTGGGTCGAGGTCGTGACCCCGGCCGGCGCCGGGCGGCGCGGCCCCGGCGAGCTCGGCTTCGCGTACCGCCGCTCGAGCCTCGGGCCCGGCGAGGTGGTCGCCCGGGCCTCGTTCGCCCTCCGGCCGGCCGACCCGGAGGTCGTCAAGGGCACGCTCGCGGACATGCGCGCCCAGCGCAGGGCGGCTCAGCCGTCCGGCATCAAGACGTTCGGCTCTACGTTCAAGAACCCCGACGACCCGCGCGCCCAGGGGAGGAGCGCCGGTCAGCTGCTCGACGCGGCGGGCTGCCGGGGCCTCGCCGTGGGCGGCGCGCGGTTCTCCGGCAAGCACGCGAACTTCGTCGAGAACACGGGCGACGCCACCACGGCGGACGTCGTCGCGCTCATGGCCGAGGGCCGCCGCCGCGTGCGCGAGCGGTTCGGGGTCGAGCTCGAGCCCGAGGTCCAGCTGCTCGGGCGGGTCGAGGCAGGGGAGCTGTTCGCGTGAGGGCCGCCGCGACGGCGACCCTCCGGCGCGTCCCGGACGCGGCCGCGCTGGTCCACGGCGCGATGGCCTGGGTCCTCGACCGGGTCGCCTCGCTCTCGCCGCGCGCCCGCCGCTGGGCCCTCGCCTGCGCGGCGGGAACGCTGGCCCTCGGGGCCCTCTACATGGGCTGGTTCCGCGACTCGTCCCTCGTGCGCGTGGAGCGCGTGACCGTGACCGGCCTGACCACCACCGACGCCCCGAAGGTCCGGGCCCGGCTGGCGGAGGCGGCGAGGAGGATGACCACGCTCCACGTCGACGAGGGGCGCCTGCTGCGCGCGATCGGGACCTCGACCGCCGTGAGCGAGCTGCGCGTGAGCACGGACTTCCCGCACGGGATGCGGATCGAGGTGGTCGAGCGCCCGCCGGTGGCGGTCCTCGTGGCGCCCGGCGTGCGGATCGCCGTGGCGGGCGACGGCACCCTCCTGCGGAAGGTGCGGGCGACGGACGTCCCGTCGGTGGTCATCACCGCGGCCCCGTCGGGCTCGCGCGTCTCCGGCGCGCAGGCCGAGCGGCTGGTGAAGGTCGCGGCGGCCGCCCCGGCGGCGCTCCGGCCGCGGATCGGGCAGGTCCGGTCCGCGCCGGGGAGGGGCCTCGTCGCCCAGCTGCGCCGCGGGCCGCAGGTGATCTTCGGCGACACGAGCGCGCTCCGGTCCAAGTGGGCGGCCGCCGCCGCGGTCCTGGCCGACCGGGCGAGCCGCGGAGCGGCCTACGTCGACGTCCGCCTGCCGGACCGGCCCGTGGCGGGCGGGTTGGACGTCCCGCAGCCCGAGGGCGACGAGCCGGCGCCGCCTACACCCGTGGCGCCCCTCGTGCCGGGCGCGACCGCGCCTCAGGCCGGCACGGATCCCGGCGCGGCCGGCGCGGGCACGCCAACGGGCGCCGGACCCGGCGCCGCGACCCCCGCGACGGGGACCGGAGCCGCCGGCGCCGCCCCGCCCCCGACCGCCGGCGCCGCTACCGGCCAGCAAGCACCGACCGGCGCGCAGGTGCCGTAGCGATGCGCACCGGACCGGCCCCGTCGACCGCCCTCGGCCGCGAGCGGGAGCGCCCGCGCCCCGACCCTCGACCGGCGGTCGAGACTTGACCAACCCTCGACCTCCGATCGAGGTCGTCGCGCCGCACGAAATCGTGCCTCTCGTTGACATATCCGCCGAAGACCGCGTACAGTGCGGAATTTCCGACGCCCAGGGTGACGGCGAAACTCTCAAGCATCGCTTGAGGCTCGGACGGAATCGAAGGCACCGAGCAGCCCGTCGCGAGGGCGAGACCCGATAGGGAACAACTGGGAGCGATGGACACGGGCAGCTACCTGGCGGTGATCAAGGTCGTCGGCGTGGGAGGCGGCGGCACCAACGCGGTGAACCGCATGGTCGACGCAGGGCTGAAGGGCGTCGAGTTCATCGCGGTGAACACGGACGCGCAGGCGCTCCAGATGTGCGACGCCGACATCAAGCTCCAGATCGGCTCGCAGCTCACGCGCGGGCTCGGCGCGGGCGCGAACCCCGACACCGGCTACGGCGCGGCGAACGAGAGCCGCGACGAGATCAAGGAGGGGCTCAAGGGCGCGGACATGGTCTTCGTGACCGCCGGCGAGGGCGGCGGGACCGGCTCCGGCGCCGCGCCCGTCATCGCCGAGATCGCGAAGCACGAGATCGGCGCGCTGACCGTCGGCGTCGTGACGCGGCCGTTCCTGTTCGAGGGCAGCCAGCGCTCGCGCCAGGCGGCCGAGGGGATCGAGCGCCTCGGCGAGCAGGTCGACACCCTGATCGTGATCCCGAACGAGAAGCTGCTCGGGATCGTCGAGCGCCGGACCAGCATCCTCGACGCGTTCCGGCTCGCCGACGACGTCCTGCGCCAGGGCGTGCAGGGCATCACCGACCTGATCACGATCCCCGGCCTGATCAACCTCGACTTCGCGGACGTCCGGACGATCATGCACGACGCCGGCTCGGCCCTGATGGGCATCGGCTCCGCGAGCGGCGAGAGCCGCGCGTCGGAGGCGGCCAAGACGGCGATCTCGAGCCCGCTGCTGGAGCAGTCCGTGGAGGGCGCCACCGGGATCCTGCTGAACATCACCGGCGGGGCCGACCTCGGCCTGTTCGAGGTGAACGAGGCCGCCGAGATCATCCAGAGCGCCGCCGCCTCGGACTCGAACATCATCTTCGGCGCCGTGATCGACGAGTCGGCCGGCGACGACCTCCGGGTGACGGTGATCGCGACCGGCTTCGACCGCCGCGGCCGCGGCCCCGGCCTGTTCGACCTCGAGCACGCCCCGCGCGAGCGCGGCGCCCGCCGCGACCGCTCCGCCGACCGCACGCCCGCGATGGACGACCGCGAGCGCTCGTCGCTGGAGATCGGCGACGACGACATCGACGTCCCGAGCTTCCTGAAGGACTGAGCCGACCGCCGAACGTCCATTTCGCCACCGCATACGGTGGTCAAATGGACGTTCACCCTCCGGGGGCGCCGGGCGGGGCCGCCGGACCCCGTCGGTAGAGTCTCCGCCGGCTTGGCCGTCGCCGCCGACACGCTTCGCCGCACGCCCCTCCACGACCGCCACGCGGCGGCCGGTGCACGGCTCGTGCCCTTCGCCGGCTGGGAGATGCCGGTCCAGTACGAGGGGATCCGCCAGGAGCACGTGGCGGTCCGGACGGGCGCCGGCCTGTTCGACGTCTCGCACATGGGCGAGGTCGAGACGAGCGGGCCGGACGCGGAGGCGCTCCTCCAGCACGTCCTCTCGAACGACGTGTCCCGGATGCCGGTCGGAGGCGCCCAGTACTCGGTCCTCTGCCGCGAGGACGGCGGCGTGCTGGACGACCTGTTCACCTACCGGCTCGCCGAGGACCGCTACCTCACCGTCACGAACGCCTCGAACCACGAGCGCGACCACGACTGGATCGCCTCCCACGCCGACGGCTTCGACGTGACCGTGACCGACGCCGCCGCCGACCACGCGATGCTCGCCCTCCAGGGCCCGGCCGCCCGGGCGATCCTGGCCGAGCACCTCGAGGGAGGCGAGGCCCCCGCCCGCATGCGGGCCGCGCACGCGCGCGTGGCCGGCGCCGGCGCGCTCGTCTGCGGCACGGGCTACACCGGCGAGGACGGCGTCGAGATCCTCACCGCGCCCCACGACGCGCCGGCGGTCTGGGACGCGCTCACGGGGAGCGGCGCGACCCCCGCCGGCCTCGGCGCGCGCGACACGCTCCGCCTCGAGGTCTGCTTCCACCTCTACGGCAACGACCTCTCCGAGGACCGAAACCCGATCGAGGCCGGCCTCGGCTGGGCGTGCAAGCTGGACACCGGCTTCGTGGGCTCCGACGCGCTGAGGGCGCTCGGAGAGCCCGCGCAGAGGCTCGTACCGCTCGCCTTCACGGGCCCGGGGATCCCCCGCCAGGGCAACGCCGTGCACACCGAGGCCGGCGAGGGCGTCGTGACCAGCGGGACGATGTCGCCGTGCCTCGAGACCGGCATCGGCATGGCCTACGTGCCGCGGGCGGCGGCCGAGCCGGGCACGCCGGTCGAGGTCGACGTCCGCGGCAAGCGCCGCCCCGCGGAGGTCCGCAGCCGCCCCCTGTACGCGAAGAGCGAGAGCCGCCCGGCGAGGGAGGGCTGACGAGTGGCCGACGACCGCTACCCCGACGGCCTCAGCTACCACCCCGAGCACGACTGGGCGAAGATCGAGGGCGACGAGGCGACCTTCGGCATCACGTGGTTCGCCCAGGACCAGCTCGGCGAGGTCGTGTTCTTCGACCCGCCCGAGGTCGGCACCGCGGTGTCCGCGAACCAGGCCTACGCCGAGGTCGAGTCGGTCAAGGCGGTCTCGGACGTCTACGCGCCGCTGTCGGGCGAGATCACGGCGGTCAACGATCGGTTGGGGGCCGAGCCCGAGCGGATCAACGCCGACCCGTACGGCGACGGCTGGCTCGTGCGCGTGAAGCTGAGCGACCCCGGCGAGCTGGACGGCCTGCTCGACCCGGCCGCCTACCGCCAGCTCGTCGCGGAGGCCGGATGAGCGACGCGGCGGGCCGGATGCGCGACGCGGCGGAGGCCGGATGACCCGCTACACGAGCGCCACCGACCGCGATCGCGAGGAGATGCTCGCGAAGATCGGCGCCGCCTCGGTCGAGGAGCTGTTCGAGGACGTGCCGGCCGGCCTCCGGCTCGACCGGCCGCTCGACCTCCCCGACGGGATGGCCGAGCAGGACGTCTTCGACCACCTCTCCGAGCTCGCCTCCCGCAACCGCCACGCCGACTCGGAGGTCACCTTCGCCGGCGCCGGCATGTACGACCACTACGTGCCCGCGCTGATCGACTCGATCGTCCAGCGCTCGGAGTTCCTCACCCCGTACACGCCCTACCAGCCGGAGATCTCCCAGGGCGGGCTCCAGGTCATGTTCGAGTTCCAGACCGCGATCTCGGAGCTGACCGGCCTGCCGGTCTCGAACGCCTCGCTCTACGAGGGCCCGTCGTCGGTCGCCTCGGCGGGCTACCTGGCGAAGCTTGAGAACGGCCGCGGGCGGTTCGTCGCCTCCCGCGGCGTCCACCCGCACTCGCGCTCGACGCTCGCCACGTACGGCCGCGGCTTCGGCACCACCCTCGCCGAGACGCCGCTCGACGACCGCGGAGCCACCGACCTCGACGCCCTGGCGGAGGCGATCGACGACGACACCGCCGCCGTCTTCCTCCAGCAGCCGAACTTCCTCGGCACGGTCGAGGACCTCGGCCCGCTGACCGAGGCCTCCCGCCGGACCGGCGCCCTCGTGGTCTGCGCCTGCGACCCGCTCACGCTCGGCATCCTCGAGCCGCCGGGCGCGTTCGGGGTCGACGTGGCCGTGGGCGAGGGGCAGCAGCTCGGCAACCGGCTCGACTTCGGCGGCCCGTCGTTCGGGTTCTTCGCCGCCCAGGAGCGCTACATCCGCAAGATGCCGGGCCGGATCGCCGGCGAGACCGTCGACGCCGACGGCCGCCGCGGCTTCGTGCTCACCCTCCAGACCCGCGAGCAGCACATCCGCCGCGAGAAGGCCACCAGCAACATCTGCACGGCGCAGGTGCTGCTGGCCATCATGGCGAGCATGTACGGCGTCTACCACGGCCCGGAGGGCTTGAAGGCCATCGCCCGCCGGATCCACGCCCTCGCCGCCGTGCTGGCGGACGGGTTGCGCCGGCTCGGGTGCACGGTCGGCCGCGAGCCCTTCTTCGACACCGTGCGGGTGGGCACGGGCGAGCGCACCGCCGATGACGTCCTGAGCGCCGCCGAGGCGCGGGGGATCAACCTGCGCAAGCTGGGCGAGCGTGCCGTGGGCATCGCCCTCGACGAGACCGTGACCGCCGCCGATCTGGACGACCTGTTCGCGGTCTTCGCGGGCCGCGCCCCCGGCTTCACCGCCGCGGACCTGGCGGCGCTGGCGGCGGAAGCCGACCTCGACCTGCCCGCTCCCCACGCCCGGACGTCGGAGTTCCTGACCCATCCGGTGTTCAACAGCTTCCACACCGAGCACGAGATGCTGCGCTACATCAAGCGCCTGGAGGGGCGCGACCTGTCGCTCGCCACCTCCATGATCCCGCTCGGCTCGTGCACCATGAAGCTCAACGCCACGGCCGAGATGGCGCCCATCACCTGGCCCGAGTTCGCGGCCATCCATCCCTTCGCCCCCGTGCGGCAGACGGCGGGCTACCGCGAGCTGTTCCGCACCCTGGAGAGCTGGCTCTGCGAGATCACCGGCTTCGACGCCTGCTCGCTGCAGCCCAACGCCGGCTCGCAGGGGGAGTACAGCGGCCTGATGGTGATCCGCGCCTATCACCAGGCGCGCGGCGAGGGGCACCGGGACGTCTGCCTGATCCCCGTCTCCGCCCATGGCACCAATCCCGCTTCGGCGGTGATGGCCGGCCTCAAGGTCGTGGCGGTGGCCTGCGACGCGGGCGGCAACGTCGATCTCCCCGACCTGCGGGCCAAGGCCGGGCAGCACCGCGACCGGCTGGCCGCGCTGATGGTGACCTACCCTTCGACTCACGGCGTGTTCGAGGCGGGAATCCGCGAGATCTGCGACATCGTCCACGAGCACGGCGGGCAGGTCTATCTCGACGGCGCCAACATGAACGCCCAGGTGGGGCTCTGCCGGCCCGGCGATTACGGGGCCGACGTCTGCCACCTCAACCTGCACAAGACCTTCTGCATCCCGCACGGCGGCGGCGGCCCCGGCATGGGGCCGATCTGCTGCGCCGCCCACCTGGCGCCGTTCCTGCCCGGCCATCCGGTGATCGACACCGGCAGTGGCGATGGGGCCATCGGTCCGGTGTCGGCGGCGCCGTGGGGGAGTGCCAGCATCCTGCCCATCTCCTGGGCCTACATCGCCTTGATGGGCGCGGCCGGCCTGACCCGCGCCACCGAGATCGCCATCCTCAACGCCAACT
>DASVQB010000020.1:0-28523 GCA_036389295.1 Thermoleophilaceae bacterium | reverse complement strand
CACCTGGTCCTCCACCGGCATCGGGTTGCGCTCCTTCTGGTTGAGCGTGGCCACGAGGCGCTCGCCGCGGGCCAGCGTGCGCTGGGTGTCGGCGTCGAGCTCGGAGCCGAACTGGGCGAAGGCCTCGAGCTCGCGGTACTGCGAGAGGTCGAGCCGCAGCTTGCCGGCGACCTTCTTCATCGCCTTCGGCTGTGCATTGCCCCCGACGCGCGAGACCGAGATGCCGACGTTGATCGCCGGCCGCACGCCCGAGTAGAAGAGCTTGGGCTCGAGGAAGATCTGCCCGTCGGTGATGGAGATCACGTTGGTTGGGATGTAGGCCGACACGTCCCCCGCCTGCGTCTCGATGATCGGCAGCGCGGTGAGCGAGCCGCCGCCCAGGTCGTCGTTGAGCTTGACCGCCCGCTCCAGCAGGCGGGAGTGCAGGTAGAACACGTCGCCCGGGTAGGCCTCGCGGCCGGGCGGGCGGCGCAGCAGGAGCGACATCTGGCGGTACGCGTAGGCGTGCTTCGTCAGGTCGTCGTAGACGCAGAGGGCGTGCTTGCCGTTGTAGAGGAAGTGCTCGCCGATCGCGCAGCCGGCGTACGGGGCCATGAACTTGATCGGCGCGGCCTCGTCGGCGGGCGCCGCCACGATGATCGTGTTGTCGAGCGCCTTGTGCTCGCGCAGGGTCTCGGCGACCGCAACGACGGTGGACATGCGCTGGCCGATCGCGACGTAGATGCAGACGAGGTCCTTGTCGCGGTTGTTGATGATCGCGTCGATCGCGACGGCCGACTTGCCGGTCTGGCGGTCGCCGATGATCAGCTCGCGCTGGCCGCGCCCGATCGCGGTCATGGCGTCGATCGGCTTCAGCCCGGTCAGCATCGGCTCCTCGACCGGCTGGCGCTGGACCACGCCGGGCGCCTTGAACTCGGCCGGCCGGTACTCCTCCGTCTTCACCTCGCCGCGGCCGTCGAGCGGCTTGCCCAGCGGGTCGACGATGCGGCCGAGCAGCGCCTCGCCGACAGGGATCTGGAGCAGGCGGTCCGTGCGCTTGACCTGGTCGCCCTCCTCGATCTTGTCCCACTCGCCGAACAGCACGGCGCCGACGTTGTCCGACTCCAGGTTGAGCGCGAGGCCGGTGACGTCGTGCGGCAGCTCGAGCATCTCCAGCGACATGCAGTTGTCGAGGCCGTGGACGCGGGCGATGCCGTCGCCGATCGAGAGGACGGTGCCGACCTCGGACAGGTCCGCGCCGCCGTCGTCGATGCCCTCGATGCGGCTCTTGAGGATGCTCGTGATCTCGTCGGGCTTGATCTTCATGCGGCTCTGGCGACTTCCTTTCTCAATCTCTCGAGACGGCCCCTGACGGTGGCGTCCATGATGAGGTTGCCGACCTGCATGGCCAGCCCCCCGATGACGGCGGGGTCGATCGACGTGGTCAGCTCGATGCGCCGTCCGGTCTGGTCCTCGATCCGCTCGCCGATCCGCTCGACGGTCTCCTCGTCCAGCTCGACGGCGCTCGTGATCGTAACCGGGAGGAGCTTGCGCTCCTCGGCCCACAGGTCGTCGAACGCCCGCCGGATGCGGAACAGGACGGGCAGGCGGTGGCGCTCGGCGAGCAGCTCCAGGAAGCGCACGAAGTGCTCGTCGGCGTCCTCGACCAGCTTGTGGATGCCGTCCTTCTTCTCCTCCGAGCTGAAGTGCGGCGAGAAGAAGAACAGCTGGAGCTCGCGGTTGCCGTCGAGCTCGTCCGCGAGCTCGCCGAGCTCGTCGTGGACCCTGTCGAGGACGTCGTGCTCCTGCGCGACCTCGAACAGGGACCGGGCGTAGACGTCGGCGATCTCCTGCAACTAGTCCCCTTCGCTCCCGTTCGAGCCGCCGGAGCCGGACCCGCCGCTCGTCGACCCGGCGAGCGCCGAGAAGTCGATCTCGGCCAGCGCCTCGTCGACCAGGCGGCGCTGGTCCTCCTCGGTGAGCGACTTGCGGGCGACCTTCTCGGTCGCGACGACGGTCAGGTTCGCGACCTCGCGGCGGATGTTGTCGAGCGAGCGCTGGGTCTCCAGCTCGATGTCGCGCCGGGTCTGCTCCATCAGCTCCTCGTGGGTCCGCTTGGCGCCCGACTTGGCCTCGTCCTCGAGCCGGTCGGCCGCCTTGCGGGCGCGGGAGACGATGTCCTCCGCCTGCTCGCGCGCCTCGCGCAGCCGCTCGCGGTACTCGGCGAGCAGCTCGTCGGCCTCCTTGCGGGTCCGCTCGGCGTGGTCGATCGAGTCCTCGATCGCCTGGCGGCGCGCGTCCAGCTTCTCCGCGATCCACGGGTAGGCGCGGCGGTTCAGGACCCAGACCGTGAGGCCGAACGCGATCAGCGTCCAGATCATCAGCCCGAGGCTCGGGCTGACCAGGAAGTTGCCGCCGCTGTCCTCCTCGGCGGCGCCGCCCCCGCCCTCGGCGGCGGCGACGACGAAGCTCGCGATGTCGACCAGCGCGGCCACCTAGAGGAAGAACGCGATCAGGCCGAAGATGAACGTGTAGAAGGCCACGGCCTCGGTGAGCGCGAAGCCGAGCCACTGGATGCTCGTGATCTCGTCGCGCATCTCCGGCTGGCGGGTGACCGACTCGATCACCTTGCCGAAGATGAAGCCGACGCCGATGCCGGCGCCGATCGAGCCGAGGCCCGCGCCGATGCCGAGCGCGATGGCCTTCAGCCCGTCGTCGGTGACCCCCTGCTGGGCGCCCTGGGCGAGCGGGACGAGGAGTGCGGTGATGTCGGGCATTGGGATGCTCCTTTCAGTGACCGTGGGCGGCGGTCGCCTCACCCAGGTAGATGGACGTGAGCGTGGCGAAGATGAACGCCTGGAGGGTGGCCACCAGGCCGACCTCGAAGAGGTAGAAGAGGAGCGCGGCCGGCAGCGTCACCACGCCGAGCGCGGCGAGGCCCTGCAGGACGGCCAGCCCGCCGCCCATGAACAAGAGCAGCATGTGGCCGGCGAGGATGTTCGCGAACAGTCGCACCGAGAGCGAGATGACCCGGACGAGCTGCGAGATGATCTCGATCCCGAAGATGAACGGCCGCATCCTGGTCGGCGTGCCGCTCGGGATCCAGCTCCTCAGGTAGCCGATCACGCCCTTGGCCCGGACGCCCTCGACCTGGTACGAGAGCCACACGACGAGCGTGAGGACGAGCGGGATCGACAGGTTGGCCGTGGCCGAGTAGAGCGCCAGCGCGGGGAGCTCGAGGCCGAAGACGTCGACCTTCTCGTGCGTGTTCACGGGCAGCGGCACGTAGCCGAGCATGTTCGAGAACCAGATGAAGAAGAAGAGGGTGGCGACGAACGGGAACCAGCGGCGGGTCATGCGGTCGTCCATGTTGTTCCGGGTGATCGTGTTGAACGCGAGGTCGTAGGCGACCTCCATGCCGGTCTGGACGTTGTTCGGCCGCTCCTGCATCCGCCGGGCGACCCAGGTCATCGTGAGGATCGTGAGGCCGGAGGCGAGGAACAGGTAGAGCACCGCCTTGTTGATGCTCATGTCCGCGAAGCCGAGGTCGAGCTTGATCCACGGGTCGAGCTTGAACTCGTCGACGGGCTTGAACGACTCGTTCTTGCCCTCGCTGCCCACGATGTAGACGAACGCGGCCGTGATGCCCGCCCAGAGGAGGAACGCGATCAGGGCCTTGCGACGCCTGCTCACGGCGTCCCCGTGCGCGTGCCGCCGGCGCCCGGCAGCTCGAACGAGCGCCTGGTGATCGCCGCCGTCAGGTAGGCGGTGACGAGCACGACGGCGAGGACCGCGGCCGAGAGCCCGGCCTCGCGGTCGACCATGCCCCCGGCGAAGATCGCGCCCGCGAGGAGCCACATGCGGGCGAACGTGCCCATCGCGAGGAGCGCCGTGCCGCGGCGCGGGTCGGTGCCGAGGGCCTTGCGGGCCAGGATCGCCTGGATGCCGCGCTGGGCGAGCCACGCCGCGGCCACGACGCCCCAGCCGAGCAGCGGCAGGCCGCCCGCGACGAACACGGGCAGCGCGAGGACGAGCACCGCCAGGTCGACGTTGTGGGCCACGCGTCGCGCGAGGGGGGCGTCGGTCGTCGTTTGCACTGCGGCGGCGTTCATGAGGGATGCCAGCCGGGACGGACCCGCGGTGAAAAGCGGCGTCTGGCGTACCCCCGGCGGGGCGCGAAGGGTATCCAACGGCGCTCCGTCGGGCCAACATCGTGGCGGCTGCCTCGACCGGGGTGGGCGTGCGCTGCCGACTACAGTGGCCCCGCCCGTGACCCGCGACCGGAACGCGCCGTCCGCCGACTTCGAGCGGCGCCTGTTCGCCGAGCTGCTCGAGGCCTGCCACTCGGCCGTGTCCGGAGTCGGGACCGGCTGGGACGTGTCGCTCCGGTGGTCGAACCCGCCGGGGCGGCGGCTCAAGGACTTCGCGGCACGGCTCGGCGCCCGGGCCGGGTTCGCGCGGCGGCGGTTCGACGCGGGCGAGGCGTCGGAGGCGCTCGCCGACCTCGTGTCGCGCCTGGACGGGCTCGACCGGACCTACAGGCTGCTCGGCGACGAGCGCTCGCGCGAGCTGCTCGTCCGGCTGCTCGCGTTCCGCGTGCTCGGCCCGCACCACGTGGCGCTGCCGCTGTCGAACGCCTCGCTGTGGCGCGAGTGCGCGCGGATCGGGCGCCGCGACGCCGAGCCGGGCGAGACGCTGCCGACGCCGTACGGGATCGACCTCCGGCGGTACTCGGTCGCGGCCCGGAACGGGCCGGTGCGGCTCCACGCGCACCCGCTCGGGATCTACGCCTTCTTCCGGCTCGAGCAGTACGCGTACCGGCACGGGGCGGTCTCCGTCGAGCCGGCCGCCGGGGACGTCGCGGTCGACGGCGGCGGCGGCTGGGGCGACACGGTGCTGTGGCTGGCCGACGCCGTCGGGCCGGATGGGTCGGTCGCGTGCGTCGAGTTCGAGGCGGCGAACCTGCGGATCCTGCGGCGGAACCTGGAGCTGAACCCGAAGCTTGCGGAGCGGGCCGCGGTCGTCGAGCGCGCGCTGTGGTCGGCCTCGGGCGAGGAGCTCGAGTTCGCGGCCGCCGGGCCGTCGACCTCGATCGGCGCGAGCGACCGGACGCCCGCCGGCGGCGGTGTGGTGCGGACGATCGCGATCGACGACCTGGTGGCCGAGCGGGGGCTCGAGCGGGTCGACTTCGTGAAGCTCGACGTCGAGGGGGCGGAGCTGCCGGCGCTCCGGGGGGCGGAGCGGACGCTGCGGCGCTTCCGGCCGAAGCTGGCCGTCGCCGCGTACCACCGCGACGAGGACCTGGTCGACCTGCCGGCGTGGATCGACGGCCTCGGGCTCGGCTACGAGCTGTACCTGGACCACTTCACGCCGGGCCGCGACGAGACGGTGCTGTTCGCGCGGCCGGCCGCCTGAGCCGCGCCGCCCGGCGGCCCGCTCATCAGCGCGGCTAATCGACCCCATCGGCAACGCTCATTGGGCGCTTCGCGGGCGCGCTGCGAAGATCGTCCGATGCGCGCTCTCACTCGAACCAGGCTCGTGGAGCGCGCCCCCGCGGGGGTCGGCTCGCCCGAGCCGGCCGCCGTCGACGCGGCGGCTCCGCCCCACCGCCACGCCCCCGCCTGGCAGGTCTGGACGTGCCTCGCGATCGTCTACGTGGTCTGGGGCTCGACGTACCTGGCGATCCGGGTCGCGGTCGAGACCCTGCCGCCGCTGATCGCCTCCGGCGTGCGGTTCACGTTCGCCGGCGCGATCGTCTACGCGTTCCTCTACCTGCGCGGCGGCCGCGAGCGGGTGAGCTTCACGCGCGAGCAGCTCGTCTCGTGCGCGATCATCGGCGGGCTGCTCGTGACCGGCGGGAACGGGCTCGTGATGGTCGGCGAGCTCGACGTGCCCTCGGGGCTCGCGGCGCTGATCATCGCCTCGGTGCCGCTGTGGGTGGTCGTCTACCGGCGCGCCGCCGGCGAGGCCGTGGCGCCCGGGACGCTCGCCGGCGTGGCCGTCGGGTTCGCCGGGCTGGCGCTGCTGCTCCTGCCGAGCGGCGGGAACGACGAGGTCGAGAGCGCCGTCGGGCTCGTCCTGCTGTTCCTCGCGGCGCCGTGCTGGGCGCTCGGCTCGTTCCTGTCGAAGCGCCGGCCGCTGCCCGCCGACCCGTTCCTCTCGACGGCGCTCCAGATGATGCTCGGCGGCCTGATCGCGCTGGTGGCCGGGCTCGCGCGCGGCGAGTCTGGCGACGTCGACGTGGGGGCGTTCTCCGCCGACTCGCTGATCGCGTTCGGCTACCTCGTCGTGGTCGGCTCGCTGGTGGCGTTCACCGCGTACGTGTGGGTGCTCCAGCACGCGCCCATCTCCAAGGTCGCCACGTACGCCTACGTGAACCCGGTGATCGCGATCCTCCTCGGCTGGGCGATCCTGTCCGAGGAGGTCACGGCGTCGATCGTGGCGGGCGCCGTGGTCGTGGTCGCGTCGGTCGCCGCGATCGTGCGGCGCGAGAGCGGGTGACGCGCGGCGTGAGGGCCGCCGAGCGCGCGTGATCTGGCTCCAGCGCGAGGTCCGGCTCGACGCGCGCCCGCGCGGGTTCCACCTCGTCACCGGCGAGGTCGAGGCGGCCGTCCCGGAGCTCGAGCGGATCGCGGTCGGGATCGCGCACCTCTTCATCCGCCACACCTCCGCGTCGCTGACCCTCAACGAGAACGCGAGCCCGGACGTCCGCCGCGACTTCCGCACCTGGTTCGACCGCGCCGTCCCCGACGGCGCCGACTACTGGGCCCACACGCTGGAGGGCCCGGACGACATGCCCGCGCACGTCAAGTCGTCGCTGACCGGGAGCTCCCTGTCGCTGCCGGTCTCGGGCGGCCGGCTGGCGCTGGGGACCTGGCAGGGCGTCTACCTCTGCGAGCACCGCGACGCGGGCGGCCCGCGCTCGCTGCTCGTCACGGCCTTCGGCGAGGAGCGGTAGGCGGCCGGCGGCGACCTCAGGCCTTGCCGCCCTCGAACTCGCCGACCGCCTCGCGCAGCGCCGACTCGGCCTCGTGGAGGAACCCGGGCATCCGCCTCTCCTCCGGGATCGCCTCCTCGAGCTCGGCCAGCGCGGCCTGCATCTCCCCCGCGCGATCGGCGACCGTGCGCGCGAGCTCCGGGCGAGCGGCGATCTGCTCGAACGCGAGGCGCAGCCAGTAGATGCACTGGTGCAGCGTGCGCGGGATCAGGGTGACGCAGACGCGCTGCCCGCACGCGACGTTGACGATCGTCTCGTTGGTGTCGAAGTTGACGTAGAAGCCGCCGAGCGTGCCGGTCACGACGTAGCGACCGGGCGGCACGTCGATCGACGCGTACCCGTTCGGCGCCGGATTGCCGATGTACTGCGGCCCGTCCGGCGTGTACACGTTGACGCGGTAGAACGTGCCCGCGGACGCGTTCGACCACGGACGGTTCACCTCGGTGAAGAACACTTCGATGCCCGAGTTCATCGGCCATCCCCTCCCCTGTAATCGCGCCCGCCCCGCTGCGAGCGCTCCGGAGGAGACGATCCACCCCCGTCGGCCGGGAGTCAATGCCGCAAAGCGGGGATCTTCGAGCGGTGCGCCGGGGCGCACCCGGCCCTTCCGCGCCCGGCCTAAAGCCGGTACGGCCCGCTGCCGAAGGCGTCGTCATGGAGACGACCGTCACCACGCCCCCGAGCGCGGTCCACGACCTCAAGACCCTGGTGCTCTCGCGGCACCCGGGGATCGTGATCGAGACCGCCGAGCCCGAGCGCGCCGACCGCCTGCTCCAGGCGGTGGCCGCCGACCTGCGGGTGGCGCGCTTCTCCTGGTCGATCACGTCGGGCCTCACGCGCCTTACCGACACACAGGGGGTCTACGAGACCAAGGACCCCGGTCGCGCGCTCGCGGCGATCGCGGAGCTCCAGACGGAGGCGCTGTTCGAGCTCCGGGACTTCTCGGCCTACCTCGACAAGCCGGAGCTCTCGCACGCCTTCCGCGAGCTGCTCGACCGCTTCTCCGATCCGGCCAGGCTCTCGACGGTCGTCCTCGTCGAGGCGGCCGTGGAGCTGCCGGCGGCGATCGAGCCCCGCGTGGTCCGCTACGACCTGCGCTTCCCGAGCCGCGACGAGTACCGCGAGGCGATCGCCGCGGTCGTCGACTCGCTGAGGCTCAACCGCCGCGCCGAGGTGCAGATCGAGGCGGGCGACTACGACGACTTCTGCACGGCCGTGACCGGCCTGACCCTGAACCAGGCGCGTCAGGCCGTCGCCCGCGTGGCGATCGACGACGGGCAGCTCACGCGCGACGACCTCGCGAGGCTCGGCGAGTACAAGGCGAAGGCGCTACAGGAGGAGGGCCTGCTCGAGTACTTCCCGCCGGCCGACAACCGCTTCGAGCTCGGCGGCTTCGACAACCTCCGGCGCTGGCTCGAGCGCGCGCGGGTCGGCTTCAGCCCGGAGGCCGCGGAGCTCGGGCTCGAGCCGCCCAAGGGCCTGCTCCTCGTGGGCGTGCAGGGCTGCGGCAAGTCGCTCGCCGCGAAGGTCATCGCGCGCGAGTGGCGGCTCCCGCTGCTCAAGCTGGACGCGGGCGGACTCTACGACAAGTTCATCGGCGAGACCGAGAAGAACCTGCGCAAGGCGATCCAGGCCGCCGAGGCGAGCGCCCCGGCGATCCTCTGGATCGACGAGATCGAGAAGGCGATCGCGTCCGGCGGCGGCAGCGGCGACTCGGACGGCGGCCTCTCCCGGCGGCTGTTCGGTTCGTTCCTGACCTGGCTCCAGGAGAAGACCGCGCCGGTGTTCGTGGTGGCGACCGCCAATGACCTCTCGCTGCTGCCGCCCGAGCTGCTGCGCAAGGGGCGCTTCGACGAGATCTTCTTCGTGGACCTGCCGAACGCGGAGGAGCGGACCGAGGTCTTCCGCATCCACCTGCGCCTGCGCCGCCAGGAGCCGGAGTCCTTCGACCTCGGCGCGCTCGTCGAGGCGAGCGACGGCTTCAGCGGCGCGGAGATCGAGCAGGCCGTGATCGCGTCGCTGCTGGGAGCGCTCCAGGAGCGGACGGCGCTGACGACCGAGCGCGTGCTGGACGAGCTGCGCTCCACGGTGCCGCTGTCCGTGTCCCGCCGCGAGGACGTGGCGGCGCTGCGGACGATGGCCGAAGGCCGCTTCGTGCCGGTCCGCTAGGACGGGGAAGGGGAATCCCTCCGGGGGGCGGTCGATATCGCCCCCCCTCTGGCGAGTGGGAACGGTCTGGGAAGATCTCGGCGTGGGGCGCGATCGCGAGGACGACGGCTGGTCGGGCGGCGGCATCGGGTGCGACCTGGCGATCGTCCTCACCGGCGCTCTCTTCTTCGCTGCGATGACCACGTGGAGCCTCGTCGACTGGTCGGGCTTCCATGACTACTGGGCGGGCTACTCCGGTCGGAGAGCGAGTCGCGCCTGGGGGATGCGGATCGTCTCACCGGTCCTCACGGTGGTCCTCGGCCTCCGCCTGAGAGTCGAGGCAGGGCGGTACCTCCGTCATCGCCGGTCCCGTCGCCGGGCGCGCTAGCGGGCCGGTCCCACCTGCCCGTGGCTTCCACAGGAGTTGACCACCTGTCCGTTCCGTGTGCGAACATGCGTTCGTGCGCTGGGACCAGCTGACCGTCGAGGAGCAGGAGCGGAGGGCCCTCCCGGGGTTCCGCGACGGCGCCGTCGTACGGACCTTCGACGCGCCCGAGGCCCTCGACACCAGGTTCTACGAGGTGCGCGCCAGGTCGGCGCTGAACCGCGTCCCGGAGCGATCGCGCATGCCGTTCCGGTGGACGATCAACCCGTACAGAGGATGCACGCATGCGTGCACCTACTGCCTGGGGCCGGAGACGCCCGTCCTGCTGGGGGACGGAACCACCCGCCAGATCGCCGATCTTCGACCCGGCGACTACGTCTACGGCACGGTGCGCCGGGGCAGGTACCGCAGGTACGCGGTCACGCAGGTGCTCGACCACTGGTCGACGATCAAGCCGGCCTACCGCGTCACGCTGGAAGACGGTACGGAGCTCGTCGCGAGCGGCGACCACCGGCTGCTCACCAGCCGGGGGTGGAAGCACGTGACCGGCGCCGAGCAGGGGCGCGGCAGGCGGCCGCATCTGACGCTCAACGACAGGCTGATCGGCACGGGACGGTTCGCCACGCGGCCCGAGGACTGGCCCGACTACCGGCGCGGCTACCTGTGCGGGCTGATCCGAGGCGACGGAAGCCTCACGTCGTACGAGCGCGTCACCGCGGAGGGCGGCCGCCGACGGCTGCATCGCTTCCGGCTGGCGCTGACCGACCGCGAGGCGCTCGAGCGGGCGAAGCATTACCTCGAGACGGAGCGGGGCATCGTCTCGCAGGAGTTCGCCTTCCCGACGCTCGGAAGACGGTCGATGAGGGCGATCCGGACCCAGCGCCGCGACGACTTCGCCGCGATCACCGAGCTCGTCGAGTGGCCGCGCGGGCAGCGGACGGAGTGGTGCAAGGGATTCCTCGCCGGGATCTTCGACGCCGAGGGCAGCTTCTCCGGCCGCATCAGGATCTCCAACACCGATCCGCAGATCGTCGACTGGATCGCGTGGTCGCTTCGCGCGCTCGGCTTTCCGTTCGTCGTGGAGGACCATGGGCGCCCCAACGGCCTCAGGCGCGTCCGCCTCCTCGGGGGCCTGCGCACGAACCTGCGCTTCCTCCACACCGTGGATCCTGCGATCGCCCGCAAGCGGGACATCGAGGGACGGGCGGTCAAGAGCCCGAGCCCCGCGCACCTGCGTGTCGCCTCGATCGAGCCGCTCGGGCGCGGTCATCGCCTGTACGACATCACCACCGGCACCGGCGACTTCATCGCCAACGGGGTCGTCAGCCACAACTGCTTCGCCAGGCCCACGCACGCGTACCTCGACATGAACGCCCGGGAGGACTTCGAGCGGGAGATCGTCGTCAAGGTCAACGTCCCGGAGCTCCTGCGGGCGGAGCTCGCGCGGCCGTCGTGGAGGGGCGAGCACGTCGCGCTCGGGACTAACACCGACCCGTACCAGTGGGTCGAGGGGCGGTACCGGCTCATGCCGGGGATCTGGGAGGCGTTCCGCGACTTCGCCAACCCGTGCTCGGTGCTCACGAAGTCGCCGCTCGTCCTGCGCGACAAGGAGCTGCTCCAGGAGGTCGCCGCCCGCGCGCCGGTCACGGCGAGCTTCTCCGTGCCGACGCTCGACGAGCGGGCATGGCGGGCCACCGAGCCGCACACCCCCCACCCGCGCAAGCGGCTCGAGGCCGTCGCCGAGCTGAACGAGGCGGGGATACCCACGGGCATCCTGATCGCGCCGCTGATGCCGGGCGTCAACGACCGCCCCGAGCAGGTGAGGGAGATCGTCGAGATCGCGACGGACGCCGGCGCCGTGAGCATCGGCGGGATCGCGCTGCACCTTCGCGGCGAGGTCCGCGAGATCTTCTTCGACTGGCTCCGCGCCCACCGCCCCGACCTCGTGCCGCTGTACGAGGAGACCTACCGCCGCGGCGCCTACGCCCCGAAGGACGTGCAGGAGCGGATGCGGGCGCTGGCCCGGCCCACGCGGACGCTCGCGAGCCGCGGCCGCCACCTCGGCGACACCGGGCACGGTCGCGGGCCGGCGGCCCGGCCGCCGCGCGAGCGGGAGGAGGCGGCCGCGCAGCCGGCGCTGTTCTGAGGCACAATCGCCCGCCCGCGTGAGGATCTGGATCGACATGACGGCGCCGGCCCACGTGCTCGTGTTCCGGCCGATCGTCGAGCGGCTCCGCGAGCGCGGGCACGACGTCGCGGTGACGGCCCGCGACTACGCCCAGACCCTCCCGCTGCTCGAGATGCACGGGATCGAGCACGTCGCGTTCGGTCGCCACGGCGGCGGCAGCCGCCTCCGCAAGGGGCTCGCCCTCGCCGGCCGCACCGCAGCGCTCGCCCGGTTCGCCCGCCGCGGCCGCTTCGACCTCGCCCTCGCCCACGGCTCGAACGACCTCGCGCTCGCGGCCGCCCTCCTTCGGATCCCGGCGGCCAACACGTTCGACTACGAGTTCGCCGTCCAGCAGCACAACATCGGCTGCCGGCTGGCGAGGCGCGTGGTGGTGCCCGACCGGATCCCGCCGGAGCGGCTGCGCCGCTACGGCGTCGGGCCGCGCAAGCTCGTCCGCTACCCCGGCCTGAAGGAGGAGTACTACCTCGCCGACTTCGAGCCGGACCCGACGGTGGTCGCGAGCCTCGGGATCGACCCGAGGCGCGTCGTCGTCGTGTTCCGGCCGCCGCCCGAGGTCTCGATGTACCACCGCGACAACCCGTTCTTCGCCGAGCTCCTCGACCGGCTGGGCCGCGACGAGCGCGTGCACGCCGTGGTCATCCCGCGGATCGACGCGCAGCGCGACCAGGTCCGCGCCATGGCGCTGCCGTCGCTGATCGTCCCCGACGGGGCCGTCGACGCCCAGAGCCTGATCGCGCAGGCGGACCTGGTCGTGTCCGCGGGCGGCACCATGAACCGCGAGGCCGTCGCGCTCGGCACCCCCGTCTACACGATCTTCCGCGGGCGGCTGGGCGGCGTCGACGAGGCGCTGATCGGCGAGGGACGGCTGCGGCCGCTGGACGACCCCGCGTCGGTCGAGCTCGAGAAGAAGGACCGCGAGGCAGGCGGCGAGCGCCGCGACCCGAATCTCCTCGTGGACCTCTTCCTCGGCACGCTCGACTGAATGACAAGAACGGACACGCTGCGCCGCGCGGCCGCCGAGCTGCCGCTTCTCGTCGTCGCGGCCCTGCTGCTCTCGACGGGGGCGGACTTCCTGCCCGCCGACGCCCTCCTGGACGCCGGGCCGGTGGAGCTCGACCTCACCCGCCTCCTGATCCTGGCCGGCCTCGCGGCCGTCGCGCTCGACCGCGGCCTGCGCCGCGAGCCGTTCGCGACCGGTCTGGGGATCCCGCTCGGCCTGCTCCTGCTGGCGGGCCTGGTCGCGACGGCCAAGTGGGGCACCGAGCCGCGCTTCCGCTTCCTGGTCGAGTCGGTGGCGCTCCTCTACCTCACGGTCGCGGTCGCCCGCACGCGGCCGGACGCCCGGGCCGCACTCGCCGCGGTGGCCCTCGTGGCCGTCTGCCTGTCGGCGGTCGGCGGAGTCGCCCAGGTGGCGCAGGACCAGGCGACCGGCTTCTACCGCGACGGCTGCACCCCGGTCACGACGTCGCCGCCGGCGATCCCGCCGGGCACGCTCACCCGCGCGACGGGCAGCTTCGCCAACCCGAACCTGCTCGCGGCGCACGTGCTCCTGCTGGCGCCGCTCGCCGCCGCCGGGATCGCACTGCTGGCCGGCGGCTGGGCGCTGCGGCGCGGGCTCGCGCTCGCGCTCGGCCTCGCCGCCCTCGGCCTCGTGCTCACCTACTCGCGGACCGGCATCGTGCTCGCGCTCGTCGGCCTGGGCGCCGCGCTGTGGCTGTCGGGCGCGCGCCACCGCCGCCAGGTCGCCGCCGTCGCCGCCGCGCTCGCGGTCGCGGCGTTCCTCCTGCTCGGCACCTGCGGGTCCGAGGGCGCGGCCGGCTTCGGCCGCGGCCAGGAGTGGAGGGAGACGATCTCGGTGATCGGCGACAACCCGGTGTACGGAGTCGGGCTCGGGCGGCTCGGCGACGTGCTGCACGCGCGCGACGCGCGCTCCACGTCCCGGCACGCGCACAACCTGCTCCTAAACTGGTGGGCCGAAGCCGGGCCGCTCGCCCTCCTCGCGTGGACCTGGTTGCTGGCCGCGCTCATCTGGCGCTCGCTGCACGCGGCGCTGTCCGGCGACCTGGCCGCCCGCGGACTGCTGGTGGCCCTCGGCGGGTTCGCCGGATACAGCATGCTCGACCACCCAGCAAACGTGGACCGGATCGCCACCGCCCTCTGGATCGTCATGGGCCTGGCCGCCGCGCTGCCGCGCGCGCCGCTCCGCCCGCCGGGACGCCGACCGGAGCCGGCCCGTGCCTGACACCGGCGACGGGTTCGCGGCCGCCGGCCTCGCCCTCGTGATCGCGCTGCTCGCGACGCCGGTCGCCGCCGCGCTCGCCTGGCGGATCGGCGCGATCGACGAGCCGCGCGCGCGCGGACTGCACCAGTTCCCGACGCCGCGCCTCGGCGGGCTCGCGATCCTCGCGGCGGTCGTCACGGCGAGCCTCGTGTTCCTCCCGCACGACCAGCAGACGACCGGCATCCTGGTCGGCGCAGCGGTGATCGCACTGGTCGGCGCGGCCGACGACCTGCTCGAGCTGAGCGCCGAGTTCAAGCTCGTCGGGCAGGTGCTCGCCGCCGCCATCCCGGTCGCCGCCGGCGTGCGGGTGACCGCGATGACGATCCCGTTCATCGGCCGGCTCGAGCTCGGCGACGCGGCGTCCTACGGCCTGACCGCCTTCGGCCTCGTCGTCCTGATGAACATCGTGAACTTCATCGACGGCGTCGACGGCCTCGCCGCCGGCGTATGCACGATCGCGGCGGTCACCTTCGCGACCATCTCGCTGTCGCTCGACCGCGAGTCCGCGGGCGTGCTGGCGCTGATCGTCGCCGGCGCCGCGCTCGGCTACCTCCGCCACGGCTTCCACCCGGCCACGATCTTCCTCGGCGACTCGGGGTCGAACCTGCTCGGCTACCTGCTCGGGACGATCGTCATCCAGGGCGCGCTCAAGACGAACGCGGTCATCGCCCTCGCCCTGCCGCTCGTGATCCTCGCCGTGCCGATCCTCGACTCGAGCTTCGTGATCGCCAAGCGGATCAAGTACCGCCAGCCGGTCTACCGCGCCGACCGCTGGCACTTCCACCACCGGTTCGCGAACATCGGCTTCTCGCCGCGCAAGACCACGCTCTACCTGTACGGCTGGACGCTGACGCTGGCGGCGCTCGCGCTGGCGCTCCGGTTCGTCCCCTACTCCGACGACCACGGCCACTTCGACGCGAAGTGGGTCGCGGTGCTCGCCGGGTTCGGCCTGCTGGCGCTCGCCGCCAGCGTCTACCTCGTGCTCGTGCTCGAGATCCTCAAGCTGAAGCGCTTCCGCGGTCTCCAGCTCCGCCGCGAGAGCACCCTCGCCGGCGAGCCGGAGCCGGCCGAGGCCGAGGTCGACGCCCGCGTGGCGCGCGAGCTCGAGACCGGCGAGTTCGAGGCGGTCCGGGTCGCGCGGGCGCCGGACGAGCCGCGCTAGCGCGGCGGCGGCTCGCGTAGCTGGTGCGCCGGGGTGAAGAACCCGCGGTAGCCGAGCGTCGTCGCGATCACCGCCGAGAGCGAGACGCTGCCGAGCAGCGTCCAGAGCAGGACGAGCTGGAGCCTGACCGCGTCGACCGGCTCGGCGCCGGCGACCAGCATCCCGACCATCGTGCCCGGGAAGAAGACGACGCCGGTGGTCTTGGTCGAGTCGACGAGCGGGATCGTGCCGGACCGCAGCGCGCGCGTCAGGAGCCCGCGCGCGGCCTCGCCCGCCGTCGCGCCCAGCGCGAGCGTCGCCTCGATCCGGCCGGCCGAGTCGCGCACGTCGTCCGCCAGGCGGTTCAGCGCCACCGCGGCGGCGGTCATCGCGTTGCCGATCACCATCCCGCCGACCGGCACGAGGTAGCGCGGGGTCGCGTCGAACACGCCGAGCGCCAGCACGAGCCCGATCGTCACGAGGGCCGCCGTCGCGAGCGCGGCGGCGATGGCGGGCAGCGCGCCCGGCACCGCCCGCGCGCGGCTCCGCGCCGTGAACGACCCGAACCCCACCATCACCGCCAGGAGCAGGGCGACGAGCAGCAGGCTGTCGGAGTCGAAGATCGCCTGGATCACGTAGCCGATCGCGGTGAGCTGGAGGAACGAGCGCAGCACGGCCACGCCGATCTCGCGCTCGATCTCCGCCCGCCGCCAGAGCGACACGCCGGCCGCCAGGCCGACCAGCACGAGCGAGCCTGCGACCTCGAGCAGCGAGACGTCGATCGAGCCGCTCACCAGACGACCCGGCCGTTCCGCAGCTCGACTATGCGGGTCGCGAGCCGCTCCGCCTGCGCGCGGTCGTGCGTGACGAGGACCATCGAGACGCCCGTCTCGCGCGCGAGCGCGAGCAGCGTCCGCTCGACGCCCGCGCGGGTGTAGTCGTCGAGCGCCGAGGTCGGCTCGTCGAGCAGGAGGACCTCGGGCTCGAGCGCGAGCGCCCGCGCCAGCATCACCCGCTGCTGCTCGCCGACCGAGAGCTGCGAGGCGTCGCGGTCCGCGTACAGCCGCGAGAGCCCCGCGAGCTGGAGCGGCCGCTCGATCCCGATCGCCTTGCCGAACAGCCATGGCCCGTAGCTCACGTTGTCGGCCACGGTGCCGGGCAGCGGCGCGGGGAGCTGCGGCACGAGGCACGCGCGGCGGCGCAGCTCGCGCACGTCGAGCGCCGTGACGGGCTCGCCGCGGAAGCGGATCTCGCCGGAGTCGGGGTCGGCGAGGCGGTTCAGCAGCCGCAGCAGCGTGGACTTCCCGGCGCCGGACGCGCCGAGCAGGGCGGTGACGCCGCCGTCGAGGTCGAGGTCGACCCCGCGCAGCACGGTCGAGCCGCCGCGCGACGCGTGGACGCGCTTCAGCTCGAAGAGCGCTCGGCTCAGGCCGCCGCCCGCGCCGTGCCGGGGCGCCGCGTCACGTCAGGCCGCCGCCCGCCGTGCCGGGCAGCCGCGTCACCTCAGGCCGCCGCCCGCGCCAGCAGCTGCGGGTAGAGCGGGTGGCGCTCGGCGAGCGCGCGGGCGCGGTCGGCCAGCTCGGCTCGGAGGTCGTCGCTCCAGGGGGAGGTGAGCGCGGCGGCCATGATCCGCCCGACCTCGGAGAACTCGTCCGGGCCGAAGCCGCGGGTGGCGAGGGCGGGCGTGCCGACGCGGAGCCCGGACGAGACCGCCGGCGGCCGCGGGTCGAACGGGACCGCGTTGCGGTTGACGGTGACCCCGACGTCGTGAAGGCGGTCCTCGGCCTGCTTGCCGTCGAGGTCAGAGTCGCGCAGGTCGGCGAGCACGAGGTGGACGTCGGTGCCGCCGGTGAGCACGTTGACCCCGCCGGCGACGAGCTCCTCCCCCACCCGCCGTGCGCCGTCGAGCGTGCGAGCCTGGCGCTCGCGGAACTCCTCGCCGGCCGCGATCCTGAGCGCGACCGCCTTCGCCGCGATCACGTGCATGAGCGGCCCGCCCTGCTGGCCGGGGAACACCGCCGAGTCGATCTTCTTCGCCAGCTCCTCGCGGCACAGGATCATCCCGCTGCGCGGCCCCGCGAGCGTCTTGTGGACGGTCGTGGTCACGACGTCGGCGTGCGGGATCGGCGACGGGTGCAGCCCGGCGACGATCAGCCCGGCGAAGTGCGCGACGTCCGCCATCAGGTAGGCGCCGACCTCGTCGGCGATCTCGCGGAACGCCGCGAAGTCGAGCTGCCGCGGGTAGGCCGACCAGCCGGCGACGATCAGCTTGGGCCTGTGCTCGCGCGCCGCGCGGGCGACGTCCTCCATGTCGAGGCGCGAGTCGCTCTCGCGGACGCCGTAGCCGGCCACGTCGTACAGCCGGCCGGACACGTTGATCCGCATCCCGTGCGAGAGGTGGCCGCCGTGGTCGAGCTTCATGCCGAGGATGCGGTCGCCCGGCTCGAGCAGCGCGTGGTAGGCGGCGTTGTTCGCCTGCGCGCCGGCGTGCGGCTGGACGTTCGCGTGCTCGGCCCCGAACAGCGCCTTCGCCCGCTCGACCGCGAGCCGCTCCGCGACGTCCACGTGCTCGCAGCCGCCGTAGTAGCGGCGCCCCGGGTAGCCCTCGGCGTACTTGTTGGTGAGCACCGAGCCCTGGCAGTCGAGCACGGCCTGGGGTACGAAGTTCTCCGAGGCGATCATCTCGAGCGTCGCGTCCTGGCGCCGCAGCTCGTCCTCGAGGACCTGCGCGATCTCGGGATCGACCTCCGCCACGGGTCTCGTCTGGAAGTCGGGCGGCAGATCGCTCATGCACTCCACCGTACCAGCGGCGGCGGCGGGGTCGCGCGCGCCGCGAGGGGCGGCGGCGGCGGCCCCGTCCGCGCGATGAAGGGGCGCCGGCGCCCCGAGGGGAAAAGGCGCCGGCGCCGTTGTGGGGAAGGTTCCTAGCTCGGTCCGACGACCTCGACGAGCGCGTCGACGACGGAGGGGTCGAACTGCGTGCCCGCCTTGGCGCACACCTCGTCGAGGGCGTCCCCGCCGGTCATGGCGCGGCGGTAGGGCCGGTCGGCGACCATCGCCGCGAAGGCGTCGCACGCGGAGATGATCCGGCTGGCCAGCGGGATGCGCGCGCCGCCGAGCCGGTCGGGGTAGCCGAGCCCGTCCCAGCGCTCGTGGTGGAAGCGGACGATCGTGGCGACGGCCTCGAGTCCCGGGATCGACGCGAGCGTCTCCGCGCCCCAGGCCGCGTGGCAGCAGATGACCTCGTACTCGTCGTCGTCGAGCGGGCCGGGCTTGTGGAGGACCGCGTCGGGGACCCGGATCTTGCCGACGTCGTGGAGGCGCGCGGCGAACTCGAGCTCGACGAGCGACGCCGGCTCGAGCCCGAGCAGCCGCCCGACCGCGCAGGCGAGCCGGACGACGTCCTCGGAGTGGCGGGCGGTGCGCCGGTCGCGCATGTCCATCGCCGCCGCGAGCGCCTCGACGTGGGCCTTCATGAGGTCGTCGAACTGCCGCCGGCTGTCGGCGTGCTCGAGAGCGGCCGCGGCGAGGTCGGCCAGCTCGGCCAGCAGGAACAGCTCCTCGTCGCCGAGGCTGCGCCCGGGCGAGCAGCTTCCCGCGGACAGCGCGCCGCCGACGGACCCGTTCCACCGGACCGGGACGGCGGCGCCCATGCAGCCGGCTCCGACCGCCGCGTCGAGCGGTCCGACGAGCTCGGAGAACTCCTGCGCGAGGATCGGGGCGCCGTCGGCCAGCACCTGGCCGATGAGGCCCTCGTCGGCGCCGAAGCGGCCGCCGAGCAGCTCCCAGGGGATCCCGTGCCCGGCGGCGGCGATGACCGTGCGGGGGTCCTTGCGGTCGCGGACGAAGATGCACGACATCTCGACGCTCGCGACGCGGCAGATCTGCTTGGCGAGGCGCTCGAGGACGAGGGCCGCGTAGCCGCTCTCGAGGGCAGGGGTCGACGCGACCGCCTCGGCCTGATCGAAACGACGATGTTGCCCTCGCCTCGGCATGGTTCCGTGCCTCACGAACGATCACCCCGATCGCCCGGGCGAAAACTCGAACACTCGTCTAGGAGCGGTCGCGAACAGCGTCGCGTACCGGTCCTGGCTGGTCGTCCCTCCTGCGACCCCACTAACGCCGGATGATCCCGGCGCGCCTTCCCAGGGCGGGGGCAGCTGTCGTTTAAGCACAATGTTTCCGCGGAACGCGCGCGGAAAACTTGTTCCCCTGCAAGTTGTCGCCCGAAAGAACTCCCCCGAGTGGGGGAAGGAGAGCTCAGATCAGCCGACTCAGGGCCTCCGAGGGGACCGCTCCCTCCCGCAGGACGGCGTGCGATCCGGTCGTCTCGTAGGCCGTGAGGTCGACGACCGTGGACGCGACGCCGGGCAGCGGGCCGGCGTCCAGGGCGACGTCGACGCCCTCCCGGATCGACGGCTCGACGTCCTCCAGGCGCCGCGGGTCGGGCCCGCCGGACGGGTTGGCGCTCGACTGGAGGACCGGCCCGGCGGCGGCCGTCAGGGGCTCGAGCGGGCCGTCGAGGCGCGGCACGCGGACGCCGAGGCGGGCGGGGTCGGTGGGACACGCGAGCGGGAACCGCCCGGCGGGGTTCGGCACGACGGCCGTCACGGCGCCGGGCAGCACGCGGCGGAGCGCCTCGCGCGTGCGCGGGCCGAGCTCGGGGAGGGCGGCGAGCGCCCGCTCCAGGTCGAAGAACATGACCGCCGCCGGGCGGTCGGGCGCGCGTCCCTTCAGCCGGTACAGGCGCTCGACGCCCTCGCGGGAGCCGGCCGCCGCCGCGAGGCCGTAGACCGTGTCGGCCGGGAACAGCGCGACGCCGCCGGCCGCGAGGGCGGCGTCGAACGCGGCGACGTCGTCGGGCGTCAAGGGGCGCGGCCCTCCGTCACCCGCTCGCGGCCGGCGAGGTCCTCGTGCGTGCGCGGCTCGTCGAGCATCGCCCTCACCGCGGCGGCCTGGGCCGGCGCGTGCTCCAGCGCGAGCGGCAGGCCGGCGGGCGCGGCCGCGACCAGCTCGCGGATCGCGTCGAGGCCGTCGGCCCCCGCGACGAGCGCATCGCGCGGCTCGAACAGGCGGATCTCGGGCGCGAGGGCCGGCCACTCGGCCTCGGTCACGTACGGCAGGTTCGCGACCACGAGGTCGGCGTCGCGGGCCGTCGCGGGCAGGCCGCGCGCGACCGCCAGCTCCACCTCCAGCCCGAGCCGCGCCGCGTTCGCCTCCGCCACCTCGATCGCGGCCGCGGAGGCGTCGGACGCGGTCACGCGGAGGTCGGGCCGCTCGTGCGCGATCGCCAGCGCGACCGCCCCGGAGCCCGTGCCGGCGTCGTGCACGTGCGCGCCGCGCGCGAGCCGCTCGGCGGCGACCTCCACGAGCAGCTCCGTCTCCGGGCGCGGCACCAGCACGCGCGCGTCGACGGCCAGGTCGATCCGGCGGAAGCCCCTGCGGCCGACCACGTACGCGAGCGGCTCGCGCGCGACCCGCCGGCGGACCAGCTCCGCGGCGCGCCGGGTCGCGGCAGGGTCGAGCGGCGCGTCCGGGTCGAGGTGGAGCCGCTCGCGGGGGGCGCCGAGCGCCTCGGCGACCAGCAGCTCCGCGTCGAGCCGCGGCGAGTCGCAGCCGGCGGCCCGCAGCGCGTCGGTCGCCGCGGCCACCGCGTCGCGCGCGGCCACCGCCGGCGCGGCCACGCCCCGGCTCACCCCTCGACGAGCGTGCCCGACTCGAGCTTGCGGCGCTTCTCGTCCGCCTCGAGCGCCGCGGTCAGCTCGTCCAGCTCGCCGGCGAGCACCCCCTGGAGGTTGCCGCGGGTGAGCTTCACGCGATGGTCGGTGACCCGGTCCTGCGGGAAGTTGTAGGTGCGCACCTTCTCGGCGCGCTCGCCGGTCCCGACCTGCGATCGGCGCTCCGCCGACAGCTCGGCCTGCTGCGCCGCGAGCTCCATCTCGTAGAGCCGAGCGCGCAGCACGCGCATCGCCTTCTCGCGGTTCTGGAGCTGCGACTTCTCGTCCTGCATCGACACGACGAGCCCGGTCGGCTTGTGCGTGATGCGGACGGCCGAGTCGGTCGTGTTCACGGACTGCCCGCCGGGCCCGGACGAGCGGTAGACGTCGACCTGGAGGTCGCCCGGGTCGATCCGCACGTCGACGTCCTCGGCCTCGGGGAGCACCGCGACCGTGGCGGTGGAGGTGTGGATGCGGCCCTGCGACTCGGTCTCGGGCACGCGCTGCACCCGGTGCGTGCCGCCCTCGTGCTTGAAGACGCTGTAGGCGCCGCGGCCGCGGATGGCGAACGTGTACTCGCCGTCGCTCGCGGCGAGCGGCTCCGGCTTGAAGCCGCGCCGCTCGGCGTACCGCGCGAGCATCCGGTAGAGGTCGCCGGCGAACAGCCCCGCCTCGTCGCCGCCGGTGCCCGCCCTGACCTCGACGATCACGTCCTTCTCGTCGTTCGGGTCGGGCTCGACCATCGCGAGCCGGATCTCCTCCTCGAGCTCGCCCAGCCGCGCCTCCGAGGTCGCGAGCAGCTCCCGCAGCTCCGGGTCGTCGCCGTCCTCGGTCAGCAGCTCGCGCGCGCCGGCGGCGTCGTCGGCGGCCCTGCGGTACTCGACCGCGAGCTCGTGCGCCGCCTCGAGCCCGCTGTACGCGCGCCCGACCTCGGCGTACCGCTCGCGGTCCCCGATCACCTCGGGATCGGCCATCTGCGCGGACAGCTCCGCGAACCTGCTCTCGATCTGCTCGACCAGCCGCTCGACCACGGGGTCGAGGGTAGACGTCGGGCTAGGCGACGACCTCCATGCCCACCCGGTCCTCCTCGGTCGCCTGCTCCGGGTTCTCCACCGCCAGGACCGCCTCGAGCGCCGCTATCGCCACGGCGAGCTGCGAGAGGTCCGGCTCGCGAGTCGTCAGCTTCTGGAGCTGCATCCCCGGCGCCATCAGGAGCTGGGCCCAGCGCTTGTCGCGCTTGCGGCCGAACAGCTTGATCACCTCGAACGCCAGGCCGGCGACGAGCGGGATCCCGATCACGCGCGAGGCGAACAGGATCGGCCACGCCGGCGTGCCGAGCGGGGCGAACACGACGATGGCCACGATCATCACGATCAGCAGGAAGCTCGTCCCGCAGCGCGGGTGGAGCCGCGAGAACTGCTTCGCGTTCTCCGGCGTGAGCGGCAGGCCGGCCTCGTAGCACGAGATCGTCTTGTGCTCCGCCCCGTGGTACTCGAACACGCGCTGGAGCTCGCGCATCCGCGAGATCAGCCACAGGTAGAGCAGGAAGATCGAGATCCGGATCAGCTTCTCGACGAGCACGAAGACGACGGAGTTCGGCAGCGTGTCCTTCATCAGGCTCGTGATGCCGACCGGCAGCAGGAAGAACAGGCCGACCGCCATCGCGATCGAGATCACGATCGTCCCGACCCAGAGGCCGCGCCCGATCTCCTCGTCCTGCTCCTGAGCCTGCGCGCTGGCCGAGATGCCGAGCGCCTTGAAGCCGATCTTCATCGACTCCGCCAGCGCGACCACGCCGCGGACGATCGGGAGCCTCAGCAGCCGGTGGCGCTTGACCCACGAGACGAGCGGCTCGGACACCACCTCGATCTCGCCGCGGGCCGCCTCGCGCATGTCGCGGTCCTCGCCCTGCGCGAGCTGCTCGTCGGAGAGCTTGCGGACGGCGACCGACCACGTCGAGACGCCGCGCATCATCACGCCCTCGAGGACGGCCTGGCCTCCGATCGGCGCGTCGCGCCTGGCCTGGAGGTTGGGCTCGCTCATGCGGTCATGCTATCGGCGGTCCGGCGCCTCGCCGTGAGGAAGGAGACCGGTGCGTCAGCAGCGCGCGCGCAGGTCGTTGTCGTCCTCGACGGTCTCGGGCACCAGGTCGCCGCGGTCGGCGACCGCGCGCATCCGGGTGCACCGGGGGCCGGCGACCTTCACGACCGTGCTCTCGCCGGGCTCGAGCCCGTCCACGGTCCGGGAGTCGGCCACCGCGCCGTCGAGGAAGAGCGCCACGCCGAACGCCGGGGCCTCGCCGGCGCCCGTGTTCGCGACCGCGATGGAGTAGAGCGCCGTGCCCGGCTTGCTGCCGCGGCCCGACTTGATCGAGGAGACGACCAGGTTCGACAGGTCGCCGTCCTGGACGCAGTCGCCGGTCGTCCGCTCGGCGCGCCGGATCACGTCGCCGTCGCCGTCGTGCCAGCGGAACTGGACGACGCCGCGATAGGTCGCGCCCGTGACGAGGCCCTTGACGGTCTGGTCGTAGACGAAGCGGTCGACGCCCGCCCGCGAGCGGTGCCAGCGGCCGAGCAGCGGGTCGGAGACCTGCTGCGCGGCGGAGCCGCCGGTCCCCTTCTGGACGAGGCGGAAGCGCATCGACATGCGGGACGTCCCCTTCACCGCGCGCATGCGGCCCTCGAACCTGGCGAGCCGCTTCTCCGGCGCGTCGCCGGTCGCGCAGGCGACGACCCTCGCGTTCGCCGCGCCGTCGGACGCGGCCGACCCGACCGCGGACGCGGTCGCCGCCGTGCCAGCGAGCACGGCGAGTCCGGCCAGCATCGCGAGTCCGGGGCGCAGTGCCATGGCAATCTCAGAACATCGCCGCGGTTGCGGAGTTGCGGTCTGGGAGCGGGCTCGGCGCGGCAGTCAGCCGCGGCTGCTGCGCGCCTGGCGGCGCCGGAACCGCTCCACCCGGCCGCCGGTGTCCACGAGCTTCTGCCGGCCCGTGTAGAACGGGTGGCAGTTCGAGCAGATCTCCACGTGCAGCTCGGGCTTGGTGGAGCGGGTCGTGAACTCGTTGCCGCAGGTGCAGCGGACGCTGGCCTCTACGTACTCGGGGTGGATGTCCGCCTTCATGGCTTCGAGTCTAGTTCGCCGCGTCCAGCCCGTCCGCGCCCCGCGTCCGGGCCCGGCTCGGCCGCAGCCACGAGCGCAGGCGGGCGCGCAGGCGGCGCCACCACCCGCGCGTGCCGCGCTCGGGCCGGGCGGGCGCCGGCTCGGCCGCGCGGACCAGGCCGACCCAGTCCTCGAGCGGCATGCTGCCCTCGATCAGCCTCGCCAGCGCCGCGGTGATCGGAGCCGAGATGCCCGCCGACTCGATCGCCCGCGCGAGCAGCGGGACCGTCTCGAGCGCCTCGACGGCCTGTCCCAGCCGGTCCGGGATCTCCGCGCCGGGCACCCCCTGGGCGAGCAGCTCGCCGGCGCTGCGGTTGCGCGAGGTGGGCGCGAGGGCGGTCGCCACCAGGTCCCCCACGCCGGCCCGCCCGAGGAACGTGCGGGCGCGGCCGCCGCGCGCCACCGCGAGCGCCAGCACCTCGCCGAAGATGTCCGATGCGGCCATCCCGGCCGCGTTCAGGCCGAGCGGCTCGGTCGCGCCGGCCGCCAGCGCGGCGGCGTTCTTCGCGCAGCCGGCCAGCTCGACGCCGACCGGGTCGCTCGACACCGCGCAGACGACGCCGGCCCGGCGCAGCACGCCCGCGACCGTCTCCGCCAGGAGCGGAGGCTGCGACGCGCAGATCAGCCCGGCCCCGTCCTCGACCATCTCGCGCGCGTGCGCGGGGCCGCCGACGCACGCGACCCGCTCGGGGCCGAACGCGCGGTCGAGCGCCTCGGTGGGCGGCGTCCCGTCCGGCGGGACGAGCCCCTTCGCGAGCGAGACCACGCCGGCGTGCCCGGCGACCCCCTGGCGCTCGAGCTCCGCGATCGCCGTCCCGATCCCGGCGGACGGCACGGCGACGAACACGAGGTCGGCGCGGTGGAACTGGTCGTCGCGGCCCGCGAGCGCGCGGACCTTCAGCCGGTCCGGCAACCGCACGCCGGGCAGGTAGCGCGCGTTCTCGCGGCTCCGCTCCATCTCGCGCGCCTGCTCGGCGGTCCGGCACAGGAGCGTCGTCCGCATCCCGGCGCGCTCGAGGAGCACGGCGACGGCGGTGCCGAACGACCCGGCGCCGACGACCGACGCGCGGCGGGGGAGGTTGCGGGACCGGCGGGCGATGCGGGAACTATCCCGGTGGGGTCGGCGCGGTTACGCGCCGACGGTTCGCAGCCGCCTAGGTGACCTGGTAGTTGGGGCCGTCCCCACCCTCGGGCGGGGTCAGCCGGCCGCCCTTGGCGGTGATCGCCCCGCACTGGACGCAGTTCGACGGCGTGATCTGGAGGTCGACGGTCTGCCCGGCCAGCTCCTCGCGGCCGTTCGACAGCTTCTCGAGCGCGTCGTCCGGGAGCTCGTAGACCTGCGCCGGGCACATGTTCCGCCACATGAGCGCCAGCTCGGCCGGGACCTCCTTCTGGATCCGGATGTGGTTCGGCGCGTCGTCGCGGGTCGCGTTGCCGGTGGCGAAGACGCTCGAGAGCTTGTCGAACGTGTACTTGCCGTCGGGCTTCGGGTACGACCTGTCGCGCTCGCCGATGAAGACGTCCACGGAGGCGTCGTCGTGGGTGTGGAACTTGGCGGGCGGGAAGCGGCCGCCGGAGATCTCGAGCATGTTGGCGAGGATGCCGCCGACGAAGAACCCCCTGGCGAAGACCTGCCGGTGGTTGCGGGTGCGGTGGAGCTCCTGCTCGATCTGGCTCCCCTCGATCTTCTCCTGGTAGTTGGAGAGGTCGGTCGCGTCGCCGCTCTTGAGGCGTTCGACGATCGCCTCGGCGGCGAGGATGCCGGCGTGCATCGCCAGGTGGACGCCCTTGAGCTTCGAGACGTTCGCCATGCTCGCCCCGTCGCCGGCGAGCGCCATGCCGGGCGCCCAGACCTGCTTCGGCATCGCCCAGTAGCCGCCCGACGGGATCGTCTTGGCGCCCCAGGCGACGCGCTTGCCGCCCTCGAGGATCTTCCTGACCATCGGGTGCTGCTTGAACTCCTGGAGCACGTCGTGGACCGAGAACGTCGCGTCGCGGTAGTCGAGGCCGGCCACGAACCCGATCGAGACCTTGTCGTCGCCCATCGGGTAGATGAAGCTGCCGCCGAACTCGCGGTACTTGGCCGACAGGCGGAGCGGCCAGCCCATCGTGTGGATCACGCGGTCGAGCGGCTCCTTGACCTCCCAGACCTCCTTGACGCCGAGCTCCCACTGCGGCGGCTCGTCGCTGCCGATCTCGAAGTGCGAGATCGCGGCGCCGGTCAGGTGGCCCTGGGTGCCCTCGGCGAGGACGGTCGCCCGCCCGATCAGGTCCGAGCCCGGCTCGAAGTTCGACAGCTCCTCGCCGTCGCGGCCGCGGCCCTTGTCGCCGGTGCGGACGCCGCGGACCACGCCGTCCTCGACCAGCAGCTTCGCGGCGGCGGTCTCCGGGAGGATGTACACGCCCGCCTCCTCCGCCTTCTCGCCGAGGAAGCGGCCGAGCCGGGCGACCGAGGTTACGTAGTTGCCGTGGTTGCGGAACGGCGGCGGCGTGGGCACCAGCGGGATCGCCCGCCGCTTGGTCATCAGGTAGACCGAGTCCTTGCC
The DNA here is from genome assembly GCA_036389295.1 of Thermoleophilaceae bacterium. Taxonomy (GTDB): domain Bacteria; phylum Actinomycetota; class Thermoleophilia; order Solirubrobacterales; family Thermoleophilaceae; genus AC-37. The sequence goes on along the minus strand of DASVQB010000020.1, from coordinate 1,982 downwards.
GACCGTGCCGAACGTCGGCCAGTCCGACTCGTCCATGTCGGGGAACAGCCGGCGCATGGCCGACGGGTCCATCATCGCGCCGGACATCAGGTGCGACCCGGTCGTCTTGCCCTTCTCGACGAGCGCCACCGGGACCTCGCCGAGGCTCTCGGCGAGCTCCGGCTCGTCCTCGAGGAGCTGCATCAGCCGGATCGCGCACGACAGCCCGGCCGGGCCGCCGCCGACGATCACGACGCCGACCTCGATGCGCTCGTCCTCGGGGTCCGAGGGCGCGGTGACGAACTCCCGCGCCGAGTCGACCTTCGGCGGGTAGTCGAGCGGCGTGACGGACATGGCTCTGCTACCCGCCCTTCCTGGCCTTCACGGCCTCGGTCAGCTTCGGCAGGATCTTGTTCAGGTCGCCGACGATCCCGAGGTCCGAGAACTCGAAGATCGGCGCGTTCTGGTCCTTGTTGATCGCGACGATGTTCTCGGACGACTGCATGCCGACCTTGTGCTGGATCGCGCCCGAGATGCCCGCCGCGAGGTACAGCTTCGGCGCCACGGTCTTGCCGGTCTGGCCGATCTGCGCGGCGTACGGGTACCAGCCGGCGTCGACCACGGCGCGGGTCGCCGCGACGGCCCCGCCGAGCGCCTCGGCCAGCGACTCGCACAGCTCGAAGCCCTCGGACTTGCCGAGCCCGCGGCCGCCGGCCACGAGGATGTCGGCGTCCTCGATGTTCACGTCGGCGCCGCGCTGCTCGCCGCGCTCCAGCATCCGCGCCTTGGTGGACCACTCGGAGAGCTGCACGTCGACGTCCTCGACGGTCGCCTCGCCGCCGACGTCCTGGGAGGCCTCGAAGGCGTTCAGCCGGCCGATGATGATGCCGGGCTTGCCGACGTAGTCGACCTCGGCCACCGCCGAGTCCTGGAGGATCGGCCGGACCGCGACGAGCTTCCCGTCCTGGACCCTGACCTCGGTGACCTCCATGGTCACGCCCCCGTTCAGGCGGGCGGTCAGGCCGGCGCCGATCTCGAAGCCGAGCAGGCCGCCGCCGAACAGCGCGTAGTCGTAGTCGTTGTCCTGGATGACCTTGGCCATCGCGTCGACGACCGGCTGGGCGAGGCCCTCGGGGCCCTTCACCCGGAAGACCTTCGACGCGCCGTAGGCGCCGAGCTGCTTGCAGAGGTCGTCGGTCAGGTCGTCGCCGCCGACGACCACGGCGGCCGCCTCGGCGCCGAGCTCCTTCGCGAGCCGGGCGCCCTCGGAGACCGCGCCGAGCGAGTTCTTGTTGAACTCGCCCTCGTAGTGGAGTGCGTAGGTGAGGATCCCGCTCATGCCAGCAGCTTCCTTTCGTCGAGCCACGCGACGATCTTCTCGACGGTCTCGTTCGTGTCCTCGTCCTCGATGATCTGGCCCGGCTCCTTCTGCGGCGGCGGGTTGATCGCGAGGACCGCGGTGCGCTTGCCCTCGGCGCCGACCCGGCCGGCCTCGATGTCCGCGTCCGACGCGGACTTCGTCTCGAGCGGCTTCTTCTTCGCGCCCATGATCGCCTTCAGCGACGGGTAGCGCGGCTCGTTGATCGCGTCGCCGACGGAGATCACGGCCGGCAGGTCGACGAGCACGGTGTCGTAGCCGTACTCCGCCTGGCGCTCGCAGCGCAGGGCGCCGTCCTCCACGTCGAGCTTGATCACCTGCGTGAGCGACGGCATCCGCAGGTGGTCGGCGACGACGGCGCCGACCGTGTAGCACTCGCCGTCGTCGGACTGCTGGCCGAGCAGCACGAGGTCCGGCCGTTCTCCCTCCAGGACCCGGGCAAGCGCGTAGCCGGTGCCGTTGACGTCGGAGCCGGCGAGCGCCTCGTCGGTGAGATGCACTGAGCGATCGGCGCCGAGCGAGACGGCCTTGTGCAGCGCGCGCACGGCGCTGTGCGGGCCCATCGTCACCGCGACGATCTCGTCGACCTCGACCTCGCCGCCCTCCTTGACCTGCATCGCGGCCT
>DASVQB010000019.1:0-78011 GCA_036389295.1 Thermoleophilaceae bacterium | reverse complement strand
ACGGAGCTCGGACGAGAAGACGACGCTTTCGAGTGATGGGTGGCGGCGCCCGCCACGGGTCGGGCGTCCAGTGAAGCGATGGCCTGCGACTGAGGTCCGGCGGACATCAGAAGCACACTGCACAAGGCCGTGATCACCGCTTGACGCAATCGAGCGGCCGGAGACGCCCCCAAGATGGTTCCTCGTTGGCTATCTGTGCGATCCATTCGCGACCGATAGCCAAGTGGCGCGTGCCGAACGACGTCCCGTCGAATGATCATTGCCCGGGCCCCCCACTTGTGATACCAGCCGGTTAGCCCTGGACATTCACCTCCGCTCGGTCTCGGCGGAATGGCGACCGTGGATTGGCGGCTGCATTGACGCTACGCCCGGCTTGTCCAGCTTGCCATGGTCATTTGTGATGGTTGATCAGCTATGTCGCGCTCCGCTTCGAGGGCTAAAGAGGCACCAAGGTCCGTGCGAGTGCAGACGGCGCGACAGACCCAACGCCGGCGAAACGCACGTGGAGGGTCGTTCAGAAGTAGACGACTTAATCATCGAGGCGCTCGTGCAGCGATGTTAGTGCCGCCTGAAACCTGGGGTTTGAGTAGTGTCCCCTCAGGTCCACGGGTGGCGAGACTTCACAGAGAGAGTCAATGGCGAATCAGACGATCGGCTATCCGGCGGCCGTTCGACCCCCGGAGCTCATGGCGCCGGACGGGCGCAAGCTCGCCGTGGGGCTGAGCTTGGCGACGAGCTGGGATGGCGAGACGCGCTTCACCCGCTGCGCCAGGCCGGCCTTCTCGAGGCCCGCGATGACGAGCCCGCTGATGTCGAACTGGCGCTTGCCGAGGCCGTGGACCGCCGACGTCGGGAACGCGTGGTGGTTGTTGTGCCACGACTCGCCGAACGAGAGCGGGGCGAGCCAGGCGAGGTTGCGCGACTCGTCGCCGGTGTCGTACGTACGCCGGCCGAAGAAGTGGCAGAGCGAGTTGATCGAGTAGGTCACGTGGTGCACGACGAACATGCGCACGAGCCCGCCCCACAGGAGCCCGGTGGCCGCGGCGTGGAGGCTGCCGCCGATCGCCCAGCCGAGGGCGAACGGGACGGCGAGCCCGGCCGCCACCCAGACGACGAACGTGCGGTCGACGAAGCGGATCAGCGGGTCCTTCATCAGGTCCGGCGCGTAGCGCGTCTTCAGGCCGCGGGCCGAGTGGTCGTAGAGCCAGCCGAGGTGCGCGTGGGCGAGGCCGCGGAGCGCGCCGCGCACGCCCGCGTGGCGACCGACGTGCGGGCTGTGCGGGTCGCCCGGCTCGTCGGAGAACGCGTGGTGCTTGCGGTGGTCGGCGACCCACGAGATGACCGGGCCCTCGACCGCCGCCGAGCCCAGGATCGCGAGCACCGCGCGGACCGGCGACTTCGCCTTGAAGCTGCGGTGCGTCAGGTGACGGTGGAAGCCGACTGTGATCCCGAGGCCCGTGAGCACGTAGACGATCCCGAACACGATCAGGTCGCTCACGTGGAGCGCCTCCTCCCAGAGCTGCCAGCCGACGACGAAGAGGGCGACCACCGGCAGCGCGGTGATGATCGTCAGGACGACGCGGTCGAGCGTCTCGTTCTCGGTCGGCTGGACATCGTTGGGGAGGGCGCCGGGCGTGGTGCTCATCGCTTGCGCTTGGGCGGCCGTTCCTTCGGGGGGAACCGCTTGCGCTCGTCCTTCGTCATCTCCCGGATGACGAGCGAGCCGCTGTCGACCTGCTCCTTGATCTCGTCGAGCTTCACCTGCCGCGCCTCCTCGTGGCGCTCCCTCGCCGTCTTCATGTCCTCACGCTCCTTCGAGGTCCCTTCGCTGCCATCGTCGCGGTCGTTCCGTCATCGCGGGGCGCCGGTCCGCTGCTCCTCGATGCGGGCGTTGAGGTCGCGCAGCTGCTCGGCCTCGCGCCTCGCGTCCGCGCGGAGCCGGGCGTCGACGACGCTCTCGCGCGACTCTCGCTCGGCCTTGGCGCGCTTCCGGGTGTCGGCGTTTCGCTTCGAGATCGCGTCCCGCTGCTCCTTGTAGGCGGCCTCGCCGCGCTTGGCCGGGGTCTCTTCGCTCATGACTGCTCCCTCACCGGCTTCTAGTGTCCAAGGCCACGGGGGATGCGAGAAGCCACGAGCACCCAAAGTGGAACGACCGCCTCACAGGTTAGAGCCCGCCCCGGAAAAGCGGAAGGCCCGCCGAAGCGGGCCCTCTCCGACACGGCGACTGCGCCGGCCTAGACGACCTGGACGTTGACGGCCCGGGGGCCCTTGGCGTCGGCCTCCTCGTCGTACGACACCCGCTGGTTGTCCTGAAGCGAGCGGAAGCCCTCCGCCACGATGGCGGAGTGGTGGACGAAGAGGTCCTTGCCGCCCTCGTCGGGCGTGATGAAGCCGAAGCCCTTGTCGTCGCTGAAGAACTTGACAGTTCCCAGTGCCATTTTGATTCCTCCGTTGATCGTGCCACGTGAACGCGGAGGAAGCTCGAGAGCCACTACAGCGAAGACGTCTGCACTCCTTGCGCCGGGCATCTGGCCCGACCGAACGCTTCCCACGGTAGCAGCGGTCGCGGATGCTGCGCGCGGAGCAGGCGCGCGCGGGCCGCCGGGGCGGGCGTCACTCAGGGCGCGCCGAGGTGCCTCAGCCGCGGGTCGAGCCCCTCGCCCGCCCGCTCGCGCGAGGCCATCAGCGCGTCCGCGCGCGGCTTCGGCGCGGGCGGGTCCAGCGACGGGTCGACCAGCACCTCGACCACGAACGGCTCGCCTGCCTCGACCGCCGCGAGCCCCTCGCGCAGGCGCTCGCGGAGCTCGTCGACCCGCGACACGAGCGCGCCGCGGATGCCGAACGGGGCGGCGAGGTCCACGAAGCTCATCGGCGGGTCGTCGAGCCGCAGGTACGGGGCGTCGCCCACGAGGACCTTCTTGCCGTAGACCGTCTCGATCGCCTGCCGCCCGAGCCGGAGCGTCCGGTACTCGCGGTTGTTGGTGACCACGTAGAGGATCGGCAGGCCGAACTTTCGGGTCGTCCACCAGCTGTGCGGGTAGAAGAGCGCCGTCCCGTCGCCCACGGTGTTCACGACGGTCCGCTCCGCGCCGGCCGCGAGCTTCATCCCCATGCAGGCCGGCATCGACATGCCGAGCGCCCCGCCCTGGGCGTTGAAGTAGCTGTTCGGGCTCTCGTAGCGGCAGAACTGGTGGAACGAGTCCTGGTCGGAGATCGCCTCGTCGGCGAGCATCAGCGGCGCCTTCATCTCGGCCTGGAGCTCGCCCAGCGCGATCGCGACGTCGGCGCCCGTCGGCAGCCGGTCGGGCGGCCCGTCGGCGAGCGCGCCGGCGAAGGCGCACGCCGCGCGGCCGCGCTTCTCGTGGAGCTGCCGAAGCTTCCCGACGCGCCCGCTCGCCGCCTCCGCGTCGCGGTCGGGATGGCGCTCGATCGCGCGGCACAGCGCCGGCAGCGTGGCCTTGACGTCGCCGAAGACGGCCACCTCGCCGTAGCCGTTCTTGCCGATCTCCCACTGGTCGTCGTGCAGGAAGACCTGGGCAACCTTCGGCGGGATCAGCGGCCCCTTCGCGTAGTCGAACACGAAGACGTGCGCCTGCGCGTTGAAGCCGCAGAGGAACGCGACGTCGTGCTTGGCGAAGGTCGCCTGCTGGGTCGCCTGGTCCTGGGCCAGCTCGCCCTGCCAGTTGTAGAGGTGGTTCGGGTAGTTCATGTAGCTGCTCATCGGCTCGTCGTAGACCGGCGCGCCGAGCAGCTCGGCAAGGCGCTGGAGCTCCTTCCACGCGTCCGCCGCGCCGACGGCGTCGCCCGCGATCACGACCGGCCGCTTCGCGCGCGCCAGCCGCTCGGCCGCCGCGGCCACGGCGTCGCGATCGCCTACGAACCGGCGGCCCACGCGCGTGATGCGCGCGGGGGCGGCATCGACGGGCGCGATCGTGAAGTCCCACGGGATCGACAGGAAGACCGGCCGCGTGGGCGGCGTCATCGCCTCCTTGAGCGCCCGCTGCATGACCAGCGGGAGCTCGCCCGCGAAGCGGACCTCGTACGCCCACTTCGCGTACTGGCCGGCGGTCCGGACGAGGTCGGACGACAGGACCGGCTCCTGGAGCAGCAGCTCGCTGTGCTGCTGCGCGCAGAGGACCACGAGCGGGACGTGCGACTTGTAGGCGTTGTAGAGGTTGCCGACGCCGTGGCCGGCGCCCGGCGTGACGTGCAGCTCGACGACGCCGGGCCTCCCCGACGCCCACGCGTAGCCCATCGCCGCGCCCATGGCGATGTTCTCGTGGAGGCACGGCACGTACTCGATGCCGCTGCCGCGCTCGGCGGTGCCGTCGATCAGGGGGATCTCGTTCGTGCCCGGCACGCCGAACAGGAACTCGACGCCCGCCTCGCGCAGGTAGTCGAGCACGACGTCGCGGCCGAGGCGGCTCACGACGGGGCGGCCGGTGCGCTCACCAACCGAGGTAGTAGTCCGGGCTGAGCCACGAGGTCGGGCACTCGAGCTTGAAGTCATCCCGCAGGACGTGCTCGGCCACGCAGAACGCGCCCTCCGCCCAGCCCTGCTGGTCGGAGTACGCCTCGCCGACCACGTGGATCGCCTCGTCCTTCCGGGGCCGGCGCATGTAGCGCATCACGTCGGGCACGGAGACGTTCGCGTCCCAGGCGTGGTAGCCGCCGCCGAACGGGTCGTGGGCCCAGTCCTTGTAGTAGGTGACGTACGGGTCGGGGATCGGGTGCGGCTGGTGGCCGTGCAGCTCGCGCACCTCGTTCATCGCCTCGTCGATCATCACCTGCGGCGCCTGGAGGTGGCTGACCGCGTCCACCGCGGCCTGCGACACCAGCTGCGTCGAGCGCGGCTGGAACAGCTCGCCCTGCTCGAGGGCCGACCAGAACGACACCGTGTCGATGTCGTTGTAGCTCGACAGGAACAGCGAGTGCGAGTCGTGCGGGTCGGTGCCGAAGTAGTAGCACTGGCGCATCGGCAGGTCGGTGATCGACTCGCCCGGCGTCGCGCCGAAGTCGGCCTTCCACCAGGGCTCCTCGAAGCCCATCAGGATCTTCATCGACGGCTGCATGATCGTCGTGGCGACCGCCTTGCGGAACGTCGCTCCCTCGGGCCCGTCGTAGAGGCTGAGGTAGGACGGGTTCTCGTCGAGCAGCTCGAGCGAGCGGCGCGGCATCGCCAGGACGACCGCGTCGGCGTGGACGGTCCACTCCTCGCCGGACCGCTGGTTCGCGACCTTCAGCGCGTAGCGCCGCGGCGAGCCCTTCGGCGCCGGCCGCACGCCTACGACGCCGTTCTCGGACCAGATCGCCGCGTCCGGCTGCTCCAGGAACGCCTGGGCCAGCGCGTACAGCACCTGGTCGTAGCCGCCGTCGATCGTCCGGTAGCTCACGGTCGTGCCGAAGAAGTCGCCGACCATGAGCTGGAGCGCCTCGCTCGCGTTCCAGTTGATCGTGTTGGAGTAGTAGCCGCCGGCGTCGGCGAGGTAGAGGAGCCCCTCCTCCGAGACCTGGTCCTTCAGCAGGTTCCAGAAGCCGAGGTCGTTGACCAGCCGGCCCTCGTAGGGGCCGGGGAAGCCGTAGCGCAGCGTCGGCTTGATCGCGTCCCAGTCCTGGGCGGTGAGCTGGATGTCCCACTCCCACTTGCTGGGGTGCTTCAGCTTCTTGCCGTACTTGGCCTTCACCTGCGGGTCGGCCCGCAGCACGTCGTAGGTGACCTTGCTGAAGAGCTGGTCGGCGCTCAGGCCGACGTCGTCCTCGTTGAGGTGGTAGCGGGTCGCGAACCGCTTGCCCTTCTTCTGGGCCTTCGTCCAGGCGTCCGCCTTGAAGCGCTGCTTGCGCAGGTAGAAGTAGTGCGAGGCGGGGTCGCCCATCGAGAACTCGACGTGCTCGAGCTGGTTGGCGAACACCTTCTCGATCAGGCCCGTGACGATCTGCATCGACGTCATGTACCGCATGCCGCCGAGCTCGCCGGCGATCTCCATCCCGGGCAGGACGACCGAGTGCAGGCGACCGCATATGCGGTCGCCGAGCTCGAAGACGTTGACGCGCGGCGCGGAGCTGTACGGACCGCCCTTCCCGAACTGGCCGGTCGTGAGCCGGTAGGCCGTGTAGAGCCCGCCGGCGCCCGCCCCGACCACCGCGACGTCGAGGTCGAGGCCGTCGTCCAGGCCGGTCCTCAGCTGGGCCTCGACGTGGCTGCGGTCGATCACCTGTCGAACCTATCCCGTCCGCGACCCCCCGATCGGGGGGAATGCTCGATCAGACAGGCGCCTCGCGGGCGAGCGTGTCGCCGATCGTCACTCGTGCCGCTCGACGAGCGCCCGGGCGGCCGCGAGCGACGCACCCAACGCCGCACACGTCGGTCGTTCGTGGATGGAGCGACGCAGGCCCTCCGCCAGCTGGTCGCACCCTAGGGCGCTTAGCTGAGATCCGAGCTCATCGCGGGCGAGCGGGAACACGCGACTGCGGAGCAGGTACCACCGCGCGGTGAGCGACAGCGCGCCGCGCGTCTGCTCGAGCGCCGCCTCGTAGTCGCCGCTCGCGAGCATCTGCGCGGCGAACTCGATCGTGCTGCGTGCCTGGCGCAGCTTCCGCTCATCGTCCGGCCAGAGGTTCGACTCGGCGATCAGCTCGGCCGCCCGTTCGATCGGCCCGGCGTCGAACAGGACACATCCACACCGGACCGACCAGTGGACGAAGTCGTCGCCCTCCCGGAGCTTCGTCGCGAACTCGTTCGGATCGTCGCCGTAGAGGTCGACGTCCGCCGCGAGGTCGGAGATGTCGGGGCGGGGGCCGATCACGTGATAGTCGAGGTCGCTCACGGGCGTGCGCCGGCCCCGTGCCGTCGACCCCGTCAGGACGAATCCCTGCGCGCCGAGCTCGCGGCAACGCCTCTCGACGAGCGCCGTGACCGCCGCGAGCTCGGAGGTCTGGTTCCGAGCCGCCCGCTCCCGATCCCGCCGGAGCCGCTCGATCCAGGCTTCGGCGTGCGCCGCCGGCGCGGCTCCCGCCTGGGTGGACGGCGTCACCGCGATGCCTCCCCCCGCGCCACCGAGACCGCCACCTCGACGTCCGAGAGGATGTCGTCGATGGCCTCGCCCTCCAGGTCGGGGTCCTCACCTTCGTAGAAGACGCCCTTGCGGATCTCGTTCAGCTTGTCGTGAAGGGGAGCGAGGTCCTTCGGGAGGACGCCCTCGGCGTGGAGGCGGCTCGCTGCGGCGCGGCGCTGCCAGTGCTTCTGGTCGATCGGCAGGCCGCGTGGCTCCGCAAGGGCATCGATCGCGGCCTCGAGGCTCGCGAAGCACCACTGGACTGCATCGCTGAGGTCGCCCGCTTCGGCCTCGGTCTGCGCCTTTCTCAGGTGCTCGGCCGCGATCTGCACCTTCGATTTTGCCACGGGCCCATGCTACGGATCGCTCCAGCGGCTGTTGCGGCTCCAGCAGCTCGACTTGTGGTGGCAGGGCGACCTCCGAGGCGTCACCCGGGCAGCTCCGCGTTCCGCTCCATCCAGGCGGCGAGGACCTCGGCGCAGGCGGGGTTCGACGCGCGCTCGGTCAGCGAGACGAGGCACTGCGCGGCGGCCTCGGCGCCGGGCCCCGGCAGCGCGTGGAGGGCCGCCAGCGCGAGCTGGGCGTCCGGCATCGTCGGCCTGACCTCGCGGCAGAAGCGGCTGTGCCAGCGGACGGCCGCCGCCTCGTACCGCGACGGCTCCCGGTCGAGCAGCAGGAGGCACAGTGCGAGCGCGTCCTCGAGCGGGACGCGCGGCAGCTCGGCGGCCGTGGCCATCGCGATCGTGGGGTTCCCCCGGGCGATCGCGCGCTTCAGCCTGGCGTACGGGGAGCCCTGGGAGGTCACGAACACATGTTCGCATGGCGGTCGAGCGTCCGCGCCGCCGGAGCGGCCCGAGGCGGGTCCGGCGCGGCCTCGATCTCAGGGTCCGGGTTCAGGGTCCGCCCCCGATGACCGGGGGGCGCCGGGCCCGGATGATCGCCGCGTGACCGCAGTTCGATTCCAGGAGGGTTGAAGTGGCTACGTATCTCTATCGCCTGGGCGGCTGGGCCTTCGACAACCGCCGCAAGGTGCTGCTCGGCTGGGTGCTCGCGCTCGGCCTGGTGGCGTTCGCCGCGAGCACGCTCAGCGGCTCGTTCTCGAGCAAGTTCGAGGTTCCGGGCACCGAGTCGCAGCAGGCGCAGGACCTGCTCGCCGAGAAGTACCCGGGGGCCGGCGGAGCGTCGGCGCGCGTCGTGTACGTCGCCCCGCCGGGCGAGAAGCTGACCGACCCGGAGAACCAGGCCGCCGTCATGGAGTCGGCGGAGCGGGCCGGGAAGGCGAAGGACGTCACGAAGGTCGTCGACCCGTACACCGCGAAGGCGATCTCGAAGGACGGGCGGATCGGCTACGCCGACGTGATCTACCCCATGCCCGCCGACGAGGTCGACGACCCGGCGCGCGAGGAGCTCGAGGAGAGCGCCGAGCCGGCCAGGGAGGCCGGGATGCAGGTGGAGTTCGGCGGCGGGCTCGTGACCGACGAGGCCGAGGCCGGCTCCGAGCGCCTCGGCATGATGATCGGGTTCGTGGTCCTGGCGATCACGCTCGGGTCGCTCGTGGCCGCCGGCCTGCCGCTCCTCACCGCGATGATCGGCGTGGGCATCTCCGTCGGGGGCGTGACCGCGCTCACCGGCGCGTTCGAGCTGACCGAGACCGCCCCGACCCTGGCGACGATGCTGGGCCTGGCGGTCGGGATCGACTACGCGCTGTTCATCCTCTCCCGGCACCGCCAGAACGTCGGCGAGGGGCTGGAGCCGCGTGAGGCGGCCGCGCAGGCGACCGGTACGGCCGGCAGCGCGGTCGTGTTCGCCGGCGCCACGGTGGTGATCGCGCTCGTCGGGCTGACCGTGGTCAACATCCCGTTCCTGACCGTCATGGGGCTGGCGGCGGCCGGCGCCGTGATCGTCGCCGTGGCGATCGCGACGACGCTGCTGCCGGCGCTGCTCGGCTTCGCCGGCGGGCGGATCGTGCGGAAGAACCGCGCGCTCGCCTTCCGGCCGCGCGGCCGGAGGCCCGGGCGCGAGACGGCCAGCGTGCGCTACGCCAGGTTCGTGACCCGCCGGCCGCGCACCGTCGCGGTCGCGTGCCTCGCGCTCCTGTGCGCCGCCGCGGTGCCGGCAACGCACATGAAGCTGGGCCTGCCGGACGGCGGGTCGAAGCCGACCGACAACACGGAGCGTCGCGCCTACGACCTGCTGAGCCAGGGCTTCGGGGCCGGGTTCAACGGCGTCCTGACGGTTGTCGTCGACGCGCCGGACGCGACGAAGGAGCAGCAGGAGGAGATCGCGACCAAGGTGACCGAGCGGCTCCGCGAGGTCCCGAACGTCGCGGCCGTCTCGCCGCCCCAGCAGAACGAGCGCGGCGACGTCACGATCTCGCTCGTCACGCCCAAGACCGGTCCGGCGTCGGACGAGACCCGCGACCTCGTCGACTACGTGCGCGGCAAGGCCGGCGAGATCCCGGAGCGGTACGGCCTCGACGTCTACGTCACGGGGACGACGGCGCTCAACATCGACACCGCCGACCAGCTCGCGGCGTCGCTGCCGAAGTACGTCGCCGTGGTGGTCGGGCTGGCGCTGCTGCTGCTCATGGTGGTGTTCCGCTCGGTGCTCGTCCCGCTGAAGGCGGCTGGCGGCTTCCTGCTCAGCATCGGGGCGTCCATGGGCGCCGTCGTCTGGGTCTTCCAGGACGGCAACATGGCCGACCTGTTCGCGGTCGCCCAGGCGGGGCCGATCGTCAGCTTCCTGCCGGTGCTCCTGATCGGCATCCTGTTCGGGCTGGCGATGGACTACGAGGTCTTCCTCGTGTCCCGCATGCGCGAGGCGTACGTCCACTCCGGCGAGCCCGTCGAGTCGGTGGTGAAGGGCTACGGCCAGAGCGGCCGCGTCGTCACCGCCGCCGCGGTGATCATGACCGCGGTGTTCGCGGCCTTCCTGCTCGACCCGGACCCGGTGGTCAAGTCGATCGGGCTCTCGCTCGCGTTCGGCGTGATCGCGGACGCGTTCGTGGTGCGCATGACGCTCGTGCCCGCCGTGATGGCGCTGCTCGGGCACAGCGCGTGGAAGCTGCCGCGCCGGCTCGACCGGGTCGTGCCCGACGTGGACATCGAGGGGGAGGAGCTCCTGGAGAGCCTGCGGCCCCTCCCCGCCCGCGCGTAGGAAGGAGGACCCCTGGAAGCCCCGGCGCCCGCCTACTCGGCGGGCGCCGGCCGTTCCAGGACCGGGTCGCGCCGCCCGTCCTCGTGCGGGCGAGCGGCGGCCTCGTGAGGGCGCGCGACGAGCAGGTAGCCCACCCCGACCGTCGCGATCGCCGCCAGCACGATCGGCGCGGCCCACACCTGGTAGAACGGCGCGCCCGGCGGGGCGAGCGACTCGCGCGGCCAGGCGACGTTGACCGTCTCGAAGGCCAGCCAGCCGACGGCGAGGACGTTCACGACGGGGCCGGCCCGGCCGAGCCTGACAAGGCCGCCCGGCACCCAGCTGCCGCGGGCCCGCGCGACCAGGGCCGCCAGCGCCGTCATCAGGAACGACACGTAGATGGCGGCCGTGCCGAACGCGATCAGGCTCCCGACCGCTGCCGAGTTCAACCCCAGCAGCAGGCCGAGGCAGGCGACCGCGGTGGTCGCGGCGATGGCTCCGATCGGCGTCCTCCGGCGGTCGACGGAGCGCAGGAGCCGCGAGGCCGGCAGCACGCCGTCGCGGGCCAGCGAGAAGATCGTCCTGGCCGTCAGCGCCTGGGCGGCCATGCCGCACGCCAGGAACGCGGTCAGCACCACCGCGGCGAAGGGCTTGGCCGACCACGACCCGAAGGAGGTGACCACCGCGGTGGTGACGGGATCGAGGTCCTCGCCGGCGACGACCTGCGCCGGGTCGGGGTGCGCAAGCGTGGCCGCGACCGCGTTCAGCATCACGAGCGCCCCCACGCTCAGCAGCGCGATCCAGATCGAGCGCGGGACGTGCCGGGCGGCGTTCCTGGTCTCCTCGGCCGCCCCCACCCCGACGTCGAAGCCGATGAAGACCCAGCCGCCGACGGCCAGCGCCGCCAGGAGCGCGGCGAAGGTGGACCCGCCGGACAGCGCCTCCGCCCCGAGCGTGTCGGTGAGGAGCGACGGGCTCTGCTCGCGGAAGACGAGCAGCAGCGAGACGCCGATCCCCACGGACGCCGCGATCTCGGCTCCGATGCCGACCTTCACCGCCCGTCCGAGGACGCCGATCCCGAGCGCGCCGGCGGCCCCGCACACGAGGACGAGCACCGTGCCGGTCAGGACGACGGCGTTCGCGGACGGGTCGACGTCGAGCAGGGTCAGCGCCCACGGCGCGCCGAGGTAGGCGATGGTCGTGTTCGCCACCGCGTAGGCGCAGATCGCGACCCAGCCGGCGAGCCAGCCGTAGCCGCCGCCGAGCAGCCGCTTGCTCCACTGGTAGGCGCCGCCGGCGATCGGGAACTCGGACGCCAGCTCGGCGTACACCGCGAGCAGCAGGCACTGCCCCGCCAGCGCGACCGGGAGCACCCATACCCACGCGGGCCCCGCCACGACGGTCCCGACCAGCACGACGGCGTAGAGCCCGACGACCGGCGACACGCCGGCGAACGCCAGGGCGACGTTGTCGAAGATCCTCAGGCGCCGGTCGAGCTCCTGCTCGTAGCCGAGCTCGCGCAGGCGGGCGGCGTCGGCGTCGAGGGCCGGGGCGGTCGCCATTAGGCGGGCTCGGGGGACGCGTCGCGGTCGCGCCGATCGCGCTCGATCGCGCGGGCCACCTCCACGCGCGACGACACGCCGAGCTTGTGGAAGACGTTGCGGATGTGCGACTCGACCGTCTTCTCGCTCAGGAAGAGCTGGGCCGCGATCTGCTTGTTCGTCATCCGGTCGGTGATCAGGTCGCCGATCTCGCGCTCGCGCTTCGTCAGCGCCTCGACGCCGGAGTCGTCGGTGGCCGCCGGGCCGCGCGCCTCCGTCCGGGCGCCGAGCTTGCGCAGCTCGCGGCGCGCCTCGTCGCGCATGCGGACGGACCCGCACGCGTCGAGCTCTCGCTCGGCCTCGCGGAGCACCTCGATCGCGCCCGGGCGGTCGCCGTCCGCCAGGAGGGCGCGGCCGAGCAGGCTGCGCGAGCAGGCGACCTCCAGCTTCGCGCCGATCGCGGCGCCCGCCTCGATCGACCGGCGCGCCGCGCCGGCCGCGCCGGCCGCGTCCCCGCTCGCGAGCTGCACCGCCGCGCGGGTCCGGGCCGCGAGCACGGTCGGCAGGCGCAGGTCCACGCGGGCGGCGGACTCCTCCGTCCTGCGCGCGATCGCGGCCGCGGCCTCGGCGTTCCCGAGCGCCAGCTCGGCGAGGGCCACGTTCTCCCAGTTGAAGTAGCGCTCTACCGGGATCCAGTTCTCCATGCCCGCGCCCCCCACCTCGTGCATCATCCGGAGCGCCTCCTCGGGCTCGCCGAGCTCGAACCGCGCGACGGCCAGCGTCCAGCCGGCGCCTCCCCCCGCGGACGGCATCGTGCCGCGCGACATCCGGCCGCCGACCCGGACGCTCTCCTCCCCGGCGGCGATCGCGGCGGACAGGTCGCCGGCGAAGTAGTGCGCCCAGGCCAGCTCGAACAGCGCCCAGAAGAGGTAGTGGCGGTTGCCCGAGAGCCGCGCGATCTCGACGGCGGTCGCGCACATCTCCCTGGCCTCGGCCAGGCGGCCCTGCATCTCGTAGGGGTAGCCGCGGAGCAGCATCAGCGGGACGAGCAGGCGCCCGGCGCCGGTGGCGCGCGCGATCGCGACGCCGTGCTCCGCGTGCGCGATCGCCTCGTCGTAGTGCTCGAGGTAGTTCTCGGCCCAGCCGAGGTAGTAGAGGGTCTCCAGCCGCGGCGCGAGCTCGGCGTCGTCCATCAGGTCGAGCTGGCGAAGCGCCTCGGCGCGATGCTCGCGCGCGGTCTCGATCTCCTCGGACGCGGCCGCCCCGAGGGCCAGGGCGGACGCCGCCGCCGCGATCAGCCCGCGGTCGTCCAGCCGGCGCGCGGTCTCGAGCGCGGCCCCGCCCATCTCGGAGGTCTGCTGGAAGTCGTTCTCGTAGAGACCGTCGACGGCCAGCTCGACCTGGAGCGCCGCCGCCTCCGGGGTCCCGCCGTCCGGCAGCTCCTCCCATGCGCGGAAGAGCCGGCGATGCGCCTCCTCGTGGCGCCCCTGCCAGTGCTCGACGGCTGCGCAGAGCGCGGTCAGCTCGACACGCCGCATCGCCGACTCGGGCGGCAGCAGCCGCGTCGCCTCGAGCAGGGTCGTGCGGCACAGGTCCAGCTCGCCGAGCGACCGCCTGGCGGACGCGAGCTCCACGCGCACCTCGACCTGGCGCTCGACGTCGTCGCTCGGCAGCAGTCGCAGGGCGGCGTCGAACCAGCGTGCCGCGGCCGCCGGCGCCCGCGCCGCCGCCGCCTGGCCGGCCGCGAGCAGCACGTCGATCGCCTCCGCGTCCCCCTGGCTCGCCGACTGCTCGACGTGGTGCGCGCGCTCCGCGGCGGCGGCGCCCCGCGCGGCGAGCGCCCCGGCGGCCCTCGCGTGCGCCGCGAGCCTCCAGCCGCCGCGCGTCGACTCGTAGACGGCGCGCCGCACGAGCGGGTGCCGGAACTTGAAGCGCCGCGGGACCTCGGTCGGGCGGACCAGGTCGAGCGCCAGCAGGTCGTCGAGCGCCTCGAGCCCCTCGGCCTCGCCCAGCTCCCCGACGGTCGCCGCCAGGCTGGGCTCGAACGGCTCGCCGGCGACGGCGGCCGCGTCGAGGAACGTGCGCGACCGGGCGGGCAGCGACTCGAGCTCCTCGGCGATCGCCGCCGCGACGGCCGGGGGCACGCCCGCCGCCGCAGCCGCGGCCGCTCCGCCGTCGGCCGCCTGGACGCTCGGCCCGCGTCGCGCGCGCCCGAGCTGCTCGAGGTAGAACGGGTTGCCGCCGCCGTGGCCGTAGATGGTCGCGACGGTCGCGGCGTCGGAGCCGGCGAGCAGCTCCGCGGCCTCCGCCTCGGTCAGCTCCCCGAGCTCCAGCCTGTCCACCGACGGCCCCGCGAGGGCCGCCGCGAGCTGCTCCGCCGCCTGCCCCGGCCGCAGGCCGAGAGCGAGGAGCACCGGCGCGGGCGGGGGGCGGCGGACGAGCGCGGCGATCAGCTCGATCGAGGCGCCGTCGCTCCAGTGAAGGTCGTCGAGCACCAGGACGAGCGGCCGCTCGTCCGCCAGGAGGCACAACAGGCGACCGACGGCGCGGTGGGTCCGGTAGCGCTCGTCGGCGATCGCCCCCGCGCCGTCCGCGGTCCGCAGCGACGGGAGGATCTCGCCGAGCTCCCGACCGAGGTCCGCGTCCCAGCCCTCGCGGCCGTCCAGCTCCTGCGAGACCACGTAGGCGTCGAGCGCGTCGGCGAAGACGCCGAACGGCAGGTCGCGCTCGAACTCCGCCGCCGCGCCGGAGAGGACGACGTGCCCGCGCGCCTCGGCGCGGGCGCGCAGCTCCGCCAGGAGGCGGGTCTTGCCGATGCCCGGCTCGCCCTCGACGGTCAGGCAGGCGGCGTCGCCGCCGTCGAGCGCGTCGAGCGTCGCGCCCAGGCGCTCGAGCTCCGTCTCGCGCCCGACGATCGACCCGGTGCGCGCCTGCGCGTCCACGTTGCGGCGAGCATAACCCGGGAGGGGCACCGCTTTCAGGGTCCCGGTTCAGGGTGCCTCCCCGATGTGCGGGGGTCGCGGCGGCGGCAGGATCCACCCATGCCGTTCTTTCTGCTGAACCACGAGCACGAGCCGCACGAGTGTGCGGCCACGTTCGCCGCCTGGCAGGGCTTCGACAGCCCCCTGAGGCATGGCCACGTGCCATCGAGCTGCCTCGCAGGCGGACATGGCCTGTGGTGGCGCGTGGAGGCCGCGGACCGGGAGGGAGCGCTCGCGCTCCTGCCCCGGTTCGTCGCCGCCCGCACCACCGCCGTCCAGGTCAGGGAGATAGAGATTCCATGACCGGCCGCGCCGGTCGACCGGGAGCTGATCGCATGCAACGACGCACACTCGTCCTCGGCGGCGGCTTCGGCGGCGCCCAACTCGCCCGGATGCTCGGCGAGCGGGGCGCGACGGTCGTGAGCCCCAGCACGTCGATGCTGTACACGCCGCTGCTGGCGGAGGTGGCGGCCGGCGCGATCGAGCCGCGCCACGTCGCCGTGCCCCTGCGGCAGATGTGCCCGCACGCGGACCTCGTGCTCGGCCGGGCGACTGGGATCGACGAGGGCGCCCGGACGGTCGAGGTCGAGACCGAGCGCGGCGCGACCGAGCTCCGCTACGACCGCCTGGTCGTGGCGCTCGGCGCGGTGCCGCGCCTGATGCCGGTCCCCGGCCTCGTCGAGCACGGCCTCGGGTTCAAGACGCTCGGCGACGCGATCGCCCTGCGCGACCACGTCCTCCGCCGGCTCGAGGCCGCGGACTCCGACCCCGCGGGCGCCGAGCGCCACCTCACGTTCGTGTTCGTCGGTGCCGGCTACGCCGGGGTCGAGGCGTGCGCGGAGATGCTCGACCTCGTCGCCGGGGCGCTGCCCCACTACCCGCGGCTCGCGCGGCTGCGGCAGCGCTGGGTCCTGGTGAACGCCGGCGACCGGATCCTGCCGGAGACGCCGCGCCCGCTCGGTGACTACGCGGCCCGGCAGCTCGAGGCGCGCGGCGTCGAGATCCGCGGCGGCGTGAAGCTCGCAGCGGTCGACGCCCGCTCGGCGACGCTGTCCGACGGCACGCGCGTGCCCTCCGAGACCGTGGTCTGGACCGCGGGCGTCAGGCCGCACCCGCTGGTGGCCGAGCTCGGCCTGCCGCTCCACGACGACGGCCGGATAGCCGTGGACCCGTTCCTGCGCGTCGAGGGACGCTCGGACGTGTGGGCGCTCGGGGACTGCGCGCACGTCCCGAACGAGACGACCCCCGGCGCCGCCGACCCGCCCACCTGCCAGCACGCGCTGCGCCAGGCGCGACGGCTGGCCCGGAACCTGAGCGGCCGGCCGGCCCCGTACCGCTACCGCAGCCGCGGCCAGGCCGCGACGCTGGGGCGCGACCGGGGGATCGCGGCGATCGGCCCGATGCGGCTGCGCGGCAGGCCGGCGGGGCTGATGACCCGTGCCATGCACGTGGCGCAGCTCCCGCTTCGCTCGCGGCGCCTGCGGGTGCTCGCGGACGGGACGCTGTCGATGGCCTTCAACCGCGACATGGTCGAGCTCGGAATGCTCGACAGGACACTCGAACGGACGGTCTCGAAGGGAGCAAGGGCATGACGCACTCGACAGGGGCCGCCGTCTCGGTGGCCGGCCTCAACGTCTCGCGCGGCGGTCGCCGCGTGCTGCACGGCCTCGACCTCGCCGCGGCGCGCGGCCGGATCACCGGGCTGCTCGGCCCGAGCGGCTGCGGCAAGACGACCCTGATGCGCGCGATCGCCGGGGTGCAGGTCGTGGAGTCGGGCGACGTCCGCATACTCGGCGAGCCGGCGGGGTCACCCGCGGTGCGGGCCCGCGTCGGCTACGTCACGCAGGCCCCCGCCGTCTACCAGGACCTGTCCGCCCGCGAGAACCTGCGCTACTTCGCCCGCGTGCTCGGAGCGCCGGCCGCACGGGTGGACGACGTGCTCGAGACAGTCCAGCTGGCCGAGCACGCCGACCGCCCGGTGACGGGCCTCTCGGGCGGTCAGCGAGCGCGCGTGTCGCTGGGCACGGCCCTGCTCGGGAGGCCGGACGTGCTGGTGCTCGACGAGCCGACGGTCGGCCTCGACCCGCTGCTGCGCGAGGACCTCTGGGGCACGTTCCGATCGCTCGCCGGCGACGGCGCCGCGCTGTTCGTCTCGAGCCACGTGATGGACGAGGCCGGTCGCTGCGACGACCTGGTCCTGATGCGCGAGGGGCGCCTGCTCGCGTCCCTCACGCCGGCGGAGCTGCGCGAGCGCACCGGCGAGGACGACATGGAGCAGGCGTTCCTGCGACTGATCGAGCGCGAGGAGGTGGTCGCATGACCGCCGCCGCGACGGGAGCCACCGCCCTGCGCGTGCTCACCCAGCTCCGCCGCGACCGCCGCACGATGGCGCTGCTGCTCCTCGTGCCGGCGCTGCTCGTGACGCTGATCCGGTTCGTGTTCGACGGCCAGCCGGAGACCTTCGACCGCCTCGGCGGCCCTCTGATCGGGCTCTTCCCGTTCATAACGATGTTCCTCGTCACGTCGATCACGATGCTCCGCGAGCGCACCGGCGGCACGCTCGAGCGCCTGATGTCGATGCCCATCGGCAAGCTCGACCTGCTGACCGGCTACGGGATCGCGTTCGCGGTCGTGGCCACCGGCCAGGCCGCGATCACGGCCGGCGTGGCGTTCGCGCTGCTCGGCCTCGACGTCGCCGGCTCGCCGGCGGGGGTCGTGGCGCTCGCCATCGGCAACGCCGTGCTCGGGATGGCGCTCGGCCTGTTCGTGAGCGCGTTCGCGAGGTCCGAGTTCCAGGCGGTGCAGTTCATGCCGGCCTTCGTGTTCCCGCAGCTCCTGCTCTGCGGCCTCTTCGTCGACCGCGACCGGATGGCGGGCGCGCTCGAGGCGGTCTCGAACGCGCTGCCGCTGACCTACGCCTTCGACGCGCTCGACCGCGTGGCCGGCGGCGGCGGCCTCGGCGGGCGGGGCTGGGCCGACGTCGCGGCGATCGCCGGCGTGACCGTGCTGGCGCTCGGGCTCGGGGCCCTCACGCTGCGGCGGCGGACGGCGTGAGGGCCGCGCCGCGAGCGGCCCCGCCCGCTAGACCGGTCCGAGGTACCGCATGAAGACCTGCCGGCTCCGCCCGTCGTCCGCGGCCGCCCCCTCGTCGCACAGGACGGGGCTCTTCCCGCCCCGCGCGAGGATCGGCGGCAGGTTCGGGTCGACGTAGGGGATCGGCAGGCCGAGGTCCACGTCGCCGGTCCCCGGCGGGACGTCCACCGGCGGATCGACCTCGTCGTCGGGCAGCACGTCGTCCGGGTCGATGCAGTCGAGGAGGCCCTGGTCCTCCATCGGCGCCGGCGAGTCGAACACGATGTAGTTCGCGTAGAAGCTCATGCTCGGGTTGCGGCCGCCGCCCGCCGCCGGGACCGCCTTCGTCTTCACCGACTGCACCAGCGTGATGTCGCGGACCGCGGTGAAGAGGTAGACGTCCGGCTTCCTGTTGCTGTCGCCGGTGCGGTTCGACGCGTTCACCCCGAGGTTCGACGCGTCGCTCTCGAACGTGACGTAGCAGCCGGCGTTCCCGATCACCGGGTTGCGCGAGTCGCCGTTGCCCAGCGACCCGTTGCGGCGGCTGACGACGCGCGCGCCGCGGCCCAGGACGTGCGAGACGACCTGCCAATGCCCGCCCTGCATGCGCTCGTAGGCGAGCGTGGGGCGCTTGCAGGCGGGCGGCGCCTTGTCGATGTCGTTGAAGACCGGGTTGCGGCCGCCGGGGCCGACCAGCTTCGGCTTGCCGGTCGCCTTCCGGCTCAGGTAGACGCCCCGCTTGGCCGCGAAGACGAGGTCGTCGTTCATGCCGCTCGCGAACGCGGGGTCGCCGGCCCTGCCCGGCGCCTTCAGCGCCTTGACCCGCCTGCCGGCCGCCACGTACAGGCGGCCGCCGGTCACGAAGGCGATCCGCGAGCAGTTGCCGGAGACCGCCACGTGGGTCGTGTCCTTCCGAGCCTGCCGCCGGCCCGGCAGCGAGACCCGGACCGGACGCGCGCCGAGGCGCCGCACCACGAACGCGTCGACCTTCCGGTTGGTGTCGCCCTTCACGAGGTTGGAGGCCTTCGACAGGAACGCGACGCAGGAGGGGGCGTGGTTGAACCCGCCGCTCACCGCGGGCGCGAACGACGGCCCGTTGGCCGAGCCCCTGCGCGCGCGGGAGAGGAGCACGGTCGCGCCGCGCCGCCAGGCCGAGCCGTTGTTCCTGAACGAGCCGGCGCGGCGGACCGCGAAGACGTCCTTCACGCCGTTCCCGTCGCCCCTGACGAGGTCGGACGCCTCCGACTCGAAGGCGACGTAGCGGGCGAAGCGGCGGTCGTTCGAGATCACCGGGTTGGTCGACGGGCCGTTCGGCGTCCCGCCGTCGAGCGCGCGCGAGATCAGCTGCGTGCTCTGGCTGCGCTCGTCGTCCTCGGCGGCCCGGATCGCGGCAGGCTCGCTCGCCGAGCCGATGCTCGCCATGGCCGACACGAGGACGCACGCGCCCGCCAGCCCCGATCTGATCGCCAGCCGCCTCAACCCTGCCTCGAGTCCACCCTCTGACGGGTGGGCCGATTTGTCAAGCGGCGCCGCCCGGTGCTGCTCGCGGTCCGGGTCGACCGCCGTCCCGGGGTCAGGCCAGCGTCTGCCGGAAGGTCGTCTCCAGTCGCGGCTCGTCGCGCTGCCCGGGCACGGCCCGCTCGATCGTCAGCTCGGCGTGGACGCCCTCCCACTCGAAGGTGGCGACCTGGTTGTCGAACGCCGGCCCGTGGCTCAGGCGCCAGCCGATCCCCGGCCGGCGCGCGCCCGCGCTCCGGGCGAGGGCCCGCCCCAGGACGCCGCCGGCGCGCGAGCAGCTCAGCCGCACGGCGGCGCGCTCGTGCGAGTCGAGCGGGTTGCGGAACGGCGAGCACGTGATCTGGTAGACGGCGCTGCGGACGCCGGCCTCGCGCGGGAACCCGACCTCGGCGAGGTAGGCGTAGTGGACGTCGCCCGAGAGCATCGCGATCGTCGCCGGCGGGTCGCCGTGCTCGCCCGAGCCGACCTCGCGCAGGAGCCGCTCGACGGCCTCGAGCGAGCGGTCGAAGGCGGCCCAGTGCTCGAGGTCGAGCCCCTGCCGCACGCGCTCGCCGAGGCCGGCGAAGGGGCGGCCCCAGGCCCCGTCGCACACGCGCTCGTTCCAGGCCTCGAGGTCGTGCGTCGGGCGCGGCAGCAGGAACGGCAGGGAGCTGGCGAGCAGAAGGTGGTTGAAGTCCCCCCGCGCGCGGTCGACGACGTACGCCCACTCGTCGTCGTCCACCATCCGGCGGTCGCCGTCCTCGAGCACGCGACCGGCGCGGGAGTCGACCACCACGACGCGGGTCCGGGCGACGTCGCGGCAGAACGTCCAGCGGCTGCCGTCGGTGGTGCGGTCGGCGCGCAGCGCGAACTCGTGCAGGTGGTCGCCGACGTCCGGCACCCGGCGAGCGCGCTGGAGCAGCTCGTCGCCGTCGTGCTCGCGCGGCGAGAGGTTGCCGAGGTGCTGGTAGAGCCAGTACGACATGAAGGCGCCGGCGATGCGCTCGTTCCACCACGGCTGGGCGCGCATCTCCTCCACCCACTCGCGCGACGTGTTCCAGTCGTCGTGCACGTCGTGGTCGTCGAAGACCATCGCCGTCGAGACGGTCGACAGGAGCCAGCGGATGACGGGCTCGCCCCACGCCTCGTGGTAGAGGCGCGCGTACTCCTCGAAGTCCGCGACCTCCTCGCCGGGCGGGACCGACGTGTCGCGCCGCGAGCGGATGAACTCCTTCACGTGCGGGGAGACCTCGTCGGCGTACACCTGGTCGCCGAGCATGAGCAGGAGGTGCGGCCACTCCGACTCCGGCAGCTCCCGCATCCGCAGCGCGTAGGCCCGGAGCGCGTCGACCTCGCGGCCGAGCGGGCTCTCGTCCTTCGTCAGGTCGTAGGGCGACTCGTGCGGGTACGCGACGCGGCAGGACCCGAAGACGACGCGGTGCCGCTCGCCGGCCTTCGGCGTCCGGATCGAGGGCGCGGGCATCGCGGAGCCGGGGTCCGGCCAGACCCGCTCGCCGTCGAGCTCGACGGCGTACTCGTAGCGCGTCCCCGGCTCGAGTCCCTTGACGTAGAGCAGCCCGTAGTGGCGTCCCCGCACGCAGAACGTGGGCGCGGCGGCGTGGAGCGCCGAGACCTCGCACGGCCCGTCGGTCTCGACCCACAGCGTCGCCTCGGTCTCCCCCACGTAGCGCAGCAGGGGTCCGAGGAGGAGGCGGCGGGGCACGCGGGCACGGTATTGCACGGGCCCGCGCGCCGAGACGCGCTCGCGACGGCGCGTTCGGCGCTAGGCCAGGTACGCCAGCGCGAAGATCCCGAAGCCGACGCCCGCGGGGTAGGCGAAGCGGCTGTCCTCGCGGGTCATCCAGGCCGCCCAGGCCCCGGCGCCCAGCGCCATGATCGGGATGATCAGGCCGAGCAGGACGAACGCCCAGCAGGCGACCGTCGAGGTGTCGGACCTGGACGCGACCTGCGCCTTCGCCGCCTGGTGCCAGTACTCGTCCGGTATCGACGCGGAGGGGCGCACGTACTGGCCCTCCTCCGCGTGGGACGCGTTGAACTCGTTCCAGGGTGAGGTGGGCGGCGCGTCGGGCGCGATCCCGTCATGTCGATCCTGTGGCATGCGGTGGTTCTCGGCCGCGGTCGAGGATCCCTTGAGCGCCGACGTGCCGAGTCGGCCCTCCCGCCCGCGGTCGTCAGCGCTCGGTCACGTCGTCGCTCAGCACCGGCTTGAGGTCGAGGACCGGGGTGCCGTCGACCGCTTCGAGGCCGCGCACCCGGAGCCTCGCGCCGTCGATCGCCGCGATCTCGACCCGGTGCAGCCCGATCGGATTGGGCCGGTGCTGGGAGCGGGTGCTGAACACCCCCTGCTCCGCCCGCGACTCGTCGCCTCGCGGATGCACGCGCAGGACGTCGCGGTCGGCGCGGTCGAGCCAGGTGAGGACGACGACCTCGTCCCCCTCGCGGAGCCCGTCGAGGGCGTCGAGGACGCCGGGCTCGAACGCGAGCCACGCCTCCGGCGCGCCCTCGTCGCCCTGCCTCGGCGCCGACGCCGGGTCGGTCAGCTCGGACTCGACCCGCCCGACCGGAGCGACGTCGACGATCCCGCCGACCCACGCCCAGTAGGTCGGCCGGTGAACCAGCTCCAGCTTGATGCCGTCGGGGTCGTGGAAGAACACGGCGTAGTAGCCGGGCGTGTAGTCGTACTCCGCGGGCCCGCTCTCGATTCGGGCGCCCTGCCTCCGGAGCCAGCCCGCCCGCTCGTCCACGACCTCGCGCGAGGCGACGTCGAGGCAGACGTGGTGGAGGCCGACCGCATAGCGGTCGTGGGGGCCGTCGGACCGCTTCTCGCGCAGGCCCAGCGCGGAGACGCCCGGCCCGTCGACCGAGAGGTAGTGGATCGTCTCGCCCCGCTCGCCCCGGACCTCGCTCGAGCCCGACCAGCCGATCGGCTCGAGCAGTCCCCGGTAGAACGGCAGGCTCCGCTCGATCGAGCCGACGACGAGGTCCACGTGGCTGATCTTCGACGGCGTGACTCTCACGATCCGCTGTCCGCCACCTTAGACAGGCCCGGGGCGCCGGGCGCGCCGATCAGCGGCGGCTCAGGAACCTCACCCGGCACGGGTGGAGCCGCGCCGCGCCGCGCCTCAACGGGTTCCACACCGGGGCCTCGATGGCCGCGCAGCCGAACTGGGGAGGCCAGGCGAGCAGGGTCTTGCAGCCGCGCGACAGGGTGCACACGCGAAGCGTCCCGTTCGGGTCGGCGTAGTCGATCGGGTCACCGCCCACGTACGAGTAGCGGTTCGACTGGACCGGGTCGAGCGGCTGCTCGCGCGAGTCCTGCTGCGTCCATCGCATCAGCGTCGGGTGGTAGTAGCGCATGCCCATCTTGTAGAAGCCGGTCCCGGCGTCGAAGTAGCTGGACGCGTAGCGCCACGGGTTGTGCGTGCTCGGCGCCGTGCCGGACGCGGTCGTCTCGCCGTAGGGCTCGTACGTGTAGGTCGCGGGCGCCGCGCCGGCCGAGTCGGTCAGCGCCGAGACCGAGCCGAGCCCGTCGAAGGCGTAGTAGTAGACCGGGTTGCCCGTGCTCGCGAGTCGCTCGGAGTGGAGGCCGCCCTCGTTGTCGCGGCGGTAGTAGGTGGTGCTCGTCCCGGTCGTCTCGGCGCCGGCGCCCAGGGCGTTGTTGGTGAACGTGGTCGAGCCCGCGGTGAAGCGCTCGAACTGGTTCGTCCCGGCGTACGACATCGTTGTCGCGGTGCCGCCGCTCAACCCGGTCATGCTCGTGGTCTGCCCCTTCGAGTTGTAGTCGAGGTTCAGGCCGCCGCTCGAAGTGTCGAGGTTGCCGCTCGTGTCGTACGCGTAGGTCGTCGCCCCGGTCGGCGTCGGGGTGCAGTCGGCGTCGGGCTCGGTGCCGCCGACTCGCCAGCAGAGCCGGTTCGCGGCGTCGAAGCCGAAGCTCGTCGCCGTGCCGTTCTTCACCGCCTTCGTGATGTTGCCGGCCGCGTCGAGCGTCCAGTCGTAGTCGGCGGTCGTGCTGCCGGACACGACGTGGTCGTCCGCCTTCGTCAGCCGGCTCAGCGCGTCGTAGCAGTACTTGGACGTCACGCCGTCCTTGTTCGTGACCTGGTGGCGCAGCCCGGTGTCGTCGGCGGTGCCGCCGCACAGGGTCGTGTTCGGGATGTAGCTGTAGGTGAACTTGGTCAGGACGCTGCCCCCGGTCTTCTTGGCCTCGATCGACTTGAGCCGGTTCGGCCCCTTGTCGTTCGCGTCCGCGGCGCCGGCGGTGTCGGTCAGGTCCTCGTAGTCCATCGTGAGGACCACGCCGTTCGGGTAGCTCGTCTTCGTGCGCTGGGCGTCCTTGTTGTAGGTGTACGAGGTCGCCGCGCTGTCGCCCGGCGCCTGCAGCGTCGCGAGCAGGTTCGACGCGCCGTAGGTGTAGGTGGTCGTGCCGCCGGCGTCCTGGAGCGTGGCCAGGTTGCTCGCGGCGTCGTAGGTGTAGTTGTTGGTGCGCCCGCCCGGCAGGTTCTCCTGGGTCATGCGGTTCAGCCGGTCGTAGACGTAGGTGCTCGAGCCGGTCGCGTCGCTCCGGGAGGTCATGTTGCCGTTGTCGTCGTAGCCGTACGTGACCGTGTTCGCGCCGGCGAACGCGACGCTCGTCATGCGGTCGAGCTTGTCGTAGCCGTAGGTCTCCGTGACGCTCGGCATGTGCGCGTTCGCTTGCGAGGTCAGCCGGTGGACCACGTCGTAGTCCAGCGTCTCCGTCACGAGGGTCGACGGGCGGTCGATCGTGTCGAGGTCGCCGTCGGTCTCGTACGTGTAGCTCGTGGCGTTGCCCCGGGCGTCGGTGATCGACTGGGTCGTGCCGTTGCCGTTCGGCGCGATCGTGATCTGCGGCGTCCCGGACAGCGGGAGCTTCACCGCGGTCAGGTTGCCCTCGCTGTCGTAGGCGAAGTCGGTCTGCTTCTTCTGCGTGTCCTTGAAGCTGACCGGCAGCCAGTGCAGCGGATCGCTCGTCCCGCCGTGGTTCACGTCGTCGTAGCCGAACGTCATCCGCAGGCCCGTCGACTGGCCGGGGGCCGCGGGCGCCGTGGCGTGCTCGGGCCGGTCGCCCAGGTAGCTGAGGTCCCACTGCTGGGTGCCCATGCTCTTGAGCGTCTTGACGTCGCTGTTCGAGGTGTAGTCGCTCTTGCGCGACTCGCCGCGCCCGTCGAACGTCTTGCGCACCCGCAGGAGCCGGTCCCAGCAGTACTTGGTCGTGTGGGTCGTCCCGGTCCCCGGGTAGAGCGGGTCGCGCTCGATCGTCTCGCCGACCACGTCGTCGAGCGGATCGTTCGGGTCGCCCGTGTCCTGGCAGTCGGTGCTGACCGTCGTCGGGTACTCGTACTTGGTCTCGGGCCCGCCGTTGGCCTCGTCGCGCTTGATCGAGACGACGCGGTGGTCGGAGTCGTAGTCCATGTCCGTGACGGTCCCGCGCGGGTCGGTGACCTTGTCGAGGTTCTCGCTCGCGTCGTAGGCGTAGGAGGTCGTGTCGCCCTCCGGGTTGACGTAGCTCGTCAGGAGCTGGCCGGTGTAGTTGTAGTCCCACGTCCTGACCGTCGGCGAGGTGCGGTCGGTGACCTTGTCGACGTAGCCGGCCGCGGTGTAGGTCAGGGTCAGCGTGTTGTTGGCGGTGCCCTGGTCGTGGGTGTCCTTGATCGCGGTCAGCTTGCCGCCCGGGCCGCCGTAGGTGTAGGAGATCGTGTTGCCGTTGCGGTCCTGGTCGGAGCTCAGCAGGTGGCTGGTGTTGAAGTTGAGCTTCCGGTTCGACTGCCGGTCGGTCAGCGTGTGCGTGCCGTCGGCGTTTCGCTTGAGGTCGGCGTTCATGCCGGTCGGCGTCGTGTACGTCCCGTCGGCCTGGCGGTCGTCGTAGACGGCCCAGAAGTCGCTCGCACCGTTGAGGGCGCGCGCGGTGTCGTTCGACTCGGGCGCGAGCCAGACGCCCCAGCCCTGGTTCTGGCGCCAGTACTTGCCGAGGTCGTCGGTCGACGAGCTCGTGTCGAGCTCCATGTTGTTGAAGTGGCGCTTGAAGTCGAGGTCGTGGCCGGCGGTGCCCGGGATCGAGATGTCGGCCTCCTCGAGAATCAGGTTGCCGTTCGCGACGTTCGTCTTCAGGGTCGTTCGGTCCGACAGCGTCTGCTCCGCGAACGTCCAGCGCTCCTGCTCGCCGGTGCGGTGCACCCACTCGAACTCCATGTAGGGGTCGTTGGCCGCGTCGCCGGTGAAGGTGAGCACGCCGGCGGTGGTCCCGTTCTCCTTGAGGATCAGGCCGTAGTTCTGGATCGAGCCGTCGACCCAGCCCTGGGCGAGCTTGCGGGCCGGGATCGAGTACCAGCCGACGCTGCCGCCGACCGCGGAGTTGAAGCCGTCGCGGGAGGTCGAGACGTCGCCGCCCGCCGTCGTCCAGCTGTTGGTGCCGTCGTACTTGTTCCAGGTGCGAGCGCTCGTCGACTGGCGGGTGACGCGGTGGAGGTCGACGTTCCGCTGCGTGCCAGCCTCGACGTAGAGGAAGAGCTTGCCGTCGATCACCTCGGCGGTCTTCGGGATGCTGCTCGTGTCGACGCGCATGAACCCGCGGCGGAGGTTGTTGTTGCCGTCCTTGCCGACCTGGATGTAGGGGTCGGTGTAGCCGCAGAAGCTCGTGTTGGCGTCGGTGCCCGAGGCCATGTAGCAGTCGTCGTTCGTGTCGACGTTCGTCGTCGGGTCGATCACGACGGGGTAGGTGCGATCGTCGTCGGCGAGCCACCTCCTGTCGGCCCGCAGCACCACGTCGTACTCGCCGGCCGACCCGCTCAGGTCGTAGGAGACGTCGCGCGAGACGGCGGGCACGCGGGCGGAGTCGCGCATGTGCGGCGGCGCGAACGAGAGGCGCACCTTGCCGTCGCGGACGAAGTCGATGCCGCCGGCGTCGTTCTCCCGCGCCTGCAGGCCGTCGCTCGTCTCGACCGAGAACCTGAACGTGCCGCCCGCGTCGGGGCTCGCGAGCACGAGCGACTCCTTGAGCGAGCCGGGCCGCGACTCGTACGCGACGTCGACCCCCGGGAGCGCGCCGTCGTAGCGGGCCTCGAGGCCCCCGCCGCTCGGCGCGACGCCGCGCGCGCCCGCGAGCGAGAAGCGGACGTGGTCGTCGCCGTCGCGAACCTCGACCGGGTCCGCCAGCGAGTCGGGCAGCTCGACCGAGTGAGCGTCGGCCGTGTTCGCGAGGGCCGCGCCCGGCCGGTCGCTCGGCCTCAGCCGCGAGTCGATCGCGAGCCAGCGGTCCCCGGAGCGGAAGTTGACCGGGTCCGAGTAGACGCGGGTCACGTTCGTCCCGGCGCTCGTGGCAAAGGTGCGCGACGTCGCCGTGCGCAGGTTCGGTAGCTCGCGGACGATCCTCCCGTCAGCACGGCGCACGTCTCCCCCGGAGGACTCGTCGTCGCTCGCCGACGCGGACGACAGGAGGACCAGCGCCGCGGTCGTCGAGACGAGGATCGCGAGCGCGATCAGGGCAGGGCGGAGCACGGTGCGCGGGGTCATGGCGAGTCCTTCCGCGGCCCCGGCTTCGGTAGGAATCCCCCACCCGGACCAGTCGACGGCGTTCGGGTGACCCTCCCCGCTCCCGACCAGCCGAGTCAACCCCCCCGAACGGGGGCTATGCCCGGGAACCGGCTCGCGTTTGCGGCCCGGACGACGGGCGTCCGGAGGGCGCCGGGCATCGACCGTCTGGCCGGCCGCTTGCGCGTCCCGGGCGGCAGAGCTAGATTCATCCACGAGGACTCGCATGGCGCCCGACGGGACGAGCTACTGGACGCAGGAGCGCGTTCGGTTCGAGGAACGGTCGACCGGCTTCTCGGTCGTCGCGTCGCCGGACTTCCGGCTGAGCTACGACCCGGCCCGCGGGGTCTACGACCTCCGCAGCGAGCAGCGCGGCGCCACTTTCAGCTACTGCCTCCTGACCGGCGCCGGCGAGCCGATCGACGAGGCGCGGGCGGCCGCCGCGCAGCTCGAGCTGATCGCGTACGCGGAGCAGCACGACGACCGGGTAGGCGTCGTCGAGGCGAAGAGCGGCGCGGGGGCTCGCTGGACGGTGCGGGCCGAGCGCGACGAGTCGGGCACCACGCGGCTGATGGCGTACGGGAGCCTGTCCGACGGCGCCGGGTCGGCCGCCGAGTCGCCGGACGACGTGTACGTGCTGGACTCGATCTTCCCGACCGCGCGCGGCGGCGCGCCCGTCGCGGTCGAGCCGGCGGCGCCGCGGGGCGCGGACCCGCCGCCGCTTCGGCCGAGGGGACGGGGCGGCGTCCGGGCGGAGGAGGCGCAGCACCCGCAACCGCCGGCGCAGGGCGCGCCCCCCGTCGAGATCGTGGCGGCCCCGACGCCGGCGCCGCAGCCGCCCGCCCAGCCCGTGCAGCCTGCGCCGCCGCCCGCACAGCCGGCGCAGCCGCCGGCCCAGCCGCCGCAGCAACAGCCGCCGCCGCCCGGATCGTTCCCGCTCAGGGACGTCGCGGCCGCGGACGAGAGCGTGACCGGCAAGGTCCCCGACGAGCCCGGCTGGAGCGTCGAGGCCGTCGGCGGCATCATCCACGCGGTGAAGCCCGACCGCGGCGAGATGTGGCTCGGCTTCCAGACGCAGGTCACCCAGCCGGGCGAGATCGCGGCGTATGCGGCGCAGGCCGCCCAGATGTTCGGCGGCGCCCCGGGCGGGGGGCAGATCGTGGCCCCGTGGATGAGCGCGGACCAGGCCACCGTCAACATCTGGCCCCGCATCCTGAACCAGGTCGGCGCCCCGTACGGAAACGTCCGGATCGAGCGGGTCGGGAAGGTCCAGAACGCCCAGTGGGCCAGCTACGGAGACTTCTGGATCACCTACGACTACGCGGGGGCGCCGTGGCGCGGGTACGTCAGCATGAGCACCTCGCCGATCGCCTGGGTCCAGGCCTGGCGGCTGCTCTGCTCGTGGATCGCGATCCCCCGGTCCGGCGACGAGGCCGTGCTCCAGGGGCTGTTCCAGGCCGCCCAGGCCTATCGCCCGAAGGTGCAGGGCGACCCGCAGGCCGTGAAGAACGCGCAGGCGATCGCCAGCAGGTCGAACGCCGAGACGTTCGGGATCATCCAGGAGGGCTACAAGATCAGGTCGGCCGGCTTCGACCGCGTCTTCGGCCCGCGACCCCCCGGCGGCTGACCGCGCCGCGCCGCTCGCCCGCCGTGGCCGCCTGCCAGTCGCCGCACTCGGCCTTGCGCAGCGCGGCCGGGCGCAGCGGCAGACGCCGTCCGGCCTCGGCCGGATCCTCTCGCTGGCCCCATCCTCAGCTTCGGGGTGCCGTTCATCGAACGGTCGCGTCCGGGTCGCCCGGCAGCAGGACGCCGACGCGTCGGGCCTCCTCCAGCGAGAAGAAGACCGCGACGTTGTCGTGGAAGGCAGCGAAGCGGCCGGCCGCGTCGTGGTCCTCGCCGCCAAGGGTCACGACCGCCTGCCCGCCACGCGCTCCGGTCAGGACGAGTGAGAGCAGGCAGAGGTCGGACACGCCGCCGTCGTCGACGCGGATCTCCCACCGGACTCCCGTGTACGCCGGTCCGTACACGTGCCTCGTCCACACGCACTCGACCTCGGTGAAGCCTTCGGGGAACCGCTGCCGCCAGACGCTCGTCACGTCCCAGACCGCGACCTCGGCATCCGGCGAGAACTGGGAGGAGAGCGTCCCGGCGTAGACCAGGATCGCCTCGTTGTGCCCGGCCTGATCCCAGGCGATCGACCAGGTCGTCCGGTCTTCTAGCTCGATCTCGAGGCCGTAGTCGATCGAGTGGAACGTCCCGACGTCCCACGTCGGCGCCCCCTCGTCCGACATCCCGACGTATCGCACTCCCGCGAGACCGTGCCCCGCCATGCCGCTCAGGTCCGCCTCCACGCGGTTCCGCTCCTCCGCGGACGTCACCCAGCCCCGCCGCTCCATGTCCGCGAAGGCTAGGCCGACGCCGCCCGCCCGACCCGGCAGGAGGCGTACGATTCGCACGGGCATCGGGTGGGGGGCGAGCGCGCAGACCGGTTGAGCTTCGCGGTCATCGTGGCCGCGCTCGTCCTCGCGTGTGCGAGCGCGCCCGCGCACGCGACGGAGCCGCTCGGCCTGACCGACTGCCGCTCGGTCCAGGACGTCCACCAGTGCACCGGCCGCGTCGCGACCTGGGACGGCGTCCCGCTGGACACGACCGTCACGCTGCCCTCGCCCGGCGCGTCGCGGCTGCCGCTCGTCGTCGAGATCCACGGCTTCGGCAACAGCCGCCACGAGTACCTCGACCCGGACTCGAAGGCGTACACGGACAACGCCTACGGCTGGGCGCGGCGCGGCTACGCCGTGCTCACCTACACGGCGCGCGGGCTCTGGGGGTCGTGCGGGACCCCGGACGCTCGCGCGGCGGGCGGCGAGGCGTGCGCACGCGGGTACATCCACCTGGCCGACGTCCGGTACGAGGCCCGCGACACCCAGGAGCTCGTCGGCCGCCTGGTCGACGACGGGACCGCCGACCCCGCCCGGATCGGCGTGACCGGCGACTCGTACGGCGGCGGCCAGTCGTTCCTGCTCGCGGCGCTGCGGGACCGGGTCATGCTGCCCGACGGGCGCCTGGTCCCGTGGCGCAGCCCGGCCGGCACGCGGCTGCGGATCGCGGCGGCCGCGCCGGTGATCCCGTGGACGGACCTCGTGTACGCGGCCGCGCCGAACGGCAGCACGCTCACCTACTCGATCGGCGCCGGCCGGGAGCGCTTCACCCCCGTGGGCGTCTTCAAGACCTCGTTCGCCAACGCGATCTTCGCCGCGGCGCAGCTGGCGATCGGGCCGGGGCAGCCGGCGGGCGAGCCGTTCGTGCCGGGCCGGCCCATGGGCTACCTGGCGCCGCCGGGGGTCGATCCCGAGGCCGACGTCGCCGGCTGGGTCGCGCGCACCGACGCGGGGGAGCCGTACGACGACCCGAGCGCGGAGGAGATCGTCCGCCTGCTCGAGCGCTACCACTCGCCGTACGCGATCGACCCGAGCTCGGCGCCGCCGCCGCTGTTCGTGGCGAGCGGCTTCACCGACGACCTGTTCCCCGTGGACGAGGCGCTGCGGTTCGCGAACCGCACGCGGCGCGACCACCCGGGCACGCCGCTGTCGCTCCTGCTCGCGGACTTCGGTCACCAGCGCGCGTCGAACAAGGCGCCCGAGCGCGACCGGCTGGTCGAGGCGATCCACCGGTGGTTCGACCACTACCTCGCCGGGCGCGGCGGCGCCCCGGGCGAGGGGGTAACCGCGCTCACGCAGACGTGCCCGCGCGACGCGCCGTCCGAGGGCCCGTTCGCCGCACGGCGGTTCGACGAGCTGGCGCGCGGCGAGGTGCGCTTCGCGACCGCCGACGCGCAGTCGATCTCCTCGGCCGGCGGCGACCCGGCGGTCGCGCGAGCGATCGACCCTGCCCTCGGGCTCGGCGACGCCTGCGCCGAGACCGCCGCCGACGCCGCGCCGGGCACCGCCGACTACCGGCTTCCGGCCGCGCCGAGGGGCGGCTACACGCTGCTCGGGGCGCCGACGGCGATCGCGTCGCTGCGCGTCGACGGGCGCCCGAGCGACACGCAGGTGGCGGCGCGGCTGTGGGACGTGGCTCCGGACGGGCGGTCGCAGACGCTGGTGGCCCGCGCGCTCGTCCGACCGTCCGGGCGCGCGAGCGACGTGTGGCAGCTCCATCCGAACGGCTGGCGCTTCGCCGAGGGTCACGTGCCGCGGCTCGAGCTGCTGGGCAGCGACCCTCCGTACGGGCGGCCGTCGAACCGCCCGTTCGACATCGACGTGGAGCGCCTCGAGCTGCGGCTCCCGGTGCGGGAGGAGCCGGACTGCAGGACGGTGCTGCCGACCGCCGCGCGGGTGCTGCCCCCGGGTCAGACGCTGGCGCCGGGAGTGCCGGCCGCGGCGGCGGGCGGCTGCGGCGGGGACGGCTCCTCGCCCGGCGGCGGCGGGCGGCCGGTCAGGCCCAGCGGCGGCGACGCCGCGTCCGGCGACACGAGCCGCTCGGGCGCGAGCGGCCCGGCGGCCGCCTCCCGAGCCACAGCCGCTCCGGAGGAGGACGCGAGCCTGCCGTTCACCGGGCTCGTGGTGGGCATGGTCGTCCTCGCGGGCGCGGCGCTCGTCGCCGCCGGCGCGCTGCTGCGCGCGCGCATGCTCAGAACTCGAGCTTGTCGCAGCCCCTCGCGGACGGGTCGGCTCGGTCGACGGTCGCGCTGTCCGACTTCGAGGCGGTGCCGTGCCCGTCGCAGTTGATCGAGGCGTCCTTCGCCCCGTCCTTGGCGCGGATCGTGTCGCGGTCCTCGTTGCCGAGGAAGACGTCCTTGCCCCTGCCGCCGTCGAGCAGGTCGCGTCCGTCCCCGCCGACCACGCGGTCGTTTCCGGCCAGGCCGTAGATCTTGTTGTCGGCGCCCGGCGCCACCGTGTTCGTGCAGTCGCCGGTCAGCACGTTGGCGTTCTTGTCGCCTGTGATCCTGTCCGGAGTCTCGCCGCCGCCGATCACGTTCTCGACGTCGCCGTTCGGCCCCACGTTGTCCTTCTCGCCCCTGCCGCCGTCGTTGGCCTTCCGGTCGAGGCTGATCGTCAGCGCCGACTTGCCGCGCCGCGTGCAGTAGGTGGCGGTGTCCTTCCCCCTGCCGCCGCGGAGCACGTCCGCGGCGATCGGGGCTCCGACGGACTCGCCGTCGGCGGCGCCGTCGGTGTCGCCCTCGTCGAGCGTGTCGTTGCCGTCGTCGCCGGAGAGCAGGTCGGGCCCGCCGCCGCCGTGCAGCTGGTCGTTGCCGCCGTCGCCGGAGAGCTGGTCGGAGCCGTTGTCGCCCTCGAGCCTGTCGTTGCCGGCGCCGCCGGACAGCGTGTTGACCTCGCCGCCGCGGAACTTCGTGACCACGCCGATCTCGAGCGTGCCGGGTTGCGCGTAGCCGCGGATCAGGTCGTCGCCGCCCTCCCCCGCCGCCGTGTCGGAGCCCGGCCCGGCGACGATCTCGTCGTCCCCGTCGCCGCCGCCGATCTGGTCGTCGCCGCCGCGGGTGTCGATGTCGTCGGCCCCGCCGCCGCCGCTCACGAAGCTGGGCCCGTTGGAGGCGCCGATCCGGTCGTCGCCGTCGCCGCCGTCGACCACGTCGGCGATCGCGTTGCCGTTCAGGTCCCCGAAGCGAACGCTGTCGGCGCCGTCGCCCAGGCTCACCCTGATCGTCGTCACGCCGCCGGTCTCGCAGCGCACGATCTTGGGCTCCGGGCTGTTGAACGGCTCGCGCAGCTTCTGCGCGCAGCCGGGCCCCGGTGTCACCGGATTGCCCTGGTCCTCGAGCTGGTAGAGGTCGGCCGTGAACCCCGGGTCGCGGTCGACGAGCACGCTGTTCGCCTCGCCCGCGGCGCCCGTGAAGACGACCGCCCGCGTCCCGTCCGGGTTGGTCTCGACGTGGGCCTCGGCCGCGCGCGCGGCCGCCGGCGCGAGTGCCGCGATTGTCAAGGCGAAGGTCGCCGCGAGCGCGCGGCGCGTCTCGTTCCAGCCGATCATGGGTCCCCCCGGGGTCGCGAGTCTCTGCCCACCCTGCGGGCGATGGCCCCGGTTGTCAATCGCGCGACGCGGGTCCTCGCGCCAAGGCCTACCCTAGGCGCATGATCGAACGGACCGCGGTGCTCCGCCGCACGGACGACCACGTGAGCGCGCCGCTCGACGAGTGGCTCGTGATGATGGACATCGACGCGGGGAGGTACTACCTGCTCGACGACGTGGCCTCCTTCGTGTGGACGCGACTGGCCACGCCGACGTCCGTCGCGGACCTCGTGGACGAGCTCTGCTCGCACTACGACGTCGCTCCCTCGCGCTGCGAGTCCGACGTCCTGCCCTTCCTGATCCAGCTCCGTGAGAAGGGACTGGTCCAGGAGAGCTAGGCGGCTCCTGTCGCGCGACGGCGCGCAGGTCGCCGAGGCGTTCGCGTATCTGGCGGTTGCGCGGGTCGCGGTGCTCGCCCTCCCGTTTCGCGTGCTCGCGCGACGGCTGGGGGTGCGGCACGCCGAGACGCCGGCGATCGCGGCCGTCCGTCCCGCATCGAGCCGGGTCGCGTGGGCGATAGCCGCCGCGGCGCGGCGGGCGCCCTGGCGCACCGAGTGCCTCGAGCAGGCGATCGCGGCGAAGGCGATGCTGCGCCGGCGTGGGATAGCGAGCACGCTCTACCTGGGCATGGCCCGCGACCCGGTCGCGGCCCATGCGTGGCTGCGCGTGGGCGACGTGAACGTGACGGGCGGGCGGGACGTCGCCCGCTACGCGGTCGTGGCCTCGTTCGCGGACGTCGACGGTCGATGAGCGCGATCTACGGCCTCGTGCGCCTCGACGGCCGTCCGGTCGAGGCCGACGAGCTCGAGACGATGCGCCGGCCGATGGCGTACTGGGGCCCCGACGGCGGAGGCACCTGGCGCGGCGGCGGGGCGGGCCTCGGGCAGCTCGTCGCCCTCCGCGCCCCGGAGGACGAGCACGAGGGCGGCCCGGTGCGACTCCCGAGCGGGACGGTGGTGACCCCCGCCGCGCGGCTCGACAACCGCGAGGAGCTGTGCCGCGAGCTCGGGGTGCCCGCCGGGGACCGGGCGCGGACGTCCGACGGCCGCCTCGTCGCCCTGGCGTACGAGCGCTGGGGCGAGCGGGCGCTCGAGCGCCTCCTGGGCGACTGGGCTCTCGCGGCCTGGCATCCGCGCGAGCGCCGGCTGGTCCTGGCCCGCGACCACTACGGCCAGACCGCGCTGTACTACCACCGGCGCGGCGACTCGCTCGCCTTCGCGTCGAGCCTGAAGGGCCTGCTCGCGCTGCCTCAGGTGCCGCGCCGGCTGGACGAGCTCCAGCTCGCGCGGTCGCTCGTGCTGGACGTCGCCGACGGCGCGGCGACGATGTACGACGAGGTGCGACGGCTGCCGACCGCCCATGTCGTCGGCTTCGACGCCAGCGGCCTGCGCACGCGCGAGCACTGGAGCCTGCTGGACGTGCCCGAGGTGCGGCTCGCGAGCGACGGCGAGTACGTCGAGCGCCTGCTCGACCTGCTCGGAGCGGCGGTCCGGGCGCGCCTGCGCTCGCGCGGGCCGCTCGCCACGACCCTCAGCGCGGGCCTCGACTCGAGCGCCGTCACCGCGCTCGCCGCCCGCGAGCTGAACGGCGCGCGGCTCACCGCCTACACGGCCCGCCCCGCCTACCCGGAGGTGGCCACGGAGATGCCTGACGCGCTGGTGGACGAGTGGCCCGGCGCGCAGCTCGTCGCCGCCCGCTACCCGAACGTCGAGCACGTCCCCGTCGACGGTCGCTCCGTGACGCCGCTCGAGGCGATCGAGCACTCGCTCGCCGTGCACGACGAGCCCGAGCACGCGGTGCCGAACCTGCCCTGGGTCCGGGGGCTGCTCGACGCCGCGCGGGACGGCGGCGCGCGCGTCCTCCTGACCGGCCAGTACGGCAACGGCGGCGTGTCGTGGCCAGGCGACTCGCGCCGAGTGGTCCACGCCCTCGCGGCCGGCGAGCCGCGACTGGCGGCGCGTCGCCTCCGGCACCTGAGCCGCGCGAGCCGCTACGGCTGGGGCGGCGCGATCTGGCACGGGCTGGTCCTCCCGATCCGGAGCCGGCTCGCGGCCGAGCGCGCGCGGCGCGACCCGACCCGCCGGCCCGGCTGGCGCGGCTCCGCGATCGCGCCCCACTTCGCCGAGCGGATCGGACTGCGCGAGGCGGTGCGCGAGACCGGCTGGGACCCGGAGTTCACGCGCGCCGGCCCGCGTGAGCGCCGCCTGTCCTACCTCCTCCCCGGCAGGCTGCCGACCGGCGCCTGGTGGCACCAGCGCAGCGCGGCGCAGGGGATCGAGATGCGCGACCCGACCGCGGACGTGCGCGTGCTCGAGTTCTGTGTCGGCACGCCGGACGAGCAGTTCGCCGGCGACGGCCACGACCGCTGGCTCATCCGGCGGGCGCTCGCGCGGCTGGTGCCGCCGGAGGTGGCGTGGAGCACCCGCCGCGCCGCGCAGGGCGCCGACATCGCGTACCGGCTGCGGGCCGACGCCGCCGCCGTCTCGGTGGCCGTGGAGCGAGTCGCCTCGTCCGACGCGGCGCGCGAGTACCTCGACGTCCGGGCGCTCCGCGGGTCCTGGGACGGGATCGCGGCGGGCGGCTCGGATGGCGCGCTGGGGGTCACGCGCGCGCTCGCGTTCGGCCTCTTCCTGGCCGGTCTGGCGGACGACGGCGGCGGCCTGTGATTCACTGTGGTCATGCGCGAAGACTCAAGCCCCCACGCCCCAACGGGAGCGGCCACGCCGCCCGAAGCCGACATGAGCGCGAAGGCGCCATGGCACCCGCCGACGCTGGAGGAGGTCGACTACTCGGCCACCGAGGCCGCCGGCGTCGGCGCCGTGTACGACCTGACGGTCTACACCGGCAGCGTCTAGCAGCACCGTCTCGCCGCCTCGGGAGGTGAGCACGCTCCTCCGGTCGGAGCGCGCGTTCGTACGCCGGCGCGGTGGCGAGTCGTTCCTGGTGCGGCCGGCGGCGCGGTCGGAGTCGAGGCTGAGCGAGGTGGCGGCGGAGATAGTCGAGGGCCTCGCGGTCCCCACCACGGCCGACGCCCTGCGCGAACGCGTGTCGGCGCGCTTCGACGTCGGGCCCGAGGAGTGCGCGCGGGCGGTCGACGCGTTCGTCGACGAGCTGGTCGCGCTCGGCGTCGTGGAGACGCGCCCGCCCGCGGAGGCCCCGCCGTCGATCCGCCGGCGCTACCTCGACCTGCTGAAGCGCACGCTCGTGAACCTCGTGTACGCGGAGGACGCGCTGCGGCTCGACACGGCTCTGTCCGGCCGGCTCGGCTCGGACGACCTGGACCGGCAGCGCCTCCTGCGCGACGTCCGCTACGAGCGCGCCGACGCGTACGCGGAGCTGGTCGCGACCAAGCGCGAGGGGGGCGTCGACGGCTTCTGGGGCGCCCGCCTCGCCCACACGATGATCGGCCTCGACGGGCTCGACAACCTCGAGCGCTGCGCCCACAGGGTCTTCGCCGACGGCGTCCCCGGCGACTTCCTCGAGGCGGGGGTCTGCCACGGCGGGGCCTCGATCTTCCTCCGCGCCCTCCAGGTCGCGTACGGCGAGCCGGACCGCGTCACGTGGCTCGCCGACTCGTTCGCGGGAGTCCCGCCGCCGACGCACGAGGTGGACCGCGAGCACGACCTCGACCTGACCGAGGAGCGGGTGCCGTGGATGGCGGCCGGGATGCAGGCCGTCCGCGACAACTTCGAGGCCTACGACCTGCTGACCGACCGCGTCCGCTTCCTGCCGGGCCTGTTCGCGGACACGCTGCCGGACGCGCCAGTCGAGCGGCTCGCGATCCTGCGCGTCGACGGCGACCTCTACGAGTCGACGCGCGACGCCCTGGACGCCCTGTACGACCGCGTGTCCGACGGCGGCTACGTGATCGTCGACGACTACGGCTGCCTCGAGCCGTGCCGCATCGCGGTCGACGAGTTCCTGGCGGAGCGCGGCCTCGACGTCGAGATCGACCAGGTCGACTGGACCCGCGTCTGCTGGCGCAAGACCGCGTGAGCGCACCCGACGGCCCGCGCCTCGTCGTCGTGCACCCGCGCGACCTCGCCGGCGAGAACGCCGGGCTCTACGGCCTGCACGTGACGTCGCTCGTCGAGCTGCTCGAGCCCCTCGGGTGGCGCGTCGAGGCCTACTCGGTCCTGGACCCCCGCTTCCCCGCCGCCGCGCTCGGCGCCGACGTCACCGTCCTCCAGATGCTCGCGGAGCCGGAGGCCGAGGGCGTGATCCTGCGCCGCCGCGACCTGGGCCTTCCGACGGTCTACGAGGTGACCGACAACGTCCTCGGCGTCGGCGACTGGCTGCCGCGCACGCATCCGGTGCGGAGCCCGCTCACGCGGCAGAGCCTCCTGTACCACGCGCACCTGGCGGACGCGACCCAGATGCTCGTGCCGGCGCTCGCGGAGCTGTTCTCCGCCGTGAACGCGCGGACGATCCTGCTCAGCCCGCGCACGCCGTTCCCCGACGAGCCGCCTCCGAAGCCGCCCGGCTTCGTGGTCGGCTGGTCGGGCAGCCGGTCGCACTCGTCCAGCCTGGCGCGGGCGGCGCCCGCGGTGGTCGAGCTCTGCCGCCGCCACCCGGAGGCGACGTTCGCCTTCATGGGGGACCGGCGCGTCTTCGACGAGCACTTCTCGGGCGTAGCCCCGGAGCAGCGGCAGCTCCATCCGTTCAGCGAGTGGGACGCGCAGCTGCGCTTCGTCGGCGGCTTGCACGTCGGCATCGCGCCGATGGCGCCGAGCCCCTTCAACGCGACCCGCTCCGACACGCGCGTGGGCCTGTACGCCGGGCACGGCGTGGCGGCCGTGCTGGAGGACGCCCCCGCTCATCGCCGCCATCGCCGCCACGCGCGGATCTACCGGACGGCGGCGGAGCTGCTCGACGTGCTCGAGGAGCTCTTCCGCGACCGCGCCCAGGTCGAGTCGCTGGCTCGCGCCGGGCGCGCGTTCATGGAGCGCGAGCGCAGCGCGGCCGCGTTGGGCGCCGAGCGCGACGGCGCGTACCGCGACCTGCTCGCGCGGTCGCCGAACGGACGGCCGGCCGGGGCCGCCGGCGCCGCGAGCGACGGCGCCGCTACCGACGGCGCCGAGGAACTGGCCGCACGCCTCCACGAGGCCGCCCACCAGGAGCCGGAGCGGGCGCTCGCGACGTGTCGCGAGATCGTGGCTCGGCATCCGGCCTACGACCAGGCGCACCTGCTGGCGGCGCGCTGCCTGGAGCGTCTCGGCCAGCACGAGGAGGCGCTCGCCTACGCGGAGCGGGTCGAGCCCTCTCCGGTCTACTCCGACCTGTTCGCGGAGCTCGAGGCGCGCGCCGCCGCACGCCTGCGGCTCGCCGACCGCGCGCGCTACGCCGGGGCGATCCTGTCGCCCTTCAGAAGGGCGCGGCTCGGCACGTTCGCGTCGCCGGCGGAGCAGAGCGGCGCGGTGCTCCGGCACAACCCGTACGACCACTTCGCGCTCGCCAGCACCATCAGGCGCATCGAGCGCGACGGCGGGGACGCTCCGGAGCTCGGCGCGCTCTACGAGCGCCTGTGCATGGTCGCCCCGGAGAGCGTTCCTGCTGCCCGACGGCCCGCTCGACTCGCGCCGTTCCTGCCGGCGTGACGCATCGCTACGAGGCATTCGGGCTCTCGATCCGCTCGAACCGCCGGCTGCCGGGCATGCTCCCTACCGAGACGAGCCGGGTCGACGTGGACGTCGAGTTCGACGAGGCGCGCGCCCCCGCGGTGGACGACCGGGCCGCCGGCACCACGCCGTACACCGGATGGGGAGCGGTGCGCGCCTGCGAGGACGGCGGCCGACTGCTCCTGTACGCGTCGCACGGCGGCGAGAGCGCGTGGAGCATGCGCGTGAGCGGGGACGGCCGCTCGATCGGGGTGCGATGGCGCGGTCCGGTCGAGCTCGCGGACGTCGCGGCCTTCGTGGAGACGACGGGCCTGCCCACCGCGCTCGTGCTGCGAGGCGTCCCGCTGCTCCACGGGTGCGCCGTGGACACGGGCCGCACCGCGTTCCTCGTGCTGGGGCCGGGCGGCGCCGGCAAGTCGACGGTCGCGGCCGCGGCCGTCGCCGCGGGCCACGCGCTGCTGACCGACGACGTCGCGGCGCTCGACCCGGCCGGCGACCGCGTGCGCGTGCACCCGGGCGGCAGCCAGCTGCGGATGAACGAGGACACGGCCGAGGCCCTGGGTTGGGACCGAGCCGAGCTCCGGCGGGTGTTCGCTACCCCCACGCTGCCTCCCAAGCTGTTCGCGCAGCTCTCCCGGGCGGACGGGAGCCTCTGCGACGGCGCGCGACGCGTCGCCGCGATCTTCGTCCTCGGCGAGCGGCGGTCGGGGTCCGCGACCGTCGACCGGCTCGCGCCGTCGGCGGCGCTTCCCGTGCTCCTCCGCAACACGTTCGGCGAGCGCGCCGTCGAGGTGCGGACGCGTGCGCGCCTGCTGCCGTTCTGGGCGCGACTGGCGCGCGGGGTGCCCGTGTTCGCGGTCGCTCCGCCGGACGATCTCGCCATGGCGCCGTCGCTCGCCGACACGCTCGCGGCCGCCGCCGCGGCGGCGGCTTCGGTCAACTAACGTCGGATTCTTGGAGGCTCGAGACCGTCCCGTCCCGTCGGCGCTCGCGGTCGCCATGGGCACGCTCGCGGTGGATGCCACGACCGTCGAGGTCCTCCGCGCCTTCCGGCGCGCCGGCTGTCGAAGCATCCTCCTGAAGGGCCCGACGCTCCAGCGCGAGCTGCACCGGGACGGGTCGAGGCGCGGATACAGCGACACGGACCTGCTCGTGGCGCCCGCGGACCTGCCCAGGGCGGCGGAGGCGCTCGAGGGACTGGGCTTTCGGCTGGCCCTGGACCACAGCGACCATCCGGGTGTCTCGGAGCCCCACGCGCAGGAGTGGGAGCGATTCGGTCGCAAGAGCGTCGACCTGCACTGGCGCATCCCCGGGGTCGGCGTTCCCGCGGAGCGGGCCTGGGACGTCCTGGCCGCGCGGACGGCGTCGATCGCGGTCGGGAGCGCCGTCGGCGAGTCGCTGGCGCCTCCGGGCGTCGCCCTGCTCGTGGCGCTGCACGCGGCGCATCACGGGACGACGATCGAGCCGCCGCTCAGGGACCTCGAGCGCGCGCTCGACCGGGTCGGCAGCGACGTCTGGGCCGAGGCCGCGCGACTCGCGTCCGATCTCGACGCGTCGGAGGCCTTCGCCGCCGGCCTGCGCCTCGCCCCTGCGGGCGAGCGCCTGGCGGGCGAGTTGGGCCTGCCCCCGGTGGGGTCGCCGCGCCGGCGGCTGATGGCAGGGGACCAGCCGCCCGGCTCGCTCGCGGTCCTCAGGATCCTCGAGGCCCCGACGGCCGGCGAGCGGATCCGCGCGATCCGCACCGAGCTGCTGCCGGCGCCCGATTTCCTGCGCGCGGGATCGTCGCTCGCCCGGCGCGGTCGAATCGGGCTCGCGCTGGCCTATCCGGCAAGGGCGCTCGCCCGGACGTGGCAGCTCCCGGCCGCGATCCGAGCTGTCCGCCGGTCGCGGAGGCCCACGTCGGCGGTGCGGCCCGACGAGGATTCGACCCGTGACGTCCGGGGTGCATCTTGATGCTCATTAGTATGCATCATGATGCTAGAGTCGCCCCGTGCGTACGACGATCACGCTGGCCGAAGACGTGGCAGCCGCCGTGGAGCGCCTCCGCCGCGAGCGCTCCTTGGGCCTGAGCGAAGCCGTGAACGAGCTCATCCGCGGGGGCCTCGTCGCGAAGCGAAAGCGGAGCGGGTTCAAGCAGAAGACGCACGACATGGGCCGGGGCATCGACTACGCCAACGTGGCTGAGGCGATCGAGACGCTCGATGGGCCCGCCGCGCGCTGATGCTGGTCGACGCGAACCTGCTGCTCTATGCCGTCCACAGGCAGAGTCCGTTTCACGCGCGCGCGCGTGACTGGCTCGCGGACCAGCTGAACGGATCCCGGCGGGTCGGTCTACCGTGGCAGAGCCTGGCGTCGTTCCTGCGGATAGCCACCCATCCGAGGGCGCTCGAGCGCCCGTTGGCTCCCGCGGATGCGTGGGACCGAGTGAACGATTGGCTGGATGCCCACGTCACGTGGATCCCTGAGCCGGGCGAGGACCACGCGGCGATCCTCGGCGAGCTCGTGATCGCCCACGACGTGCGCGGGAACCTGGTGCCGGATGCTCAGCTGGCCGCGTTGGCGCTCGAGCACGGCCTGACGCTCTACTCGGCCGACACCGACTTCGCCCGTTTCAGCGACGTCCGGTGGGAGAACCCCCTCGCGTGACCTGCAAATGAGCGGGGATGACAACGATCGAGGAGCACGCCCGACAGGATTCGAACCTGTGACCTTCGGTTCCGTAGACCGACGCTCTATCCAGCTGAGCTACGGGCGCTCGCGCGGCGAAGGGTAGCGGCGATGTCGCTGCTCGCCGACCGCGCCGCGGGCGCCCGTCCGGGCGCCGTGGCCGGCTTCGGGGCCTGCGCGGCGGCGGCCGTCTTGCCCCGCGCCGCGCGCTCCCGTAGGCTGCCGCGCCCATGGCGATACCCACCGAACCCATCGGCAGCATCCCGCGTCCCCCCGACCTCCTCGAGGCCATGGCCGGCTTCGCCGAGGGCAGCGTCACGAACGAGGATCTCGACGGTCGCTTCCAGGCCGCGCTCGAGGACACGATCGAGCGGTTCGAGGCCACCGGGTCGCCCGTGATCACGGACGGCGAGCAGACCAAGCCGAGCTTCGCCACCTATCCGCTCGACGGCGTCGAGGGCCTCGCGCCCGACGGGGTGACGATCCCGTTCGAGGACGGCCACACGC
The DNA here is from genome assembly GCA_036389295.1 of Thermoleophilaceae bacterium. Classification (GTDB taxonomy): domain Bacteria; phylum Actinomycetota; class Thermoleophilia; order Solirubrobacterales; family Thermoleophilaceae; genus AC-37. Next base: position 36,348 of record DASVQB010000019.1, on the reverse strand, counting down.
GCCAGCTCCCGCGTCTCACGCAGGGCCCGTTCCGCTACGGCGCCTACGCCGACGCCTACCTCGCCGAGGCGACCCGCATCGCCCGCGTGCCGGTCAAGCAGGCCGTCATCGCGCCCTCGGCCCTGAGCCTGCTCTACCCGCCGGACGGGATCGACGGCTACCCGCAGGACGCCTTCCTCGCGGACCTCGCCGACGAGTCCGAGCAGGACATCCGGCGCTGCCTCGACGCCGGCGCGTACAAGGTCCAGCTCGACTTCACGGAGGGTCGGCTCTCGATCAAGCTCGACCCGAGCAAGGGGATCCTCGGCAGCTTCGTCCAGCTGATCAACACCGTCCTCGACCGCTTCACGGACGAGGAGCGAAGCCGGATCGGCATCCACACCTGCCCGGGCGGCGACCAGGACTCGACCCACAGCCTCGACGTCGACTACGCCGAGCTCCTGCCGAGCCTGTTCCAGCTCCACGCCGGCAGCTTCTACGTCCAGCTCGCGAGCGAGTCCGACCCGGACCGCGTCCTGGGCATCATCCGCGAGCACGCGCCGGAGTCGGCGACGGTGTTCGTCGGCGTCATCGACCCGATCGACCCGCGCGTCGAGTCGGCCGACGAGGTGCGCGACCGCGTGCTGCGTGCGGCGGAGATCCTCGGCCTCGACCGCCTCGGCACCTGCGACGACTGCGGGTTCTCGCCGTTCGGCGACGACACGTCGACCTCGCGCGACACGGCGTTCGCGAAGATCGCGGCGCGCGTGGAGGGGACGGCGGCGGCCGCCGAGCGGCTCGGCGCGTAGGACCTGCCGGCTACCGCGCGACGCGCTTCCAGCGCGACCAGTTCCCGGCGGCGTCCCTGACCCGCACGTAGATCGTCGCGGTGCTCGCCCTGAACCTGGCGGAGTTGCGGTAGCGGAGAATCGGCCCGGGCCTCCTGCGGTTCGTCGTGATCTGCATCCGCGAGGGGCCCGAGACGGCGTCGCGCGCCTTGATGCGCAGGCGGTAGGTCCGCTTCGCCGCCCCGCGCAGCGCGGAGCTCGCCGAGACGTCCCTGGACGCGAACGCGGCCAGGATCACCCTCGGCGCGGTCTCGTCGAGGATGATGTCGTCCTGGTAGGTCTCGCGGCCGTCGATCCCCTCGAAGCGCGCGTAGATCGTCCGCGGGAGCCGCTCGGAGCCGGACGAGTCGATCGTCCAGCGGATCTGCTCGTCCACCGCTCGCCGCCGCGCGTTGCCGAAGCCGCCGTCGTTCGAGAGCAGCACGTGCGTGGCGAAGACGGGCCAGACGACGTGCACGGTGACGCGGACGTCGTTCGTGAAGCGGGCGCCGTCGTCGATCGACACTCCCGCGCGGCCGGTGGGCGGCTTCGGACGGATGGACAGCGCCGCCGACGCGACTGCCGCGTGGCCGGCGTCGTCCGTCACCCGCACCGCCGGCCGGATCTCCCGGCGCGTGGGGTAGGACGCGCTCGTCCTCGGTGTGGCGCCGGTGTCCCGCTCGAAAGCGCCGTCGCCGTCGACGTCCCACTCGTAGCGGACGATCGTCCCGCCGTCCGGGTCGCTCGTGCCGGCCGCGTCGAGCGCGACCGGGTCGCCGGTCAGCACCGGGTTGGGCGAGACGACGAGCGAGGCGGCCGGCAGGGTCGTGTCGATCCTGAACGTCCGGTCGATCGAGGCGCGGATCTTGCCGTTCCTGTCCACGGCCTCGATCCGCCACACGTGCGATCCGTCCGCGAGCGGCGCGCCCGGCGTGAACTGCGTGGTGCCGACGTCGGCCACGCGGCTGCGGTCGATCCAGACCGAGTAGTGGTCGAGCCCCGACCCCGCGTCCTGCGCCGCCTGCCACGAGAGGGTGGGCGTCGCGTCGCTCGTCTTCGCGGCGTCCGCGGGATCGAGCAGCGCGAAGTCGCCCGGCGGCTCGTCGTCGACCGAGAAGCCGCGGGTCGAGGTGCTGTCGCGGACGTGGGCGACCTGGTCCACCGCCCGGACGCGCCACGTGTGGGGACCGTGCGAGAGCGGCTCCTGCGGCGCGGCCGTGCACACGCCGGCCGAGCACGCGCTCGTCGAGACGTCGCGGTCCTTCGAGCCGTCGAGCCAGAGCTCGTAGCGGGCCACGCCGCCGCCGCTGTCGGCGGCCTCCTCCCACTTGAGCTGAGTCGAGGCGGGCAGGTTCGCGGCGCCGTCGGCGGGCGACTGGAGGTCGAACGGGTCGGGCGGGTCCTCGTCGACCGTGAACGTCCGCGGCGCGCTGAGCCCCGCGTTCCCCGCGGTGTCGGGCTGCTGCGCGCGGGCGGTGTAGGTCCCGTCGGGAAGCGCGTCGACCGCGTCTGCCGACCAGGTCCCGCCCGTGCGCGTGACCAGGATCGTCTGCACCGGCGTGCCCGTGGCCGCGCCGCCCGCGAAGACGTCGACCGTCACCTCGTCCGAGTCGCCGGGCGCGGCGCCCGCGGCGCCGGCGAAGTGCGGGGTGTCCGACGTCAGGCCACCCGCGGGCGGGTCCGTGAGGGTCACCGCCGGGGCCACCGTGTCGACGGTCCAGACCTGCGAGGCCGGCTCCGGGTCCACGTCGCCGCCGGGCGCGACGGACCGGACGAGGAAGGTGTGCTGGCCCTCGGCGAGCGACGGGTAGGTGTGCGGCGACGAGCAGGCCTCCCAGTCGGCGCCGTCGATCCGGCACTCGAACGTCGCGCCGGCGACGGAGGACGAGAACTCGAACGTCGGCGAGGAGTCGGGGTCGCTGCCCTCCGGACCGCCGTCGATCTCGGTCTGCGAGCCGGCGACGGCGGCGTCGGTGAGCTGGAGGCGGCGGAGCGAGCCGAAGGCGATCGAGTACCAGCGGCCGCCGGCCTCGAAGACGTAGTTCGAGAACCCGCGACCCGAGCGCTGGTTGTCCCAGGTCGTCCCGACCTCGACGGGATCCTGTCCCGGGCCCGCGAGGTACGAGGTCCGGTTGTTGTTCCCGCTGTCGTAGGTGCCGTAGATCACCTCGCCTGTGTCGCTCAGCCCCGCGATCTCGTTGTCGCCCGGGGGGCTGACCACGGTCTCGTCCCCGGTCGGGCTGCGCGTCCAGACGGTCTCGGAGCCCTGCTCGCCCCTGGTGAAGGCCACCCACCCGCCGTTGACCCGGTAGTCGTAGTCGGGCGTCGGCTCCTTGGCGGCGAAGCCGCTCGTGAACTGGTCGAGGACGAACGCACCGAGGGGGCCGTTCCCGCGCAGGCTCCCGCGCGGCGGGTTGCAGCAGGTCCACGTCCTCCAGACGACGTTGGTCCCGTCGGTGCGCGGGAAGCCCGGATACCCGCTCGTCGCCGGGTCGACGGGCGCGTCCATCCGCTCGGCGACGCCCGCCCGGTAGCGATAGATCCCGTCGGACCGCCACCACGCCACGTCCCCGTTGGCAGCCAGGTCGCTGCCGGACCAGTCGTCGTAGGCGTCGTGCTGGCCGCCGCTGAGTCCCGACCCGAGATCGATCGTCGTGCCGGTGGCCAGGTCCCTCCTGTGCAGGAAGAGCGGCGCCAGGCTGGAGTCCTGGTTCCCCCAGAGCACGTAGCTGCCGGCGGCCTTGAGCTGGAGCCCGCTCAGCGCCCCGAGACGCGTGAGGGTGCCGTCGCGCCACTCGTAGAGCGCGCCGACGCCGGGCGGCTCGCTCGTCGCGATGACCACGCCGTACGGCGTGAGGAACCCGCCCCACGGGTTCATGCCGTCGCCCAGCGCGATCGGCGTGACCTCGTCGGTGTGACGATCCTTCAGCGCGAGCGTGGCGCTCGTGCCGGTCGTCGGCATGTAGAGCACCCGATCGGCGTCGACGTCCAGGATCTGCTCCGGGAGGCTGTCGATCTCCGTCCAGTTCGGCGCCGCGCTCGCGGCCGGCGCACCGACCAGCCCGAGCAGGCACACGAGAACGGCGAGGAGGGCGCCGGCCGTGAAGCCGTGCCCTTCGACTCTCGATCTGCGCTGCGTGGCCAGAGACCCTCCTGAGTCGAGTCTAGGCCCAGACGAGCGAATCCGCGACACATTTCGGGGTCAAGCGCGCGGCGGGGTCACGCGGCCGTACCCGGTCAGCGGCGCAGCCGCACCCGGCGACAGGTCGTCGCGGATCCGGGCCTGGAAGCTGGCACGCAGAGCGTCATGGACCTAGAGTGAGAAGGTGAGACGGCTCGCCCGCGCGTCGACGCTCCTCGCAGTGGCCTTCGCCGCGGTCGCGACCGCTCCCGCGGAGGCGCGCCGCGGCGCGGACGAGCAGGTCGACGCGGTGCACGGACAGCGGGCGGACGACTACTCGTACTCCCCGTCGATGTCGGCGAACGGCCGCTTCGTCGCCTTCTCGTCGTGGGCGGGCAACCTCAGTCCGATCGAAGGCGAGCCGAGGGCGAACGTCTTCGTCAGGGACATGCGGACGGGCGACGTGGAGCTCGTCAACCGCGGCGCCGACGGCGGCCCCGCGAGCGACAACGCGGCCGACGCGTCGATCTCGGCCGACGGCCGGATGGTCGCGTTCGCGTCGTGGGCGAAGAACATGACGGCCGCGAACGGCTACGGGCTCCAGGTCTTCGTCCGCGACCTGGCCACGGGGCGCATCTCGCTCGTCAGCCGGCGGCAGGGGGACGGCGAGGGCGCGAACCGGCCGGCCGGGGTGCCGGTCATCTCGCCCGACGGCGGCTTCGTCGCCTTCACCACCAACGCGACCAACCTGAGCCCCGAGCAGACGGACGAGACCGTGAGCGCCGTCTACGTCCGCGATCTCGCCACCGGGAAGCTGACCCTCGCGAGCCGCGCCGACGGACCGTCGGGCGCCGTCCCGAACGACCCGTCCAACCCGGTCGGCCTGTCCTCCGGAGGCAGCCGCGTCGCGTTCTCGTCGACGGCGACCAATCTCGACCCCGCCGACCCCGACGACGTGACGGACATGTACGTGCGCGATCTGGAGGCCGACCGGACGACGCTCGTCAGCGACGACCCGCGCCGTGCCGAGTCGGTCGGGACGGCCGACGCGGGCGACATCTCGGACGACGGCCGTTACGTGGTCTTCCACTCGGGCCAGGTCGGGCTCAGCGATCGCAACGACGACTCGATCTACAACGTCTACGTGCGCGACATGGACACGGGGACGACGACCCTCGTGAGCGACTGGAAGGGCGAGGAGCCCGAGTTCTGGCGGGGGTGGAAGTACCCGTCGATCACCGGCGACGGCGAGGTCGTGACCTACCTCGCCGCCGACGAGCGCGCGGCGCTGAGGTGGGACAGGCTGACGGGGCGGACCACGCTCATCGCGTGGGGCGCGGTCGGCTACGAGACGTCGGACGACCACCGCTACACGACGTACGGGACCTCCACCGGCATCTGGCGAAGGGACCTCCTCGGTGGACCGCCGCTCTGCCTGGACGTGATCCAGCGCGTGCTCGCCGCGGTCCCTGCGCTCGTCGAGCTCCCGTGCTCCGACGAGGACGGCGATCCGTTCTCGCGCGTGCTCGACGGCCTTCCGGGACACGGCACGCTCGGGGCGATCGACCAGCTCGCCGGAACGGTGCTCTACACGCCGAAGGCGGGCTTCCTGGGCGACGACTCGTTCACCTACCGCGCCGAGGGGCCGTCCGGCGCCGGCCCGCCGGCGACGGTGACGCTGGCGGTCGGCCTCCCCGACCTCCCGCTCCCGCCTCTGCCGCCGATCCCGCCGCTCCCGTGCGCCGACCCGCTCAGGGGCACTCCGGGCGCCGAGCGCCTCGTCGGCGGACCGCGCGGCGACGACATCCGCGCGCTCGCGGGCAACGACCGCGTCGCCGGGCTCGAGGGCGCCGACTGCCTGTCGGGCGGCGCCGGCAACGACCTGCTGGTGGGCGGCGGCGGCGCGGACCGCGTGACCGGCGGCCACGGGGTCGACCGCTTCGACGGGGGCAAGGGCGACGACCGCATCGACGCGGTCGACGGGGTCCGCGAGAAGGTCGCGTGCGGGAAGGGCGCGGACAGCGCGCGCGTGGATCGCACCGACCGGGTGTCGGGCTGCGAGAAGGTGCGCCGGGTCCGGAAGCGCTGAGCGCGGTCGCCCGGCCGCCCCCGCAACCCACGCGGCCGAGCCGTGTTCCGGACGCAGGCCCAAAGAGGAGTAGCGCTGTGAGCAAGTTTCGCAAAGCCTGGCCCCTGGCGACGCTGACGGTCCTGCTGCTCGCGGGGCCCGCCGCCGCGACCTATCCGGGCGCGAACGGCGACATCGCGTTCGTGATGGAGGACCAGCGGGGCCCGTACCTGACGAGCGTGTTCAAGATCGCTCCCGGCGGCGGCGACCCGTTCGCGATGACCGGTGGGAAGGGCGAGGACCAGGCGCCGTCCTGGTCGGCCGACGGCGAGTCGCTCGTCTTCGAGCGACGGTGGGCCGAAGGTCCCACCCTGCACATGGTCCGAGCGGACGGGACGGGCGAGAGGCAGCTCACGCACGGCGGGACCTCGATGGACCCGGCCATCTCGCCCGACGGGCGCACGATCGCCTTCGTCCGCGTCGGCGACCCCGGGAAGAGCCTTCGCAACATCTACACGATGGACGTGGACGGATCGAACCTGCGCCGGCTCACGACCGTGGAGGATTGGGATCCGAGCTTCTCGCCCGACGGGCGGACGATCGTCTTCGAGACGCGGCGCCCCGGCGGCAGCATCGGCGTCGTGAACGTCGACGGAAGCGGCGAGCGGGCACTCGCGACAGCCGAGTGGGCGCGGCAGCCGTCGTTCTCGCCGGACGGATCCAAGATCGTGTTCAGCTCGACTGGCGCGAGGGGCGACGACATCCACGTCATGAACGCTGACGGAACCGGCGAGCGAGCGCTGCCGGGAAGCGACTCGAGCGCCAGCGACCCGGTCTTCTCGCCGGACGGCCGGAAGATCGCCTTCGCCGGGTACGACGACGGGGAGAAGCGCCTGTACGTCATGAACGCCAACGGAACGGACCTCCGCCTCCTCACCGGCGTAGGCAGCGTTCCCCTGGGCGCGGACCCGGACTGGCAGCCCTTGCCGGGGCGCGATCCGGGCGCGGCGTGCGAGAGCCGCCAGGTCGGCACCGAGGCGGGCGACCGGCTGGTCGGATCGACGGCCGGCGACCTCATCCGCGGACTGGCGGGCGACGACTACCTGCGCGGCGGCGCGGGCGACGACTGCCTGTACGGCGGAACCGGCGCGGACCGTGTCGCGGGCGGCGCGGGCGACGACCGGCTGAACGGCTCGCTCGGGCGCGACTCGCTCGCCGGCGGTCCCGGCGGAGACGTGCTGGAGGGCGGCCGCTCCTCCGACTCCGTGCGCGGCGGCGAGGGCGACGATCGCCTGGACGGCGGCCCGGCGGCGGACGTCGTCGTCGGCGGCCCCGGGAACGACTCGCTGCTCGGCGGGGACGGACCGGATCGCATCGACGCGCGCGACGGCACGTCCGAGGTCGTCAGATGCGGCCGCGGCGTGGACAGGGCGGTCGTCGATCTCCAAGACGAGACGCGAAGCTGCGAGCGCGTGCTGCGCGCGGCGCGCTGACCCCGAGCGCGCGCGTCTTCGATCTACAGCGGAGAGAAGGGGCGAGTCGAACCGTCTCGATTGCGGTTTGAGACGAATCGCGATCGGTAGATCTTTAGTACTGGGCATCGACTAAAGGAGAGGCCCATGATCGCCACCGCTCGTCCGGCTCGCCTTCTCTGCCGGGCCATCGCGTTCTGCGCCGTCGTCGGCGCTTTCCTCCTCTACACCGCAGCGACGGCCTCAGCCAACACGTCGTTGGACTTCTGGCACTTCAACATGTGCGGGGCGAGAAAAGTCAGTCCCTGCAACGCGGGCAACGAGCAGCCTGTTTCCGACGCGATCAAGAGCTCGATCGAGCACTACGAGCCCGACGCGGTCAGCCTCAACGAGGCGTGCCAGTCCCAGTGGGCCACCACGTTATGGAACCTCAACGCCGCCGGCGTATGGAACATGAACTCCCGCTTCAATTCGACGAGGTACCTGGAGGACCCCGCGTGGGACTCGCCGGTCCAATGCAACGAATATGACCGCGCCCGGCGCTTCGGCAACGCCCTGTTCAGCAAGCAGACGATCCTCAAGGCGTCCTTACTCACCTCGTACGACCTGTCGACGGACGAAAACGAGAAGGAGCAGCGCAAGCTGTGGTGCATGCTCGTCGCCCTTCACTACGACACCTACTACTGCACGGCACACATCGCGCCCACCCCCCGCGAGGAGACCGCTGCGCAGATCCAGAGGGTGGCGAACATCGTCAACCGGTGGGTCGACGCCGGGACCCCCGTGGTGCTGATGGGCGATTTCAACGCCCAGCCGGGCGACTCGCGAATGAATCCCATCTACCACCCGGTGTTTGGCAACGGCGCTGTGGGGCGGTTCGAGGAGATCGACCAGCACCAGAACATCGGCTACACGCGCTGCCGCTGCGGCGAGGTGACCACCGATGATGGGGCGAAGGCCGACTACATCTTCGTGAGCGCCCGGGCGTTCGAGGTCGTCTACGGCGACGCGATCCCCTCGTCCTACTCGGACCACTCCGTGCTGCGCGGATCCGCGACGCTGCTCCATCCATAGGCCTGAGATCCGCGGGCGGATAGAACGGCCGCACCACCGGCTGCGGTCATAGGATCGCCCCATGCCGTGCCGAACGGCAGGACGGCTGACTGGACATGGGCCACACTCCCTACCTGCGTCACGTGGATCCGCATGAGCGGCGAGGTCGCCTGTATCTCGCGCTGGCCCGGTTCTCCACCACCAGGGCAGGCGCTTGGCTCTCGGTCAACGTCTCGTGGAGGGTCGACCCGACTCTGCTGAAGCTCACGAGGGGTCGGTTCAGCACCGCGTGGCCGCTGCGCGCGGCCCTGTTGGAGACGCGAGGCGCGCGGACGGGACAGCCGCGTCGAAATGCCACGCTCTACTTCCACGACGGCGATCGGGTGACGATCGTCCCGTCGCTTCGGGGCTGGCCCAGGAATCCAGCCTGGTACCACAACCTCCGCAAGCATCCCGACGTCCTCTACGGCGGCATGCCGTTCCGCGCCGAGGTCGTCGAGGACGAGGCCGAGCGAGACCGGCTCTGGGACCTGGCCGACCGGGTCTACCCCCGGTACGCGGCCTTCCGTGAGCAGGCTGGGAGGGCTGGGCGGGTCATCCCGATCGTCCAGCTGGTCCCTCGCTAGCAGCCCGGCGGCGCCCAGTCCGCTGCTCGCGAGCAGACGGCGGCATGGATCGGGAGCTCGCTCGCTTCAGCGGAGAGGGCGGGACGACGTGCGAACCAATCGATCGGCTGCTCCTCGCGCTGCTGGAGCCGAACAATCGGCACGCCATAAGTCGTGCGGCTGCCGACGGCTTGGGCCATATCTCGTCCTAGGCACCGTCGCGCGTTAATACTTCAGAACTCGCGGCCAAGCGGACAAGTTAGCCTGAGCGCTTAAACGCCAATATTCGGACCGAGGGGAGCTAGCGGCGGAGCGTGAAAGGTGGAGGGTCCAGCGCGCGTACGGTGTGCGAACGACTCGTGCTCCGGATCCCCTGAAGCGATGCGCTCGAAAAGGAGGCTGGCGCACGTGAAGGTCAAATGGGAATGCCAACGCGGACGGCCGGGAATACGTCGCCGGCGCAGCGCGCAGCGCGCAGCGCGCAGCGCGCAGCGGCGCGATTCAACCTGGTGAGATGTAGATGCTCGCCCAGGTCCTTCCCGGCATCCGTGACGTCCGAGTCCCGTTCACTGGCGGGGTTCTCTGGATCGTGCTCGCGTGGCTCATGCTTGCCGACGACATCACGCGGGTGCGATATCCCGAGCTGTTCAATTCGATCGACAGCCTCGGTGACGCCCTCCAGCCCCTCGGCGTAGGCGCGAGCCTCACGCTCACCGCCTATCTCGTCGGGGCGGCACTGGAATTCACGTGGGCCATTCCGTACAAGTGGCTCCCGCGACTCAGCGTGACCGGAGAGCGATCCATCCTGCGGCTCATCTCGGATCGGCTAGATCAACTGCCGGACGACGAAATAGAGATCCTGGCTCACTGCAAGTCGTTCTCCATCCACCGCTTGCAGAGAGACCGTCCGCAGCGATCGGTGGACATGGATCCTTCTTCCTTGAGTCCACGTAGCGCAATGACGGCCGACCTCCTTGCTGCGATCAAGGACGAACTCGACCTCGCCGCGACGCGCCTCCTGAGTCGCACGGAAAGCGTCGCGGAGGCTCAAGGGGACAGCACCCTGGGAGCGCAACGGCTCTTCGACGTCTACGATCGCCTGCGGGCCTGAGGCGGAGTTCCGTGTAGCGATCGCAGCCCCCGCGGCTTGGATCCTGGGGCTAGTCCTGATTGAGCTCCTGCCGGATGTCGCGGCGGTCGCCATCGCAGGGCTCGCATTCGCAGTTCTTATAAGGCAGGGCGCGGGCAAGAAGATGGATGCCGGCGACCGCGTCGTGGATGCGTTGCTGATCGGTGTCGTCGACGCTCCCGCCCTGGCGGACGTCCGGCCTGGCGTCTTTACACACGATGCCCTCGAGAGTGGCCGCGTCCGGCGCGCGTCGCGCGAAGGATCTGCGCTATCCATGCAGGCGCGACTGATCGGAATTCCGTGGAGTACGCGCATGGTGCTAGCCATAGGAAGGCCAGTCATAGCCCTGGCCGAGTTGATAGCCGACGTCGTCTGGGCTACGGCCGCTTTCGTGCTGCGCGTGGCAGCTGCGTCCGGACGGCTCGCGTTGAGACTGAGCCGCGTAGTCGGACGGTTCGCGCTAAGGCTCGGCCGCACGATCGGACGACCGGTCAGAGACCATCTCTGGCGGCCCGCGAGGAAGCTTCCGGGGGCCATTCACTTCGCCCTGTTCGATTGGGCAGCGAGCGGAGGTGCGGTCAGAGCGAGAATCCGCGAGATCAAGCAACTCGGCCTTGATCCCGAGGAGGAGGCCTTCCGAACCGCGAAGACGATGCTGGCCTACGGGTACTACCCGCACGCACTCGAAAGCTTCCCAGACTCGCCGCGGGGGGTGGCCTCTCGGATCGAGGCGCAGATGGAGGCCTCGCTTGCGCACTATGCGCGATCGAATCCGAAGGTGCTCCACGAGTTCATGCTCGACCGCATCAACGAGGGGCGTACGGGCGTCGCAGAACGTGTGTGTCGCCAGGCCGCGGAGGCGGGGCTCACCGAGGCGCGCGTATTCTTGGGCGACATCCTCCGGGTGACCGGTCGCGTCGACGAAGCTCAGTCGGAATACCTGAAGGCCGCCGACCGGGGGATCCCCTACGCGCTTAGGAAGCTTGGCGAACTGCGCCAAGCGATCGGCGACCTCGATGGGGCGGGTAGGGCATTGCAGGAGGCGGTCCGGCGCGGTGACCGTCCCGCTGAGCAGGCGCTGGCAGACCTCGCGGCAGCAGCCAAGGCGGATGCGCCGCCGGTGCAGCAGTCCACCTGAAGCGGAGAGGGCGGGATTCGAACCCGCGAAGGAGCTTGCACCCCTTACTCGCTTAGCAGGCGAGTGCCTTCAGCCACTCGGCCACCTCTCCGGGGCACCGATTCTAGGCGCCGGGACCGCATCGGTCAGGCCGCCCGCGAGCGCCGCCGGCGCGGGCCGCGGCGCGGCTCGGCCACACTTCCGCTTCCATGCGTCGCGGTTTGGTCTACGTCGCCGCCGGACTGGCCGGGGTACTGCTCGTGCTCGTCGCGTGCCAGCTCCTCGTGTCCGCCTACCTCGAGCACCGCGCGGAGAACCGGCTGACCGAGAACGGGGGCGACGTGAGCGTCTCGATCGAGGCGCTCCCCGTCGCGCGGCTCCTGTTCGATCGCGGGAAGCGGATCGAGGTCCGCGGCGGCGGCATCGACGTTCCGCTGGAGGGCGAGCGCGGCCGCGTCTTCGACGACCTCGACCGGTTCGAGGAGGCGGACGTCCGGCTCGACCGCCTGAAGGCCGGCCCGCTCCGCATCAACCGCTTCTCGCTCACCCGCGGCGAGCGCGACGAGCCGTACGCCCTCGCGGTCAGCGCCTCGGTCACCGCCAGCGCGCTCTCGAACTACGCGGGCCGCCAGGTCGGCGGCCCGGTCGTGGGCCTCCTCGCACGCATCGCCGCCGCGACCCTGCCGTTCTCGTCCGAGCCGATCCCGGTCGAGGTCGACGCCGCGATAGTCAGCGAGAAGGGCGAGCCGCACCTGACCGACGTCGACGGGACGGTCGCCGGCCTGCCGGCGGGCCCGCTCGCGTCGGCCCTCGCGGCCGCCATCGCAGGCCGGCTCTGACGGGCGCCCCCGACTGACCCTCGCGCGCCCGGGTACCACCGAACCGACATGGAGGACCCGACAACGCAGGAGCTCCGGGTCGAGCAGCTGCGCCGCGAGCTGACCGAGCGCGAGGCCGCCGAGTCGGCCCCGACAGAGGACGACACGGAGCAGCACGCGCGGCGCGCCGACAAGGCCGGCTACCTCAAGGAGAAGCTGAACGAGCGGGCCGACTCGGAGCGCGACGCGGCGCAGCGCGGGGACGACTGAACCGAGACGACGGGAGGCCGAGGGACATGGAGCACACCGAGCGCGCCGACGCCCTGGAGCGCGACGCCGACCGGCTCGAGCACGAGTCGAAGCGGCTCGAGGAGGACATCGACCAGGCCCGGTCCGACTGGGAGGCGAGGAAGGGCGACGGCGAGGCGCCGGGCGCGGTGAGTCGCGAGGCGTCGGGCATCGAGCACATCCAGGCCGACGACCCCGAGGAGGCTCCGACCGACGCGGACGACGACGACGCGGGCACGGCGGAGACGGAGGACCTGGACGGCGCGGCCTGACGGACGCGGCCGCAGCGGCGGGCCCGACTCGAGCGGGGCCGGCGCGGCGGCGCTAGCCGCCTAGGACCGGCCCGGCGGGACGAGCGGCGCCAGCGGGTTGCGGTCGGGCTTCGGCGGCCTCTCGGTCCTCTCGGGCGGCGGCGGCTCCGACTCGCGCTCGGGTCGGTCCTTCTTCACCTTCTCCTCGCCCGACCTGCCGTTCGCCCGACCCCGAGGCGGCGACTTCGCGTCGGACCCCGTCCCGTTCGCGTCGCCCGCCTGGCCGGGCTGCGTCCCGAGCAGCCCGCGCTTCTTGCCCTCGCCGCGCGTGACGGCGTTCGCGCGACCGCGCTCGCCGGCGGCCTCGCGACGCGCCCGCGCCCGCTTCCGGGCCGCCGCCCGCCGCTTGCGCGCCTTCTCGGCCCTCGCCGCGCCGGCAGGCTCGTCCGCGCGGCCGGCCTCGTCGACGTCGCCCGGCTCCGCAATGGGCATGCCCGGCTGACCCGAGGGCACCGGGGCGGACGAGCTCGACTCCGTCCCGCGCGAGGATCCGCCGCCGTCGTCCGCCACCGTCTTGACGCCCGCGGCCCCGCCGACCGCCACGACCCCGACGACGAGCACCTTCGCCACGAGCGCGGTGGTGCCGCCGGCCGCGAGGCCGCCGGCCACGCCGCCCGCGCCGGCCGTCCCCGCCGCGGCGGCTCCGCCGCCCACACCCGCGGCGCCTCCGCTCATCCCGGCGACCCCGGCGCCCACCCCGGCGGCCCCGGCGTGGGCGCCGAACGCGGCGGCCAGCGCGGAGTCGCGCAACCCGAGCGACGGAACGACCGGCAGCAGCACGGCCATCGCCTGCCGCTGGCGCTTGACCTCGGCCTCGAACTCGCGGCAGCCGGCGCACTCGCGCAGGTGGCGCCGCAGCCGGGTGCGCCGCAGCGCGCCGCCGCGCAGCGTCGAGAGCAGCTCGCGGATCTCGCGGCACGAGGTCTCCCGCGCCTCGCGGCTCTGCTGGAGTGACGACCTGGCCTGGAACACGAGCGCCTTCACCCTCTGGGTCGGGCAGCCGACGACTTGGGCGATCTCCTCGTGGCCGAGGGCGCCGAGCTCGGAGAGCACGAGCGCGGCGCGCTGCTCCTCCGGCAGCCGGCCGAGGTCGCGGAGCATGTCGCGCAGCTCGTCGCGCTGCTGCACCTGCTCCGCCAGCCCCTCGGTGGCCGTCTCCTCGATCCGCTCGGCCGGCAGCTCGCGGCGCGCTCGGATGACGGACAGGCAGCGGTTCCGCGCGATCGCGTACAGCCACGGGCGCAGCTGCACCTCGCCCTCGGACTCGAGCAGCGCGCTGTAGGCCGCCATGAACGTGTGCTGGACGGCGTCCTCGGCGTCGTGCTGCGAGCCGAGCATGTGACGCGCGAACGAGAGGATGCCGCGGTGGTGGCGGTCGTAGACGACCTCGAACGCCTGCTGCGAGCCGGCCCGCACCTGCTCGACGAGCCGGTCGTCTCCGGCCACGCGGAGCAGGCGGGCCGGTACCGGCCTGCGCGTCCGGGGCGGGGTCTGCCGCGATGCACGAGCCTTCGCCCCGGTGGGCGATGCGCTCGCTTCCATCCTGACCGCATTATTCGCATATCTCGCGGATTTCAAGCCACATACGCCTGGCGACGTGCCGGAGCCTCTCCCGTCGAAGCACGTCTAGAGGGAAAGACGCGCGAGAGCCGCCGCGGTTGGAGGGTGTCACCCCCCGGTCGACGGTGCTTCCCCGTCGCTCGCTCGAACCGCCCAACCTGGCACCGCCTCGTGCGTTCAACTGGCGGTGCGGCAATCGCACCGGGGTGGGGGGAGCGGAGTGGAGGACGAGGTGCTCGGCGAACACCACAAGGACGAACCTGCGGGACCCGGCGATCGGCGCAGCCCGCTGTCGCACGTAGTCACGGCCGCCCGGGACCTCCTCGGCGTGGACGTGTCGTTCGTGAGCCGGGTCGTCCGCGCGGGCGACCTGCGCGACGACGACCCGCGCGGCGGCGGAACCACGGAGAGCGCCCCCGACGGCGTGGTGATCCTCCCGCTCGCGTCCGCCGACGGGCGCCTCTTCGGCAGCCTGGCGTGCAGCAGCCGGCACGAGCTCGACGAGCGCGACGTGACCTACCTGCGCCTCCTCGGGATGGCCATCGGCGCGTACGTCGAGCGCAGCGACAGCGACCGCGGGAAGCGGCGGCGGGACGCCGCCGAGAGCGGGATCCAGGCGCTGCTCGCCGCCGTCGAGGCGCGCGACGCCTACACCGGCGAGCACTCGCGCGGCGTGGTGGAGCTCTCGATGCGGGTGGCGCGCGAGCTGAACCTGGCGGAGCACGACGTCGAGCAGGTCCGGCAGGCGGCCCTCCTGCACGACGTCGGGAAGGTCGGGATCCCGGACCACGTGCTCCAGAAGCCGGGCCCGCTCGACCCTTCCGAGATGGACGTCGTCCGCCGCCACGCCGCGCTCGGCGCGCAGATCGTCGCCTCCGTGGTCGAGCTGGCGCACCTCGCCCCGGCCGTCCGCTCGGGCCACGAGCGCTGGGACGGGCACGGCTACCCCGACGGCCTCGCGGGCGAGGAGATCCCCCTCGTCAGCCGGATCACGTTCGCGTGCGACGCCTACGACGCGATGATCTCCGACCGGCCGTACCGCTCGGCGCTCCCCCCGAAGGAGGCGGCCGCCGAGCTGCGCGCCAACGCCGGCTCCCAGTTTTGCCCCACCTCGGCCTCCGCGCTGCTCGCGGTGCTGGACAGGCCCCCCGCGTTCGGGCGCGCCCAGACGGGCGTCCGGATCGACGCCGGCACCCCGTAGGCCCCGAGCGGAGCCCGGGCGGGAATGACGCTAGAGTCGCTTCCGCTCGGGCGTCCCCGGGTAGGTTCGCGCCAATGCAGACGAACGAGCTCACAGCCGACCTGCTGAGGCGCCTCGCCGACCTGCGCCCGGACGGGGCGCGCGTGCTCAGCCTGTTCCTGAACCTCGACCCGTCGACGTTCGCCACGCCGCCGGCCCGCGCCACGGAGGCGCGCTCCCTGATCGACGAGGCCGAGCGCCAGCTGCGCGAGTCCGACGACGGCATCACGCACGACGAGCGCAAGGCGCTCCGCGGCGACATCGAGCGGGCGCGCGAGTTCTTCGAGCGCATCCCCGCCGAGGGCGCACACGGCCTCGCCCTATACGTGTGCGGGCCCGCCGACCTGTTCCAGGCGATCAAGCTCCCGCGGCCCGTCGACACCCGCGCGGTGATCGACGACTCGCCGTTCGTGGAGCCGCTGGCCGAGCTGGGGATGCGCGGCAGCTGGTGCGTCCTGCTCGTGAACCGGCAGGTCGCGCGGATGCTGCGCGGCTCGCCGGAGGAGCTCGTCGAGCTGCCGGCGATCGAGGACGAGGTCCACGGCCAGCACGACCAGGGCGGCTGGGCCCAGGCGCGCTACCAGCGGAGCGTCGACGAGGAGGTCCGCGACCACCTCAAGCACGCGGCCGACGTCGCCTTCCGGCGCTTCAAGCGCTCGCCGTTCGACCGCATCCTCGTGGGGGGCCCGGAGGAGACCGTCCACGCGTTCGAGGACCGGCTCCACCCGTACCTGAAGGAGCGGATCGCCGGCCGCATCAAGGTGGACGTGGAGAACACCACCCCCGACCAGATCCGCGCCGCCGCGGCCCCGGTGATCGAGGAGGTCGACCGGCGCCGCGAGCGCGAGGCGCTGGACCGGGTGAACGAGGGCGCCCAGACGGGCGGCCGCGGGGCCGTCGGGCTCGACGACACGATCGGCGCCCTCAACGAGCGCCGCGTCGAGATCCTCCTCCTGACCGACGACTTCGGCGCCGCCGGCGTCCACTGCCGTCAGTGCGGCTGGGTGGGCGTGGAGGACCTATCCGAGTGCCCGGCGGACGGCGGCGAGCTCGCCCGGCGCGACGACATAACCGAGAACGCCGTCGAGCTCGCCATCACCCAGTCGGCCGAGGTGCTCCGCGTCCGCCATCACGCGGACGAGCTGGAGCCGCTCGGCTCGATCGCGGCCGTCCTGCGCTTCTAGGGCCTGCGGGCCCTCAGTACCGGCTCGAGAGCCGGCCGCCGAAGCCGAAGCCGCCGGACGGGATGCCGGCCAGCAGCACGAGTATCGCCGCGACGATGCCGACGATGCTGGGCAGGCCGACGGCCACGCACAGCGCGTACACCAGCGCCGCGATCAGAACCGCGAGGATCACACCGATCATTTGGACTCCTTCCCTTGTTCGCCGCCCCCGTCCGTGAGGCGGGGGGCAGCCGCACAAGACAGTTTTCTCCGTGCCGTCAGACGGCCAAACTTCCCTGCTCAGGTGGATAGGCGAGGCGGCCGTCCGGGCCGACGGTCGCGAACGGGGTCAGCTCGTGCTCGGCCCGCGAGCCGTCCGGGCCGACGTGCACCACGCGCCACTTGCGGACGACGAGCGCGTCCGACAGGAGCCGCCGGTGGCAGCGCTGCCACTGCCCCTCCGCGCACATCGCGGCGGTCGTCCTCGCGGCTGCCAGCTCGGTCAGCCGGGCGAGGCCGGCGGCGAACTCCGCGCCCTCCATGTGGTCCGCGTAGCCCTGGAACGCGGGCTCCCGCCAGCCTCCGTTCGGCGACGCCGGGGCCGGCTCGCGGAAGCCGCCGAGCTCGGGCAGGTGGACGTAGCCGACCCCGGCCTCGGCCAGCGACCGCTCGAGCGCCCCGCCCGTGAAATGTGGCATCCGGCGCGACCGCGGCATGCGGCGGACGTCCGCGATCGCCTCGATCCCGGCGCCCTCCAGGAGGCCGAGGAAGCGCTCGAGGTCGTGGGTCGAGTGCCCGACGGTCAGGAGCTCGCCCGCAATTTCCCGTTCGCCCGCGATGGTTCCGGCCTCGATACGGGAAGATATTGGGCATGCCGAGGGCGATATGGACGGGAGCGATCAGCTTCGGGCTGGTCAACGTGCCGGTGAAGCTGTACAGCGCGGTCTCGAAGAAGACCGTCCGGTTCCACCAGCTGCACGAGTCGGACGGCGTGCGGATCCAGCAGAAGCGGGTCTGCCCGGCGGACGGCGAGGAGGTGCCGTACGAGGACATCGTGAAGGGCTACGAGATCAGCCCAGACCGCTACGTCGTCATCACGCCGGACGAGCTCGAGGCCGTCGAGCCGAAGAAGACCAAGTCGATCGACATCGAGGACTTCGTCGAGCTGGAGGAGATCGACCCGCTGTTCTACGACCACCCCTACTACCTGCTGCCCGGGCAGGGCGCGCAGAAGCCCTACAAGCTGCTCGTCGAGGCGATGCGCGACGCCGGCAAGGTGGCGATCGCGCGCGTCGTGATCCGCACCAAGGAGCAGCTGGTGGCGATCCGGCCGGTCGGCGACGTGCTCTCGATGACCAGCATGAACTTCGCGGACGAGGTGGTCGACCCGGACTCGTTCGACGAGGCGCCGGGCGACGACGTGGACACGAAGAAGCGCGAGGTCGAGATGGCGCGGCAGCTGATCGACAGCCTCACGTCGGAGTTCGACCCCTCGAAGTACAAGGACACCTACCGCGAGCGCGTGCTCGAGATGATCGAGGCGAAGGCGGACGGGCAGGAGATCGCGGTCCAGCCCGCCGAGGAGCCGCAGCCGGTGCCCGACCTGATGGCCGCGCTCGAGGCGAGCCTGGCGGCCTCGAAGAAGGGCCGCGGGGGCGACGGCGGCGGCGGCGGCAAGGCGGCCTCCTCGAAGGGCAAGTCCCGCAGCGGCGCCAGCGCCAACGGCGGGGGCGGCGCCAAGAAGAAGTCGTCCGGGCGCTCGCGCGCGAAGGCCAAGAAGTAGGACCGCGCCCCGGCCGATCGCGCCGGGTGGCTCAGCGGCGGCTCAGCGAACCGGGACCTCGCCGCCGAGCGAGAACGGCGGGACCAGCTCGATCCGGTCGCCGCTCCAGAACCGGCCCGGGTCGTACCAGCTCGCGGGGCGCCGGCTAGGCAGGAGACCCATGTGCTGGTAGGTGACCGCGACGAGCTCGGCGCAGTAGATCGTCTCGAGCGAGGACGAGCGGCGCAGGCGGCCCGTCAGCCACTGGCGGGCCAGTCCGAGGACGGATGGGAACGAGCGGCCGTCGTAGCGGGCGATGGCCTCCATCAGCCGGTCCTCGTGGCCGCGCTCGATCGTCCCCTCCAGGTGGCGGACCCACGCGCGCTGGCCGTAGCGCTCGCGCCAGGTCGTCACCGCGTCGGCGAGCCGGTGCAGCTGCACGCCGCGCTGCCGCTCGCCGGTCCACACGTCCGGCAGCGAGCGACCGAGCTCGGCGTGCCAGAGGAGCGGCGGGAGGTCGTCGACCGCGACCGCCATCCCGACGTGGTTCACCGGGCTGTTCGTGACCGTCCTGATCGCGCGGTCGGCCAGCGAGCCGCCGCGGAACAGCCAGAGGTCGCCCGTCGCCGCGGTGGCGACCGCCTCGTCGAGGCTCAGGCTCGCGTCCGCCGCGGTCACCGGCCGTAACCTAGACGCCGATGCGGGTGCCCTGGAAGTGGATCGGCCTCGCCGGCCTCGCCGGGGTCGCCGCGACGGGCGTCGTCGTCGCCCGCCGGCGGCGGGCCCACCGCGACTACGAGCCGGAGGAGCTGCGCGACCGCCTGCACCGCCGGCTGGCGGAGGTGCCGAACGACGGCGAGGCGGCCGCCCGCGAGGGGGACGCCCCCCCGCGGCGTCCCGCGGACGAGGGGTTCCGCGGGTCCTAGTCGTACGCGTGCGACGCGTACGGGGGAAGCTTGCCAGGAGACACTCCAATAGTCAATAGGCCCAAAGCGGCTACCGCGAACCGGGCGCGACGGCCGGCGGGTCCGCGCCGTCGCGGGCGAGCGCGGCCCAGAGCCGCGACGCGACGGCACCCGCCGCGAAGTAGAGGCACGGCAGCCACGGGGCGACGCCGCCCAGCTCGTCCGCGTCGGCTGCATAGCTCGCCGCGCCGAGCTGCACGATCCCGATCTCCGCGAGCGGCCCGAGCGCCGCGGCCGACAGGGCGACGAGGAGGGCCCGCGGCGAAGGGTCCCACCACGACCAGATGGCGACGGACAGCGCGCCCGTCAGCGTGACCGAGACGGTCGCCGGCTCGTCGTGCACGACCGCGGTCAGCGCGTACAGCGCGAGCACCGCGGCCGCTCCGGTCGGGACGTCCGCCCGGCGGCGCCGCCTGGCCGGCGGGAGGCGCGCCTGGCGCTCCGCGACCCAGGCCGCGGCCAGCACCGCGCCGGCGACCAGGAACGGGAACCAGATCGCGCTGCGCCAGAGCGTCGGCACGCCGTCCCACTCGTACCGGGTCGTCCCCGAGGCCACGTGACAGGCGTCGCCGGCGAGCCCGACGGCGAAGCCGAGCGCGGCGACGGCGGCGGCGGTCGCGGCCGGTCCTAGCTGGCGGGGGTCGGGGACGGCGCGGCCTTCGAGCTTGCGCACAGGGAGCGGGACCCTACCTTCGAACCGCTCGCCCGAGCCGCGCGTAACACCCTCCAGGGAGGTGCTGATGCCAGTACGGCTCTTCGTACTCGCGGTGCTCGCCGCCGCGATCGTCGCACTCGCCGCGCCGGCCACAGCGGGCGCGAGCTTCACCGTCGTGCCGAGCCCGAACGCGCCCGCGGGCGAGAGCGTCCTGACCGGGGTGCGGGCCAGCTCGGCGACGGATGCGTGGGCGGTCGGCTCGTCCTGCTGTCGGTCCAACAACTTCGGCCGGGCCACGCTCACCGAGCACTGGAACGGCAGCGCGTGGTCGGTCGTGCCGAGCCTCGACACGCGCTTCAACGACGAGCTGCTGAACGCCGTGATCGACATCTCACCGTCGAACGCGTGGGCGGTGGGCGAGACCAAGCAGTCCGGCTACAGGTCGGGCGCGCCGCTGATCCTGCACTGGAACGGCACCTCGTGGCAGCCCGTCGCGCCGCCGAGCGGAACCACCGGGAAGCTGCTCGCCGCCACCTTCTCCTCGTCGACCGACCTCTGGGCTGTGGGCGACGACAACCACGGCCACGCCCTCGTGCTGCACTCGGCGGGCGGGGCGTGGTCGCGCGTCCCGGTGCCGGAGCTCGCCCCCTCCGTCCAGCTGCGCGGCGCGCGCGCGTTCAGCCCCAACGACCTCTGGGTCGTCGGCGGGGAGGGCACCGCCGGCACCCTCGTCCTGCACTGGAACGGCGTCGGATGGACGCGGATCGCGTCTCCCAACCCCGATCCCTACTCGAACGTCCTGCACGCCGTGGACTTCTTCGCGCCCCGCGGTCTCGGGGCGGTCGGCCAGCGGGCGAGGTCCAAGACCTCGACCGGCGTCCCGCCGGGCACGAGGACGCTCGCGATGCACTGGGACGGCACGCGCTGGACCACCGTCGCCACGCCCGACGTCGGGGACGAGGACACCCTGCGCGGCGTGGTCGGGACCTCGGGCGGCGGCATGACCGCCGTGGGGACGTACCAGGACGTCACCACGGGCGCGCTCCGCACGCTGGCGGAGCGCTGGAACGGGACGAGCTGGGCCGTGCGCCCGACCCCGAACGTGGGCGCGGCGGACAACCTGCTGCGCGCCGTGTCGACGATCCCGGGCTCGCCCGACGTGTGGGCCGTCGGCTTCCACCTGACCGCCGGCGGACCGACTCAGACGCTGGTCCTGCGCGGCTCCTGACGGCCGCCCGGCCGCGCCGCCTGGCCGGCGGCCCGACGGGCTCGTCTCAGAGGCCGGCCCGGAATCCCTCTCGCCAGCTCGAGTAGCGCGGCTGCCAGGCCAGCTCGCGCTTGGCCTTGGCGTTCGAGGTCCCGCGAATCCTGGTCATCATCGAGACGCCCACCTCGCCCGCCGCCAGGCGCCCGAGCCAGACGGGCACTCGCCGCGGCGGCTTCGCGCCGAGCGCCCGCGCGAGCCCTGGCAGCCACTCGGCGACCGGCGCGGGCTCGTCGTCGACGACGTTGTAGACACCGGGTGCGCCTCGCTCCACCGCCGCCAGCGTCGCCTTGGCGACGTCGTCGACGTGGACGAACGACCAGACGCCGCCGCCGTCGCCGATGATCGGCAGCCTGCGCTTGCGCACCATCGCGACGAGGTCCCCGTCCGACGCGAACCCGGTGCCCGGCCCGTAGAAGTTCCCGTAGCGCAGCGCGAGCCCGTCGATGCCCCGGGCTCCGGTGACGGCCTGCTCCAGATGGCGGATGGCTTCGAGCGACTCGGCCTGGTTGGGCGGCGGGCTCGGGTCGAGCGGGTCCTCCTCGGTCTTGAGTCCGTCGCCCACCGGCTCGTAGTTCCAGTTCCCGTAGCTCTGCGCCACGAAGCGGCGGGCGCCGACGGCGAGCGCCGCCTCGAGCAGGTGGTCGGTGCCCTCGGTCCGCAGCCGGTTCGAGGCGGCGAAGTCGCGGTCGAAGCGCCTGAAGCTCTTCATGCCCGTCAACGCGGTCAGCTGGTGGACCACGACCTCGGGCCGGGTCCGGGCCACGCCGTCCATCACCGCGCTGCGGTCGAGGGCGTCCGCGACGACGGGCTCCGCTCCCGTCGCCCGCAGCGACTCCGCCTTCTCCGGCGAGCGGGTCATGCCCACGACGGCGTGGCCCTCCGCGACCAGGAGCGGAACCAGCCGCTTGCCGACCGCTCCGGTGGCACCCGCGACGAACACCCTCATCCCGGCTGCCTCCCGAACCGGATCACGTTCGCTGCGACCACCCGCCGGACGGTACCGGCGAAACGGACCGGCGACGAGGCGCGATCGCCGGGACGACGCTTCGCCGACGGCACCGCCCGCAGGCGCTGGAGCTTCCCGGTGCCCGGCACGGCGCCCCTCGCCGCCTGAAGTACCGTTCTCCGATGGCGAGCGACGCCGTGTACGTGGAAGCACGTATCGACTGCAGTCTCGAGCGGCTGTGGGAGCTCACGCAGGACCCGGCGGCGCATCGGCGCTGGGACCTGCGCTTCAGCCGGATCGAGTATCTGCCGCGCGCCGACGACGAGCCACAGCGGTTCCTGTACGAGCGATCCGTCCTGCCCTGGCTCACCGTGCGCGGCTGGGGCGAGACGACCGGAGAGCGGTTCGAGCGCGACGGGGCCGCCGCGTCCGCGCTGGCCTTCGGCTCCGACCAGCGCCGGTCGCTGATTCGCAGCGGGTCCGGCTACTGGCGGTACGAGAGCGGCGAACGAGGCGTCCGGTTCGTCACGCGCTACGACTACGAGCCGCGCTGGGGGGCCATCGGGCGCCTCGTCGACCGGCTCGCCTTCCGCCGTCTCCTCGGGTGGGCCACGGCGTGGAGCTTCGACCGCCTGCGGCTCTGGCTCGAGGAGAGCGTCAGCCCCGAGCGGTCCCTGCGGTCCGCGC
Organism: Thermoleophilaceae bacterium; assembly: GCA_036389295.1. GTDB lineage: Bacteria > Actinomycetota > Thermoleophilia > Solirubrobacterales > Thermoleophilaceae > AC-37. The sequence continues at coordinate 13,315 of DASVQB010000019.1, read as the reverse complement.
AGGTCCACGCCGTTGCGGCCGGCGCGCTGAGCGCCGCCTGGCTGTACCAGGGCGCGGTCCCGAAGCTGCTCGTTCGCGACGCCGGGGAGATCGAGCTGCTGCGGCGCTCCGGCCTCGTTCGCGGGCGCGAGGAGCACGTGCTCGCCGCGGTGGGCCTCAGCGAGGTCTGCCTCGCGCTTGCGGTCTTGACGCGAGCGGATCGGCGATGGCCCTGGACGGCGAACTTCGTCGTGCTCCCGCTCCTGGCCGCGGGCGCGCTCGAGTCGGACCGCGGCGTCTTCGCTCGTCCCTTCAACCCGGGCTCGCTCACGCTCGCGATGCTCGGCCTGGCTGCCGTCGGCGGTCTCACGCGCGCCGACCGTCCGTCGGCCAGGCGCTGCGCCCGTGAGCCGTCCGAGTGACGTGACCTCGATCTACGCGCGCGCGCTGGGGCCCGACTTCGAGCGGTTGCACCCCCGGGTGCAGCAACGCTTCGGGTTCACAAGCGACGACGAGGTCGCCCAGATCGGCCGCGGCGTGATGGAGCAGGTCTGGCGCGGCCCGGCGTGGACGCTGCCCTTCCTCGTGCTCGGGGCATGGCGGCGGATCATGTTCCCAGCCGCCGGCCGCAACGTTCCGTTCACCATCGAGAACTACGCGTACCGCGACGGGTTCGGCCGCGAGACCGTGACCTGGAACCGCTGCTTCGAGGTCGGTCGCCGCCGCCGCCGGTTCGACGCCACGATGATCTGGAGCGAGCAGCGGCAGCGGGTCGTCGACTACCTCGGCACCCACCAGCACCTCGCCGTCGACATCGACCTGGAGGTCGATCCGACCGGAGGCCTGCGGCTGCGCTCGGGCGCGCAGCGCTTCTACGAGGGTCCGATCGCGTTCGACTTCCCGATGCTCGCGTCCGGCTACGCGGACGTCCTCGAGTGGTGGGACGAGGATGCAGGGCGGTATCGCATCGACGTGCGCGTGACCAATCCTCGGTTCGGCAGGCTCTTCGGCTACCGCGGGTCGTTCGAGGTCGAGGAGCGCCGCGTCGATCCGCGCGCGATCCCCGCCACGGTCCGGCCGCGTCGTGAGGAGCGGCGGGAATGAGGTCCGCGGGGATCCGTGGCCGGATCCTCGCTCGATTCAGCGGGTCGCGGGGATGTACGCCCGGGGACGAACTCGACATCTCCCACATGGCAGAGGTTGATCCGAGGCGCCCGGGTAGATCGGAGGAGATGACAGGAGCTTCCGATATCGCCATCGCCCGCCCGGCTCGCCTCCTCGGCCGGACCGTCACGATCTGCGCCCTCGCCGGCGCCTTCCTCCTCGCCACCGCAGCGACGGCTTCAGCCGACACGGCGCTGCGCTTCTGGCACTTCAACATGTGTGGGGCGGTGATCGAGGCTCCCTGCAACGGCGGCCACGACCAGCCCGTTTCCGACGCGATCAAGAGCTCGATCGAGAGCTACAGGCCCCACGCGGTCAGCCTCAACGAGGCGTGCCAGTCCCAGTGGGGCACCACGTACTGGAACCTCAACGCCGCCGGCGTGTGGACCATGGGCTCCCGCTTCGTCACGACGAGGTACCTGGGCGCGCCCACGGCGACGTCGAGGATCAACTGCAACCTCTATGACGGCAACCGACGCTTCGGCAACGCCCTGTTCAGCAGGCAGGCGATCCTCCTGGAGCCGTCCGCCACGCCGCTGCCGAAGACCCAGACCACGTCGGAGACGCGCAGGCTGTGGTGCATGGTCGTGGACCTCTACCGCGACACCGTGTACTGCACGGTCCACATCACCAACTACGACGACGACATCGAGGAGCAGATCAGGACCGTGGCAACCACGGTCGACCAGTGGGTCGACGACGGGATTCCGGTGGTGCTGATGGGCGACTTCAACGTCACCCCGAACGACGACCGGCTCGACCCCATCTACCACTCGTCGCTGGGCGGTGGCGCGACCGGGCGGTTCGAGGAGGTCGACGAGTACTACAACAGCAGCACGCGGGGCCGCCGGGGCGAGGCCACCCATCCGAAGGGGAAGATCGACTACATCTTCGTGAGCGCGCGCGACTTCTACTCGGTCGACGGCGACGCGACGTCCTCGAGCTACTCCGACCACGTCCCGCTGCGGGGATCCGCGACGCTGGACCACACGCCCTAGGGAGCCGGACGACCGCGGGAACCCTGACCGCGGGAACCCTGACACACTCACCCCGAGCTCCATGCAAGCTTGGCGCGTCCCGTTCGTGATCGGCAGCGGCTTCCGGCTGGCCTATGGCCTCGGCGCGGTCCTCGCGCCCGAGTGGATGGGCGGACGGCTGGCACCTCGGGTGCACGGTCGCCCCGACCCGCGGATGAACCTGCGCGGCTTCGGCGGAGCGCAGAGCGGCGTCGCCATCTACACGCTGATGGCCGCGACGAGCCCGGAGGACGCGCGCCGCGCTCTCCGGCTCAATGCGATCGTCGACGCCCTCGACACCGTCGTCTCGCTGCTCGAACGGCGCGACCGGGGAAGGTTCGACGAGATGGCCGGCGGCGGAGTGGCCGTCAACATCGCCGGACTCGCGTGCTGGTCGATCGCCGCGGTCGCGCTCACGAAGGCGCGCACCGAATTGCGAGGTTCAGACGGGACGAATGCTTGATTGAGTCGTCCCGATCACGGGGCCGGCCAGCACCGGCATCGCCTACAAGTAGCGGCAGCCGTCCTGCTCGACCCTACGCCGGCTGCCAGGCGGCCGGCGAGAAGGTGCACGTCATCGGCCCGAGGCGATCGATCACCCTGGCCGAGCGACCCGCAAAGCCCACGACCACCGATTCCGGCGGAACCGTCCAGGTCGGGAACTCGTCGCCCCCGTCGCGACCTGCGGTGCGCGTCTGCCCCTCCGACGTATGGAGCGTCAGCTTGTCGACGTACGCCCCGCTGCGACCCTCGATCTTCGTGATGAACTCGCCGGGCTGGAGCACCAGCGGCGAAACCGGCTTGCCACCGTCGCCGCCGTGCCTGACCTCTCTGCCCGCGAACGTCGAGGTGATCCGGTCGATCACCGCCCCGGCCTGGAGCGTGACGGCCGAGAGCGCGTGCTGATCGAGGATCATCTGCCGCGTCACGTCGGCGAACACGTCGCCCCCGTTCCGCCCCCACTCCACCGGCGTCGCCGGCGTCGAGACCTTGAGCACGGGCGTGCCGTACGACAGGCTCGGGAGCTCCGGCCGCTCGTACGTCTTCGTGGGGTCGTTTCGGATCGCGTCGATGAGGGTCCTCAGCGTGCCACGGTCCGCCTCGACCTGCTTGTTCTTGACGAGCAGGTCACCGTCACCTGTGTAGCCGTACGTGGCGTAGACGTCGCGGAGCCACTTGATCTGCCGGATGAGGCCAAGGATCGCGACCACGTCGCCCGAGAGCCCGTCGATGTCGGACGTGAACAGGTCGCGCGTGTCCCGGACCGGGCGCCAGGTCTGCCGCGACATTCCGGGCACGTGCTCGTAGCCGCTGGTCTGGAGGTCGACGACCGTGGGGACGTCGGGCGTCCGCGTGCTGAAGCCGAGGGCGAAGTTCACCAGCTCGTCCGGCTTGGGCAGCGCGAGGTTCGTGAAGCCAAACACCTGCTGCTTGAACGTCGTGCGGACAGTCTCCTTCTTGGCGACCTCCTCGACCGCGGTCTGGGCGCCCACGGTTACCTGACCCGACGCGCCGACCCCCTTCACCTTCAGAGCCGCCACCACCCTGTTCTGCTCCTCGACCGACTGCGAGTAGAAGACGTACGACGCGATGTACTCGCCGCCCACCGTTAGGCCGCTGACCCACGAGTCGCCGTAGGCGTGGAAGAAGTCGTTGAGAGTGTCGGGATCCGGCGGGACGATGTCGGGCGCGAGCCCGACGGTCGTGAACTTCCTCGTGCCGAGGATGACGTTCGAGTAGACCGCGACGACGACGGTCGTCTCGGTGATCTCCAGGCGGTTGACGTATTCCGCCTTGGCCTCGACGTTGACCGCGCCGAAGTTCGCGGCGACATCGCTCGAGACGTTGAGCGCCTTCAGCAGCGACTCGGTCGACGTGCAGGTCGTGTAGTCGCAGCGGATCTGACCACCGGTGTTCTGATACTCCCCCGCGACTGCGGTGGCGCGGCTCTTGCCGCTGAAGCTGTCGTATCCCTGGAACAGGGCTGCCGGGACTGCGGCCGCCGCGAGCGGGTCTGCCTGCGTGGTGGTCATGGTGGTGCTCCCTCCGCGCTCGATTGGCCCAGAGCGCTCCGCGATTCAAGTCCGGGCGAGCCTAACCGCGCCCTGGCGCGCCGGTCAAGCGGTGCGCTCGACGACACGCAGGACGAACCCTGCCTCTGCCTGCTGTACGCCTCGCGGTCGTGCTCGAACTCGGCGGCCAGCTTCCGCTCGAGCGCGAGGTGCTCGGCCGCCCGCGGCAGCGGAGGGGGTGGGATTCGAACCCACGGTCCGCCGAACGACGGACACCGGTTTTCAAGACCGGCGCATTCAACCGCTCTGCCACCCCTCCGGGGCCGAGCGTAGCGGCGGGCTGAGGGGGCCGGGGCCGGGGCCGAGCGTAGCGGCGCGCCCGCTACCAGCGACCCGTCTCGGGGCAGCCGCCCTGGCCGGTCGGCGCGCAGGTCAGGTTGATCACGCCGGTGGACACGTCCTTGGCGATGACGAAGGTGTGGCGCGTGCCGCCCATGCTCGAGTTCGAGTACGCCGTGATCTCGAACGAGAGCGGCGAGGAGTCGGTGACCTGCGTCTGATCGGGACCGCTGCCCCAGTGCATGTCGACGGCGCCGACCTCGGCCTCCTCGTCGCAGTGGGTGTAGTTGGCCTCGGCGGCGAAGCACGACTCCACGTGGGTCACCAGGTTGCGGGCGAGCGCCTTCGCGTCGGCGTCCTCGGCGCGGTCCTTGTGGCCGACCAGCGTCGTCAGCGCGATCGCCGCCAGGATCCCGATGATCAGGATGACCGCGAGCAGCTCTATGAGCGTGAAGCCGCTCTCGTCGCTCATCCGCTTGCGGGCTGCCTGCAGCATGGGGTCACCGCTCCTTATCGGAGGCATTCCACCCCGGCTGTAGCGGGCGGCCTACATGCCGACCGAAGGCGCCGGCCGGTCAGCCCACGGGGCCGATCGTCTTGGGCGCCCCGAACTGCCTCAGCACGTCCGGGACCCGGACGCACCCGTCGTCCTCCTGGTGGTTCTCCACGAGCGCGATGATCGTCCGGCCGACCGCCACGGCGGTGCCGTTCAGCGTGTTGACGTGCCGCGGCCCCGCCCCGGCGTCGGGGCGGTAGCGCACGTCGAGGCGCCGCGCCTGGTAGTCGGTCGTGTTCGAGCACGACGTGAGCTCCCGGAAGCGCTCCTGCCCGGGCAGCCACGCCTCGATGTCGAACTTCTTGGCGGCCGACGCGCCCAGGTCCCACGCCGCGATGTTCACGACCCGGTACGGGATCTCGAGCGCCTGCACGATCTCCTCCTCGATCGCGAGCAGCCGCTCGTGCTCGGCCTCGGCCTCGTCGGGCTCGACGAACGCGAACATCTCGACCTTGTCGAACTGGTGGACGCGGAAGATCCCGCGGGTGTCCTTCCCGGCCGCTCCCGCCTCGCGCCGGAAGCAGGTGGAGAACCCGGCGTAGCGGCGCGGCAGCGCGCCCGGCTCGAGGATCTCGCCGCCGTGCAGGGAGGCGAGCGCCACCTCGGAGGTGCCGGCCAGGTAGAGGTCGTCGTCGGGCACCCGGTAGATCTGCTGCTCGGTGTCGGGCAGGAAGCCGGTGCCGAACATCGCCTCCTCGCGCACGAGGACCGGCGGCACGACCGGCTCGAAGCCGTGGCCGGCGAGCACGTCGAGCGCCCACCGGACGAGGGCCAGCTCCAGCATCACGACCGGCCCGCGGAGGTAGGCGAACCGCGACCCCGACACCCGCGCGCCCGCCTCCATGTCGACCATCCACCCGAGCAGCTCGAGGTGGTCGCGCCCGCCGCGGCCGGACTCGCCCCACTCGCGGACGACCTCCTCCTCGTCCGGCGCCGAGTCGGCCGGCAGGTTGGGCAGCGTGGCGAGCGTCGAGTCGAGCCGCTCCTCGACCGCCGCGACCTCCACCCCCATCTCCTTCACGCGCGCGGCGACCTCGCGCATCTCCTCGATCGCGCCCGACGCGTCGTCCCCGGACCGCTTCGCCTCCGCGATCGCCTCGCTCGCCCGCCTCTGGGTCCCGCGGAGCCCCTCGAGCTCGGGCAGCAGCTCGCGCCGCCGCGCGTCGAACGCCAGCAGGTCGTCGACCGCGGTCGGCGGCAGCCGGCGCCGCTCCAGCCCGGCCCGGACCCCGTCGGGGTCCTCCCGGATCCGCTTCAGGTCGAGCAGCGGGCGGCCCTCCGACGCGCTACTTGCCGCCCTGCGACGTCTTCCCCTGCGCCTGCCCCTGGACCGGGGCCTTGCGGCCCGCGTAGCGCTCGACGAACAGCGCCACGTCCTCCGCGTCGCGGCCGACCACGATGTTCGCCGGCATGATCGCCCCGGAGAAGCCGCCGTTGCGGATCGCGAACAGGACGTCGTCCCGGTTCTCGCGGCGGACGTTGAAGTTCGGTCCGTTGGTGCGCTCGCCGCCCGAGACCTGGCCCTCCGGCTTCGAGCCCTGGCTCCTCGCGGCCTCGAGCGTGTGGCAGCCGGAGCAGCGCTCCGAGAACAGCTCCGCTCCGCGGTGGAGCGCCGACTGGCTCTTCGGGACCTCGATCTCGGCGGTCCCCCCGCAGCCTCCGGCGACCGCCGCGGCCGCGGCGGCAAGGCACGCGAGCAGGTGCCGTGGAGACGACATGGCGGCGCATACTATCCGCCGCCATGCGCCCCGCAGCGCCCGCCACGACAGCCGCCGTCGCCCTCGCGGCCGCCGCCCTCGCCGGCTGCGGCGACGACTCGAAGGGCTCGCGCGGGAACGTCGCGGTGGACAGCGGCGGGACGGTCGAGGTGAAGGCCGACGAGTACTCGTTCGAGCCGGGGACCGTCACGGTTCGCGGCGCCCGCGGCAGGGCCCGGGTCCGCTTCCGCCTGCGCAACGAGGGCACCCTCCCGCACGACGTCCACGTCCGGCGCGACGGCGACGACCTCGGCGGGACCGAGGCCGTCGGCGACGGCGAGAGCGCCGAGGCGACCGTCGAGCTCCCGCCCGGCGAGTACGAGACGTTCTGCTCGATCGGCGACCACGCCCAGCTGGGCATGAGGGGAAAGCTGAAGGTCGAGTAGAGGAAGTTGCCCCGACGCCGGCCTTGATCGCCGCCGATGAGGACGGCCGCCGGGAAGCGTCATTGCTGCGGCTTGACCGCCCAAGCCGGCGCCGAGGCGTTCCCGGGTTTCGCCCCCGCGCCGCGGTCTCCTTCACCCGCGCGAGAAGATCCCCCGCCTAGAAGATCCCGGCCGCGCGCAGCGTCAGCGTGAGGATCAGGAGCGACCCGACGGTCATCACGCCGATCTCCCGCAGCACGACCCGGCGCGCCAGCAGGACCTGCTGGCGCCGGTCGAGCGCCTCGACGTCCCCCTCGACGGCCTCGACCTCGGCCTGGGCGACCCCCGCGCGCAGCCCCTCGCACACCACCGACACCACCAGCGGGGAGATCCCGTAGAAGAGGTGGAGCCCGCCGCCGGGGGCGTCGGCGCCCCCCACGAGCAGCGCGACGCCGAGCCCTGCCTCCACCGCGACGGCCGCCTGCGCGACCCGCAGCACGTACCAGAAGGCGGACGACGGCTCGCGGCGCAGCCAGGCCGCCCCGCCCACCGCCGCGGCGGCCGCGTTGGCAACCACCACGGCCACCCCCAGGGAGGCGTGGACGCCGCTCACCAAGCGCCCTTCCGCACTATGTAGCAACGTGTCACAAACGGTTGTATAACCCGCGCGCCTCCATGCTGAAGAGCTACCTCCCAGCTCTCGTGTTCGTCGCGCTCGGCGCCGGCGTCGGCGGCCTCTTCACGATGCTGAACGGCGTCCTCGGCCCGCGCCGGCCGAGCCGGGTCAAGTCCGAGCCCTACGAGTGCGGCCTCCCCTCGGAGGTCACGAAGAGCTTCCGCTTCGGGATCAGCTTCTACCTGATCGCGATGCTCTTCATCCTGTTCGACATAGAGGCGGTGTTCCTCTACCCGGTGGCCGTCGGGCTGAGGGACTTCGGGACCTTCGCGCTCGTCGAGACGATCGTGTTCGTCGTGCTCCTGTTCGCGGCGCTCGTGTTCGTCTGGCGGAGGGGGGCGCTCGAGTGGAAGTGAGCCGCGAGCCGGCCGGCGCGGGGGGCGACCTCCGGGCCCGCCAGCTTCGCGCGCGCCAGCTGCTCCGCGGCGAGCTCGACGGCGAGGCGCTAGAGCGCTACATGGAGGAGCGGGTCGGCCTGACCACCCTCGAGAAGGCGCAGAGCTGGGCGCGGGCCAACGCGCCGTGGCCGCTCACCTTCGGCCTCGCCTGCTGCGCGATCGAGATGATCTCGGTGGTCGGATCGCCGCGGATGGACGCCGCGCGGTTCGGCGCCGAGGTGTTCCGGGCCTCGCCGCGGCAGGCCGACATGATCATCCTCTCGGGCCGCGTCTCGGTGAAGATGGCGCCGGTCATCCGCCGCATCTACGACCAGATGCTCGAGCCCAAGTGGGTGATCTCGATGGGCGCCTGCGCCTCGAGCGCCGGGATGTTCAACAACTACGCGCTCGTCCAGGGGGCGGACAAGTTCCTCCCGGTCGACGTCTACGTGCCCGGCTGCCCGCCGCGGCCGGAGGCGCTGATGTACGGGATCATCAAGCTCCAGAACAAGATCAAGGGGCAGCCCGACCTGGGGTGGCGCGAGCGCTACAACGCGTACGGGACCGAGGAGGAGGTCGAGCGAAGCTCGACCGGTCACGCGAGGCCGGAGGCCGAGAGCCGGGTCGGAACCGCGGGGCGGGACGCCCCGCGGAGGTAGCCATGGATGCGACGGGCCTGGAGCTGATCGCCGCCGCCGTCCGGGAGGGCTTCGGCGAGGACGCGGTCGTCGGCACGGAGTACCACCGCGAGCAGGCCACGCTCGAGCTGGCGCCGGCCGCCGTGCACGACGTGCTCGCCCGCCTGCGCGACGACCCGGCCGAGGCCTGGCCGCACCTGATGAGCCTGCACGGCTGCGACTACCTGCCCGAGGAGCCGCGCCTCGGCGTGCACTACCAGCTCCTCTCGCGCGAGCGGCTCGACCGCCTCGGCGTGAAGGTCCGCGTGGGCGTCGACGAGCCGCGCGTGCCGTCGGTCGTCGACCTCTACCCCACCGCCGACTTCCAGGAGCGGGAGGTGTTCGACATGTTCGGCGTGGTCTTCGAGGGCCACCCGGACCTGAGGCGCATCCTCATGCCCGAGGACTACGAGGGCCACCCCCAGCGGCGCGACTTCCCGATGGGCGGCGAGCCGGTCCTGTTCACCTTCAACGAGCACGAGACGCCGCGCTGGTATGACTGACGAGAGCCCGCTGTCGGTCCCCTACCGCGAGCGCGAGCGGTCGGTCACGCTCGAGCGGCTCGACGCGCCGGGCGAGCCGGTCTACGGCACCGAGCTCGAGCCCGAGACCGAGCTGTTCACGATCAACATGGGCCCGCACCACCCCGCCACCCACGGGGTGCTCCGGCTGCTGCTCACGCTCGAGGGCGAGGTCGTGCGCGAGTGCAAGCCGCTGATCGGCTACGTCCACACCGGCATCGAGAAGAGCTGCGAGGACCAGGCCTACTGGAAGGTCATCCCGTTCGTCGAGCGGATGGACTACCTCTCCTACTACTTCAACGCGCTCGTGTACTGCATGGCGGTGGAGCGCCTGGTCGAGGAGGAGGTCCCGCCGCGCGCCCAGTACCTGCGGGTCGCCCACCTCGAGCTGAACCGGATCGCCAGCCACCTCTTCTGGCTCGGCACCTCGGCGCTCGACGTCGGCGCGATCTCGATGCTCTGGTACGCCCTCCGCGACCGCGAGCGGATCCTCGACCTGTTCGAGATGTCGAGCGGCCAGCGCCTCCACCCGCGCTACTTCCAGGTCGGCGGCGTGATCGAGGACGTCCCGCCGGGCTGGGTGAGGCGGGTCCGCGCCTTCTGCTCCGAGTTCCCCGCGCGCGTGGACCAGTACGAGGCGATCCTCGACCGCAACGAGATCCTGCTCCAGCGGCTCAAGCACACCGGCGTCGTCTCGCAGGAGCGGATGCGCGCGCTCGGAGTTACCGGCCCGCTGCTGCGCGCGACCGGCGACCCGTGGGACCTGCGCAAGGCGATGCCGTACAGCTCGTACGACCACTTCGACTTCAAGATCCCGGTCGGGACCGAGGGCGACAACTACGACCGCTACCGGGTGCGGATGGCCGAGATGCGCGAGTCGGTGAAGATCGTCGAGCAGGCGCTCGACGGCCTCCCCGAGGGCCCGTACATCACCGGCAACCGCAAGGTCGCGCTCCCGCCGCGGCACGAGCTGGCGACGAGCATGGAGGCGCTGATCCACCACTTCAAGCTCGTGACCGAGGGCTACCGGGTGCCGCCGGGCGAGACCTACGTGGCGGTCGAGTCGCCGCGCGGCGAGCTGGGCTGCTTCGTGCTCGCGGACGGGTCCGCGAAGCCGGCGCGCGTGCACATGCGCGACCCGTCGTTCGTGAACCTCCAGTCGCTCGAGCACATGGCGAAGGACGGTCTGATCGCCGACCTGATCGCCTCGATCGCGATGCTGGACCCGATCCTCGGGGGGATCGACCGGTGACCGACCGCCCGCCCGAGGGGCCGCCGGTGCCGGACCAGGTCGGCCGCGACGAGCCGATGGGCGCGCCCTCAGGCGAGCACGCGACCCGGGCGCACGTGCCGCCCGGCTGGGACCGGCCCGCCGACCTCGGCAAGGACCCCGCCGTCGTCCCCGACCTCGCGGAGGTCGACGTGCCGGACGCCCTCCGCGCCGAGATCGAGGAGCTGATGTCGCGCTACCCCGACCACCGGTCGGCGTCGATCCCGGCGCTGCACGCCGCCCAGCGGGTGCACGGCTGGTGCTCGCCCGAGGCGATGCGCCAGGTGGCCGCGGTGATGCAGGTCACGCCCGCCTACCTGTCCTCGGTCGCGAGCTTCTACGACATGCTCAACGAGGAGCCGGTCGGCCGCCGCCACGTCTACGTGTGCACGAGCGTCGCCTGCTGCCTCGTGAACGCGAAGGCCGTGTACGACGCGATCGCCGAGGAGGCCGAGCGCCAGGGCCTCGAGGACGCGGAGGTGCGCGAGTTCGAGTGCCTCGGCGCGTGCGACATGGCGCCGATGGCCTCGATCGACGGCCGCTACGTCGGCCCGCTCGACCCGAGCGACGCCCCCGAGGTCGTGGCCGCGATCCGCGAGGGCCGCCAGCCGCTGCCGGGGCGCGGGCTCGAGGACTCCGACTACCGCCTGCCGTGGGGCGGGAGGGCCTGACGCCGATGGGAGGGGGGGCCTGACGATGCTGGACGAGCTGCGCCTCCTGAAGGGGATCAACGACCCCGAGCTCGCGACGATCGACGGCTACGAGCGCCACGGCGGGTACCGCGCCCTCCCCAGGGCGGTGCACGAGATGGAGCCCGACGAGGTCCTGAACGAGCTCGAGGAGTCGGGCCTCCGCGGTCGCGGCGGCGCCGGCTTCGCGATGGGCAAGAAGGCGAGCTTCCTGCCCAAGGGCTCGATGGACAAGTTCCTCTGCTGCAACGCCGACGAGTCGGAGCCGGGCACGTTCAAGGACCGCCTGCTGATGCAGAAGAACCCGCACCTGCTGATCGAGGGGATCGCGATCGCGGCCTGGGCGGGCGGCGTCAACAAGGCGTTCGTCTTCATCCGGGGCGAGTACGAGCTCCAGGCCACCGTCCTCGAGCGGGCCGTCCGCGAGGCCTACGAGCGCGGCTACCTCGGCGACCGGATCCTCGGCTCCGAGCACTCGCTCAGCCTGGTCGTGCACCGCGGCGCCGGCGCCTACATCTGCGGCGAGGAGACCGCGCTGCTCGACTCGCTCGAGGGCAAGCGCGGCAACCCGCGGCTGAAGCCGCCGTTCCCCGCCAACCAGGGCCTCTACCAGGGCCCGACGCTGATCAACAACGTCGAGACGCTCTGCTGCGTGCCGTCGATCGTGGAGCGGGGCGCGGCCTGGTTCAAGGAGGTGGGGACCGAGAAGTCCGCGGGCTCGAAGGTGGTCTCGGTCTCGGGCAACGTGCGGCGGCCCGGCAACTACGAGATCCCGCTCGGCATCCACGCGCGCGACATCGTGTACGGGCTCGCCGGCGGGCCGCCGGAGGGCCGGCGGGTCAAGTGCTGGTTCCCGGGCGGGTCCTCGGCGCCGGTCCTCACCGAGGCGGACCTCGACCTCCCGTACGACTTCGAGAGCATGGCCGAGGCTGGCTCGATGCTCGGCTCCGGCGCGATCATCGTGGTCGACGACTCGGTCCCGATCGTGACGGTCGCGCTGCGGCTCGCCGAGTTCTACCGCCACGAGTCGTGCGGCAAGTGCACCCCGTGCCGCGAGGGCACCAACTGGACCGTGAAGATGCTCGAGCGCATCGACAGCGGCGAGGCGACGCCGGCCGACCTCGACACGATGGCCGACGTCCAGACCAACATCATCGGCAACTGCCTGTGCGTGCTGGGCGACTCGATGGCGATGCCGGTCGGCTCGATGATCGAGAAGTTCCGGCCCGAGTTCGAGGCGCACATCGAGCGGGCCCGGCGGGCGGGCGGCGGCCTGCCGCTGGCCGCGCACGGCGGCCGCGCCGACGAGGCAGTGGGAAGCGCGGCCGCCTGACGATGCCGCGCCCGGTCCCGCGCATGGTGACGTTCGAGATCGACGGCCGCGAGGTGACCGCGCCCGAGGGCTCGATGCTGGTCGACGGCGCGAAGCACGGCGACGTCGAGATCCCGGTGTTCTGCTACGAGCCCAAGCTCGGCCAGCCGGTCGGCGCCTGCCGCATGTGCCTGGTCGAGATCGAGGGCATCCCCAAGCTCCAGACCGGCTGCTCGACGCCGGTCAAGGACGGCATGGTCGTGCACACGCAGACCGAGCGCGTGCACGCCGCGCAGCGCGCGGTCGTGGAGTTCCTGCTCGTCAACCACCCGCTCGACTGCCCGGTCTGCGACAAGGGCGGCGAGTGCCCGCTGCAGGACATCACCTACGGCTGGGGCCCGGGAACGTCGCGCTTCATCGAGCCCAAGCGCCACTTCCGCAAGCCGCTCGAGCTGTCGCCGCTGATCGCGATCGACCGCGAGCGCTGCATCCTCTGCTACCGCTGCGTGCGCTTCTCGCAGGAGATCGCCGAGGACTACCAGCTGATCCTGCTCGAGCGCGGCGCGCACTCCTACGTCGGCACCTTCGACGGCCATCCCTACGTG
>DASVQB010000018.1:0-10863 GCA_036389295.1 Thermoleophilaceae bacterium | reverse complement strand
GTCCTGGCCCTTCTGCTGCTGGCCGAGGAAGGCCGGCAGGGCGATCGCGGCGAGAATGCCGATGATCAGAATGACGACGAGGAGCTCGATCAGCGTGAAACCGCTCTCCTCGTTCATACGCTCGCGGAGCTTCCGCAGCATGTGACTCTCCTTTGAGTCTCGTTTACCTTGCGCCAGCTCCGCGGCAGAGCCCCTGGACCTAAGTCGAGTGGTAGCCCGGCGAGCTCCCTGGTGAGCCTTACCTGATGGGAGCCCCGTGGCTTTGCGCCCCCGCCTCGCGACGGGTTTGCCTTTCGCACCGTGACCTGGCTTTTGCCAGGCTTATCGACGCCGCGGAGGGGCGGCTTTAGCCGAGACCCGGTCCGCCCCCCGACGTTCGTCCAGTCGCGGCGCGCGTACGATCGGCGGCGTGGACATGCGACGGGTGCTCCTGACGCTCGTGCTCGGGATGGTCGTCCTCACGCTCCTGGCGTCGCTGTCGGCGCCGTCGGAGGAGACCGACGACCGGCCGGCGCCGCCGCCTGCCTCGGGTGCGCCCGCGGCCGAGTCCACCACGCTCTCGTTCCGCCACCCAGCGCCCACCTCCGTCCCGGTGCGGCGCGTCCGCGCGGGCGCCCGCGTCGTGGTCCGGGTCGCCACGAAGGTGCCCGGCGAGGCCGAGATCCAGTCGCTCGGGCTGCTCGAGCCCGCCGGCCCGGCGGACCCGGCGTGTTCGACCTGCTGGCGAGCCGCCCAGGCCGCTACGACGTCGTGCTCGAGCCCGTGGACGGCGACCCGACCCGGGTGGGCACGCTAGTGGTGGAGTAGGCCCGGCCGCAGCCGGCCAGCCGGCCTAGAGCCCGACCGCCAGCAGCGGAAGCGGCGGCGGAGTGGGGGCCGGGGCCAGTCCGCACGCCGGCGTGAGCGGCCAGGCAGCGGCCGCGCTCCGGGCGGCCCTGCGGAGCGACGTGCGACCGAACACGTCGACCCGGTCGCGGGTCGCGACGACGAGGTCGCCGGCGGCTGTGACCGCGGCGTCCGTCGGGGCGTCGCTGACGTGGAAGTGCCTCGCCTGGCGCGGCGGCTTCGCGGCGTCGAAGATCGTGGCCTCGCCGCTCTCGTCGACGAAGTAGGCCTCGTCCCCGTACGCGCCGCCATAGCTCCTGCTCGAGCCCATGGCGACGAGGTGCGAGACGGTCGCGGTGGCCACGTCGATGACGGACGCGCAGTGACGAAGCGGCTGGGCCGCGACGAGCTTGGAGCCGACCGGGTTCAGGGTCTGCGCGTCGGCCACGTCCTCGACGGTGTCGACGTCGAGGTCCTCCTCGTCGAGGATGTGGACCTGGCTGCGGCCGGTGTCGCTGAAGTGGGCGAACCGCTGGCTCCCGGTGGCGGTGTCGACGTCGGCTGGTCCCTCGTAACCCTCCTTGCGGATCCGAGTCCACTCGCTGAGCGAATCCAGCAACGGCGTGTCGATGTCGAGCCGAACCGCCTCCGCGCCCTCGGACCGCACGGCGAACAGCCGCGGTCGCTCGTCGGCGCGCCCCACGCAGGCCAGCTCCAGTTCGTCGGCGTCGTAGAACTGCCTGTGGGCGAGCACATGGCCGTCGACCGGCGAGTAGGCCGCGACAAGCCCCATGCTCGTCGCGACGTAGAGGCCGTCCCCGCAGGCGACCATCCGGGTGATGCCGGCGGGAAGATCCTCGGCCACGACCCTCACCGCGAGGTCCTCCCCGCCCCTGGTCAGGGCGTCCTTCGAGAACTCGACCAGCCGGTTCGCGGTCGTGGCCCCGTAGGCTGCGCCGAACCCGGGCGTGAGTGTGTTCGGCAGGAGGTCCACCGCGAAGTAGCCCCTCGACACGGCCTCCGCCCGGCCGGACTGCTTCGACCTGTCGGGCCGCGGCTGCGCCGTCCCCTCGGCCTGCCCGCCCCACGGCTCGTACGTGAAGAGCACGACGAGCACCACCGCCACCACGACCGGCAGCGGGATCAGGAGCGCGTCCCGCCGTCGCAACGATCGCCGACGGTCGATGTGGTCGGCGAGCCCCACCGAGACCGCCGCGGCGAGGACCAGCCCGATGACGACCGGACCCGCCCGCCACAGGCTCTGGGCGACATCGCCCCACTGGAGGGTCTTGCCGAAGCTGCCCCCGCCGACCAGCAGGAGGAGCGCCGTGATGCCCTTCCACAGGCGGTCGGCGGACCGCACGCGCCGCTCGGGCCGGGCCCGGTGAGCCGCCGCCGCGGGCGTCATCCGCATCGCCACGATCTCGCGATCCGCGTCGGCGAGTCCCTCGAACGCCGGTGGGAGCTGGACGTCGGCACCGGACGGAGGGCGTCCGCGCCCGCGGCGTCGGGCCCGGCGCGGTGCTCCGTCGGAGAAGTACGAGTCGTCTGTCGGTATCAGGGCCATCGGTGTTCCTCGATCCGAAGGAACGGGGGGCCGACAGCCCTGCCACCGGCGGCCAGGGGCGCGAGGCGCCATCCTGGCGCGTCCGCTTGGTATGTGGTTTTTGAGGGAGCGCGATCGGGAGCGCCCGATCTTTACCTCTAACCCCCGGCGAAGACCTGGGTTACACGACCGCGCGAATCGAGGCCGGTTCTCACGACCCGCCCCGTGGGGCGCGACCGGCGAGCCCGGCCGGCGCCGGCGCTACTTGATCGAGTCGTAGACCTTGAACATCGGCATGTACATCGCCACGACGATGAAGCCGACGATCCCGCCCACGACGATGATCATCAGGGGCTCGAGGATCGAGGTGAGGGCCTTCAGGCCGGCGGCCACCTCGTCCTCGTAGAAGTCCGCGATCTTGGAGAGCATCTGCTCGAGGGCGCCGGTCTCCTCGCCCACGGCGATCATCTGCGTGACCATCGTGGGGAACGCCGCCGGCTCGGCCCGCATCGGCGTGGCGATCTGGCCGCCCGCTCGGACCGACTCGCCGACCGCGAGCATCGCCTTCTCGACGACCTTGTTGCCGGACGTCTTGCCGGTGATCTCGATCGCCTGGAGCATCGGCACGCCGGCGCCGATCAGCGCCGAGTACGTGCGCGAGAAGCGCGCGAGGCAGACCTTCTGCACCAGGTCGCCGATCTTCCACGGCACCTTCAGCTTGAAGCGGTCCCAGACCTCGCGGCCGGCGGGCGTCTTCTTCCACTTCTTGAAGCCGAAGACGACGCCGAACCCGATCAGGATCGCGAAGTACCACTTGCCGGTCACGAAGTGCGAGACGGCGACGGTGAGCTTCGTGATCGTGGGCAGCTCGCCGCCGAAGTCCTTGAAGACCTTCTCGAACACCGGGACCAGGAACGTCACGAGCGCGAGCAGGACGATCAGCGCGAAGCTCGAGATGAGGATCGGGTACATCATCGCCGACTTGACCTGGCGCCTCAGCGAGTCGTCCTTCTCGAGCTGGTCGGCGATCCGCTCGAGCGTCTGCTCCAGGATGCCGCCGATCTCGCCGGCCGCGACCATCGCGATGTAGAGCTCGTTGAAGATGTCGGGGTGGCGGCCGAGCGCGTCCGAGAACGCGATGCCGGCCTCCACGTCCATGCGGACCTCGGTGAGCGCCTCGCGGAGCTTGTCGCTCTTGGCCTGCTCCTCGAGCACGTAGAGCGAGCGCAGGAGCGACATCCCCGACGAGATCATCGTCGCGAGCTGCCGCGTGGCGATCGTCAGCTCCTGCGCCTTGACGCGCTTGAAGCGGCCGAGGAAGGCGTCGATGTCCGCGTTCTTCTGCTCCTCGATGTCGAGGACGATCAGCCCCTTCGAGCGCAGCTGCTGGCTCACCGCCTGCTTCGAGTCGGCGTCGAGCTCCCCGCGCGTGGGGACGCCCTGGAGGTCGACTGCCTTGAAGGCGAACGTGCCCACGGCCTACCTCACCCCCAGCCCGCCGTTGGGCGCGCCGATGGTCGCGTCGGCCATGCCGTTGCTGCCCATGCCGCTCGCGCCCATCAGGCGCTTCAGCTCGTCGGGCGTCGAGGAGCGGCGCTCGGCCAGCTCGCGGGAGATCCTGCCGGTCCGCACGAGGTCGACGAGCGCGGCGTCCATCGTCTGCATCCCGTGCGCGGCGCCGGTCTGGAGCGCCGAGTAGATCTGGTGGGTCTTGCCCTCGCGGATCAGGTTGCGCACGCCGGGGGTCGGGACGAGCACCTCGCAGGCGCACACGCGGCCCTTGCCGTCGGCCGTCGGGAGCAGCTGCTGCGTGACGATGCCCTGGAGGGCGATCGACAGCTGGACGCGGACCTGGTGCTGCTGCGACGGCGGGAAGGCGTCCACGATCCGGTCGACCGTCTGGGCGGTGTCCTGGGTGTGGAGCGTCGCGAAGACGAGGTGGCCGGTCTCGGCGGCCGTCAGGGCGGTCGCCATGGTCTCGAGGTCGCGCATCTCGCCGACGAGGATCACGTCGGGGTCCTGGCGCAGGGCGGCCTTGAGGCCGTCCGAGAAGCTGGGGGCGTCGGTGCCGAGCTCCCGCTGGTTCACGATGCAGTTCTGGTGGCGGTGCAGGAACTCGATCGGGTCCTCGATCGTGAGGATGTGCTCGTGCCGCTGCTTGTTGATCAGGTCGATCATCGCGGCGAGCGTCGTGGACTTGCCGGAGCCGGTCGGGCCGGTCACGAGCACGAAGCCGCGCGGCTTGTTGGTGAAGTCCTCGAGCACCGCCGGCAGCGCGAGGTCGCCGAGCCGCGGGATCTCGGTCGGGATCGTCCGCATGACTGCGCCCACCGACGCGCGCTGGAAGAACGCGTTGACGCGGAAGCGGGCCTTGCTCGGGATCGAGTACGAGAGGTCGATCTGCCAGTCGGTCTCGAGCCGCTTGCGCTGCTCGTTGTTGAGGATCGAGTAGACGATCTCCCGCGTGTCCTGCGGCGTGAGCTTCGGGTAGTCGAGGGCGCGGAGGCGGCCGTGCTCGCGCACCATCGGCGGCGAGCCGGCCGTCATGTGCAGATCGGACGCGCCCGCCTCGATGACCTCCAGCAGGATGTCGGCGAAGTCGAAGTTCATAGAGGGTCCAGGTAGTTATCGGCAGCGCCTTTAGGACGCGACGCGAGCCACCTCTGCGATCGAGGTCACGCCGAGCCGGACCTTCTCCAGCCCGTCGTCGCGCAGGAGTCGCATTCCCTGCTCGACCGCCTTGTGGCTGATCGCGTCGGCGGAGGCGCGCTCGATGGTCAGCTCGCGGATCTCGTCGCTGACCGTCATCACCTCGTAGATGCCGACCCGGCCCTTGTAGCCGGTGTGCGAGCAGCGCGCGCAGCCGACCGGCTCGTAGGCCTCGATGTCGAACGCCGCGTCGTGGAAGTGGGCGGACTTGAGCGCCTCGGAGGTGAGGATCGTGCGGCGCTTGCAGTAGTTGCAGAGCCGGCGGGCGAGCCGCTGCGCGACCACCACGTCGACCGCGGAGGCCGTCAGGAACGGCGCGATGCCCATCTCGGTGAGGCGGGTGATCGCCGACGGGGCGTCGTTCGTGTGGAGCGTGGTGAGGACGAGGTGGCCGGTGAGGGCGGCCTCGATCGCGATGCGGGCCGTGTCCGAGTCCCGGATCTCGCCGACCATGATGATGTCGGGATCGGCGCGGAGCATCGCGCGCAGGCCCTGGGAGAAGGTGAGGCCCGCCTTCAGGTTCACCTGCATCTGGTTGATGCCGGGGATCTGGTACTCGACCGGGTCCTCGATCGTGATGATGTTCTTCTCGATCGAGTTGACGGCGTTCAGCGCCGCGTACAGCGTGGTGGACTTGCCCGAGCCGGTCGGGCCGGTCACGAGGACCGCGCCGTAGGACTGGTGGAAGCCGGCCTCGAAGCGCTCGCGCGGCGAGTCGCGGATGCCGAGCGCGTCGAGCGTGAGCATCACCGACTCCTTGTCGAGGAGCCGCATGACGATCGCCTCGCCGCCGGCCTGCGGCATGGTCACGATCCGGACGTCGACGTGGTGGCCCTCGACCTGGAGCGTCACGCGGCCGTCCTGCGGCAGGCGCCGCTCGGCGATGTCGAGGTCGGCCATGATCTTCACGCGCGAGACGACGCCGGGCACCATCCGGCGCGGCACCGAGGTCGTGTCGTGCAGGACGCCGTCGACGCGGAAGCGGACGCGCATGTCCTTGTTGTGCGGCTCGAAGTGGATGTCCGACGCGCCGTCCTCGACCGCCTGGGCGATGATCGAGTTGACGAGCTTGATCGTGGGCGCGTCGGTGGCCGACTCGCGGATGTCGGAGAGGAGGGACTCGTCCTCCTCGTCCTCGTCGATCTCGGTCGCGTCCGCGACGGCCTCGTCGAGGCGGTTCATCTTCACGATGAGCCCGGCGATGTCCTCGGTGCTCGCGACGGTCGCCCGGATCTCGTAGCCCGTCATCAGCTTCAGGTCGTCGATCGCGAGCACGTTCGACGGGTCCGACATGGCGACCAGCAGGTGGCCGTTCGAGTGGAAGCCGATCGGCACCGCGTTGTAGCGGCGCGCCGACTGCGGGCTGAGCAGGCCGACCGCGCTGAGGTCCGGCTTGTAGACCGTGAGGTCGACGTGGTCGAGGCCGAAGCGCTCGGCGATCGCGCGGGCGAGCTGGTCGGCGCTCAGGACGCCGGACTGGAGCAGGACCTCCTCGGGCGAGCGGCCGGTGGCCTTGCCCTCCTCGACGGCCGCGTCCACGCGCGACTGGGGCAGGAAGCCGAGCTCGACGATGACGTCGGTGATGAAGCGGGCGCCGCCGCCGCGACGGCGCGGAGGCGTGATGCCGGCGAAGCCGTCGGCCGGGGCCTCCGGCTCGGCGCCCGCCCGATCGGCGCCGGGGGCGGCGTCGGGGTGCCGCGCCCCGCCGTCCTCGGCGAGCTCCTCGAGGTCGATGGGGCCGAGCTCGGCCGCCGCGTGCGGCTCGTTCATCTCCGGGCGTCCGCGACGTTCTGGCGGAGGGTGCCGGCGTCGACGAAGCCCTCGATGAGGACGGCGCGCTTGCCGGGCCGTACGATCGCAGTGGCCGGGACCTGGGAGATCCCGAGGCCCGAGAGCATCGGGCGGTAGGCGGCGAGGTCGTCGACTCCCGCCCGGAAGACCTTGACGTGGCGCATGCCGTCGAGCGCGCGCATGGCGACTCGCGTGCCCGTGTCGTCGGCGGCGCCGGGCTTGCTGAAGAAGAACACGACGACCTCGTCGCGGGACAGCGCGACGGCGGCCTCGCGGACGTTGGCCGGGACGGCCGGGGCGGCGCCGGGCTTCGGGCGCGCGGCCGCGGGCCTGGCGGCCCTGGCCGGCTTGGCGCGGCGAGCCGCCCGCGAGCCGGCGGAGCTAGCCTGCTGCGGAGCCGCCTTGTGGGCGGGAGCGGGCTTGGCGGCGGTCTGCGGCGTGACCGAGTTGGTCGACCCGCCGCGGGTTGCGAGGAACGCCGAGGCGAGCAGGGCCATGCCGATGATCGCGAGCAGTACGGGGCGAGGAACTGCCATCCCGCGCTCTATCGGCAGGGGTCGTACGCATGTTTAGGTCTCGGGCGCGGAATTTGCGGCGGCCGTGCGCATGACGTCTAGCGGGGGCGGCCTCCCGGTCCAGCGCTCGAGGCTCCGGGCGCCCTGGCGGACCAGCACCTCGAGGCCCTCGACGACGTCCGCTCCGGCGGCCCGGGCCCAGCGCACGACCGGCGTCTCGCCGTCGCCGCGGTAGACGAGGTCGACCACGACCGGCGGCGGCTCGGCGCCGTCGAGGCCGAGGCTCGCGATCGCCTCGTCGTGGCCGGCCGCCGCGTCGAGGCCGACCGCGGTCGCGTTCACCAGCAGGTCGGGCGGGGCGGCGCCGTGGGCGGCCGCCGGTCGCTCGGCGGCCCGCACGCCCAGGTCGGCCGCCAGCTCCGCCGCCCGCTCGGGGGTCCGGTTCCAGACGGCCACCTCGGCGCCCTCCTCGCGCAGGGCCCAGGCCGCGGCCCGGCCGGCGCCGCCTGCCCCGAGCACGAGCGCGCGGAGGCCGGCCAGGGGGCGCGCGAGCGCATCGACCAGCCCGGCCGCGTCGGTGTTGTCCGCCTCGATCCGCCCGTCCTCGAACGTGAGGGTGTTCGCCGCGCCGATCGCCCGGGCCGCGGGCGTGGCGTCGTCCGCCGCCCGCAGCGCGGCGAGCTTGTGCGGGATCGTCGCGTTCGCGCCGCGGTAGCCCGACGCCGGCAGCGCGCGGACCAGCTCGTCGAAGCGCTCCGGCGGGACCGGGAGCCTCACGTAGCGCCAGTCGAGCCCGAGCGCCCCGAAGGCCGCGTTGTGCATCGCGGGCGAGCGGCTGTGCCCGACCGGGTGGCCGAGCACGCCGCAGAGCGCGGCGGGCGGCCCGCTCACCCCCGGCACGTGGTCGGGGCGCGGCCGCCCCGCGCCGCCCGCGCCGCGTCGTAGCGGGCGATGTCGCGCTGGAACTGCGCGTCGGTGCTCGAGAACGCGTGCTCGCCGCACGTGTCGGGCTTCACCACGTAGAACAGGTAGCTCGTGCGCGCGGGGTGGGCCGCGGCCTGGATCGAGGCGATCCCCGGGCTGCCGATCGGCCCCGGCGGGAGGCCGGGCCTCGCGCGTGTGTTGTACGGGGAGGGGCTCTGGAGCTCCGACCGAGTCAGCGGGCGCGTCCAGTTCCCGGTCGCGAACCGGACCGTGGCGTCGATGTCGAGCCGCATCCCGCGGCGCAGCCGGTTGTAGACCACCGACGCGATCACCGGGCGCTCGCGGTCGACCTGCGCCTCGCGCTCGACGAGCGAGGCGATCGTCAGCACGTCGTAGCCGGTCAGGTTCACGCGACGCGCGGCGCGCAGGTCGACCGTCGCGAACTCGCGCTTGAACGCCGCGAGCTGCTTGGCCACCAGCGCGGCGGCCGGCGAGCGGCGGCGCAGCTGGTAGGTGGCCGGGAACAGGAAGCCCTCCAGGTCGGCCGCGCGCTCGGCGCCGTAGCGGCGCGGGTCGAGCAGCGGCGACCGCACGCTCGCGCGCAGGTAGCTACCGCGCACGATCCCCGGGCCGAGCCGGCGCTCGACCTCGCGCCGCGAGCTGCCCTCCGGCACGGTCACGTTCACGAGGTCGCGCGGCGGGCCCTCCACGAGGGCGTCGATGGCCGCGCCGTAGCTCATGTCGCGGCGGAGGTTGTAGACGCCCGGCTTCAGGTCCCCGCGGTGGCCGGAGAGCGTGGCGCGGACCTCGAACAGGAACCCGCTCGACACCACGTCGCGGCCGGCCAGCAGGTCGCCGATGTCGCCCACGCCCGCGCCGCGCGGGACGGTGACCGCGACGACCCCCTCGCCGTCGCCCTTGAGCGGCTGGAACAGCGAGGCGAGCGCCCAGAGGGCGAGCACGCCGGCGACGAGCGCCGCGACCGCGACGATCCGGCGGCGGCGGATGCGGGCCTCGGCGGCGCGCTCGCGGCGCGGCGGCCGCGGGCGGCGGGGACTCGAGGGGCGGGCCCGCTCGACGGTCAACCGCCGGCGTGAGACGTCCGGGAGGCGGCGAGCCAGCTCTCCAGCAGGTGCGCCGCCGCGCGCGAGTCCTCGTCGGCCTCGCCGCCGGCGCGCTCGGCATGGCGGGTGGTGAGGCGCTCGTCGTGCAGCTCGACCGGCACGCCGGCGACGCGCTCGACGCGGCCGGCGAACGACCGCGCCGCGGCCGCCTGGCGCCCCTCCTCGCCGGCGAGCGTGAGCGGCAGCCCCACCACGACGCGCCGGGCGCCCGTGCTGCGGACCAGCTCGGCGAGCGCGGCGAGGCCGGCCTCGGTCTCGGGCCGCTCGACCGCCGGCAGCGGCGTGGCGACCGTGCCGCTCGGGTCGGACACGGCGCAGCCGCAGCGCGCGCCGCCGTGGTCGAGCGCGAGGACGCGGCTCATCGCAGGACGCGCTCGATCGCCGCGCGCGCCGTCGCGATCGCCTCGGGCAGCTCGTCGGGCGCGCGGCCGCCGGCCTGGGCCATCGTGTCGCGCCCCCCGCCCCCGCCGCCCACGACCTGCGCCGCCTCGCGCACGACCTCGACCGCGCTCACGCCGCGCTCGACGACCGGCGGCGAGACGTTGACCACCAGGTGCACCCGGCCGTCGGCGACGGTCCCCAGCGCGACCGCGGCGTCGCCCAGCTTCTGCCTCACGCGGTCGGACAGCTCGAGCAGCGCGCGCGCGTCGGCCGCCTCCACGACGTCGGCGAGCACCCGGACGCCGGCGACCTCCTCGGCGCGGCCGACGAGCTCCTCGCCCAGGTCGCGGTCGTCCTGCCTCGGCCGCCGCTCCAGCTCGCGCACGCGGTCGGACAGCTTGCGCACGGAGGCGACGACCTCCCGCTCCGGCACCCGCAGGAGCGCCGCCAGCTCGCGCATCTCCTCCGCGCGGCGGCGGAACGCCGCGATGCCCTCGGGGCCGGTCAGCGCCTCGATGCGCCGGACGTTCGCGGCGTTCGAGGTCTCGGTCACGATCTCGAACGGGCCGACCTCCGCGGTGCTCCCGACGTGGGTGCCGCCGCACAGCTCGCGCGAGACCTCCTCGACCTCGACCATCCGGACCCAGTCGCCGTACTTCTCGCCGAACAGGGCCATCGCGCCCATCGCCTCGGCCTCGGCTCGCGTCGTCTCGACCGCCCGCACCGGCCGGCTCTCCACGATCCAGCGGTTGACGCGCTCCTCGACGGCCGCCGCCTGCTCGGCGGACAGCCGCTCGCCGTGGGTGAAGTCGAAGCGCAGCTTGTCGGGCCCCACGTAGGAGCCCGCCTGGCGCACATGGGTGCCGAGGCGCTCGCGCAGGGCGGCGTGGAGGAGGTGGGTGGCGGTGTGGTTTCGCATCGTCGCGAGCCGCACGTCACGCTCGACGCTCACCCGCACAGGCTCGCCCTGCGCCAGCTCGCCCTCGACCGGCTCGAGCGCGAGCGCCTGGTCGTCGCCGACCCGGTACACGCCCACGACCCGGGCCCG
>DASVQB010000017.1:0-37840 GCA_036389295.1 Thermoleophilaceae bacterium | reverse complement strand
CTGATCCAGTCGAGCGGCGGGCCCGGAACGGTGGGCGCGTCCGGCCCGCAGGGCTGCCAGATGGTCACCGCGAACGCCGTCGGCGGCGGGTCGAACCTCTACCTGGCCGCGTCGATCCGCTCGCCGTCCGAGACGTTCGAGCGGCGCGACCACAACCCGGACGACGGGCCCGACCGCCGCATGTGGCCCAAGCAGATCTCGCGCAAGTCGCTCAACCCGTTCTACGCGCGCGCGGAGCGCGGGCTGCGCGTGAACCGCCCGGGCTGGAACCGCGTCTCGAAGTCCGGCGGGCTGTGGGCCGCGACGCTGCACGCCGCCGGCCACACGTGCGACCGCGTGCCGGTCGCGATCGACCCCGGCCGCTGCGTCGAGGCCAAGTGGTGCCACACGGGCTGCATCTTCGGCGCCAAGAACACGCTCAACACGAACTACCTCGCCTCCGCGGAGCGGATGGGGGTGCGCGTCCGCCCGAACCGGCAGGTGGAGAGCGTGCGCCGCTCGCAGGCGAACGCCTCCGGCTACCGCTACGTGGTGACCGCCGACGTGATGGACAACCTCGGCCCGTCGCCGAGCCGCGCGCCGACGGGCGAGAGCGAGGAGATCGAGTGCAAGGTGCTGGTCATGGCCGCGGGGGCGATGGGCAACTCGCCGATCCTGATGCGATCGCGGCAGGACCTGCCGTCGCTCTCCGAGCGGCTCGGCATGCACCTCGGATCGAACGGCGACCACGTCGCGGCCATCGAGTACAGCCCGCGGAAGGTGCGCGACCTGCTGGGGCTGCCCGGCTACGGGCAGTTCTACAAGGGCAAGCCGATCACAACGCTGACCTACGACTTCTGGGTCGGACGGCGCGCCCACCGCTTCGACGGCTCGCGCTTCACGCTCCAGGAGATCTTCCTCTCGAGCCTCACGAACTTCCTCTACGACGACGGCCGCGAGCCGGACGGCGAGCCGTCCTGGTGGGGGGCCCAGAAGAAGCGCGCGATCTCGGCCTGGAGCAACCGGATCGAGCTGCTCGCGATGGTCGAGGACACGCACGACGGCACGTTCCTCTCGCCCCCGCCGCAGGGCGGCGCCGTGCAGCCGAACGCCGGGCCGGTCCGGGTCGGCCTGTTCTCCTACGACGTCTCGGAGCAGTCGGTCCGGGTCCGGGAGCTGGCCGACAGGGCGATGAGGCAGATCGCCGAGCGCGACGGCCTGGGGCGGTTCATGCGGCTGACCGAGAGCCGCGGCGTCTACTGCGCCCACCCGCTGGGCGGCTGCCGGATGGCGGCGTCGAAGGACCTCGGCGTGGTCGACCACCGCTGCGAGGCGTTCGACAACGAGGGCCTCCTCTGCGTCGACTCGTCGGCGATCCCGTCCTCGCTCGGCGTGAACCCGTCGCTGACGATCGCCGCGGTCTCGGAGCGGGCGGCCGCCCACCTGACGGCGCGCGCGCACGACCTCGGGCTGCCCCGCAGGCCGCCCGGCTTCCGCCACCGCACGCCGGGGCTGCACGTGGGCGAGCGCGTGACTCCGCGCCGGTCGCGCAGCGCCGTCTGAGGCCGCCCGCAAGAAACTCGCCCCGACCCCTCAAGTCCCGGCCGCGGCGCGCCGATACCCGGGTCGATGGCCAGGCGCCTCCTCACCGTCCTCTCCCTGCTCGCCTGCGTGCTCCTCGGCACGGCGGTCGACGCCAGCGCGAAGAAGGCCAAGAAGGCGAAGGCGCCGACGCCGGTCGTCAAGTCGGTCAACCCGATGAAGGCGCAGGTCGGCGAGAAGCTGACGATCCTCGGCACCGACCTCAAGTCGAGCAAGGGCGCCACCAAGGTCTACTTCCTCCGCGAGGGCGGCGGCTACACCTCCGCGAAGCCCCAGACTGCGAGCAAGACCCGCGTCACGGTCGTCGTCCCCGAGACGATCATCGCGCTGCTGCGCGGCACGGCCGAGAACCGCGTCGCCACCCGCTTCCAGATCAGGATCCTCGCCGGCCGCTTCGGCGCCCCCACCAAGCTCGGCAAGTCGCCGCTGCTCACCGCCCCGAACGCCACGCCGGCCGGCGACACGCCCGCCCCGGCCCCGGGCGGCGGCGGGTCGACCCCGCCGGACGGCGACTGCGACGGCGACAACGTCAAGAACTCCGTCGACCCCGACGACGACAACGACGTGCTGGCCGACGACGTCGAGATGGGCCCCGCGCACACCGACCCGTGCGTGGCCGACACCGACGGCGACAAGGTCGGCGACGGCTACGAGTACTACTCGGCCAAGGACGTGAACGTCGCGGCGCTGCCCTTCCCCGGCAAGAAGCCGTGGCCGAACCCGCTCGACCCCGAGGACGCCAAGAACGACCACGACGGCGACGGGCTCACCATGACCGACGAGTTCCTCCTCTGGAACTACTACGGCGGGCGCTCGGTGCCGCTCAACTACAGCGACGGCCTCCAGCGGAGCGTCGACCAGACCGCCCCGACCGACACCAGGCTCTCGTACATGGACATGGACGGCGACGGCAAGCTCTCCGACGACGAGCGCGACGGCGACGGCGACGGGCTCACCAACTGGGACGAGTCGCACGGGCGCATGCGCCAGGACTGGTGGGACCGCAAGTACGACGGCACCGGCACCAACATCAAGGAGTCCCGCTACCCGCTCGACTTCCCGCAGACCAGCATCTTCGACCCGGACAGCGACGGCGACGGCGTGCTCGACGGCTCGGACGACCAGGATCACGACGGCCTGACCAACATGTTCGAGGTCGACCGCCCCGGCAACTGGTTCGTCACCTACATCTCGCTGATGCACCACCCGACGATCCCCACGGACGACGTGACCTACCCGTGGGCCAGCCCGTGGAACCCCTGGGCCCGCGTCCAGCCGTACAACCCCTGCAAGCCCGTCTGGTCGCACACCTGCCACCTCCACGAGCCCTTCGGCTACTACCCGCCGGAGGAGGACTGGAAGCACATCCCGCGCGCGGACGCCGGCCCCATGCCGGACGCGCCCTGGCTCTACCTCCCGTCGGACGAGCCGCCCGCCAAGCGCGTCTTCCCGACGATCTCGCAGACGCCCTAGCGGGCGCCCGCGGCGGTAACGTCCCACCCTCGGCCAGCCGGCCGGGGAAGGGGACGAGATGGAGAGCAGCACGGCGGCCCGCGGCCGCGACGTGGTGGGGATCGGCCTGATGGCGCTCGCGGCGCTCCACGTCGCCCTGGGCCTCCTCGCCGCCGTGGCCCCCGGCACGTTCTTCGACGAGGTCGGGCCGTTCGGCGTGCGGAACGACCACTACGTCCGCGACGCGGTGGCGGCGTTCCAGGGGTCGCTCGGCGTGGCCATGGCGATCGCCGTAGTCCGCCGCGAGTGGCGGGTCGGCGTGCTGGGCTACGCGGTGCTCCAGTACGCGTTCCACTCCGTCAACCACCTCGTCGACGTCGGCGAGGCGGAGCCGGAGCGCTACGGGCCGCTCGACCTCGCCGGGGTCGCCGGCGGGACCGTGCTGATCGCGTGGCTCCTGGCGCGCGCCGTCCGGGACGCGAGGGAGGCGGCGCCGTGAGGGTCTTCGTCGCCGGCGCCACCGGCGCGATCGGCCGCCCGCTCGTGCCCCGGCTCGTCGAGGCGGGCCACGAGGTAGTCGGGATGACCCGCTCGCCCGAGAGGGCCGAGTCGCTGCGCGCCGCGGGCGCGGAGCCCGCCGTGTGCGACGCGCTCGACGCCGAGGCCGTGCGCGCCGCGGTGGCGGAGGCGCGCCCGGACGTCCTCGTCCACCAGCTCACCGACCTGCCGCAGGAGTTCAGCGTCCGTTACCGATACGGGCAGACGGGGCCGCTGCGCGGCGAGGGCACCCGCAACCTGATCGAGGCGGGCCTCGCGGCCGGCGCGCGGCGGCTCGTGGCCCAGAGCATCGCGTTCCTCTACAGGCCGGAGGGCGGCCCCGTGAAGGACGAGGACGCGCCGACCCTGACGCCGGACGACGCCCGCGGCCACTTCGCGGAGACCATCCGCGGGACGCTCGAGCTCGAGCGACTGACGACCGCGACCGAGGGCCTCGACGGGCTCGTGCTGCGGTACGGGTTCTTCTACGGCCCCGGCACCTGGTACGCGCGGGGGACCGGGCTGGCGCGCGAGTTCGAGCGCCGCCGCTTCCCGGTCATCGGCGACGGCGGCGGTGTGTTCCCGTTCGTCCACGTGGACGACGCGGCGTCCGCGACGGTCGCGGCCGTGGAGCGCGGCGCGCCGGGGATCTACAACGTGGTCGACGACGAGCCGGCGCCGGCGCGGGAGTGGGTCCCGGCGTTCGCGGAGGCGCTCGGCGCGAAGCCGCCGCGGCGGGTGCCGGCGTGGCTGGCGAGGCTCGTAGCCGGGCGGACCAACGCCACCATGGCCACCACGATGCGGGGCGCGTCGAACGCGAAGGCGCGCCGCGAGCTGGGCTGGGAGCCGCGCTACCCGAGCTGGCGCCAGGGGTTCCGCGAGGGAATCGGTTGAGCGGCCCGCTGCTGGTCGTCGACGCGCCGTCGCTGCTGTTCCGCGCCTTCTACGCGCTGCCGAAGACGATCGTGGACGGCGACGGCCGGTCGGTGAACGCCCTGCTCGGCACCGCGAACATGATCCTGCTCGAGATCGAGCGCCACGACCCGCGGGCCGTCGTCCTGTGCTTCGGCCCGGACGCGGCCGCGTACCGGGTCGAGCTGTACCCGCCGTACCACGAGGCGCGGCCGCCGGTGCCCGACGAGCTGGCGCCGCAGTTCGCGGACTGCGGGCCGTTCTTCGGCGCGTTCGGGTGGACGGTCGCGGCGCACGACGAGCTCGAGGCGGACGACCTGCTTGGCTCCTACGCCGCGGTCGAGGCCGAGGCGGGCGGGACCGCGCTCGTCATGACCGGCGACCGCGACATGTACCAGTGCGCGACCGACGCCGTGACGGTGCTCTACGTCCGCACCGGCGGCGCGCAGGGGGCCGAGCCGGTCGACGCCGCCGAGGTCCGGCGCCGCTACGGCGTGCCGCCCGAGCTGGTGCCCGACTTCATCGCGCTGCGCGGCGACCCGTCCGACGGGATCCCGGGCGCGAAGGGGATCGGGGAGAAGACCGCGGCGGACCTCCTGCGTCGTCACGGCTCGCTCGAGGGCGCGCTGGCGGGCGCGGCCAGGGAGCGCCCCGCGCGGGTCTCCGGCGCGCTGCTGGACGGTCGCGAGCTGCTGCCGGTCTTCAAGCGCCTGGCCACGCTCCAGCGGGTCGACGTCGAGCGCCCGCCGGACCGCCCGACCGACCGCGCGGGAGCGGCCGCCGCGGCTCGCGAGCGGGGCATGAACCGGCTGGCCGAGCGCCTGGAGGGGGCGGGCGGCTAGTACTCGCCGTCCGGCATCCCGGCGCGCGCCCGGAAGCGCACCTCGCCGGAGTCGCAGACGTCCTGCATGCCGTTCGCGAGCCTGACCTGAATCAGCCGGGCGCGGCCGGTCGCGCTGCGGCCGTCGGACGACAGCTCGCCGCGAACCCTGATCGCGTAGCGCCAGATCGCGTCGCCGTCGCGCCGGGTGCCGTTCATCCACGTGTCGAAGCGGCGCCCGTCGTAGGCCCATTCGGAGCCGTGACCGCCGGACAGGCGGACCGTCGACCGCCAGCCCGCCCGGCCGTCGGTGCAGTGGGTGTGGAGCCTCGCCTCGACGAACTGGACCTGGCCGTACCGGGCGAGCATCCGCACGCCGCCGTCGTCCTCGACGGGGCCCGCGAGCGCGGTCACGCGATGCCCGCTCGACTCGGCGCGGCTCGCGCGGAGCGCGTACACGCCGACCGCGAGCAGCAGCACCGTCCCGTAGACGGCGAGCCGCATCAGGAGCACGGCGCGGGCCGCCGAGCGTGGGGCTTCGGAGGGCATCTTGGACGGATCGGCCTTTGCGGCGCCGGGCTTGAACGGTCGGGCGCCGGGTACCTGCATGGCACCGATGGAAGGGCGCCCGCTGCACCTCGCCGCCGCGGCCCTCCTGAGCGCGGCGGCGGTGGGAGCCGGCGGCTGCGGGGGCGGCGGCGAGCCGGCCGCGGGCGAGTCCTGGACCGACGCGTTCGGGGACACGCCGAGCGTCGAGCGGGTCGCGAAGCGGGTCGAGGCGATCCGCGGGCTGCGGTTCGAGGAGGTCCCCGACGTCCGCGTGCTGTCCGAGGAGGAGCTGGAGCGCGAGCAGGAGCGGGCGCTCGACGAGGCGAGGGACGACTCCGACGAGCGCAGGCGCATCGCCGACGTCGACAGGAAGGCGAAGGCGAGCGTCGAGGCGATCAAGCTGCTCGGCCTGGTCGACGACGACGAGGAGCTCGGCGACGCCTCGTCCGGCTCGGGCGGCGGCGGCCCCGAGCTCGGCGGCTTCTACAACTTCGAGACGAGGCGCGTCAACGTCGTCGACGAGGCGGTCGCCGACGACCCGGACGTCGCCGAGACCGTGCTCGCGCATGAGCTGACACACGCGCTCGAGCACCAGCACTTCGGCGCGAAGGTCGAGCGGCTGCGGACGATCGGCGGCGAGCGGTCGATCTCGTACCTGTCCGTGCAGGAGGGCATAGCGACGGTGGTCGAGCTCGAGTACGCGATCCGCTACCTCGACCTGCCCGGGCCGCGGTCGCGGCTGCTCGAGCGCTCGCGGTTCCTGCGGGGCTCCGCGGGCGTCCCGCCCGCGATCAACGACCTCGCCTCGTTCCCGTACCGCCGCGGTGCGCTGTTCGCCGACGCGGTGCTCGAGGAGGGCGGCCGGCGCGCGCTGGGCGAGCTCCAGCGGCGGCCGCCGGTCTCGACGGAGCAGGTGCTCCACGCCGAGCGCTGGCGCGCGAGGGACGCGCCGCTGGAGGTCGAGGTCGAGCTGGGCGACGAGCTGGGCGCGGGTTGGGCGCTCCTCGACTCCGACAGCTTCGGCGAGGCGGAGACCGCCCTGATCCTCCAGCGCGGCGGCTCGCGCGACGAGGGGGCCGAGGCCGCCGCGGGCTGGGGCGGCGGACGGTTCCAGCTCTGGCGCCGCGGCGGCGCGGACGCGGACTGCGAGTCGCCGTGCCGCGACCGCACGGTGCTCGGCGTCGCGTGGCGCTGGGACACGCGCGCGGACGCGCGCGAGCAGGCCGCCGCCGTGCCGCCCTACCTCGCGAAGGCGCTCGACGGGCGGCCCTCAGGCCGCGGCACCTGGCGGATCCGGGCGGGAAGCCACGCGGCGTTCGCGGTGGCGGGCGAGCGCAGCGCGCTGGTCATGGCGCCGTCGGCCGGCCTGGCGACGCGGCTGGCGCGGCGGCTCGCAGGCACGTGAGCGGCCCTGGCGGCGCGGCGGCTCGCAGGCACGTGAGCGGCCGGTCGCCCCGGCTCAGCGCAGCCTGAAGCCGGCCAGCGCCGGGGTGCTCGCCGGATCGTCCGGCACGGCCCGGACGCGGTAGCGGCCGGGCGCGAGCCGGCGCCTGCCGACCCAGCCGCCGAAGCGGATCTTCGTCCCGCCCGCGCGGGCTGCCTGCCGGAGCGACCCGGGCACGGTCGACCAGCGGACGCAGCGGCGCCTGCCGCGGGGGATGCCGCGCGAGGGCGCGCGCCGGCAGCGGTCGCCGTCGCGGTACCCGCTCGTCGCGCGCAGGAATGCGAGCGTCACCGTCGCCGGCCGCGAGAGCCGGAAGCGGATCCGGGCCGGCGCGCCGAGCCGGGAGCGCGCGCGGGCGAACGAGGTGGGGGAGACGGTCAGCGCGCTCAGCTCGACCGGCGGCGGGGGTGGGGGCGGCGGCGGAGGAGGCGGGGGCGGAGGAGGCGGGGTCGCGAACGTGCGGTCCGGGCCGTAGGTCGTGCCGTGCGCGCTCGAGGCGACCACGCGGTAGTGGTAGGTCGTGTCGGGGTGGAGCGCGGCGAGATCCGAGCCGACCGGGTTCGCGCGGGGGACGCTCGAGACGTTGCGGTCGGCGGTGGCGGACCCGTACGCGGGGCTCGGGCCGTACTCGAACCGGTACGAGGTCGGGACGCCCTCCGGGTGGACCGTGCCGGTCACCGTGGCGACGGTCTCGCTCGCCACCGAGGCGTCCCCGGTCGCGACCGTCGGCGAGCGGGCGGGGGCGGACTCGGGGCAGCCGGCGCTCGCGCCCGGGTCGGGCTCCGGCGGGTCGGCGGCGGACGGGGCGAAGTGCGCGACCGGACCGGCGACGTCCGGGGCGTAGTCGTGCGACCAGACCATCCAGCCGTGCAGCGGGCAGCTCCCCGCGAGGGTGCGGACGTAGCGGGCGGTCACGCGGCCGTTGACCGCCCCGTCGCGGTCCCACGAGTCCATGACGATCGGCTCGACGTCGCAGGCCTGGACGAGCTGCCCCGGCGCCAGGAGGACCCGCACGATGCCGCCGCCCGCGACGTTCGGGAAGCTCCACAGCAGGTACGTGTAGTGGATGTCGTGGCGGTCGCCCTGGTCGGCGCCCGGGTCGCCGTAGTGCTCGAACGACGAGCCGCGGTTCGAGCCGGACGGCAGGTCCTGGGGCCGCTTGTAGTGCATGTCCTCCGGGATCGACTCGACGGCGACCTCGTACGCGGGCTCGCCCGGCGCCGGCCGCTCGCACGGAGCGCCGCGACCGCCGCTCGAGGGCACGGGCTCCGGCAGCGGGTCGGCGATCTCCGACGCGGAGAGCTGCCCGTACTTCACGTTCTGCTCGTCCAGGTAGCCGTTGCCGCCGCGGTGGAAGACGAGCGCGCCGGCGGGCGACGGCACGACCTCGTGCAGGTCGAGCCGCGCCGTGCCGGCCGGGCAGCGGCCGTCCTCGTCGAACGCGAGCTGCTCCGCGGCGAGGCCGAACCCGGTCGGGTCGCCGCCGGCGAAC
The DNA here is from genome assembly GCA_036389295.1 of Thermoleophilaceae bacterium. GTDB lineage: Bacteria > Actinomycetota > Thermoleophilia > Solirubrobacterales > Thermoleophilaceae > AC-37. The sequence goes on along the minus strand of DASVQB010000017.1, from coordinate 29,053 downwards.
CGCAGCGCGGCGGGCGGCGCGGCCAGGTGCACGCACACGACGGCGTGCTGCTGGCCGGGAGCGTTGAAGATCGCGGCGGGCTGCGCCGCCGGCGCGGCCGCGGGCAGCGCGAGCAGCGCGGCCCAGGCCACGCTCGCGACGGTCCTCGTGCAGCGCCGCCGGTTCACCCGCATGAGGACAGCAGAAACCCGGGGGAGCGTCGCGAAGTTCCGCGGTCGGCGCGCCGGAGCCCCGCCGTCACGCGTCGCCGGGCCCCGCCGTCAACGCTCGATAACGTGCGTTATGGAAAGTCGCGCGCCGCGAAGCCAGCCGCCGCCGGGGCACGGCGTCGCGATCTCTCAGGACAGCGTCCGGAAGCCCTCGCGGGCGAAGTCCTCGTCGAACGCGAACGCGTCGCGTATCCCGAGGCGGCGCATCAGCTCGAAGCTGACCCGGTCGACGAGGCTGGTCCCGCGCTTCGAGGACGCGATCGCCGCCGCGAGCGCCCGGTCGTGGAGCGGCCGGTCGACCCACTCGACCGCGAGCACCGCAGCCAGGCCGTCGCGCAGTGCGGCGACGGCCTCGAGCCCCAGGCGGTGCTGCGCCAGCGCGGTCGCCTCCACGAGCACGTAGTTGTGCGTGACCAGCCGCTCGCCGCCGTCCAGCAGCCGCTCGAAGATCGCCCGCGCGCGCTCGTGCTCCGAGTCGGACCTGCTCAGCAGCGCGTACAGCGCCGAGGTGTCGACGAACGCCGCTACCGCCCGTATGCCTCGTCGAGGTGCTCGTCGTGCGCCCGCGCGGTGTCGCTCGACGCGTCCTCGAACCGGCCGACCGCCGCGAGCGCGCGCTCGCGGCGCAGCCCCGGCGTGTCGGTCGCGCCGGACCGAAGGACGTGGTCCGCTCCGCGCCGCAGGAGCTCGGCCACGGAGACGCCCTCCGCGACCGCGAGCTCCTTCAGCCCTCGCGCCTGCTCGCTCGTCAGCTGAGCCTGGACGCGGATCATGCCATCATGCTATCGGATCTGGTGGCATGCATCCAGCTGCCGCCGGCTGCTTAAGTTGACGGATGCCGGGCGCGGGTGGGCACGACGAGCGCCGCGGCGTCCTCTACGGGATCGCCGCGTACACGATGTGGGGGCTGTTCCCGCTGTACTTCCCGCTGCTCGAGCCGGCCGGCCCCGTCGAGATCCTGTCCCACCGGATCGTGTGGTCGCTCGCGACGATCGCGGCGATCCTCGCGCTGGGCGTCGGCTTCCGGCCGCTCCGGCGGATGCTGCGCGACCGGCGCCGGGTCGCGCTGCTGACGGCCGGAGCGGCGCTGATCGCGGTCAACTGGGGCGTCTACATCTACGCGGTCAACTCGGAGCACGTGATCGAGGCCGCGCTCGGGTACTTCGTCAACCCGCTCGTCAGCGTCGTATTCGGCCTGGTGGTGTTCCGCGAGCGGCTGCGGCCGCTCCAGACGGCCGCGGTCGCGCTCGGCGCGTGCGCGGTGGTCGCGCTGACGATCGACTACGGCAGGCTGCCGTGGATCGCGCTCGTCCTCGCCGTGTCGTTCGGCGCCTACGGCCTCGTGAAGAAGCTCGCGGACGTCGGCAGCGCCGAGGGGCTCACGCTCGAGACCCTCGTCCTGCTCGGGCCGGCGCTGGGCTACCTCGCGGTCGCCGAGGCCGGCGGCTCGGCGAGCTTCGCGCACGGGCCAGCGAGCGAGAGCCTCCTGCTCGCGTCCGCGGGGCCGGTCACGGCGGCTCCGCTACTGCTGTTCTCGGCCTCGGTCACGCGGATCCCGCTCACGGTCGTCGGCCTGCTCCAGTACATCACCCCGACGCTCCAGTTCCTGGTCGGCCTCGTGCTGCTCGGCGAGGCGATGCCGGCCAGCCGCTGGATCGGCTTCACCCTCGTCTGGATCGCCCTCGCGGTGCTGAGCGTGGACGCGATCCGCGCGGCCCAGCGCTCGCGCGCCGCCGCCCCGCCCGAGCCGGCGCTCGCCTGAGGCGGGCCGTGCGCGTCCCGCGCGGCGTCCCGCCTTGAGCTAGGCTCGCGGTGCCCGTGAGCGACCTGAGCCGCCGACCGAGCCCCAAGCCGCGCCGCACGCGCGAGCAGCGCGCCTACCGGCTCGTGATGATCGGCAGCGGCGCTGGCGTCGTCGGCGTCGCCGGCCTCCTCCTGGCGCTGATCGGGGTCATCGGGTTCGCGATCCCGCTGATCGCGATCGTCGTGGCCGTCGCCTGCCTGCTGCTGTTCCGGTCGACCGTCGGTGGCTGACCACCCGCGCTGGGAGGAGATCCCGGAGGCCCCGCTCCGCGAGGCCGACGCCGGCCTCGTGCCGGCCGGCGAGGGCTGGTTCGTGGTGAACGTCGCGGAGGCGCAGTCGATCCGCTCGAGCGAGTTCGGCGACGCCTGCCGGTTCGAGGACCGGCCGGCGCTCGAGTTCCCGGAGTTCGGGATCAACGTGCGCGTGCTCCAGCCGGGCCAGCCGAACTGCCGCTACCACCGGGAGAACGCGCAGGAGGTGGCGCTCGTCCTGAGCGGCGAGTGCGTCGCGATCGTCGAGGACCGCGAGCGGCCGATGCGGCCCGGCGACCTGCTCTACGCGCCGGCCGGCACCGCGCACGTGATCGTCGGCGCGGGGAGCGGGCCGTGCGCCGTCCTGATGGTGGGGACGCGCAAGGACCCGGAGGAGCTGCTCTACCCGGTCAGCGCGGTCGCGGCGCGCTACGGCGCGTCGGTCGAGCGCGAGACGCCCGACGAGGAGGAGGCGTACGCGGACGCCACCCCGCGGCGCCCGGTGAGCCTCAGGCGGGTGCCCTGGTGAGCGCCGTCAGCCGGCGGGCGCCGTCTGCCCGGCCCGGCGCCACTGCCGCGTGTCGGGCAGCGGCGTGAGCACGCCCTCGAGCCGGTCGCGCAGCCGCTCGTAGTCGGGCGGGAGCGTGAGCGCCTCGCCGAGCGTCTCGATCGGCTCGTCGGCCGTGAACCCGGGCCCGCGGGTGGCCAGCTCGAACAGGACGCCGCTCGGCTCGCGGAAGTAGATCGACCTGAACCAGTAGCGGTCGATGATCGGCGTCGGATGCGCGCCGGCCGCGACGACCCGCCCGCGCCACTCGTCCTGCTCGTCCATGCCGGTCGACCACGCGACGTGGTGCACGGTGCCCGCGCCCGGCGTGCCGGTGCGGTCGCTCGCGTCGTAGAGGATGCGCCCGCCGCGCTGCTCGCCGCGGGCCTCCCACTCCCCCTCGCCGCGCGGCTCGAACGACAGCCCCTCCTCGAGGAGCCGGCGGCTCGCCTCGGGGTCGCGGGTGTACGCGCGCACGGCCTCGAAGCCCTGGAGCGCGTGCTCGTCGGGGATCCCGACCGCACGGGCGACGAGCGGCGGGTCCGGCACGTCGATCACGGCCAGCTCGTGCTCGAGCCCCTCGGGGTCGGCGAACACGAGCGCGCCGTCCTCGCGGCGGGCCTCCACCCCCTCCCCGCCGAGCCGGTCCGCCCAGAAGTCGAGCGTCTCGGCCGACCCCACCCGCCACACGATCCGGTGGACCATCCCGGCGCCCGCCTCGCCGCGCGCGGCGCCCGGGTACTCGAAGAACGTGATGTCGCTGCCCGGGTCGCCCTCCTCGTCGGCGTAGAAGAGGTGGTAGATCGTGGGGTCGTCCTGGTTGACCGACTTCTTGACGAGGCGCAGGCCCATCACCCGGGCGTAGAAGTCGACGTTGCCGGGGGCGTCGCCCGTGATCGCGGTGATGTGGTGGATGCCTTCGAGCTTCATCGGCCGCCTGTTCGTTCGGGGACTTCGAGTGTAGGTAGGCTCGTCCAATGAGCCTGCCCGTCGCGGCCCACCGCTACGAGGGCATCTCGCCGCGCGCCTTCCAGCACCCGGCGGACCGTGCGGCGACCGCCGCGCTCCAGCAGATCCCCCACCTCGACGCGGTCGTGCGCAAGCTCATCGAGCTCGGCTACGAGCGCGCCCTGCGGCAGGCCTACCTCGGCTCGGCGGTGCGGCTCGGCGAGAGCCAGCTCCCGCACATCTGGGTCCTCCAGCGCGAGGCCTACAACGCGCTCGACATGCCGGAGGTCCCCGACCTCTACCTGACCCAGTTCCCGATCGCGAACGCGGCCGCGATCGGCGCCGGCAGCCCGATCGTGGTCCTCAACTCCGAGCTCGTCCGCCTGCTCGACTCGAGCGGCCAGCGGGTGGTGCTCGCGCACGAGGCGGCGCACGTGCTCGCCGACCACGTGCTGTACCAGACCGCGCTCGTGATCCTCCTGCGGCTGGGCGCCGCCGCGCGGCTGCCGCTGCTCGCGGGGCTGCCGCTGATGGCGATCCGCGCGGCGCTGCTCGAGTGGTCGCGCGCCGCCGAGCTGAGCTGCGACCGCGCCGCGGCGCTGGTCGCGCGCGACCCGATGGCGGTCTGCCGCACGCTGATGACGCTCGCCGCGGGCGAGGCGGCGGCCGACCTCGACCTCGACGCCTTCATGGCCCAGGGCCTCGAGTACAGGGAGAGGGGAAGCGGCCTCGAGCGCCTCTCCCGCCTCCTGCTCCAGCTCAACCTGACCCACCCCCTGCCCGTCCGCCGGACCCACGAGCTGCTCGAGTGGGTCCGCGGCGGCGACTACGACCGGATCGTCGGCGGCGAGTACCTCCGCCGCGGCGAGGAGTGGCGGGTGGCCGAGGAGGCGGACGCGGCGAGCAGCCACTACGGCGAGCGGATCAGGGACGCCTTCCGCGACGCCGGCCAGTCGATCGCCGACGTGGGCCAGCAGCTGGGCGACTGGCTGACGAGGACGCGCGGCGGCGACGACGAGGCGGACGCCTGAGCACCGGCCGCCCCGGTCGGCTCCGCCCGGATCCCTACCCCCGCGGCAGCGCGTAGAACGCCACCACCGCGAAGTGGGCCGCCGCCGCGGCCAGCACGAGCACGTGGAAGATCTCGTGGTAGCCGAAGACGGCGGGCGCCGGGTTCGGCCGGCGCGCCGCGTACACGACCGCGCCCGCGGTGTAGAGCAGGCCGCCGCCCATCAGGAGCGCCACGGCCACCGGCCCGAGCGCCTCGGCGAGGTCGGGCATGGCCACGACCGCGACCCAGCCGAGCGACACGTAGACGATCGCCGTCACCCACTTCGGCGCGGTGATCCACACCAGGTTCAGGACGATCCCGCCCAGTGCGCCGGCCCAGACGACGATCAGGATCGCCGTCGCGAGCGAGCCGTCGAGCACCAGCAGCGAGAACGGCGTGTAGGTGCCCGCGATCAGCACGAAGATCATCGAGTGGTCGAGCCGCCGCATCCAGGCGCGGGCGCTCGGCCGGCGCCAGTCGATCCGGTGGTAGAGGCCGCTAGTGACGAGCAGGCCCGACACGGCGGCCGCGTAGATCGCCGCGGCCAGCGTGGCCCGCCCCGGCGGCGCCGCGACCACGAGCGCGATCCCGAGCGGCACCGACACGAAGAACCCGTACAGGTGCGAGACGCCGCGCAGCCGCGGCTTGACCCCTTCGAGCTCCGCCATCGGGTCGATTATCCCCGGCGGCGGCCGTCCGTTACCAATTGAAAATGGTTATCGTTTTCGCGCGATGCTCGACGCCCTCGACCCGCCGTACATGCAGCGCGCCCTGCTGGCCGGGCTGCTCCTGGCGGTGCCGCTGGGCGTGCTCGGCACCTGGGTGGTCCTGCGCGGCCTGGCGTTCTACGCCCACGCGGTGGGCGTCGCGACGTTCCCCGGCGTGGTCGTCGGGCTCGGCGTGCCGGGCATCGGGTCGTTCCTCGGCGCCCTGGGCGCGGCCGGGGCGTTCAGCGGGTCGGTGTCGCTGCTCGAGCGCGACGAGCGCGTCCGCGGCGGGGCCATCACCGGGCTGACCCTCTCGACCGCGATGGCGCTCGGCGCCGTCCTGCTCGTGTCCGCGTTCCCGGGGAGCGTGCGCGTGGAGGGGGCGCTGTTCGGCTCGCTGCTCGCGGTCACGGACGCCGACGTGGTGCGCTGCGCCGCCGTGGCGGGGGGCGCCGCGCTCGTGGCCGCGCTGCTCGGGCCGCGGCTCGCCGCGGGCACGTTCGACCGAACCTGGGCCGGCGCGTCGGGCGCCCGCGGCGGGTTCGTCGACGCGGCGTTCCTGGCGCTCACGGCGCTGTGCGTCGTGGTCGCGCTGCCGGCCGTGGGATCGCTGCTCGTCTCGGGGCTCCTGGTCGTGCCCGCGGCCACGGCGCGGCTCCTCAGCCGCAGCCTGGCCGCGATGACCGCGTGGTCGGTCGGGATCGCCGGCGCGTCGCTCACGGGCGGCCTGCTGATCGCCCGCGCGCTCGACGCTCCGCCCGGCGGCGCGGCGGCCGCGCTGGCCGGAGCCGGTTTCGCGGCCGCGTACGGGCTCGACGCGCTGCTTCGGTCGCGCGAGCGGCGGGGCGGGTCGTGACCTCCACGGGCACGCCGGGCGCGGCGCACGTCGAGCCGCGCGTCCCGGCGCCCGCGGTCGACGTCCGCGACCTCACGGTCTCGTTCGGCGCGCTCGTTGCGCTCGACCGGGTCTCGTTCGCCGTCCCGGCCGGCAAGCTCGTCGGCGTCCTCGGCCCGAACGGCGCCGGCAAGACGACGCTGCTCCGCGCGCTGCTCGGCGAGCTCCCCCACTCCGGCACCGCCCGGCTCGGCGGCCGACCCGGCTACGTCCCCCAGCACACGGCCCCCCATCCGAGCTTCCCGATCGACGCGATCGGGGTGGTGCTGATGGGCCGCTACCCCAGCCTCGGCTGGCTCCGCCGGCCGGGCCGCGCGGACCGCGAGCTGGCGAGGCGGCTCCTCGCCCGCGTCGGGCTGGCCGACCACGCCGGGCGGCAGTTCAGCGACCTGTCGGGCGGCCAGCGCCAGCGCGTGCTCGTCGCCCGCGCGCTCGCCCAGGATGGCGAGGTGCTGCTCCTCGACGAGCCGTTCACGGGCATCGACGCCCCCTCGCGCGACACGCTCCTGCGCGTCCTCCGCGAGCAGGCCGCCGAGGGCCGCGCTGTCGTCATGACCACCCACGACGTGGGCGAGGCCGGGCGGGTCTGCGACCGGCTGCTCTTCCTGAACCGCGAGCTGGTCGCCGAGGGCCCGACCGAGCAGGTCTTCACCGCCGACACGCTCCGCCGCGCGTACGGCGGCCAGGTGCTGGAGCTCGGCAGCGGCACCGTCCTGCTCGACGAGGGCGTCCACCACGAGCACGAGGGCGACGAGGAGGCGGTCGGTGGACTGGCTGACTGACCCCTGGTCGTCGGAGATCATGCGCCGCGCCCTCGCCGAGGCGGTGCTGATGGGCGCGGTCTGCGGTGCGCTCGGCTGCCTCGTGGTGGCGCGCGGCTTGGCGTTCCTCGGCGAGGCCGTGGCCCACACGCTGATCCTCGGGGTGGTGGTGGCGGTGCTGGCCGGCGTCCCGGTGGGGGTCGGCGCGTTCGCCGCCGCCGCCGCGACGGTCTGGCTCACGGCCGCGCTGGCGAGCGACCGCCGGTTCTCGGTCGACACCGCGATCGGGGTCCTCCTCCCCTCCTCGTTCGGGCTCGCGGTCGTCCTGATCGCGCTGACCGCCGACTACCGCTCGCGCCTCGAGGACGTGCTGTTCGGGTCGATCCTCGGCGTCGAGGGCCTGGACCTCGCCCTGGCCGCGCTCGTGGCCGCCGCGGCCGCGGCGCTGCTGCTCGTGGCCGGCAAGGAGCTGGCGCTGGCCGCGTTCGACCGGCCGATGGCGCGCGCGATGGGCTACCGCCTGCGGATGCTGGACGTCGCCCTCTTCGCGGTCGTCGCGCTCGCCGCGCTGATCGCGCTGCGCGCGGTCGGCAACGTCCTGCTCGCCGCGCTGCTGCTCGGCCCGCCGGTCACCGCCCGCCACCTCAGCCGCTCGTTCCCGGCGATGTGCGCGGCCAGCGCCGCGATCGGCGCGGCCGCCGGCGTCGGCGGGCTGTACTGGTCGTGGTACGACGACGTGGGCGCCGGCGCGGCGATCGTGCTGGTGGTGGCCGCCGCGTACGCGCTGGTCGCCGCCGCCGCGCTGGTGCGCCGGCTGGCCGCCCGTCGCGCGCCGGCCCTCGCGGCGGGGGCCGCGATCGCGGCGCTCGCCCTCGCGGCGGCCGGCTGCGGCGACGAGTCCGGCGCTGCGGGCGGCAGGCTCCGCGTCGTGGCCACGACGATGCAGCTCCAGGACTTCGCGCGCCAGGTCGGCGGCGACCGCGTCGCCGTCGACGGCATCCTCGGCCCGAGCACCGAGCCGCACGAGTACGAGCCGACGCCGTCCGACGCGGACGCCGTCGCGGACGCCGACGTCGTGCTCCGCAACGGCGCCGGCCTCGACGACTGGCTCGACGACCTCCTCGCAAACGCAGGCGGCGACGCCGTGCGCGTGGACGCGAGCGACGGCACGCGCCTGCTCCCCACCGGGGAGGAGGGCTTCCCCGGCGACCCGCACTTCTGGCACGACCCGGCGATCGCGAAGCGGGTCGTCGGGCGTGTCGCCGGCGCCCTCGCGGACGCCGACCCGGGCGGCGCCGCCCTGTACCGGGCGCGCGCGGCGGCCTACGGGCGCGAGATCGACCGCATGGCGCGTCGCATCCGGACGCTGTTCGCGCAGGTCCCGGAGCGGCGCCGCAACCTCGTGACGAGCCACGACTCCCTCGGCTACTTCGCCCGCGCGTACGGGGTGCACGTGGTCGGCAGCGTCCTCCCCGCCCTCACCACCGACGCCGAGCCCTCGGGCCAGCAGGTCCGCCGGCTGGTCGAGGAGATCCGCCGCGCCCGCGTGGCGGTCGTCTTCACCGAGGCGGGCGTGCACCCGAAGCTCGAGCGGCAGGTGGCCGCCGAGGCGGGCGCCCGGGTGTCCACCTCGCTGTACGCGGACGCGCTCGGCGACCGCGGGAGCGGCGCCGACACGTTCGTCGCGGCGGAGCTCGCGAACGCGCGCGCGATGCTGGCCGCGTGGAAGGGAGGCTGAGGCGTGGTCCCCGACACGGGCGCGAGCGCGGCCTGGCGCGAGCACACCGAGGCCGCGCTCCGCGACGCCGGCCACCGCTCCGGCAGCGGCCGCCGGGCGGTGATCGAGGTGCTGGCCCGCCACGCCTGCCTGATGACCGCCGGCGACATCCACGACGAGCTGCGCCGCGAGCGGCGGCGGATCGGCTTCGCCACCGTGTACCGCGCGCTCGAGACGCTCACCGACCTGGGGCTGGTGCGCCGGGTGGAGCCCGGCACCGGCAGCGCCGCCTACGAGCCGGTCGACCCGAGCGGAGCCCACCACCACCACGTGGTCTGCGACCGCTGCGGCGAGGTCACCGCCTTCTCCGACGAGGCGCTCGAGCGCTCGATCGAGGAGCTCGCGCGGCGGCTCGGCCGGCCGATCGACAGCCACGAGGTGGTGCTCCGGGGCTCGTGCCCCGACTGCCGGGCGAGCGCGTCGAGATGACGGTCCCGCCGAGCGCGCCGGCGGCGGGCGCCGGCGGCCGGTCCTAGGCGCCGAGCTCGCGCCGCAGGGCGGCGAGCTGGTCGCCGAGGTCGGCGACGGCGCGCTCCAGCGCGTCCACGCGGGCCCGCAGGTCGTCGGGCGGTGACTCGGCGGCCACGGGATGCACGTCTCGGGCGGCCGCCGGGGCGCCCGCGGCAGCCTCGGGTGACGCCGCCCCGTCCGGCTCCCCGCCGCCCAGGACCTGCGCGTAGCGGTCCTCCTTCTGACCCGGCCGGCGACCGAGCCGCACGACCAGCTCGCGGGACGCGAGCCGCCCGAGCACGTCCTCGACCTCCGCCAGCGAGCCGAACGGGTGGAGCCGCTCGGTCCGCTGCTTCAGCTCCCCCGGCGTCTGCGGCCCGCGGAGCATCAGCACGCACAGGATCGCGGTCTCCTCGCGGGCCAGCCCGAGCGCGTCGGCCAGCAGATGCCGGTATTTGGCGGCCCGGCTCCCGGGACCGCTCGCGAAGCGGACCCAGCCGCGCTGGCGAAGCCGCTGCGCCGCGTCGCGGACCTCGGCCTCCTCGTACGTCACGACCGGGTCGCGGTTCGTGGACTGGTTGCACGCGAGTCGCAGCGCGTTCAGCGTCAGCGGGTACGCGTCCGGCGTCGTCCGCTGCTTCTCGATCAGCGAGCCGAGGACCCGGATCTCCGCGGCGGTCGGCTCCACGGCTCGCGGGCCGCTACTGCTGCGGCCCGGTGGCCGACCCGCTGCCGCCGAGCTTGCTGCCGAGCTCGCTGAGGTCCTGCACCTGGTCGGCCGGCGGGGGCTTCGCGTCGACGGGCGTGCCGAAGTCGTAGAAGTCGATGGTGACCTCGAACGACGACTTCTCCTCCTGGCCGGGGACCTTCAGCGAGTACGCGATCCTGGTGCGCCGGACGAGCTGGTCGTCGCCGATCCACACGTCGATCGGGTAGGTCGCGCCCCCGTTCGCCTCGACCAGCGTGTCGACGGCCTTGCGCGCGGCCTCGCGCTGCTGCTCCGGCAGCCGGTCGACGTACTTGCGGAGGTCGATCTCGGCCTTGTAGTGGGTCGTCTTCGTGCCGCGCACCGTGTCGGTGCCGACCTTCTCGACCTCGCCGCTCACGCCCTTGAGCTGGTCGAGCAGCTGGCGCGGGTCGCTCCCGACCTGCCTCGACTGCGACAGGCTCAGGCCGAGCTGCTGGCCCGCCTTCCCGAGGTCCAGCTTGATCCACTCCCTGCCGCCGAGCTGCTGGGCGAGCAGGGGCATCTTCATGTAGATCACGAGGCCGTCGAAGACCTGCTCGACCTTCGCGCTGCCCGGCGCGCCGGGCGTGAACGCCGATGCGTCGATGACGAGGCGCCCCCGCCGCCGCTTCGGGTCGATCACGCCGCTGCCCTTGAGCGGCAGCTCCTTGCCGAGCTGCGGGACGTCGATCTTGCCGTCGATGGCGACCTTGAAGCCGTCCGAGTTGTTGGTGGCCGTGGCCGCCCTGGCGACCGTCTCGACCGACACCGTCTCCTTGCCGCATCCGGTCGTCAGGAGCGCCCCGGCGGCGGCTAGGAGCAGCGCCAGCAGGGCGATCGGCAGGCGCAGCGGCGAGCGGCGGGCGGTCACGGTCCAGCCAGCCTAGCGGGCAGCTCGGCTCCCTCCAGCGACAGGAGCCAGCGCTTGCGGTCGAGCCCGCCGCCGTAGCCGCCGAGCCCGCCGCCGCTCGCGAGCACGCGGTGGCAGGGGACGACGATCGGGATCGGGTTGCGCGCCAGGGCGTTCCCGGCCGCCCTGTAGGCGCGCGGGCTGCCGGCCTCCGCGGCCATCTCGGCGTAGGTCGAGTACTCGCCGTACGGGATCCGGGCGGTGCGGCCCAGGACCCGCCGGGCGAACGGCCCCATCAGCGAGCGGTCGAGGCGCAGGTCGAACCGGCGCCGGCGGCCGGCGAAGTACTCGTCGAGCTGGCGGCGCACGTCGTCGATCCGCTCCGGGGCCCGCAGCACGCGCGGGGAGATCCGCCGCGCGAGCTCCTCGACCACCGCACCCTCGTCGTAGGCGGGCAGGAAGGCGACGCGGACCAGGCCGCTCCTCGTCGCGGCGACCAGGAAGTCGCCGATCGGGCTCTCCGCCCGGCCGTAGGCGACGTCGACGAGCCCCTCGTCGGCGGCCCGCGCGGCGAACCGGTCGAGCGCCCCGGGCGGCGGCTCGTCGACCGCGCGCGCCGCGCGCGACAGGCGCCGCGGGATCGGGTCGGAGCCGCGCCTCCGGGCGCGACGGCGGTCACCTGGCTCGGTCATGCGAGCACCTCCCTGAGTCGCTTCAGCCCCTCGTGGACGCTGCGCCGCGCCGCCTCCTCGCTGCACCCGATCGCGCCCGCGACGTCGCGGTGCGTGAGGTCGCCGGCGTAGCGGAGCGCGACGGCCGCGCGCTGGCGCGGCGGCAGGTCGCGGACGGCCGCCCACAGCCCGGCGTCGCCGTCGAGCGACGGCGGAGCCGCCGCGCCGGCCGGCGCCCGCCCGCCCGTAACGGCCGGCTCCACGTCCTCCACCGGCAGCGGGCGGCGCCCGCGCGCGCGGTGGGCGTCGATCGCCTTCCGCCGCGCGATCGTCAGGGCCCAGGCCCGCAAGTTCGACCCCTCACGGAGCCGCGGGTACGCCCGCAGCGCCGCGATCAGCGTCTCCTGGAGGCAGTCCTCGGCCTCCTGCGGGCCGACCGCGGCCACCAGGAAGCGGTGGACGGCCCCGGCGTGCGAGTCGAGGAAGTCCTGGAACGGCGGCGGCGCCACGTCCCAATGAACGCTACGGCGCGGGGAAACGTGAGGTCGTCCGGGCGGGCGGTGCTTCGCGGGCGCCGCGCGCTACGCGGCTTCGCGCAGCGCCGCCAGGTCGCCGCTCTCGGCAAGACGCTCGAGCGCGTCCTCCTCGATCTGGCGCACGCGCTCCGCGGAGATGCCGAGCCGGCGGCCGGTCTCCCGCAGCGGCGTCGGCTCCTGGCCGCCGAGGCCGAAGCGCAGCAGCACGACGTCGCGCTCGCGCTCGGGCAGCCGGCTCACGGCCCGCTGCACCGCGGACGTGCCGGCGTCCGACACGACCTCGTCCTCGGGGTTGGGCGCGTTGCTCGCGAGCAGGTCGCCGAAGGCGGTCTCGCCGTCGTCGCCGACGGGCTGGTCGAGGCTCGTGAGCGGCCGCGCCGCCTTGCGGATCTCGATGACCTGGTCCACCGGCAGCTCCACCGCCTCGGCGAGCTCGTCCTCGGTGGGCTCGCGGCCCAGCTTGGTGGCGAGCTCGCGCTCGGTGCGGTTGATCTTCCGCTCGCGCTGCGCGATGTGGACGGGCAGCCGGATCGTGCGCGAGGAGTTCTCGAGCCCGCGCTGGATCGCCTGGCGGATCCACAGCGTCGCGTAGGTGGAGAACTTGAACCCGCGCCGCCAGTCGAACTTCTCGGTCGCCCGGATCAGGCCGAGCATGCCCTCCTGGACGAGGTCGCCCAGCGACAGGCCGTGGCCCTGGTACTTGCGCGCGACCGAGACGACCAGCCGGAGGTTCGAGTTGATCATCCGGTCCTTGGCCTCGACGTCGCCCTTCTCGATCCGCTGGGCGAGCTGGACCTCCTCGGCCGCCGTCAGCAGCGGGTACTTGCGGGCCTCGTTGAAGAACAGCTGGAGGGAGTCGGTGGTGACGTCCTCGACCTCGGACGCCGCCTTCTCGACGGCGGCGGCGCGGCGCGCCTTCCGCTCCTCGGGCGTCTCGGCGGCCTTCTTGGCCTCGGCGGCGGCCTTCTTCGAGCCCGCGCGCGGCGCGGCGGCCTTCTTCTCCTCGGCCTTGGCGTCGGCGGCCTTGGCCGCCTGCGAGCGCGCCCCGGCGGCCTTCTCGGTCGTCTTCTCCTCCTCCGCGCGCGCGAAGCGGCGCCGGCGCGGCGCGTCGGTCGCGTGCCGGCCGCCCTGCGGCTCGGCCGCGTGCCGGGCGGCCTCGGACGACCCGCGCTTGCGCGAGGACTTGTCGGAGGCGCCGCGCTTGCGGGCGCCGTGGGTCGCGGAGTTGTCAGTCGTTACAGGGGGCATGAGCTTCATTAACTACCTTCGACCTGAAAAGTTGTTAAAAAACTTCGAAAGTTCGGCGGGCTTAGAAGCTTACCAGTCCTGCTACCCGGAACAGTGCGGTGGAACACAGGAAAACGGCGCAGGGTGCGGGTTCTTGCCCCACCTGGGCGACCCGCCGTGCCCGCGCCTCCCCCCGGCGGTCACCCGGCAAGCGGCTCTTCGACGCCGGAGAGGCTTCGCGCGGGGACCTAGGCGGCCTTCGCCGCGTTCAGCACCGAGCTCAGCAGCCCTGGGAACCGCTTCTCGAGGTCGTCCACCCGGAGCGAGACGAGCCTATGGGTGCCGTTCGCCCGCGTGTGCGTGACTCCTGCCTCCCGCAGCACCTTGAAGTGGTGGGAGAGCGTGGACTTCGCGACCTTCGCCTCGACCGCGCTGCACGGCCGCTCCTCGAGGTCCCCCAGCAGGCGCACTATCTCGAGCCGAACGGGGTCGCTGAGGGCGTGGAGCACGTCGGGAAGGCTCAGCTCCTCGACCCGCGGATGGTGAACGGTCCTCACGGCGATCCCCTCAGACGACCGGCCGGTTCGATCGGGGCCGAAGCATCGAAACGAGCATAGCGAGGGTCGGAACCGGCGACCAGTGGACTGCGGCGCTCCGGGAGCGCGGCTGGTATCACTTGCCTCCTGGCTGTGCAGTGGACTCGACGGAGGACGGGGGCCTGGCCGCGATCCGCGGCCGCGACGCTGGCGGCGTCGCTGCTCGCGCTGGCGCTCGCCGGCCCCGCGGCGGCGACCCCGGTCGCCACGAGCGACGCCGAGTACGGCGTGCTCGGACGCGTCTTCCCCGACCCGCTCGCGAACTGCCAGCGGGGCGGCGAGGGCTCGCCGTGCTCGCCGTTCGCGCAGGGGAACGTGCCCGCCACCCAGTTCATCGGCTACAGCGAGTTCGTCGGCGGCCTGCGGTACCTGAACAGCAAGCCCGAGTGGCGCCGCTACATGGAGGTCTGGCCGCTCGACGGGAAGCTGGGCGACGGCTCCGGCACCGCGGCGGGCGGCGACATGTTCCCGGGCAACGACCTCGGCCGGCTCGAGTGGAGCCCGCGGAAGGAGTTCCAGTCGGCCGGGCTGCCGACGACCGACACGGCTCGCAGGAAGTCCGACCTGTTCGTGGTCCGCGTCACCGACGAGTCGATCCCCGACGCGGGCAAGAAGCGCTACGCCCTCTCGCTCTCGATCCACGGGATCGAGCGCGCCGGCGCCGAGGGCGGGATCCGCGCGATCGAGGACCTGGTCACGGCCGCGAGCACGCAGGCGTCGGGCAAGCGCATCCTGCCGGCCTCCGCCGGCCCCTCGCCGACGTTCGCCGAGGTGCTGCGCAAGACGATCGTCTACTTCACCACGCCGAACCCCGACGGCTGGCGGCGCGGCTCGATCGGCGAGGGCGGGTTCTTCTTCCAGCGCTACAACGGCAACGGCGTCGACGTGAACCGCGACTGGCCGGACATCGGCTTCACCCACCGGTTCTACTCGGCGAACTCGGAGCCCGAGTCGCGCGCGTTCGGGAGGTTCTTCACCGGCGTCGAGGGGAAGACCGGCGACCAGTTCGCGGCCGGCGACGACCTGCACGGCCAGCCGTTCGCCGACGCCCTCTCGTTCACCCTCCTCCCCCACGGCCGCCACGACTACGTGAAGGACCTTCGGATCCGCGAGACGGCCAAGAAGATCCACTCGGCCACCGAGACGATGGTCGGCTGGTCGCCGATCGTGCAGCCGAACGACGCACCCCAGGGGGGGGCGTGCCGTGCAGCCCCGACTCGACCGCCGGCACCGTCTGCTCGAAGATCTACGGCCAGACCTGGGGCTCGGTCTACGACACGATCAACTACACGACCACGGGCGCCCTGGGCGACTGGTTCGACTCGAGCGTGGGGCTCGGCGCGGACGGCATCGACAACGAGATGTCGTTCTCGCACATCGACAAGAACATCAACTTCGACCCCCACACCGAGCAGATGCACGTCGACGGCAACAAGGCGCTCATCTGGGCGCACGTGGCGATGCTGCTCGACCCGCCGCACGGCCAGTTCGACGCGCCCGGCCGCAAGGGCTACGTGCCGAACGCGCGGCTCAGGCGCTCCGCGAAGGCCGCGCCCGAGGTGCCCGAGGGGACCGTCCCGCAGACCGACCTCGACTCGGGCCTGGCGCCGAGCGGGGAGTACGCGTTCAAGGTCAAGGGCGGGCCGCAGCCGAACGACGCGAGCGCCGGCGGCGACGCCGGCGAGAACGTCTACAACGGCGGGATGCGGGTCCAGGCGACCGCGTCGAACGTCCAGGGCGTCGGCACGGGCAGGGCCGCCCTCTCGGTCCAGTGCCGCGGCTGCGACCTGCACCGCGAGCGCGACGACGACGCCGACGAGGAGTGGGTCACCGTCGCGGAGGACTTCAACCAGTCGTTCCTCTACGCCCAGTCCGGGATCACGGTCAGCGTCAACCAGCCGCAGGCGTTCTACGAGAAGGACGGCAGGACCCTGCCCGTCGAGTGGCGCGCGGTCGTCACCGCCGAGGCCGGCGTCCCGCGGTTCCAGGTCGAGTTCAGCTCCGAGCCCGCCTCCGACGACGGCAACACGGGCGGAGACCCGCCCCCGCGCCTCGCCGCCTACGACGTGGCCAACACCGACTTCTTCCGCGACCTGGACGCCGACATGGAGCCCGGCCTCCCCGGCTTCGAGACCGTCGACCCGCTCGAGGTCGCCTCCGGCGGGAGGTCGCTCGCGGGCCTCGACTCGCTCGTGCTCGCGGACGACCCGCTGCCCGGCTTCAAGGGGTCGTACGGGGCGGCGCGGATCGGCGACCCGCCGCCCGACCGCGACATCTCCTGGTCCCCCACCGTGCCCGGTGCGTTCACGCCCGACAACACCGGCCACGAGACCCGCGTGCCCGGCAGCTACACCCTCCACGAGTTCGACCTCACCGCCGACCAGGCGGCGGGCGGCGTGAAGGTCCGCGTCGAGTGGGAGCTCCAGGACAACGACTTCGACATGTACCTGTACCGGCGGCTCGAGAGCGGCCGGCTGCTCCTGGTCGGCGAGTCCGCGTCCGGCGGCGGCACCACCGACTTCGAGGAGATCGACGTGCGCCGCCAGCTCCCGACGGGCCACTACGAGCTCTACGTGGACAACTGGTCGGCGGCGGACCCGCGCTGGACGGGGCGGATCAGCTTCAGGCGCCTCGAGGCGCCCACGGGCGGCGGCGACGTGAGCGAGGAGCAGAAGGAGGCGTGGTTCGCGAAGGTCCGCCAGTGGGTCGAGGCGGGCGGCAACCTCGTCCTCACCGACGGTGCGCTGCGCGCGCTGCCGGAGCTGACCGGCATCCCGTTCTCCGCGGTCACGCCCGCCACCGTCTACGCGGGCCAGGTCACGTTCGCGAAGTCGGCGGGCGAGAGCACTGTGTCGGACCCGCTCGCCCAGAAGCCGGTGCCGGTGAACCAGGACGGCGCGCGCTTCAACAGCGGCGGGCGGCGGCAGACGTTCGAGCCCACGCCGCTCGGGTTCGCGATCCAGCAGGACGTCCGCGGCAACGACGACTCGTCGTTCGCGACGCAGTGGGACGTGGACCGGAAGGCGTTCGAGGCCGCCGGCGGCCGCGTGGCGGGCACCTCCGCCGACCCCGGCGCCCGCGACGCGCAGCCCGTGCACGAGCGCGTGGCGCTCGGCGAGATCCCGCTCGGCAAGGGCGACATCCGGATCGTCGGCGGCCTGCTGCCGCAGCCCACGACCGAGTTCAACCACCCGTTCGGCCTCGAGCCCTACGCGGTCACCTACACCGGCTACATCCTCGCCCGCAACCTGCTGGAGCACCCGCTGTTCCTGTCGAGCCCCTCGATCGGCGGCCGGTTCCTGGTCTCCGGTCGCTCGGTCAAGCTCCGCAACGGCCGCGCCGGCGTGCGGGTCTCGTGCCGCAAGCCGTTCCGGTGCACCGGCACGCTGAAGCTCAAGGCCACCGTGCGCGTGCGCAAGCGCGGCTCGAAGCGGGCGCGCAAGCGGACCATCACGCTCGGCGCGCAGAAGTTCGACATCAAGGACAAGAGCCGCAACCGCGTCCTGGCCGTGCAGGTCAGGCGCTCGGCGCTGCCCTACGTGCTGCGGCAGCGGCGGATCAGGGTGCTCGCCACGGCTCCCATCCGCTTCAGCGACGGCCGCCGCGGCGTGGCACGAAACGACTTCAACCTGTACCGACCCTCTAGGCTGCGGCGGTGATGCGCACGCGAGCGGTCTCCCTCGTCGCGGTCGTCGCGTCCCTCGCGGCCGCGGTGCCGGCGATCGCCGCGCCGGTGGCTTCGAACGACGGCGCGTACGCCGCGCTCGGCCGGGTGTTCCCCGATCCGATGGCCGGCTGCCAGCAGGCGGGCAGCTCGCCGTGCTCGCCGAACGCGCAGGGCAACCTGCCGGCGACCCAGTTCATCGGGATCGACGAGTTCATCGACGCGATCCGCTACATGAACTCGAAGCCCCAGTGGCAGCCCTACATGGAGATCTGGGCGCTCGACGGGAAGCTCGGGGACGGCGCGGGGTCGAGCTCGAAGGACGTCGACCCGGGCAACAACCTGCCGCTCGAGTTCGACCCGAGCCCGAAGTACGTCTCGGCGGGCCTCCCCACGACCGACCTGAGCCGCCGCAAGTCCGACCTGATGGTCGTTCGCGTCACCGACGAGCGCGTGCCCGACAAGGGCAAGAAGCGCTACACGCTGTCGCTCTCGATCCACGGCATCGAGCGCGCGGGCGCCGAGGGCGGGATCCGGGCGATGGAGGACCTCGTCACGGCGTTCAGCACGCAGCGCAACAACCAGGCGATCGTGCCCAAGGCGGTCCAGGAGAGCGCGCCCACCTTCGCCGAGGTGCTGCGCAAGACGATCGTCTACTTCACGCTCCCGAACCCGGACGGCTGGCGGCGCGGCTCGATCGGGTCCGGCGGCTTCTTCTTCCAGCGCTACAACGGCAACGGCGTCGACCCGAACCGCGACTGGCCCGACATCGGCTTCTCCTACCGCGGCTACAGCGCGATCTCGGAGCCGGAGACCGCGGCGTGGATCGACTTCTACGACGACGTCAAGCGGAAGACCGACTCCGCCTTCGCGGCCGGCGACGACCTCCACGGCCAGCCGTTCGCCGACGCGCTGTCGTACACGCTCCTCCCCCACGGCCGCCACACGTACGGGAAGAACGTCCGCATCCAGTCGACCGCCCAGGCGATCAACAAGGGGACCTACGAGGCGATCAAGTGGTCGCCGATCGTCCAGGCCAACGACCAGCCGCGCGGCGGCGACGCCGGATGCGCTCCCGACGTGGCGGTGGGCGCGGCGTGCTCGAAGATCTACGCGCAGACCTGGGGCACGGTCTACGACACGATCAACTACACGACGACCGGGGCCCTCGGCGACTGGTTCGACTCGGCGGTGGGCCTGAACGCGGACGGCATCGACAACGAGATGTCGTTCTCGCACCTCGACAAGAACGTCAACTTCGAGCCGAACACCGAGCAGCTGCACGTCGACGGCAACAAGGCGCTGATCTACGCGCACCTGACGCGGATCGTCGATCCCCCCGCCGACACCCGCTTCGACGCCGACGGGCGCAAGGCGTACGTCGCGAACAAGCGGCTCGTGCACAAGGAGGAGAGCAAGCAGCCGACCCCGCCCGCGGGCACCGTGGCCCAGGCGGACTACGACGCGACCGACGCGACGCCCGGCGGCGGCGAGCTCGAGTTCCCGGTCAAGATCGGCCCGCAGCCGAGCGACGGGTCGGGCGACGCCGGCAAGAACGTCTTCAACGGCGGCCTGCGGGTCGAGATCACCGACAACAACGTCCAGGGCGTCGGGAGCGGGCAGGTCTCCCTGAAGGTCCAGTGCCAGGGCTGCGACTCGCACCCGGGCGTCCACGAGGAGGACGACTGGGTCACGGTCGCCGAGGACTACAACCAGTCGTTCGTGTACGCGCAGGCCGGCGTGGTGGCCACCGTCAACCGGCCGCAGGCGCAGAGGGCCGACGGCAAGCCGGTCCTCTGGCGCGCGGTGATCGACGGCCCGACCGTGGCGGCGCACATACACGTCGTGTTCTCGCAGGGCCCGGCCTCGGCGAGCGGCGACACCGGCGGCGGCATCCCGCCGGTGCTGCGCGCGTACGACGTCGCGAACACCGACTTCTTCCGCGACCTCAACGGGTCGATGCCGGCGAGCGAGGACTTCCACAGGCTCGACCCGAAGCGCGTGATCGCCGGCACGCAGAGCCTCGACGGGTTCGACACGATCGCGCTGGCCGACAACCCGCTGCCCGGCTACACGGGCCCGTACGTCGGGGCGAAGTCCGCGCCGAAGGGCCCGCCGACGAAGGACGTGTCGTTCACGTCGACCGCTTCCACGCCGGGCGCCGGCTCCGGAGCGCCGGGGACCTACGAGGACCGCGAGTTCAAGATCGGGCCGGACGACGGCAACGAGTCGGCGACGGTCACCGTCAGCTGGCCCGTCGGCGCCAACGACTTCGACCTCTACGTCTACCGCAAGGACGGGAGCGGGGCCCTCCAGTCCGTGGGCAGCTCGACGGGCGGGCCGCCGGCCAGCAGCGAGACCGTGACGATCCCGGGCCCGCAGGCGGGCGACTACGTGGTGCGGGTCCAGAACTACGCCGCCCCCGACCCGAGCTGGACCGCGACCGTCAAGTTCAAGCCGCTCCAGGTCACGAAGGAGGACCCGGCCGCGAGCAGCGAGTTCACGGTCGCCGAGAAGGACAAGTGGATGGCCAAGCTCAAGTCGTGGGTGCAGGCCGGCGGCAACCTCGTCCTGACCGACGGCGCCCTGAGGGCGATCGGCGAGCTCACGCCGGTCCCCGGCGACGCCGCGGCACAGCAGCGCGTGTACGTCGGGCAGTCCGCCTTCGCGTTCAGCACGGCGGGGCCGACGACGGTCCAGAAGGGCGATCCGCTGGCGCGCGACCTCGAGCCGCAGGGCGCGCGCTACAACACCGGCTTCCGGCGCCAGATGTACGAGCCGACGCCGCTCGGGTTCGCGATCCAGAACAAGGCCGGCGCGGACGCCTCCTTCGCGCGCCAGTTCGACGTCGACCGGGCGGCCTGGGAGAAGGCCGGCGGCCGCAGCGTGGCCGCCTCCGCGAACTCGGGCGCGCGCGACGCGGGCCCGGTCTACACGCGGACCACGATCGGCGAGCTCAAGATGGGCAAGGGCCAGGTGCGCATCGCCGGCGCCCTCCTTCCCCAGCCGACCGAGGAGTACGACCACGAGTGGGGCCTCGAGCCGTACGCGGTCACCTACGGCGGCTACATCGTGGCGCGCAACCTGCTCGACGCGCCGAGCCGCGCGGTCGGCGGGACGATCGGCGGGCGGTTCGTGATCTCGCGGCGCGCGGTGAAGATGCGCAAGGGCCAGGCGGCCGTGCGCGTCTCCTGCCGGACGCCGCTCCAGTGCGTCGGCCGGCTGTACCTGTACGTGAAGGTCAAGGTGCGCAAGAAGGGGTCGCGGAAGCGGGTCGGCAAGCTGGTGCGGGTCGGCTCGCGGGCCGTGAGCCTGAAGACCAAGACGCGCAACTCGATCATCCGCGTGAAGCTCACCAAGTCCGGGCAGCGGATGATCCGCAGCCGGCGGAGGACGCTCGTCAGGGCCAAGGCCCCGATCCGGTTCCGCGACGGCCTCCGCGGGACCGCGAAGCGCAGCTTCTACCTGTACCGGCCCTCGCGCCGCTGAGCCTGGCAGACTGCCCGCCGTGGCCAAGCAGCGGCAGCAGCGGATGCAGATGCGGACCGGCACCCTCGGTGCGATCCAGCAGCTCGAGTCGCGCAGCGACGAGGAGCTCGAGCGCGAGACCAAGCACCGGGCGGCCGCGCGGGCGATCCTCGGCGCCCGGGCCGCCGAGCGCTACGACGCGAAGCAGGCGCGCGCGTACTTCAACGAGGCGATGGTGGGCGCGCACCCGCAGGAGCGGCCGGCGCTGCGGCAGATGATGAAGGCGTCGCTCGCGCTCGCCGAGCGGCGGCCGGACGACCTCAAGGAGGCTGTCGAGAAGCTCGGCCAGGCCCCGCCGTCGAGCCGGCAGCTCATGGTCCTGCGCCTGATGAGCCTGGTCTCGCCGCCGCCGGGGTCGAGCACGTTCCTGCGCGCGCGCGGGTTCCTGTTGCTGCTCGCGATCGTGCTGGTGCTGGTCGCCGTCGGCTTCGGCCTCGCCAAGCTGGTTGCGCTGCCGCTCGGCGGCGTGGGGACGTTCGGCGCGCTGCTGCTCGGGCTCGTGATCGTGGTCGCCGTGCTCGGGGTGCTGACCCTGCTCGGTCGAAGACGGCAGGCGAAGGCGCAGGCGGCCGCGCGCGGCGGCTGAGCCGCGTCGGATTCGTTCCGCATAGCGGAACGAATCCAACACCGTGTCGCTTTTCCATCGCATACCGATGGCTAGATGACACGGTGGCCGAGACCACCCGAGCGAGGGGAGCGGCTCGGGGCGCGCCGGGGGCGCTCAGTACAGGACCGCCGACAGGCGGCGGCGGTGCTCGCGCGCCAGCGGGTGGTCCGCGCCGAGCTCCGTGAAGATCGCGACCATCGCCTTGCGGATCGGGTCGCGGGCATCCGGGTCCGCCGAGGCGAACGCCTCCTGCAGCCCCTCCAGCGCGGCGGCGGCGTCCCCGCCGTCCCACGCGCGGAACGCCGCGTCGAGGTCGGGGCCGTCCTCGTCGAGCGCGAGCCGCGCCCTGGCCGTCAGCCCGGCGGCCACGAAGTCGGCCTCGTGCGGCTCGAGCACCGCCAGCGCCTCCTCGTCGTCGCCGCGCGCGAGCAGGATCCGGGCGAGCGCGACCGCGACGGTCGAGTTGCGCGGGTTGGCCTCGAGCGCCGAGCGAAGCTCCTGCTCGTCGCCGGACTCGAGCGCGGCGTCCGCCTGGCGGTCGACCTCGGACGGCACGAGCCCGTCCATGAAGCGCTCGACCTGCGGCGGCGGCACCGCGCCCGTGAACTCGGCGGCCACCTCCCCGTCGACGAACGCCTTGACCGCCGGGATCCCCTGCACGCCGAAGCGCTGCGCGAGGCCGGGGTTGGCGTCGACGTCGACCTTGACCAGGTCGACCCGCCCCTCCCGCTCGGCCGCCGCCCGCTCGAGCGTCGGGCCGAGCACCCGGCACGGCCGGCACCACTCGGCCCAGAAGTCCACGACCACCGGCACCTCGCGCGAGCGCTCGACGACGACCTGGGCGAAGTCGGCCTCGCCGGCGTCGCGGATCACTTCTCCACCGTCACCCTCTCGATGACGACCGGCTGGATCGGCTGCTCGTCCGGACCGCCCTGCTGGCCGATCAGCTCGACCACGTCGAGCCCGTCGGTCACCTTGCCGACGACGGCGTAGTCCGGCGGCAGGCCCGCGTCGTCGCCGGTCACCACGAAGAACTGGCTGCCCGCCGTGCCGGGCGCCTCGGTCTCGGTCTTGGCCATCGCGACGACGCCCTTGCCGTAGCTGGCGTCGGACGGCGGCTTGTCGACGGTCGAGTAGCCGGGGCCGCCCTGGCCCGACGCGGTCGGGTCGCCGCCCTGGATCACGAACCCCGGGACGATCCGGTGGAAGCTCGTCCCGTCGAAGTAGCCGGACTCGGCGAGCGAGACGAGCGACGCGGAGGCCTTCGGGGCGGCCTTCAGGTCGAGCGCGATCGTGAACTTGCCGCAGCTCGTGGCGAACACGAGCTTGTAGTCCCGGCCCTCGTCCAGCTCGCCCCTCGGCTTCTTGCCCTTGCGCTTCTCGGCCTTCGGCGTGGAGACCCGCTTGCACTCGCCGGACGCCTCCGTCTGGGTCTGCGTCTCGGTGGTGGCGGGGGCGGTCTGCTCGGTCGTGGTGGCGGTGCTCGCCTGGTCGGTGCTCTCGTCGCCCTTGTCGTCGCCGCAGCCGGCGAGCGCGGCCGCGAGGCAGACGACCCCGATTGTCAGTGCTCGTCGCAAGCGGCACAGGGTAGCTTGCGTGGCGTGGCGCTCACCCCCCTGGTGGAGGCTTACGACCAGCTGATCGTCGACCTCGACGGCTGCGTCTACGTCGGCGGCGAGCCGATCCCCGGCTCGGTGGAGGCCGTCGCGGCGCTCCGCGAGGCCGGCAAGCGGGTGGCGTTCGTGACCAACGACCCGCGGCGCTCGACCGAGGACTACGTGCAGCGGCTCTGGGGCATGGGCGTCCGGGCTTCGATCGCGGACGTGGTCACGGTCGGCGGCGCCGTGCAGCACCTGCTCGCCGACACCCGCCAGGGGCGGACCGCGTTCGTCATCGGGACGGAGGCCCTGCTGCGCCACGTGGACGACGCGGGGGTGCGGGTGCTGAACGGGACCGACCTCGCCTCGCGCGCCGAGGTGGTGGTCGTGGGCGGGACGGAGGACCTCGTGTACGAGGACCTGCGGCTCGCCTCGCTGGCGCTGCGGCGCGGGGCCGACTTCCTGGCGACCGGTCGCGACCCGACCTACCCGATGCCGGACGGGCTGTGGCCGGGGACGGGCGCGATCGTCGCGGCGCTCGAGTACGCGACGGGACGCGCGGCCGCGGTGGTCGGCAAGCCCGAGCCGCAGCTCATGCACACGGCGATCGACCGGCTGGGCGACGGCCGGACGCTGGTGGTCGGCGACCGGCTCGACTCGGACGTCGCGGCGGCGGCGCGGGCGCGGCTCGACGCGGCGCTGGTGCTGAGCGGCGGCACCTCGCGCGAGGAGGCCGAGGCCGCGATGGCGCGCGGCGTCGACGGGGACGACCGCGATGCGCCGCGCCCGGTCCGCGTGGCCGACGACCTCGCGTCGCTGGTGCTGGCCTGAGCCTCGTCCGATGGCGCGCAAGACCCACCACAAGCACTCGTCCAAGAAGGACTACCGGCGGCTCCTGGACTCGCTGGCCGCGCTGCCCGGCGTGCACCGCGTGGCGACGGGGCGAGTCACCCCGCGGATGGGCTCCGGCCGGCCGGTCGCGCCGATCTCGAAGGTGCGGCGGGTCGACTCGGGGCTGTCGGTGACGATCAACGCCGACGGCGCGATGATCGACGCGTACGTGGTCACCGACCGGCCGGAGGAGGTCGAGGACGCGATGCGTCAGCGGGGGTGGACCGCCTCGTAGTCGACGCCGAGGAGCTGCGCGGCCTCGGGCGTGACGAGCAGGCCGGCCGCCGCGGCGGCCGCGAGCCCCTCCGCGGGGTCGACCTCCCGGTGCTCATGGAGGTGGGCGGCGCAGACCGCGGCCGCGAAGTCCGTGTGGCGGTTGCCGTGGACCGCGACGGCGCCGGCCCGCCGCAGCTCGCGGCGGAGCAGCGGGAGCAGCTCCTCGAGGGCGTCGGCGCCCTCGGCGCACGAGGCCACCGGAACGTGGTGCCAGTCGAGGCCCGCCGCCTCGTAGTCGGCGAGGTTGTGGCGCGTGGTCATCGTGCTGACGACGAGCCGGACGCCGCGCTCGGCCAGGTAGTCGAGCTCCGCGGCGCGCCGCTCGGGCCGGTGGCTGCGCCCGCCGCCGCCCGGCCGCTCGAGAGCGCACAGCTTGCGGGGCCGCGCCCACCAGATTCGCTTGGGTCGTGAGGGTGTCATGCCCCAGTAAGGCGGGCGGCGCCGATCCTCTCCCCCCTTTCTCGTTTCTCGGTCGCACGGCGACCCCGAATGCGCGAAAGCGCGACGGCCCGGCGACCTAGACTCTCCGCGCCATGGCTCCCGACCGCCGCGCGATCGCGGTCCTCGTGAACCCCACCTCGGCCGGCGGCCGGCCGCTCGAGGCGCTGCCGGCGATCGAGGGGGAGCTCAGGCGGCTGGGCGCCGAGTTCCGCGTGGTGCGGACCGCCAGCGCGGAGAACGCCCGCGAGCTGGCCGTCGAGGCGCGCGAGGCGGGCGAGACGGTTGCCGGGGTCGGCGGCGACGGCCTGATCGGGACCCTGGCGGGAGCGCTCTGCGGGGCCGACGTCCCGCTCGCGATCCTGCCCGGAGGCCGCGGGAACGACCTCGCCCGCGTGCTCGGCGTCCCCGTCGACCCGGCCGCGGCGGCGCGCGTGGCCGTCGAGGGCGTCGAGCGGCGGATCGACGTGGGCGAGGCGGACGGCCGCACGTTCGTGGGGATCGCGAGCTGCGGGTTCGACTCCGACGCCAACCGCATCGCCAACGAGGCGAAGCTGATCCGCGGCAACCTCGTCTACCTGTACGCGGCCCTGCGGGCGCTCGTCGCCTGGAGGCCCGCCACGTTCGAGGTGACGGTCGACGGCGAGCGCCACGCCGTCACGGGGTACTCGGTCGCGGTCGCCAACTCGAAGGCCTACGGCGGCGGCATGTACGTGGTCCCCCACGCCGAGCTCGACGACGGGAAGCTCGACGTGCTGCTGTCGGCGGCGCGGCCGAAGCTCCGCGCCCTACGCGACATGATGCGGGTGTTCGACGGCTCGCACGTGGACCGGCCCGGGCACACGTTCCTGCGCGGCGAGGAGGTCGAGGTGCGCGCCGACCGGCCGTTCGCCGTGTACGCCGACGGCGACCCGATCGCCGACCTGCCGGTCCGGATCCGGGTGGCCAGGCAGGTGCTCCGCGTCCTGGTCCCGGCGGGCTGATGCCGTCCCTGCGGGTGGGCCTCGCCCGCCTCGTGCGGGCCGCGATCCGGCTTGCCGGCCGCGGGGGGACGACCGCCCCCGGCCGGCTGCTGCTCAGGCTCGACCGGCGGGCGATCGGGCGGCTCGGCCGGCGGCTGGGCGGCGGCGTGGCGCTGATCTCGGCGACGAACGGGAAGACGACGACCGCCTCGATGCTCGCGACCGTGCTGGAGCGCGACGGGCGCGCGGTGGTGCGCAACCGGGCGGGCTCGAACATGCACTGGGGCGTCGCGACGGCACTGCTCGACGCCGGACGGGGGCCCGACGAGCTGGGGCTGTTCGAGGTCGACGAGGCCTGGCTCGCGCCGGTCGCGGCCGACCTCGACCCGGGGACGGTGATCCTGTCCAACCTGTTCCGCGACCAGCTCGACCGCTACGGGGAGCTGGAGCTCCTGGCCGACCGCTGGGCCGACCTGGCGGCGTCGCTCGGCGAGCGCGCGCGGCTCGTGCTGAACGCGGACGACCCGCTCGTGGCGGACCTCGGGCGCGACCGCGACGCCGTCACCTACTTCGGCGTGTCCGACGACTCGCTCGCCCTGCCCGAGCTCCAGCACGCGGCGGACTCGAAGCACTGCCGTAACTGCGGGACGGCCTACGCGTACGAGGCGATCTACATGGGCCACCTCGGCCGCTACCGCTGCCCGGGCTGCGGGCGCGAGCGGCCGCGGCCGCACGTGTGCGCCGAGCGGGTGGCGCTGCGGGGGATGTCCGGCTCGGAGATCGACCTGCGCACGCCGGAGGGCCCGATCTCGATCAGGCTGCCGCTGCCCGGCCTCTACAACGTCTACAACGCCCTCGCGGCGGCGGCCGCGGCCATCTCGCTGGGGGTGCCGCCGTCCGCCGTGCGCTCCGGGCTCGAGGGCATGTCCGCGGTGTTCGGGCGGGTCGAGCGGCTGTCCGTGGACGGCCGCGAGGTGTCGATCCTGCTGGTGAAGAACCCGGCCGGCGCGAACGAGGTCCTGCGGACCCTGACGCTGGAGCAGGACCGGCTCGACCTCTGGATCGCGCTGAACGACCGGATCGCCGACGGCCGGGACGTCTCCTGGGTCTGGGACGCGGACTTCGAGCTGCTCGCCGGCCGCGTCCGGCGGGTGGTCTGCTCCGGCACGCGCGCCGAGGAGATGGCGCTGCGGCTGAAGTACGCGGGGATCGACGCGCCGATCGCGGTGGACCGCGACCTCGGCGACTCGCTCGACGCCGCCGTGGCCGACCGCGACGGCGGAGCGCCCCTGTACGCGCTGCCGACGTACACCGCGCTGCTGGAGCTCCGCGACCTGCTCGCGCGGCGCGGGGTGGCGCGGGGGTGGGCGGAGTGAGCCTCCCGCGCGGTGCGGCGCTCGCCGACGCCGTCGTCTGGCACGACGTGGAGTGCGCGGCGTACGACGCGGACCTGCCGCTCTGGCGCGAGCTCGCCGAGGCCGCCGGCGGGCCGGTGCTCGACCTCGGCTGCGGGACGGGCCGGGTCGCCCTCGACCTCGCGGCGCGCGGCCACGAGGTCACCGCCCTCGACGTCGACCCGGCGCTCGTCCGCGAGCTGGCCGCCCGCGCGCGCGAGCGCGGCCTGCGAGTCCGGACCGAGGTCGCGGACGCCCGGTCGTTCTCGCTCGGCCGCGAGTTCGCTCTCGCCATCGCGCCGATGCAGGTCGTCCAGCTCCTCGGCGGCGAGTCCGGCGCGCTCCGGCTCCTCGCCTGCGTGCGCGAGCACCTCCGTCCCGGCGGCGTGGTCGCGGCGGCGATCGCCGACCCCCTCGAGGGCGTCCCCGCCGGCGAGGCCGAGCCGCTCGTCCCCGACGTCCGCGAGCAGGACGGCTGGGTCTTCTCCAGCACCCCGCTCGCGGTTCGCGGCGAGCCCGGCGCGACGCTGATCGACCGCCTGCGCCAGTCGGTCTCGCCGGGCGGCGACCTCGACGAGTCCGTCGTGACGATCCGCCTCGACGACCTCCCGCCCGACCGGCTCGAGCACCTCGGCGCGAGCCTGCGGCTCCGCACCCTCCCCCGCCGGCACGTCCCGCCGAGCGGCGACTACGTCGGGAGCGCCGTCGCGATGCTGGAGCGGCTGCCGTGATGCCGGCCCTGCGCGTCTGCTCGCTCTACCCGGAGCTGATGAACATCTACGCCGACCGCGGGAACATCGCCGTGCTGCGCGCGCGCTGCGAGTGGCGCGGCCTCGGCTTCGAGCTGGCGGCGTCCGGCATGGCCGAGTCGCCCGACCCCGAGGCCTACGATCTCTTCTACATGGGCGGGGGGCAGGATCGCGACCAGGTCGCGGTCGCGCACGACATGGTCGAGAGCAAGCGTGACAGCCTCGAGCGGGCGGCCGACCGCGGTGCGGTCGTGCTTGCGGTCTGCGGTGGCTACCAGCTGCTCGGCTCGAGCTACCAGCTCGGCGAGGAGGAACTGCCGGGGGTGGGACTCGTCGACCTGCGGACGGTGCGCGAGCCCGGTCCGCGCCTGATCGGCAACTGCGCCATCGAGGCCGACCTCGGAGACGGCGAGCGGATCGTCGCGGGTTTCGAGAACCACGGCGGACGGACCTATCTCGGGGAGGGCGAGCGACCCCTCGGGCGGGTGCTCCGGGGCCACGGCAACAACGGCCGCGACGCCGGCGAGGGCGTCCGCCGCGGCAACGTGATCGGGACCTACCTCCACGGACCGCTCCTCCCCAAGAACGTCTGGCTTGCCGACCGGCTCATCGAGCTGGCGCTCGGCATCGAGCTCGAGCCGCTCGACGATGCGCTGGAGGACGCCGCGCACGAGAGCGCCAGGCGAGCAGCCGGGCTGTGAACGGGGCGCCCTCGCCGTCGACCGCGTTCGTGACCGGGGGTTCCGGGTTCATCGGCGGCAGGCTGCTTGCGCGGCTCGTCGCCGAAGGGTGGCGCGTGCGGGCGCTCGCCCGCTCCGAGCGGGCTGCGGCGGCCGTGGCCGCGGTCGGCGGCGAGCCGGTGCGCGGCGACCTGAGCGACGTCGCCTCCCTGCAAGCCGGCGCACTGGGTTGCGAGGTCGTGTTCCATGCCGCCGCCGC
>DASVQB010000016.1:0-30759 GCA_036389295.1 Thermoleophilaceae bacterium | reverse complement strand
TCGCGAAGCCGAACGTGTAGCTGTAGAGCGCGCGCCACGCTCGCGCCGCTTCGCCCGCGTCGAAGCCGGCGTTCTTCAGGATCTGCATGGCGGTCTCGGTCAGCTTCAGCGGCTCGGGCTCGAGGAACGCGCGCGGGATGCGCGCGCCGATCTCGGCGGACGCGGCGATCTGCCGGCGGGCGTCGTCGAGGAGCGTCTTCAGCTGCTCCTGCCAGGTGCCACCGGCCGGCTTGCCCGTTGCCGGCGCGGCGCTGTGCGCGGCCATCGCGTCGAGCAGAGCGTCCTTGTCCTGGAAGTAGCGGTAGACGCTCATCGGCCAGACGTCGAGCTCCTGGGCGAGCCGCCGCATGCTCAGCCCCTCGACCCCGTCGCGCTCGACCACGCCGATCGCGGCCTCGAGGATCCGCTCGCGGGAGAGGCGCTCGCCGCGCGGCTCCCCCCGCGACAGCGGCTCGGCGCCCCCGGCGCGTCGCCGCCGCCCCGCTCTCGGATCGTCGCGCTGAGTCACTGTACTGTGTATTGTACACTGTACACTCGGCGTCATGGAGGGAGTGGGATGACAGCGCAGGGGCAGTCGACGGCAGGCGGACCGAGCGGCGGCGGAGCCGGCGGCCCGTCCGGCGGGGGGAGCGCGGCGGCGCGCGCCCTCGCCTGGGCGGCGATCGCCGCCCAGGTCGCGTTCACGGTCGGCTGGATCGTCGGCGGCGCTCTCGAGCCCGGCTACTCGCACGTCGAGGAGGGCGTGAGCGCGCTCGGGGCGGGCGACGCGTCGCACCCGGCGATCGCGAACGCGGCGATCCTCGTGCTCGGGCTCGGGATCGCCGCCCTCGGGCCGGCCCTCCTCCCCGTGCTGCCGCGGCGGCGGTCGGCGCGGGCCGCCGCCGCGCTGTTCGTCGGGGCGGGAGCGGCGATCGCCGCCGCCGCGCTCCTGCCGCTCGACTGCGGGCCGTCCGACGAGCGCTGCCGCGACCTCTGGGAGGCCGGCCGGCTCTCGTGGCAGCACGACGCGCACCTGTGGGCGAGCCTCGCCGCGTCGGCGCTGCTCGTGCTCACCCCGTTCGCGCTCGCGCGTGCGCTGTGGCCGGCGCCGGTCGGCGCCGCGGCGCTGTCGGCGGGCACGTCGGGGATCGCGATCTGGGGCGCCACGTGGGTGCTGTTCGCCGTCGGCGACGACCACGGCGACGCGGACGGGCTGATCCAGCGCGCCGGGTTCCTGGTCGTCCACGCCTGGGTCCTGATCGTGGCGATCGGCGTCCTGTGGTCGACCCGGCGCGAGCGCGGCCCCGGCCCGCTCGTCCCCGTCCGCCCGCGCGACTTCTTCACGCGCACGTGGACCGGCGACGGCGAGCTACTGATCCGGCCGCTGTTCCTCGGCCGGCGCCTGGCGCGGCGGTTCGAGGCGCGCCGCACCGCGACCTGGGCGTCGGACCGCGTCTGGCGGTTCGACGACGACGCCGACTACGGCGACGGCCGCGTCCAGAGGCGCACGACGTGGTGCGAGTTCGTGTCCGACGACCACGTCCGCCTCACCGCCGGCGACCTGCCGGACGGGGCCGACGTCTGGTTCGAGGAGGCCGGCTTCCGGATCGCGCCGTTCCGGATGCTGTTCCCGATCGGGCCGGTCCCGGCGCTGGTCCGCTGCCACGACGTCTCGCACGTCGAGCCCGACGGCACCCTGGTCAGCTCGACCGACGTCCGCTCGATCGTCCTGGGCCTCCCGCTGGCGCGCGTGACCTTCCGCGTCCGGCCGGCCGACGCGGCCGACTGACGGCGCCGTGCTGCTCTTCCCTCGCTATCCGAGGGAAGAGCAGGAAGCGGCCGAGTGGGCTTCGCCTACTCCATCCCCAGCGGGCCGCGGGCCTCGCCGGAGAGGAACTGCCGGACGAACTGGTTGTCGGAGTTGAAGAGCTCCGAGGCCGGGCCGGACTCCACGATCCGGCCCTTCCAGAGGATCGCGATGTACTCGGCCACCCGGCGCGCGGACATGATGTCGTGGGTGATGACGACGTAGGCGCCGCCGTTCTCCTCGTGGACCTCCTTGATGAGCTCGCAGAGGAGGGCGGTGCGGACCGGGTCGAGGCCCGAGTCCGGCTCGTCGAAGAGCACGATCTGCGGGTCGAGCACGAGCGCGCGCGCGAACCCCGCCCGCTTGCGCATCCCGCCGGACAGCTCGTTCGGCATCTTGTCGCCGGCGCCGGCCAGGCCGACCTCGCGCAGGCGGCGGGTGACGATCTCGTTGATCTCGTCCTCGCCCTTGTCGGTGTGCTGCCGGAGCGGGAACGCGACGTTGTCGTAGAGGTTCATCGAGCCGAACAGCGCGCCGTCCTGGAACAGGACGCCGAACTTCTTGCGCATCTCGAACAGGTCGTCGTCGCGCATGTTCGGAACCGACTCCCCGTGGACCAGCACGTCGCCCTCGTCCGGGTAGAGCAGGCCGACCATGTGCTTGATGCAGACCGACTTGCCCGTGCCCGAGGGCCCGAGGATCATCGAGATCTGCCCCTCGGGGATGCCGAGGTTGAGCCCGTTCAGGACGGTGTTGCGGCCGAACGCCTTCTTGACGTCGATGAACTCGACGGCGTCGGTCTCGGCGGTGGCGCTGCGGCCGGTGCGGTCGGTGTGCCAGCGGTACTCGTCGTCCGAGTCGCCGGACGGCGGGGCGGCCTCGCCGGTGACCTCGGCGGCGCGGCGCTCCGCCTGCTGGAGCTCCCACGGCGTCGGCACGCGCTCGCCCTCGCTGGGCGGCGGCGCCTGCACGTCCCCGCCGGGCTCCTCCGACCCGCCCTGGACCTCGTAGCCCGACGGCGGAGTGGCCTCGTCGTCCTGCTGTCCGCGCTCGTCGTCGATCAAGCTCCCCCTCCTAGCCCGTCAGCCGCCTATGGGGGCTCTCGGGTTCGATCCCCAGAAGATCTGCGTTCCCAGCATCCCGACGAGGTGCACCAGCACCGTGTTCAGGACCATCGACTTGGCCGTGGCCGTGCCGACTCCCACCGGGCCGCCGCTCGCCGTGTAGCCGTAGTAAGTCCCGACGATGACGATGACCGTGGCCATCGCCATCCCCTTTATCAGGCTGTACAAGAGGTCGGGCGGGTTCTGGAACATCCAGAAGATCAGGAAGAAGCCTCCCGAGGAGACCTCCCCGATCTGCTGCACCACCGCCAGGTAGGAGGCGAAGAAGCCCGCGCCGACCGCCGCGATGTACATGAACGGCAGGACGAGGAAGGCCGCCAGCAGGCGGGTCGCGCAGAGGAAGGTCATCGAGCTGATGCCCATGACCTCGAGCGCGTCGATCTCGTCGGTGATCCGCATCGCGCCGATCTCCGCCACAAGGCCGGTGCCGACCTTCGCCGACATCATGTAGCCGAACGCGTAGGGCATGATCTCGCGCAGGTCGCACCACGCCGAGAAGACGCCGGCGTTCGCCGGCGCGCCCACCGAGCGGCTGAAGTACGCGCCCTCGATCCCGCACTGGAGCCCGAGGATGAACGCGAGGCCCCAGATCACCATCGTCGAGCCGACGATCAGGACGCCGCACTGGCGGAGCGCCTCGCCGAAGAAGCGGAACACCCGCAGCCCGAACACCTCGCCGAAGTCGCGGGCGGCGAACTTCGCGATGTCCCCCATCGAGGCGATCCAGTCGCGGGGGACTGCGAGGTAGCGCGCCATCTACTTGATCACCGAGATCTCGGGATGGGTGGCGAGCAGCGTCTGGGTGAAGACGTAGTTGAACGCGAAGATCCCGAGGAACGAGATCACGACCGCCTGGTTGACGGCGCGGCCCACCCCCTCCGCCCCGCCGGACGCGGTCATGCCCTTGTAGCAGCAGACGATCGCGATGATCGCGCCGAACAGGGTCGTCTTCACCACCGATCCCCACAGGTCCGTGGTGGACGCGTTGGTGAGCAGCGTCGCGAAGAACGGTCCGAGCGGGGCGTTGAAGGTCAGCGTGGCGAGGACGCCGCCGAAGATGCCGAACAGCAGCGCGTAGATGTTGAACAGGCCGGTGACGACCATCAGCGCGAGGAAGCGCGGCACGACGAGGTTCTTGACCGGGTCGACGCCGAGCACCTGGAGGGCGTCGAGCTCCTCGCGGATCTTGCGGGCGCCGAGGTCCGCGGTGATGGCGGTGCCGCCGACGCCGGCGAGGATGATCGCCGAGGCGATCGGGCCGAACTCGCGGATCGAGGTGAGGACGAAGAACCCGCCGAGGCGGTCGATCGCGCCGAACAGGACGAGGAAGTTGCCCGCCTGGAGGCCCGGCGCGCCGTAGCCGAAGCAGATCGTCGTGATCAGGAGCGGGAGCCAGCAGAGCCGCAGCATGAAGAGGAACTGCTGGACGAACTCGCCGCCGTAGGGGTAGGGCGGGCGCAGCGTCGACAGCACGGTCTTGCCGGTGAGGATCATCATGTCCCCCACCTGCTCCAGGAGGTTCTTGGTCGGTAGGAACGCCCGGTCTGCTACTGCGCGAACCACGCTTGTCTCCTCCCTGCTCGCGGCGCCGTCGTCACGGCCCTCGCCGTCGACGTGAAATGTACGGCATCGGTCGGAGCGGTGCCAACTGGGAACCGTTCGGGACCGCTTGCCGTAGTACCCGGGCACGCGCGCGCGACACGTATGTCCGGCGCGCGCGGCGGTATGCCTGGCGCGCGCGGCGGTCCGATGTCGGGGGCTTCCGGCGGCCCGCGGGCGCCGGCGGCCGGGCGCGCGCCGCGCCCCCCGCATGGGTGCTCGCATCCCGACGAACGTGGGAATCGGGACTGCGCTGAGCCCCGACGTCGCTCGGATAGGATCGGCCCGGTGGGGGTCCTGACCTGAACCTCTTCGAGGCGCTGACCGTCGGCCCCGGCCGCGAGGCGACCTTCCGCGCTTGGACCGGCGACGGCTTCGAGGACTCCACCTGGGCCGAGGTCTCGCGCGACGCGCACCGGATGGCGACCGCGCTGCGCGAGCTCGGCGTCGAGCCCGGCCGCCAGGTCGGGGCGGTGATGACGAACGGCCCGCTCGCCGTCCGCGGCCTGCTCGCCACGTGGCTCGCCGGCGGCTCGTTCGCCTCCCTGCCGGCGCCCGCCCGCGGCATGTCGCTCGACGAGTACGGACGGCAGCTCGACACGATCTGCGGGTCGCTCGAGCCGCCGGTGCTGATCACCGACGAGCGGCTGCGGGCGATCCTGCCGGAGGGCACCGGCGCACCCTCGTTCCTCACGAGCTGGGAGCGGCTGCGGCCCGGCGACCCGATCGAGCCCGACCCCCCCGGCGACGAGGACGTCGCGTTCATCCAGTACTCGTCGGGGAGCACCAGCACGCCCAAGGGGTGCATGCTCAGCCCGCGCGCGATCGTCGAGCAGATCCGGATCCTCTGGGCGATGCTGGACACCGGGATCGGGCACCCCGACCGCGCGGTCTGCTGGCTGCCGCTGTCGCACGACATGGGCATGTTCGGGCTGCTCGTGATGCCGTGGGCGACGGGCCTCGACGTGCTGCTCTCGACCCCCGAGCGCTTCGTCACCTCGCCCCGGACCTGGTTCGGCGACGTCGCGGACTTCCGGGCCACGGTGACGGCCGGGCCGCCGTCGGCGCTCGACCTGGCGGCCAGGGCGTCGAAGCGCTTCCGCCGCGACCTCTCTTCGCTCCACGCCAACGTGATCGGCGCCGAGCGGATCGAGTGGGACACGCTCCAGCTGGCGATCGAGACGTTCGCGCCGTCCGGCATGAGGCCCGAGTCCCTCCAGCCCGGCTACGGGCTGGCCGAGGGCACGCTCGGCGTGGCCGGGGCCGGGAACGACGCGCCGCCCTGGATGGCGGCCGTCGACCGCCGGGTGCTGGCCGACGGCGTGGTCAGCGAGCTGGACCCGGACGACCCGTGGGCGACGCCGATCGTCTCGGAGGGGCCCGCGCTCCCCGGCGTCCGGATCTTCATGGAGGAGTCCGACCGGCTCGAGGAGATCCGGGTCTCGACGCCGAGCCTGGCGCTCGGCTACTTCAAGGACCCGGAGGCGACGAGCAGGCGCTTCCGGGACGGGGTCCTGTCGACCGGCGACCTCGGCTTCGTCCGCGGCGACGACCTCTACGTCGTCGGCCGGATCGACGACATGATCTCGGTCGGCGGCCGCAACGTCTACGCGCGCGACATCGAGGCGGCGCTGGGATCGCTCGCCCCCGTGCGCACCGGCTGCTGCACCGTGGTGGACGTGCCCGACTCCGCCATGACGAGGGTCGTCGCGGTGATGGAGCTGCGCGACCAGGAGGTGGACGTGCGGCACCTCGCCGAGCGCGCGGCCGAGGTGACGCTCGAGAAGAGCGGGATCGGCCTCAACGAGTGCGTCGTCGTGGAGCGCGGCTCGATCCCCAAGACCGCGAGCGGCAAGATCCAGCGCTTCCGCTGCCGCGCGCTGCTCGCGAACGGCGACCTCGAGGCGGTCGCGCGCGTCCCGATCCGCCGGCGCTGATGGCGACCTCCGCGCAGGCGGGCGCCGCGGTCGCCCAGCCTCACGGCGAGACCCTCGACGGGCTGCTCCGGCGGCGCTCGCGGGAGGACCCGGACCGCACGGCGTACGTCTTCCTGAGGCCCGACGGCAGCGAGGAGTCGCTCACGTTCGGCGCGCTCCACGAGCGGGCGGAGTCGCTGGCGGGCGCGCTCGCCGCGGCCGGCGCCGCCGACCGGCGCGTGCTGCTCGCCCTCCCCTCGTGCCTCGACTACGTGGCGGGGTTCTTCGCCTGCGTCATGGCCGGCGCGCTCCCGGTGTCGACCTACCCGCCGGAGCGGCTGCGCGCCGCCGCGAGCCTGCGGCAGCTCGAGCGGCTCGCGGACGTGCTCGGCGCCGAGATGGCCCTCGGCGACGCCGGCACGATCGCCCTGGCCGGCTCCGACTCCGCCGCGGCGTCGGTCCGCGACCTCCGCTGGATCGACGTCGACGACCCCGGCGAGGGGACCGGCTCGGCGCCCGAGCCGGCGGACGACCCCGAGCGCCCCGCCTACGTCCAGGCGACCTCGGGCTCGACCGGCTCGATGAAGGGCGTGGTCCTCTCCCACCGGAGCCTGATCGCGAACGGCGAGCTCCAGCGGCGACTGTTCCCCACCTCGCCCGACACGCGGCTCGTCTCGTGGCTGGTCCTCGGCCACGACATGGGCTTCGTCGCGCCGGTGGTCCAGCCGGTCTACGTGGGCTCGCAGACGATCTTCATGACGCCGATGTCGTTCGTCCGGCGGCCGGTGCTCTGGCTCGAGGCGATCACGCGCCACCGCGGCACGCTGGCGGGCGCGCCGAACTTCGCGTACGAGCTGATCCTCTCGCGGGTCACGTACGAGCAGCGGTCGGGCCTCGACCTCTCGAGCTGGACCTGCGCGGTGAACGCGGCCGAGCCGATCCGGCCCGACACGCTCGAGCGCTTCACGCGCGCGTTCGCCCCGGTCGGCTTCCGGCCCGACGCGTTCGCCCCCACCTACGGCCTGGCGGAGATGACCTCCGCCGTCACGGTGAGCACCGCGCCGGACCGGCCGGTGATCAGGTCGTTCGACCGCTCCCTGCTCGAGCGCGGCGAGGTCTCGCCGGTGGGCCCGGAGACGGAGGGCGCGCGCCGGCTGGTCGGCAACGGCGCGGCCCCCGACGACCACAGCGTCGCGGTCGTCGACCCGGAGTCCGGCGAGCCGAGCCCCGGCGGTCGCGTGGGCGAGGTCTGGGTCGGCGGGCCGAGCGCGGGGCTCGGGTACGCGGACGACGAGGACGACGAGACCTTCTCGGCCCGGCTGCCGGACGGCGAGGGGCCGTTCGTGCGGACCGGCGACCTCGGCTTCGTCCTCGAAGGCGAGCTGTTCGTGGCCGGCCGGATCAAGGACGTGATCGTGATCAACGGGCGCACGCACGCGCCGCACGAGATCGAGGCGACGGCGGCCGCCTGCGACGACGGGCTCGTGGACGGCGGGACGGCGGCGTTCTCGCTCGTCGACGGGGACGAGGAGCGGCTGGCGGTCGTCCAGGAGGTGCAGAGCCCGCGCGCGGTCGACGCCGAGGCGGCGATCCAGGCGATCCGCGAGGCGGTCGCCTCGGGGCACGGCGTGAGCCCGTCCGCGGTGGTCCTGGTCGAGCCGGGCGGCGTGCCGCGCACGACTAGCGGGAAGATAAGGCGTGCGCACACGCGCGAGGCGCTCCGCGACGGGGCGCTCGGGCGGCAGGTGGCGAGCTGGCAGGCGGAGGAAGGCGGGTAGACGTGCAGCAGGCCGAACGCGGGGACGTGACGCTCGACCAGGCGATCGAGGCGGTGGACCGGGTGGTCGCCCGCTCGCGCGCCGAGCCGGTCAGGGTCACGGCCGAGACGACGCTCGAGGACCTCGACCTCACGAGCGTGGACGTCGCCGAGATCGTCGTGGCGCTCGAGGAGATGCTCGACGCCGACCTCGACACGGAGTCCGCCGGCGAGATCCTGTCGGTGGGCGACCTCACCGGGCTGCGGCGGGTGGGCTCGTGAGCCGCGCGCTCGTGGTCGGCGGCGGGCCGGCGGGCTGCGCCGCGGCGTACGGCCTCCGGCGGCGCGGCCACGAGGTGACGCTGGTCGAGGCGGCGCCCGAGCTCGGCGGCCGCGCCTGGACGCTGCGCGACGGCGACTTCACGATCGACACCGGCGCGTTCTACGTCTGCAACTTCTACCGCCGCACGCTCGAGCTGATCGACGAGCTGGGAAGGCGCGACCGGCTCGTGCCGATGCCGCGCGAGACCGGGCTCTACGACCGCGAACGGGGGCGCTGGCGCTGGGTCGTCGGGTCGCCCGTCTCGCTGCTGCGGTTCCCGGGGCTGGGCGTCCGCGACAAGCTCCGCGTGGCGGCCGGGTTCAGGGCCAAGTCGCTCTCGCGCCTCGACGCCCACGACACCGAGGCGCTGGCCGCGGCCGACACCGGCGAGACCGTGGCGGACTGGTCGCGCCGCGTGCTCGGCGAGCGCGGCTTCGAGGCGTACATCCGGCCGAGCTTCGAGCCGTGGTGGCTGTTCGAGTGCGAGCGCGGGGCCGCCACCGTGCTCACGAGCTTCATCCCGGACTCGAGCGGCATGGAGCTGCTCGCCATACGCGGCGGCACCGACTCGCTCTGCCACTGGCTGGCCGACGGCGTCGAGGTCCGCTGCGGCGCCGCGGCGACCGCCCTCGAGGTCGGCCAGCACGGCGTCGAGGTCGAGCTCGAGGGCGGCGAGACGGTGGGCGCCGAGGTGGCCGTCGTGGCGACCGACGCTCACGCGGCCGCCGGCCTCGTGCCGGACGAGCGCACCTCGCAGCGCCTCGCGGGCGTGGGCTACGCCGCCGTCACGCACGTCTCGCTCGTCTACGAGCGCGGCCGCTGGGGCGACCGCCCCTACTCCACCCACCCGGCGCGCCCCGGCCGCCACCGCGCGGGTACCGTCGCGCGGGTCGCCGGGAAGCTGGCCGAGTCGGTCCCGCCCGGCGCCGACGTGATCGACGTCTACTTCAACGACCGGGCATCGCGGTCGATGGGCGAGGACGACGCCGTCGCCGCCGCCCGCGACGAGGCCGCCGAGTTCCTCGGCGCCGAGGTGCCGGAGCCGGTCCGCTCGCACGTCTTCGCGCGCGAGCGCGCGATCGTCGTGCCGGGGCCGGGGCACTACGCGGAGATGGTCAAGGTGCGGCGCGAGCTTCCGGCCAGGCTGCGGCTCGCCGGCGACTACTTCTCGGTCACGGTGGTCGAGAGCGCGATCCGCAGCGGCGACCGCGCCGCCCGCGAGCTCGGCGCGGCCGCGGCCGTCCGCGCGCCGGCCGGTGCGGCCTCCCCCGCCGCGGCTTGATCGCCTGCGTCACAGGCGCGACGGGGTTCGTCGGCGGCCACGTCGCGCACGTGCTGGCCGACGCCGGCCACACGGTGCGCGTCACCTACAGGGACGCGGGCCGGCTCGACCGGCTCGGCGGCACGCCGGTGGAGCCGGTCGAGGCCGACGTGCTCGACGGCGACGCCCTGCGGCGGGCCTTCGAGGGCGCCGACGTCGTATTCCACACCGCCGGCGTGGTCGGCTCCTCGGAGCGGGCCTGGCGGGTGAACGCGGTCGGGCCGCGGATCGCGGTCGAGGCCGCCGCGGCGGCCCGGGCCTGGCGCTTCGTGCACACCTCGAGCGTGGTCGCGGTCGGGCCGGCCGCGGAGGGCGCGCTCGGTCGCGAGGACGACGTCTACCGCGGCGGCGGCCTGGGGCTCGCGTACGTGGACAGCAAGCACGAGGGCGAGGTGGAGGCGATGGCGGCGGCCCTGCGCAACGGCGTCGAGATCGTCGTCGCGAACCCGGCCTACATCCTCGGCGTGCCGGTCGACCGCAGCGCCGCGGTCGAGAGCTCGTCGCGCCGGCTGCTCGACTTCATCGCGGGGCGGACGTCGATGCTCGTGGAGGCGCCCACGAACGTCGTCGACGTCCGCGACGTGGCGATCGGGCACCTGCTCGCCGCCGAGCGCGGCCGCGCGGGCGAGCGCTACATCCTCGGCGGCCACAACCGGATGTGGAGCGAGATCGCCGAGCGGATGCAGGAGGCGTCGGGCATCCGCCACCCCGTGCTGATGGCCCCGCGCGAGCTGGCGCGCGTGGCCCACGTGCAGCACCTGATGGGGCTCCCGGGCGTGCTCACCGGCGGCCTCCTGACGCGCCTGACCGCGCCGAACTGGCAGTACAGCTCGGAGAAGGCCGAGGCCGAGCTGGGCTACCGCCCGCGCCCGCTGGACGAGACGCTCGCCGACGCCGCCGCCTGGTACCGCGAGCTGGTGGCCGCCGGGCGGATCGACGGCGCGGACGAGGGCGGCCCGCGGGCGCTCCGCGCCGCGCAGCGATTCGGCGCCCTCGGCGCGCTACGGGCGGCCGAGCGGCTGAGCGGCCGGCGCCTCGTCGTCGGCGGCTGAGCGGTCCGCGCCGCCGCCGGCGTCGCGGGGCCGGTCGTAGAGCTCCTCGATCGCGGCCGCCCGCCGCTCCTGCACGACCGACCGCCTGACCTTCATGGTCGGGGTCAGCTCGCCCGACTCCTGGGTCAGGTCCGCGTCGAGGACCGCGAACCGCTTGACCTGCTCGGCGCGGGCGAGCCGCGCGTTCACGCGCTCGACGGCGCGACCGACCTCCTCGCGGACGCGCGGGTGCGCCGCCAGCGCGGCGAGGTCGGGCTCGGCGCCCGCCAGCTCGGCGAGCGCCCCCAGCTCGTCGGGGTCGAGGGCGATCAGCGCGACCAGGTACGGGCGCCGCTCGCCGATCACCACCGCCTGCCCGACCCAGCGCGACTCGCGGAGCAGGTTCTCGATCGGCCCGGGCGCGACGTTCTTGCCGCTCGAGGTGATCAGGATGTCCTTCTTGCGACCGGTGATCGTGAGGTAGCCGTCGGCGCTCAGCTCGCCGAGGTCGCCGGTGTGGAGCCAGCCGTCGCGCAGCGCCTCGGCGGTCGCCTCCTCGTCGCGGTAGTAGCCGGCGAAGACGTGCGGGCCGCGCGTGAGGACCTCGCCGTCGTCCGCGATCCGGACCTCCGCACCCGGCAGCGGCGGCCCGACGGTGCCGTACCTGACGCCGTCGGGGCGGTTGCAGGTCGTCCCCGACGCGGTCTCGGTCAGCCCGTAGCCCTCGATGATCACGATGCCGCAGGCGTCGAACAGCTCGAGGATCTCGGCCGCGATCGGCGCGGCGCCCGACAGCGCGAGCCGCAGCCGCCCGCCGAACAGCTCGCGCACCTTCCGCAGCACGAGCCGGTCGGCCACCCGCCGGCGCGCGGCGACCAGCGGCCCCGGACGGCGGCCGGCGCGCTCGGCGTCGCGCGCGGCCACCCCGGCGGCGATCGCCCAGTCGAGCATCCGCGCCTTCGCGCCGCCCCCGTCGCGGACGGCGGTGGCGGCCGCGTAGATCTTCTCGAACAGGCGCGGGGCCGACGGCAGGTGGGTCGGGCGGACCTCGGCGAGGTCGTCGCGCACCCTGGTCATGTCGCCGCGCCAGAACGCGAGCACGACGCCGCGGTCGAGGCCGAACATCGTGGTCACGCGCGTCATCGCGTGCGCGAGCGGGAGGAACAGGAACAGGACCGGGTCGGGTCCGAAGTCGACGACCTGGCCGAACTGCTCGCAGCTCGCGCGGTAGTTCGCGTGGGTGAGCATGCAGCCCTTCGGCGGGCCGCTCGTGCCGGACGTGTAGACGATCGTGCAGAGGTCGTCCGGCCGGACCGCCGCGATGCGCTCGTCCACGGCGGACTCGGCGACCGCGGCGCCCCGCTCGCGCAGCTCGGCGAGGTCGATCGCGGCCGCGGCCGGGCCGTCGAGGACGACCACGTGCTCGAGCGCCGGGCAGCTCGCGCGGACGCCCTCCACGCGCTCGACCAGCTCGGCGTCCTCGCAGACGACGACGCGCGCGCCCGAGTGCGAGAGGACGTGCTCGCACTCCTCCGGCGAGCTCGTCTGGTAGACGGGCACCACGACCGCGCCCGCGCACAGCGAGGCGAGGTCCGCGTAGACCCACTCGGGCCGCGTGTTCGCGAAGATCGCGACGCGGTCGCCGTGCTCGACGCCCAGCGCGATCAGGCCCCGGGCGAGGTCCCGGACCGTCCGGCCGAGCTCGGCGTTCGAGACGTCCCGCCAGGCCTCGCCGTCGTGGCGGCGGATCGCCGTCCCCTCGCGCCCGGCGGCGGCGACCAGCACCTCGCAGAGCGTGCCCGGACCGGCCGGCCCGGCGGCTGAGGGCGGCTCTCCCATCGCGCGGGCCAGGTTACCCCGACCGCCCGCGGGCGGGGACGCGGTCGAGCCGCATGGCGCCGGGTATCGTCGCCGGCCCCGGTGGACTTCTCCCTGACCGACGAGCACCGCGAGTGGCAGGCCCGCTGCCGCCGGTTCGCCGCCGAGGCGATCCGCCCGGTGGCGGCGGAGCTCGACCGCGAGGAGCGCTTCCCGTGGGAGGTGCTTCGCGCGGCGCGCGAGGCCGGCCTCTACGACGGCGGCCTGCTCATGCGCTGGGCGGCCGACGAGCACGGCCTGATGGCGGCGATCTACGCGGAGGAGATGCACTGGGGCTGCGCGGGCGTGGCGCTCGCGCTCGGCGCCTCGACCGGCGTGGCCGCGGCGATCGCCGGCCAGGGCACGCCCGAGCAGGTGGAGGAGTGGCTGCCGCTCCTCTACGGCGAGGGCGACGAGGTGAACGTGGCCGCGTACGCGGTCACCGAGGCGCAGGCGGGCTCGGACGTGTCGGCGATCCGCACGACCGCGCGGCCGGACGGCGACGGCTGGGTGCTCGACGGCGAGAAGGTGATGATCGGCAACGCCGGCATCGCCGAGGCGTCGCTGGTGGTGGCGACGGTCGACCCGTCGCTCGGCCACCGCGCGCAGGCGTCGTTCCTCGTGAGGCGCGGGACGCCCGGCCTCGAGCACGGCCGGCCGTACTCGAAGCTCGGCGTGCGCGCCTCGTGCACGTCGGAGATCGTGCTGCGCGGCTGCCGCGTGCCGGGCGACGCCCTGCTCGGCGGTCGCGAGGCGCTCGAGGGGCGGCTCGAGCGGGCCCGGGAGCGCGCGCGCGACGGCGGGTCGGCGGCGCCGCGGGCCGGCGGCGGCAGCTCCCGCGTCCTCGCCCTGGCCGAGATCACGCGGCCGCTGTTCGCGGCGGGCGCCGTCGGCATCGGCCGGGCCGCGCTCGAGTGGGCGATCGAGCGGCTCGAATCGCTGCCCGAGGCCGACCGCCGGCTGGCCGACGAGGTCGTCGCCGACGTGGCCACCGAGCTCGAGGCGGCGCGGCTCCTGGCGTGGCGGGCGGCATCCCTCGCGCGGCGCGGGGTGCCGCTGACCGGCGCGCAGGGCTCGATGTCGAAGCTGAAGGCCTCGGAGGTCGCCGTCTGGGCGGCGGGCGCGCTGATGGACGCGGTCGGCCCGGCCGCCGCGTCGGCGGACTGCCCGCTCGGCAAGCACCTGCGGGACGCGAAGGTGTTCGAGATCTTCGAGGGCACCTCGCAGGTGCAGCGGACGGTGATCGCACGGCTCCAGCGCGAGCTCCATGCCGGAGCGGCATGAGGGTCGGGATCGTCGGCGCGTACGGGGCGGTCGGCGAGGTGCTGGCCGGGGACCTGCTGGCGCGGACCGACCTCGACCTGCTGGTCGGCGGGCGCGACGCGCGGCGCGCGGGGGCGCTGGCGGACCGGCTCGGGCCGCGCGCCCGAGGGCGGTCCGTCGACGTCTTCGACGAGTCCTCCCTGCGGTCGTTCGCGGCCGCCTGCGACGTGGTGGTGAACTGCGCGGGGCCGTCGCACTTCGTCCGCGACCGCGCCGTGCGCCCGGTGATCGCCGAGGGGCGCCACTTCGTCGACGTCGGCGGCGCCGAGCTGACGTTCCCGGAGCTGACGCGGACCTGGGACGAGCCGGAGCGCGCCGGCCTCGCGGCGATCGTCGACGCGGGCTGGATCCCGGGGCTCTCGGGCGTGTTCGCGCACCACGTCGCCCGGCGGGCGCGCGAGCGGCTCGGCGAGCTCGAGAGCGTCGAGCTGTGGTACGGCGACCGCACCGCGTGGTCGGTCACCGGCTTCGTGGACATCGTCGAGCTGGTGCGGATGCGGCCGGGCGTGGGGACGTACGAGGGCGGGCGGTTCGTGCCGGCGCGCCCCGGCCCCGGCAGGACCCTGCGGCGCGTGCGGCTGCCGGAGCCGTTCGGATCGGCCACCGGCAGCCTCTCGTTCGCCAGCGAGCTGACCGCGCTCGCCGAGGCGAGCCCGAGCACGCGGTTCGCGACCTGGGCGGTGCCGCTGCTCGCCCCGCTGACCGGGCTCGCGATGGCGGCCGCCCTCACGCCGCTCGGCGCGGCGCGCCCGGTCGACGGCGCGAGGCTCGTCGCGGCGGCGGCCGCCCGCGACCCGCGGGCCTCCGACGGCGGCTTCCTGGCGGTGGCCGCGCGGGGGGCCGGCGGCGGCCGCTCGACCGGCTTCCTCGCGACCCGCGAGAGCGTCCGCCTGACCGGCCTCGTGGGTGCCACGGCGGTGCGGATGCTGGCCGACGGACGGCTGTCCGCGCGCGGCTGCAGGTACCTCTGCGACGCCGTCGACCCGGCCGTATTCATGGCCGAGCTGGCCGCCGTGGAGCCCGGCTGGCGGCTCGAATCCCCCTGATACGCTGCCGCGCGTGCTGCTGGGCGTCAACGCCTACTCGAACAACGCCGGCATGGCGCTCTACGACGGCGAGGTCCACATGGTGCTCGAGGAGGAGCGCTTCGACCGCCAGAAGAAGAGCCACGCGTTCCCCCGCCTGGCGCTCGAGGCCACCCGGCCGGGGGGCTGGTCGGAGGGCGAGATCGAGGCGGTGTGCTTCCCCTGGTCGCCCGGCCTGTTCGCGCGGACCTTCCTCCGCGCGCTCGCGGCCGAGCTGCCGCAGAGCCTCCAGCTCCTGCTGCCGGCCAGCAGCCGCGAGGACAACTCGATGCTCCCGCTGCGGGCCGCCCTCCAGCTCAAGCGGCAGCTCGGCCGGCACGTCCGCGGCGGCTCGCCGCCGGTCAGGTACGTCGAGCACCACCAGGCGCACGCCGCGCTCGCGTTCTTCAGCTCCCCGTTCGACGACGCCCTCGTCGTGGTCGCCGACGCCTTCGGCGACAAGTGCTCGCTGTCGGCGTTCGTGGGGCGCGACAACGGGCTGACCGAGGTCTACGTCAACC
This sequence comes from Thermoleophilaceae bacterium, assembly GCA_036389295.1. Classification (GTDB taxonomy): domain Bacteria; phylum Actinomycetota; class Thermoleophilia; order Solirubrobacterales; family Thermoleophilaceae; genus AC-37. Next base: position 15,139 of record DASVQB010000016.1, on the reverse strand, counting down.
GGCTGATGGACTCGCTGGGGATCCTCTACTCGTCGGTCACCCACCACCTGGGCTACAAGACGGTCCTCGACGAGGGCAAGGTGATGGCGCTCGCGTCGTTCGGGACCGACGAGATGGTGCCCGAGTTCCGCAAGATCGTGGACCTCGCGCCCGGCGGGTCGGCCCGCTTCGACTACAGCTGGCTGAACTACCACCGCGCCGGCGAGATCCGGCCGTTCACCGAGAGGTTCGAGCGGCTGTTCGGGCCGCGGCGCGAGCCCGGCGCGCCGCTCGAGCAGCGCCACAAGGACCTGGCGAAGGCGCTCCAGACGACCACCGAGGAGGCCCTCCTCCATCTCGTCGGCGCCCTGAAGGAGCGCCACGGGGCGCGCAACCTCGTGCTCGTCGGCGGCGTGGCGCTCAACTGCGTGGCCGCGGGGCGGCTCGCGCGGGAGCTCGGCTTCGACGACACGTTCATCCCGGCGAACCCCGACGACGGCGGCACGCCGCTCGGCGCCGCGATGTGGCACATGCACTGCCAGCAGGGCCGCCCGCGCGGCGAGCCGGTCGGCGCCGCCTACCACGGGACGGGCTACTCGGACGCGGAGATCGACCGGGCGCTCGGGTCGCGCCGGCGGGTGGAGGTGCGCGACCCCGCGGAGGAGGCCGCCGCGCTGCTGGCCGACGGCAGGACCGTCGCCTGGTTCCAGGGGCGGATGGAGATGGGGCCGCGCGCGCTCGGCAACCGCTCGATCCTCGCCGACCCGCGCAGCGAGACCATGCAGGACCACCTGAACTCGCGCGTGAAGCACCGCGAGCCGTACCGGCCGTACGCCCCGTCGGTGCTCGACGAGGCGGTGGCCGAGTGGTACCCGGGCTCGCCCTACTCGCCGTTCATGAGCTTCACGTCGACCGTGGCCGACGGCCGCGGCGGCGACGTGCCCGCGGTCACCCACGTGGACGGCACCGCGCGCGTCCAGTCGGTGCGGCGTGACGTCGCCCCGCTGTACCACGACCTGATCTCCGCGTTCGCCCGCCGGACCGGGATCCCGCTCGTGCTGAACACGTCGCTGAACGACCGCGACCCGATCTGCTGCACCCCCGAGCACGCGATCGCGTGCTTCGAGGGCACCGAGCTCGACGCGCTGTTCGTCGGCAACCGCCTCCTGCTCCGCGACCCCGAGTCGTGGAAGCCCGCGGCGGAGGTCGAGGCGGAAGCGCGGGCATGAGCGACGACGAGCTGGTCATCAGGCCGCTCGAGCGGAGCGAGATCGAGTTCGCGGCCGGGCTGATCGCCCGCGCGTTCCGCAACCTCCCGACCGCGCACGCCTCGCTCGGCCCGGACGAGGTCGGCCGCCTGCGGTTCCTGCAGGGCGGCTACCGGCGGCTGCTGAGGACGGCGCCCGAGATGCCGCTGTCGGCCTGGCAGCGGGGCGAGCTGGTCGGGGTGTGCGGGGTCCAGCACCCGGGGAACTGCCGCGTGTCGACGAAGCAGCGGATCCGGATGACCCCGTTCATGCTGCGCAGCCTGCGGCCGCGCGAGATCCGCAACAGCCTCGAGGTCTTCGGCAAGCGCGACGAGCACGACGCCGACTACCCGCACATCCACGTCGAGCCGCTCGCGGTCGAGCCGACCGTCAAGGCGGCGCGGATCGGGAGCCGGCTGTTCCACGCCGCCTGCGAGGAGGCCGACCGGCTCGACCTGCCGCTGTTCGGCATCACCGAGCGCGAGCAGAACGTGGGGTTCTTCCAGAGCTTCGGGGCGGAGCTGATCGAGGAGTTCGAGATCCTCGGCGTGAGGAACTGGGCGCTGGTCCGGCCGGCGCACTCGCCGGTGCCGGAGCGGCTCCGGACCTACGTGAACTAGATGACCCAGCCCGAGCCCTAGCCGCTTCGGGAGCGGGGGACCGTCACGCTCGCCGACCTCGCCGCAGCCCTCCACCGCCGCCGGCGCGCGGCCGTCGCCGTCACGGCCGCGTTCGCCGTCGTGGCCGCCGGCGTGGGCGGCGACGTGGTCGACCGGCTCGACGCGACCCAGAAGTCGTTCGAGGACCCCGGCTCGCCCAGCGTCCGCGCGCGGACCGAGCTGACGGACGCGACCGGCCGCCAGGAGCGCTTCGGCGTGATCGCCCTGGTGCGGCTCCCGGTCGCCGTGCGGAGCCCGGCCGGGCGGCGGGCGACGGTGGCGGTCGCGCGGGAGATCGCGCGCGAGCCGGACGTCGCCCAGGTCGTGTCGTTCCACGCGGCGCCGGGCGCGCGCGCGGGCGCGGGGGTCGGCAGCCCGACCCTCCTCTCGCGCGACGGCTCGGCCACCTACGTAGCAGGCGTCTTCCGCAAGGGCGCCGACGAGGAGGCGGCCGTCGACCGCCTGCGCGACCGGCTGGAGGGCCGCCCCTGGGTCACGCTGGGCGGGCTCGACGTGCAGACCGAGCAGTTCATCGACCAGGCGAAGGACGACCTCGAGCGGGCCGAGGCGATCGCGTTCCCGTTCCTCCTGCTGCTCGGCTTCGCGGTCTTCCGCAGCCTCGTGGCCGCGCTGATGCCGGTCGTGGTCGGGCTCGTGACCGTGCTCGGCGTCTTCCTGATGCTGGCGGGGGTCCGCGAGCTGCTCACGGTCTCGGCGTTCGCGGCGAGCATGGTCACGGCGCTCGGGCTCGGGCTGTCGATCGACTACAGCCTGCTGCTGGTCTCCCGCTACCGCGAGGAGCTGGCTCGCGAGGGGCCCGGGGTCCTGGCGCTCCGACGGACGCTCGCCAGCGCCGGCCGGACCGTCGCGTTCAGCTCGCTGATCGTCGCGGCGGCGCTGGCGTCGCTGGTCGTCTTCCCGCTCCCGTTCGTGAGGTCGATGGGGGTGGCGGGGCTCCTGACCGCGCTGCTCGCCGGCGCGGTGTCGCTGCTGTTCCTCCCCGCCGCGCTCGCCCTGCTCGGCGAGCGCGTGAACGCGCTGGCCCCGCGCCGCTGGCGCCGCACGGTCGAGGAGCAGGCGCGGCCCGACGCCCGCGGGCCGTGGTACCGGCTCGCGGTCGCGGTCATGCGGCGCCCGGCGGCGGTCGCGCTGGCGGTCGGCGCCGCGCTGGTCCTGCTCGCGGTGCCCGCCCTGCGGACCGACTTCGTGGGGATCGACTCGCGGGTGCTGGCTAGCGACGCCAGCTCGCGCCGGGTCGACGACGCGCTTCGCACCGAGTTCCCGGCCGGCTACACGACGCCGATCACGGTGGTGGCCCGGGCGCCGCGGAGCGCCGGGGCGCAGGTGCTCGCGTACGCGCGCCGGGCCGGCGCCCTGCCGGGCGCGAGCGACGTGGTCGGCCCGACCTACGTCGGCCGCGGCACGTGGCGGATCGACGTCGTGACGCCCGACTCGACGATCTCGGACCGCACCGAGCGGCTGCTCGAGGAGGTCCGCGCCCTGCCCGCCCCGTTCCCGGTCGACTCGACCGGCCCGACCGCCTACTTCCGCGACCAGCAGAGCGCGCTCGGCCGCGGCCTGCCCGCCGCGGTCGTCCTGCTCGTGGCGGTCACGCTGGCGATGCTGTGGCTGATGACCGGCTCGGTCGTGCTGCCGCTGAAGACGCTGGTGATGAACGCCCTGAGCTTCGGCGCCGCGCTCGGCGCGATCGTCCTCGTGTTCCAGGACGGGCGGCTCGAGGGCCTGCTCGGCTACGAGGGGACCGGCGGGATCGGCCCGACGATGGTGGTCCTGATCCTCCCGGTGACGTTCGCGCTCTCGACCGACTACGGCGTGTTCGTGCTGTCCCGGATCAAGGAGGCGCGCGACGCCGGCATGGACGACCGCGAGGCGATCGCGCTCGGCCTCGGCCGCACCGGCCGGACGGTCACCGCCGCGGCGCTCCTCTACTGCGTGGCCACCGCGGCCTTCATAAGCGCCGAGAGCGTGCTGACCAAGCAGTACTCGGTCGCGGTCGCCTTCGGCGTGATGCTGGACGCCACGATCGTCCGCGCGGCGCTGGTCCCGGCGCTGATGATCATGCTGGGCCGCCGCAACTGGTGGTCCCCGGCGCCCCTGCGCCGCGCCCACGCGCGGCTCGGGCTGGAGGAGGGCTAGCCGACGGCGCCGCCCGCCGGCGCCGCCTCGAGCGCCGGCAGCGCGCGCCCCGTCTCCGCCGACCAGTCCGCGAGCCAGCGCGCGAGCCGCGCGTCGAAGTCGTCGCGGCGGGTCTCGAGCCAGGCCAGCAGGGCCTCGCCGCCCGCGCCGATCGCCAGGAGCCCGTCCATGCCCCTGGACCGCCGGAGCGTCTCGATCGCCTGCTCCGGAGTGTGCGCGATCGGGGCGCCCACGTTCAGCGAGGTGTTCACCGCCACCTCGACGCCGGCGCGGCGGCCCATCGCGAGCAGGAAGTCGTGGCAGAACGGGTCGAGGTCGGGCCTCACGATCTGGATCCGGCTGGTGCCGTCCTCGTGGACGACCGCCGGGATCGCGTCGTGGGCCTCGGGCCGCGCGCGGACCGTCAGGACCATGTAGCCGTAGGCGTCGTAGTCGTCGTCCGAGGCTCCCTCCTCGAGCTCGAAGAAGCGCCGGGCCGCGTCCATCGTGACCATCGGCGCGAGCGGGCGGATGCGCTCCCGGAACTTCACCCGCTCGTTGAGCAGCTCGAGCGTCCGCGGGTTGGTCGGGTTCGCGACGATCGTCCGGTGCCCGAGCGCCCGCGGGCCGGTCTCCGCGCTCCCCTGGTAGAGGCCGAGGACGCCGTCCTGGGCGACCGCGTGCGCGAGGAGGTCCGCGACCGCCTCGCGCCCGTCCGCGCCGGACACGTCGCCGACCGCGGCGAACCCGACCTCCGGGTCGGCGGCGAGCGCCCGGCGGATCGTCTCGGTCGCCGGGGGGAGGCCGCAGCGGAACGCGTGCCTGAGCGGCTCGCCCGGCCGCGCGCCGGCCCGCATCGCGAAGGCGTACGCCGAGCCGACCGGCGCGCCGGCGTCGCCCGGCACGGGCGGCACCCAGATGTGCAGCCGCGTCCGCCGCCCCAGCTGACGCTCGTACCAGTCCTCGTCGAAGCACTCGAGCAGCCGCATGTTCGCGACGCAGTTGAGGGCCGTCCCGCCGGTCAGGACGAGCCGGTCGCTCCCGGTCGAGCGGATCAGGTGGTCGACCACGTGGACCAGCCCGTCCTCGAAGACGAGCTGCACGGCCGCCGCCTTGTCGACCCGCTCGCGCGTGATCTCGGCGTGGCCGACCTCCTCGACGCGCAGCACGGCGTCGGGGTGCCACATCCGCTCGAGCGGGATCGGCTCGCCGAGGATCTCGACCAGCTCGTCGGTGTAGGGGTCGCCGAGCGCCGAGGTGGTCCAGTTGGCGAGCGCGCGGTTCAGCCGCACCCGCCCCTCGGGACCGAAGTGGAACAGGTGCTTGAGCCGCCGGTAGTAGGGGTTCGTGAGCCGGTTGCCGTCGCCCCACGCGGCGGCTCCCATGTAGCGGCCCTCGCTGCTGAGGAGCGGCCAGCCGCCCTGGGTCGAGCTGAGCACGCCGTAGGAGACCCCGAGCGAGTCGTTGAAGCTCACCCGGTCGGCTCGGACCAGCTCGACGCCGCCGGGCCCGGCCAGGTACATGGAGCTCGTGCCGTCGTCGCCGAAGCCGTCGACCACGCTCACCATCACGGGCTCCGGGCGGCGCGCGAACGGCGACACCGCGTAGCTGAAGTAGGCGTGGTTGTCGTGGTGGCGCATGCCGACGATCGGCAGCGCGCCGCCGAGCCCGAGCTGGCGCCCGAGCCGGGCGGGCGCGAGCCGCGCCTCCGCGACGTGCCTCGCGTTGAAGACGTCGGCCTGCGGCTGCGGCGCCATGCTGCGCGGCGCCTCCTCGAGGATCGTCCGCGCGGCGAGCGCGCAGAACGCCGCGTAGTCCCAGCTCGCCGTGCACACGTGGAGGTCGCGGGGCCCGATCCCGACCTCGCGCATCCGCTCCTTGACCGCCTCGACCGAGTGCTCGGGGTAGTCCGCGCAGTGCTTGACGCCGCTGTAGCGCTCCTCCTCCTCGTTGCAGATCAGGTCGAGGCCGCGCTCGGCCGACGCGCGGACGAGCGAGGCGCCGGTGTTGTGCCCGGCGACCCCGACGCCGAGCAGGTACGCCTCGCCGCCGGCGGCCAGGCGCTCGCGCAGCGCGTCGAGCCGCTCGCGCCCGTGGTCGCTGTCGAGGCGGTGCAGCCCGGCCCGCGAGAAGACCGCGTCCGCCGCCCGCAGCGCCAGGCGGCTGCCGGCGGCGGCGAGGCGGGGGTGCCTCGGTCCCCACTTGCCGAACACCGTTGCCATCTCGCGGCGAACAGCGTAACCGCTAGGCTCCGGCGCGATGGCGCAGGCGGGTCAGATCGCCCGATCCACGGCCGCCCCGCCGGCCGAGGGCATCTCGTACGAGGACCTCTACCGCCGCTGGGAGCGCTCGAACTGGAGCGCCACCGACATCGACCTCTCGGGCGACCGGTCCGACTGGAGCGACCTCGACCCGGCCGACCGGCGGGCCATGCTCTGGCACCTCGGCGCGTTCGCGCACGGCGAGAACGAGGTGGCCGTGAGCCTCGCCGCGTACATCGACGCCGCCCCGCGCGAGGAGCAGAGGTACTTCCTCGCGACCCAGCAGGTCGACGAGGCGCGGCACTCGGTCTTCTTCTCGCGGTTCATGCGGGAGGTCCCCTCCGTCGGCGGCGGCGTGGGCGAGACGCTGGACCTCACCCGACCCGAGCTGACCTGGGGCTTCCGGAGGACCTTCGAGCGGCTCGAGCGAATGGTGCGCGAGCTGCGGTCGGACCGCTCGCCGCGCAAGCTGGCCGGGGCGGTCACGCTCTACCACCTCGTCATCGAGGCGGCGATGGCCCAGACCTCGCTCCACTTCCTCGAGAGCCACCTCGAGGAGACCGGCCGGTTCCCGGGCCTCCGCGAGGGCCTCGCCAGCGTGCTGAACGACGAGCAGCGGCACATCGGCTTCGGCGTGAAGCTGCTCCACGACCTCTCGACCGAGTACGCCGGCTGCCGGCACGAGGTCGCCGAGGTGCTTCACCAGGTGACGCCGTTCAGCGTCGCGGTGGCCGTGCCGCCGAACGGGGACGAGAGCTACATGGCGCGGCTCGGCTACCGGCTCGAGGACCTGCACGAGGCGTCCACGTCCTCGCTGGTCACGCGGCTCCGCAGCGCGGGCCTCGCGGCGGACGACCTGCCCGGCCCGCCGGCGCTCCCGCGCGGGCTCTCCCCCGCCGAGCAGGCGCGCAAGTCGCTGGTGCTGCTGCGGGCGAACGTGCTCGGCGAGAAGCGCGGCGTGCCCGACCGCTCGCCGGAGGTGATGGAGACGCTGTTCGACCTCGTGGGACGGTCGGCGGACCTGACGCAGGCCTCGCCGGGCGGCGACACGATCCAGTGGGACTTCACCGACGCCGAGCCGTGGCACGTGCACATCACGCGCGAGGGCGCGAGCGCCGCTCGCGGCCGCGCGCCGCGGGCGGACCTGACCTGGCGCTGCGCGTTCGAGGACTGGACCGACGTGGTGGCCCGGCGGATCGACTCCGGGCGGGCGCTCCTCACGCGCAGGCTGCGGCCGCGCGGAAGCGTGCGGCTGCTTCTGCGCTCGCGGGCGATCTTCGGGGCCTGATCAGCCCGCGGTCGCGGCGCCCAGCACGTACGGCCGCCACAGGGGCAGTGCCTTGGGCAGGTCGCCGCTCCGCACGCTCTCGACTTCGAACCCGCTCGCCTCGACGTCCTGAAGCGTGCGCCGGTTGCAGTTGCAGCCGTAGCCGACGCGGAGCCAGATCGGCCGCAGCCGGTCCTGCCAGCGGGCGAGCCGCGGGTCGTGCTCCGAGCGGACGTGCTCGAGGAACAGCAGCCGCCCGCCGGGGCGCAGGACCCGCCGGACCTCGGCCAGCGAGCGCGCCGTCGAGCGCACCGTGCAGAGCACGAACGTGGTGACCACCGCGTCGAACGAGCCGTCGTCGAACGGCAGCTCCTCGGCCGGCGCCCGGGACACCGACGTCCGCGCCGGCACGTCCGCGAGCCGCGGCACGAGCCGCTTCAGCATCGGCGGGTCGGGCTCGGCGACGACCAGCTCCTCCACCGCGTCGGGGTAGTACGGCAGGTTGAGCCCGGTGCCCGCGCCGATCTCGAGCACGCGCCCGGCCGCCGGCTCGAGCTGGGCGCGCCGCAGGTCGGCGAGGCCCGCCTCCTCGGCGGGCTCGTACCAGCGGTTGTAGCACGCGGCGACCAGCCGCCCGTACGCGCTCACGCCGCCGCCATCGCCTCGGCGGTCCGGCGCGCGAGCGCCATGACCGAGACCATCGGGTTCGCGCCCGTCGCGGTCGGGAACGCGCTCGCGTCCGCGACCCACACGTCCGGCGCGTCGTGCAGCGCCCCGCGCGGGTCGGCGACGGACGTCCCCGGGTCGCGGCCCATCCGGCACGTGCACATCTGGTGCCCGGAGAACATCGCGTACTGGTACGGCGCGAGCGAGACGCCGGCGAGGGCGTCCAGGAAGGCCTCGAGGTCCTCCCCCCGCCGCCAGGTCGTCGCCGCGCGGTCCTGGGCGACGACCTCGCGCGCGCCGCTCGCCTCGAGGATGCGCGCGACCCGCACGAGGCCCTCCCTGAAGCTCGCCACGTCGACCTCGTCCTCGAGCACGTACCGGGCGCGCGCCTCGCCGCCGTCGCCGAGCACCACCCGGCCGCCGCCGCGGTCCCGGACGAGGAACGACAGCGCGGCGGTGCGCGGCAGCTCGTGCATCTGCTCCTTGTGCTGGCGGCCGGAGAGCCAGGGCAGGCTCGCGGCCGCGGTGCCGACGCTCACGTGCGGGCACTCGACAAGGAACCCGTGGCCCTCGCCCGTGTCGGCGAACTCGTCGCAGAGCCCGGCCTGCGGCGGCCCCCACCACGAGTCCTGGTCCTCGTCGTAGGTCCCGAACAGCACGCCCGAGGGGTGGAGCCGGAGGTTGCGGCCGGCCGCCTCGCCGCCAAGGCCGGACCGCAGCAGCAGCGCGGGCGACTCGATCGAGCCGCCGGCGACCGCCACCTGCCGCGCGCGGACGGTCACCTCGACCGGCTCGCCGCCGCCGGGCGGGGCGCTCGCGGCGCGGACGGTCAGGGTCCCCGGGCCGTCGACCGTCACCCGCTCGGCGCCGCAGCCGACGACCAGCTCGGCCCCGTGCTCGACCGCGTCCCTCAGGTAGGTCCGGATCGTCCCGAGCTTCGAGCCGCTCCTGTCGCCGAAGCCCATGAAGCCGGCCGTGGCCGGGTCGTAGCGGGCGGGGTCCGCGTTGCGCACGGCGCGCCTGAAGCTGTAGCCGAGCGCCGCGCAGCCCTCCTCGAGCCGCCGGTGCGGCCCGTTCAGGTCGCTGCACCGGTCGGTCGCGCCGATCCGGGCGAGCACCGCGTCGAGGTGGCGGTCGAAGTCCGCGCCCGCGACGCCCTCGAGCCCGTGGTCGCGCTCCCACTCCTCGCGCACGCGGTCCGGCGTCCGCAGGCAGTTCGTGTAGTTCACGGTCGTGCCGCCGCCGAGCGCCCCGCCGGCGAGCAGCGCCACCTGGCCCTCCTCGGTGGGGAACGGCCCGCCGCCGAGGTAGAGCTGGCGGTAGGCCCACAGCTCGAGCTGCTCGAAGTCGGCCGAGTCGAAGTAGCCGCCGCGCTCCAGCACGACGACCCTGCGCCCGCGCGCGGCCAGCTCGGCCGCGACCACGCTGCCGCCGGCGCCGGAGCCGATCACGCACACGTCGGCGTCGAGCTCGAGCGGCGCGTCCGGCTCGGTCACCGGGAGGCGCGGGTCGTCCGGCACGGGCACGTCGGGCGGGCCCGGGTAGCGGAGCGCGGGCCACGACGGGTTGCTCCCGGTCTCGTCGGGGATCGCGTAGAAGAGCGAGGTGGCGAACGAGCGGAAGGCGTGGAAGCCCTGGCGGCTCGGCCGGAAGTCGCCGAACCCGTTCAGGATCTCCTCGCGGCGCTCGGGCGAGCCCTCGAGGAACCCCACGTCGGCGATCAGGTCGAGGAAGCTGCGCACGCCGGCCGCCTGGTCGGCGGGCAGCTCGCCGAACGCCACCGTCATCGCGCCGGGGACGCCGACGTCCGAGGCGGCGCGGCCCCAGAAGCCGTGCGGGTCGTCCTCGCGCTCGATCGCCGGCACGAACGTGTCGCAGACCGCGGTCAGCGTGTCGAGCTGCCGGTCGGTCAGGGCCCCAGCGGCGACCGCCACGCCGGCTACCCGCCCGGGCGCGGCGTCCGGATCTCGGCGTCGTCCCCGAACATGCCGCCGACGACCGCCGTCACGACCTCGTAGAGCGCGCCCGCCGCGAGCGGGTTGAGCTGGTCCGCGAGGCTGGGGATGCCCATGTCGTACTCGACGGAGTAGGTCACGTCGCAGGCGCCGTCCCGCGCCTCGACCCGCCAGCTCCCCTCCCACACGTCGGAGTCGCCCTCGATCTGGCTGAAGCGGATCTCGCCGGCGTCGCGGTCCACGACGTCGCGCTCGGACCACGCGATCACGCCGCCGCGGAACTCGACCTCCCACTCGCTCACGATCTCGGCGCCCTCGGACTCCTTGACCTCGATGCTCCTGATCGTGTCGCTGTGCCCGACGTAGGACTCGAAGTCGGCGAGGGCGTCGACGATCGCGGCGGGGTCGCGGCCGGCGACCGTCGCCTCGACCTCGAGCCGCGGCACTAGCCGGCCTCCGCGGGGACGGTCCGGGCGTAGCGCTCGCGCAGGGCGGCGACGCACTCGGCGGCGGCGCCCACGAGCCACTCCTCCTCCGCGTCGTCGAGCGTGGCCGGCGGGGTGATGCTGATGACCGGGCGCGAGTAGACCGTGGCGTTCACGAGCACCTTGCGGGACAGCATCTCGAGCGTGAAGTCCCCGGCGACGTGGCTGGCGGAGAACTCGATGCCGATGAGGAGGCCGGCCCCGCGCACGTCGAGCAGGACCTCGCCGTCGGGCTCGAGCGCGTCGCGGAGCGAGTCGAGCAGCCGGGCGCCGAGGTCGCGCGCGCGCGCGACGTAGTCCCCCTCCTCGAGCGTCTCGATCGTCGCCCTCGCGGCCGCCATCGCGATCGGGGCGCCGCCGAAGGTGGAGTTGTGGAGCAGCGGGTCGCGGCTGAGGGGCTCGTACGCCTCGGCGGTGGACACGACGGCGGCGGACGGGACCACGCCTCCGGTGAGGACCTTCCCGGCGAGCAGGACGTCGGGCACCACGCCCTCGCGGTCGGCGCCCCACCACTCCCCGACGCGCCCGAGGCCGGTCTGGACCTCGTCGAGGACCAGCATCGCGTCGTGCTCGCGGCACAGCGCCTCGACGCGCGACAGGTAGCCCTCCGGGGGGATGACGACGCCCGCGATCGACTGGATCGGCTCGAGGATCACGCACGCGCGGCCGGCGCTGCGCGCCAGCGTCGCCTCGATCGCCGCTGCGTCCCCGAACGGGACGTGCTCGACGTCCGGCAGGAGCGGCTCGAACGGCTCGCGGTAGGCGCGGTTGCCGGTGGCCGACAGCGCGCCCAGCGACTTGCCGTGGAAGCCGCCCTCCGCGGCGACGATCGTGCGCCTGCCGTTCAGCCGGGCGATCTTCAGCGCCACCTCGACGGCGTCCGCGCCGGAGGTCGCCCAGTGGACGTAGTCGAGGCCCTCGGGGGCGACGCGCGCCAGCGCCTCGGCGGCCTCCGCCTGGGTGGGGTCGAGCAGCATCCGCGTGGCGACCGGGTGGCGCTCGAGCTGCTCCGCCACGGCGCGGACCACGGCCGGCGGGCGGTGGCCGAGCAGGAACACGCCCGAGCCGCCGCAGTCCAGGTAGGACTCGCCGCGGTCGTCGACGACCCGGTTGCCCTCGGACGCCACCTCGAGCTGGCCGCCCATCAGCGCGGAGAGCTTGGCGCGGCCCCTGTTCACGTGCCGGCGGTAGCGCGACAGCGCCTCGGCGCGGGGGTCTTCTGGGGAGGATGGACTCATCCGGGGCTGATCCCGGCACACTGTACGCATGGACAGCGCGTCGCGTGCGGATGCGTAGCGGCTCTCGCGAGGAGATCGAGAGGTGGCTGGCCGACGCGATCGCGGCGCGCGCGCGGATCCCCGCCGCGGACGTCGACCGCGACGCCCCGTTCGAGAGCTTCGGCCTCGACTCGGCGGCCGTCGTGGACGTCGCGGGGGAGCTGGGCGAGCGCCTGGGGCGCGAGCTGCCGGAGACGCTGCTGTTCGACCGGCCGACGATCGCCGGCGTGGCGGCGCACCTCGCCGACGGCGACCCGTCGGGCGGCGAGGCGCGGCGCTCGCCCAGGCGGCGGCATGGCGCCGGGCGCCTCGAGCCGATCGCGATCGTCGGCATGGGCTGCCGGTTCCCCGGCGCCGACTCCCCGGAGGAGTTCTGGGAGCTGCTCGAGCAGGGGCGCGAGACGGTGTCGGAGGCGCCGCCCGAGCGGCTCGGCGAGCTGGCCGGCTCGCCGCCCCACCCGGCGGTGGCGTACGGCGGGTTCGTCGACGGGGTCGACGAGTTCGACCCGCTGTTCTTCGGCATCTCGCCGCGCGAGGCCGAGCACGTGGACCCCCAGCAGCGGCTGCTGCTCGAGGTGGCGTGGGAGGCGCTCGAGGACGCCGGGCAGACCGCCGGCCTCGCCGGCAGCGCGACCGGCGTGTACGTGGGCATCTGCACGTCCGACTACGCGCAGATCCAGTTCCGCGAGCCGCGGACGGTCGACCGCTACGCGACCACCGGCACCGCGAGCAGCATCGCCGCCAACCGGCTGTCGTACGTGTTCGACCTGAACGGCCCGAGCATCGCGGTCGACACCGCGTGCTCGTCGTCGCTCGTCGCGCTGCACCTGGCCTGCCAGGACCTCTGGACGGGGGCGACCGACATGGCGGTGGTCGGCGGCGCGAACGCGATGCTGCGCCCGGAGATCACGCTCGGCCTCGCCCGGCTCGGGCTGCTGGCCGACGACGGGCGCTGCCGAGCGTTCGACGCGGCCGCAGACGGGTTCGTGCGGGGCGAAGGGGCCGGGGCGGTGGTCCTCAAGCCGGTCTCGGCGGCGCGCGAGGACGGCGACCGGGTGATCGCCGTGGTGCGCGGCAGCGGGGTGAACAGCGACGGCCGCACCAACGGGATCACCGCGCCGAGCCGGCGCGCCCAGGAGTCGCTGCTGCGGCAGGTCTACGAGCGGGCGGGCGTGTCGCCTGGCGACGTCCAGTACGTCGAGGCGCAGGGGACCGGCAACCGGCTCGCCGACGCGATCGAGGCCGAGGCCCTGGGGGCGGCGATCGGCGCCGGCCGCAAGCTCGACAGCGTGTGCGCGGTGGGGTCCGTCAAGACGAACGTCGGGCACCTGGAGGCGGCCGCCGGGGTGGCCTCGCTGATCAAGGTCGCCCTGGCGATGCAGCACCGGACGATCCCCGCGAGCCTCAACTTCGAGGAGCCGAACCCGGCCATCCGGTTCGACGTGCTGCCGCTCGCGGTGCAGTCGCGGACCGGGCCGTGGCCGGACGGCGGCCGCTCGATGCTCGCCGGCGTGAGCGCGTTCGGCTTCGGCGGCACCAACGCGCACGCGGTGCTCGAGGGGGCAGGGGCAGATTAGGCTCCGGGCGGCGGCGCAGCTGCTGCCCGTCTCGGCGCACGACGCCGAGACGCTGGACGCTGCGCTGGAGCGGTTCCGGGACTTCCTCCGGGACGGCGCCGGCGGGTCCTCGGCGGCGGACGTCTGCTACACGGCCGCGGCGCGGCGCGCCCACCACGACTTCTCCGCCGTGGCGGTCGGGTCCGGCCTCGAGGAGCTGGCGGCGGCGCTCGACTCGGCCTCGCGCTCGGACGAGCGGCTCGTCCGCGGGCGCCGCTCCCGCGGGCGCGACCTCGGGGTCGCGCTCGTGCTCGGCGGCTCCGGCGGATGGGCCGGGATGGGGGCCTCGCTGCTCGAGCAGGAGCTGGCGTTCCTGGAGGTGGTCGAGGCCTGCGACCGCGCGCTGCGCGACCGCCTGGGGGCGTCGGTCCTGGACGCGATGGCGTTCGGGGAGTGGCCCGACGGCGGCGGCGAGGCGGCGGGCGGCGAGGCGCTGGGGCGGGCGCTGCTGTTCGCCGTCCAGGCCGGCGCGCTCGCGCTGTGGCGGCGCTGGGGCGTGACCGCCGACGTGCTGGCGGGCGAGGGCGTCGGCCTCCTGGCGGCCGCGCACGCCGCGGGGGCGATGGAGCTTCCGGAGGCCGCGCGGCTCGCGGCCGCCGGCGCGGTCCCGGCGGACCTGCCCGAGGGGACGGTCCCGGTGGTGCGCCCGTCCGACGCGGTGGACGGCGTGACCTGCGAGCTGGTCGTCGAGGTCGGGCCGCCGCCCGGGTCGGCCGTCGCGTGCGCGGCCGACGGCGCGCTCGCCGTGCCGAGCCTGCGCGCCGGCGAGGACGAGCGCCGGACGATGCTCGAGGCGCTGGGCGCCCTGCACGTGAGCGGTCGCGACGTCCGCTGGGACGCGCTCCACCCCGCGGGCGCGCGGGTCGTCCCGCTCCCCCGCTACCCGTGGCGGCGCACCCGCGTGTGGCTCGCGGACGCGCCGGCGCCGGGGGCGGCGGCCGCCGTGCAGGACGGAGCCGCGCCCGCGGCGACGGGCTCCGCCGCGGCCGATGCCGCCGCTCCCGCGGCGACGGGCTCCGCCGCGGCCGATGCCGCCGTCCCGCCGGGCGGAGCCGCGCCCGCGGCCGACTCCGCCGGCTCGGCGACCCCCGCTCCGCCCGACCCCGCCCCCGCGGCCCCTCCCCCGCCCGACGTCCGCGACTGGCTCGTCGCCGAGGCCGCGCGCATCCTCCGCCTCGACCCCGACCGGCTCGAGGTCGACCTCCCGATCGCCTCGCTCGGCCTCGACTCGCTGATGGCCGTCGAGCTCCAGGAGGCGATCGAGCGCACCTTCGAGCGGTCGCTCGACGTCTCGGCCCTGGTCGAGGGCGGGACGCTCGCGGACGTCGCCGCGCTGGTCGAGCACGCGGTAGCCCACCCCGAGGAGGCCGGGCCGTCCCGCGCGGCTCCCGCGGTCGTGCCCGCGCTCGACGAGCGCCACGAGCCGTTCCCGCTCACCGACGTGCAGCACGCCTACTGGGTCGGGCGCTCCTCCGCCTACGAGCTCGGCGGCGTCTCGTGCCACCTCTACCTCGAGCTCGAGTCGGACGCGCTCGACCCCGAGCGCCTGACCGACGCGCTCAACCGCCTGATCGCCCGCCACGACATGCTG
>DASVQB010000015.1:0-42535 GCA_036389295.1 Thermoleophilaceae bacterium | reverse complement strand
GCCGCGACGTCGGTCGCGACGAGGATCGGGACGCGCCCGCCCTTGAAGGACAGCATCACGCCGTCGCGCTGGCCCTGCGACAGGTCGCCGTGCAGCGCCTTGACGTTCATCCCGCGGTTGCGCAGCTTCGTGTTGAGCTGGTCGCAGCGGATCTTCGTGCGCGTGAAGACGATCGCCTGATCGGGGCGCTCGGCCTCGAGCACCTCGACGAGCTTCTCGGCCTTGTCGTTGGGCTTCACCGTCACCTGGAACTGCTCCACGGTGTCGACGGTGAGGAACTCGGACTTCACGCTGACCGTCTCGGGCTCGTAGAGGTAGCGGTCGGCCAGCTTGCGGATCGGCGGCGGCATCGTCGCGCTGAACAGCGCCGTCTGCCGGGAGTTCGGCGTGAGCGAGAGGATGCGCTCCACGTCCTCGAGGAAGCCGAGGTCGAGCATCTCGTCGGCCTCGTCGAGCACGACGTAGCGGGCCTCGGTGAGGAAGAGGTAGTGGCGGTTGATCATGTCCATGACGCGGCCGACCGTCCCGACCACCACCTGCGCTCCCTGGCGCAGGAACGCGGCCTGGTCGCGGATCGGCGCGCCGCCGAAGATCGCGGTCACCTCGATCCCCTTGCGCTCCCCGTAGGCGCGCAGCGCCTGGGTGACCTGGATGCAGAGCTCGCGCGTCGGCGTGAGCACCAGCGCCTGGACCTCCGGCAGCTCCGGATCGACGAACTCGAGCAGCGGCAGGCCGAACGCGGCGGTCTTGCCGGTCCCGGTCTGGGCCTGGCCGATCACGTCGCGCCCGGCGAGCAGCTCGGGGATCGCCTGCTCCTGAATCGGGGTCGGGCTCTCGTACCCGAGATGCGTCAGCGCCTCGAGCTGAGGGGCGCTGAGTCCGAGCTCCTGGAAGGTCGTCACGCAGGTGAGGTTAGGAGGCCGGGTCCAGCAGGAGCTTCCCGGCGGTCCGCCGGCCGGTCAGGTCCTCGTGCGCGAGGCGCACCTCGGAGAGCGGGTAGGTGCCGCCGACGACGACGCGCAGCTCGCCCCGGGCCGCCCGGTCGAGCAGGTCCGCGAGCGGCCCGGAGAGCATCTCCGGCCGCTCGATGCAGTGCATGAGCCAGAACCCGACCACCGACCGGCTGCCGCGCAGGAGCCGGCCGCTGCGCACCTCGTTCTGCTCGCGGCTCGAGATGCCGTAGACCACCAGCCGGCCGAACGGCGCGAGCGCCTCGAAGCTCGCGTCGAAGACCCGCCCGCCCGAGGTCTCGTAGACCACGTCGAGCGGCCTCCCCCCGTTCGCCTCGACCAGCGCGGCCGTGAGGTCGTCGGCATCGGGGTCGACGGCGGCGTCGGCGCCCAGCTCGAGCGCCGCCGCGCGGCGCTCCTCGGACCCGGCGGTGGCGATCACCCGCCCGGCCCCCATCGGCCTCGCGAGCTGGGTCGCGAGGCCGCCGACGCCGCCCGCCGCGGAGTGCACCACCACGCTCTCGCCCTCGGCGAGGCGCGCGCAGGTGCGGTGCAGGTGCCAGGCCGTGAGCCCCTGGATCAGGAGCGCGAGCGCCACCCCGTCGTCGACGCCGTCCGGGACCGGGAACGTCGTGGCGAGCGGCGCCGCCGCGTACTCGGCGTAGGCGCCCGCGCCGCCGGTCATGGCCACGACGCGCGTGCCGGGCCGAAGCCCGCCGGCGCCGTGCTCGACCGTCCCGACCACCTCGTTGCCGGGCACGAGCGGGAGCCCGAACCGCCGGACGTAGGCGTTCTCGCGCTGGTGCGTGTCGGCGAAGTTGACCCCGACCCTGGAGACCCGGATCAGGACCTCGCCGTCGCTGGGCTCGGGCACGTCGAGTTCGACCAGCTGGAGCACCTCCGGCCCCCCGAACTCGGTTATCTGGACGGCGCGCATGGCGGCGCCGCAGGTTATCCGCGCTAGCCTGCCGCGGCCGTGGGCACCTTCGAGGTCAGATCGTGAGCCTCGTCGTCGTCGGCTCGATCGCGTTCGACTCCGTCACGACGCCGTTCGGCGAGCGCGAGCGGATGCTGGGCGGCTCGGCCGTCCACTTCTCGCTGGCCGCGAGCTTCTTCACGGACGTGCGCGTGGTCGGGCCGGTCGGCGACGACTTCGGCGACTTCGAGTACGCGATCCTCCGCGAGCGCGGCGTCAGCACCGACGACGTCGAGCGCGTCGAGGGCGGCCGGACGTTCTTCTGGCGCGGCCGCTACGAGTACGACCTCAACGCCGCGCACACCGAGGACACCCAGCTCGGCGTCTTCGGCGAGTTCCAGCCGAAGCTGTCCGCCGAGTCGCGCGCGGCGGAGACCCTGTTCCTGGCGAACATCCAGCCCGACCTCCAGCGCGAGGTCAGGGAGCAGTGCGACGGCGCGCGCCTCGCCGGGCTCGACTCGATGAACATGTGGATCGAGACGGCCCGGGACTCGCTGCTGCGGTCGATCGGCCTGGTCGACCTGCTGTTCCTGAACGACGCCGAGATCCGCGCGCTCACCGACGAGCCGAACCTGGTCCGCGCCGCGCGCGCGGTGATGGAGCTGGGGCCGCGCGTGGTGATCGCCAAGCAGGGCGAGTACGGCGCCGCCATGTTCCTGGAGGACCAGTTCTTCTCGCTTCCGGGCTATCCGCTCGAGACCGTGCGCGACCCCACCGGGGCCGGCGACTCGTTCGCCGGCGGGTTCATGGGCCACCTCACCCGAGCGGGGGCGGGGGCGGAGGCGGACCGCGACGAGCTGCGCCGCGCGATGACCTACGGCTCGGTGATGGCGTCGTTCAACGTCGAGGAGCTCGGCACCGAGCGGGTGCGGCGGCTGACCGACGCCGAGATCGCGGAGCGCTACGAGGCGTTCCGCGCGATGACCCAGCTGTCCGAGGCGCCGACCCGCTAGCGCGCGCGCTCGAGGTGCGGGAACGCCGTCCGGCGGCCCTGGAACTCGATCGGCGGCTGCACCTTGCACTCCGGCGCCGGGTCGGCGCTCCCGGGGTTCCCGACGTTCTGGCAGTCGTACGCCTCGAGGCCGTGCTCCAGCCCGCTCAGCCACCCGGGCCGCGGGTACGGGTTGTGCCGGTTCGTGCCGAACCGGCGCTCCGCGACCACCGCGCCCTCGGCCGTGAGCGGGACGAGCGCGCGGAGGTAGTGGAGCGGCTCGCCGCCGAGCCGGCCGGGCGCGGAGCCCTGCATCGCGGCGCTCAGCCCGGCGAGCTGCTGGACGGCGTCCTCCTTGTAGAGGCCGAGGTAGTCGACCACCGGCTGGGCCTCGCGGAGCGTCGGCGGGAGCAGCTGGAACAGGTCGTGCGCGGACCTCACTATCCGCGTCGTCGCGGGCAGGCCCGCCCTCGACACGTCCACCAGCCGGTCGACGTCGCCGAACAGGGCCTCCGCGCGGGGGGCCAGGGCCGCCGCGTCGTCCAGCGCGGGCCGCAGGACGTGCACGCCCGGCCGCAGGGCGCGGACGAGCGGCGACGCGTCGCGGGTGACGCCCCTCACGAGGGCGAGCGTCGGCCGGAGCTCGGCCAGCGTGGTCGGCAGGATCCGGACGGCCTCCGCCAGGTCGCGGTCGCGCCGCGCGGTCGTGGCCAGGACCGCGTCGCCGGCGCGCACGAGGCCCGTCAGCTCGCCCTGCCGCTGGCCGAGCGCCGTGAGGATCCCGCCGAGGTCGTGGACGAGGGTCCGCACCGCCACGTGCTGGCGGTCGAGCGAGCGGAGCAGGTCGCCGATGCCGCCGGTGAACGCCGGCAGGTTGCCCAGCGCGTGGTTCAGGTCCTCGGCGTCCACGCCCAGCTCGCCGAGCGCCACCACCGCCCGCCGGAGCGCGCGCCGGGTCCGCGGGTCGAGCGCCCGGGTGACCTCGTCGAGCTCCGTCGTCGGCAGCACGTTCGCCGTCGCCAGCCGGCCGCCGTCGGGCAGCGCGCCGGCGCCCTTCCTCCCGGGCGTCAGCTCGACGTAGGTCTCGCCGAGCAGCGTCTTCTGGCGGAGGATCGCGCGCGAGTCGCGGGGGATCGGCGCGTAGCGCGGCTCGATCTCCATCGTGACCCGCGTCCGGTCCCCGTCCAGACGCGCCCTGACCACGCGGCCGACCTGGATCCCCGAGATCCGGACCGCCGCCGTCTCGGAGAGCTGGGTCGCCTCGCCGAAGTCGGCGGTCAGGCGGTACGCCTTCGGCGCGAGCGGGGACGGGCCGCCGAACGACTTCCAGAGGAACGTGAGGAGCCCGAAGCAGGACAGGGCGAAGGTGACCATCACGGCGATCTGCGCGATGCTCGGCGGGCGCTTCTGCACTAGCGGTCGCCTCCCCCGGCCGCGGGCCCGCCGGCCTCTGCGCCGTCGGCCGCGGGGATGCCCGCCCGCTCCGCCGCCGGCACGTGCGAGAGCCGGACGAGCCGGTTCGGCGAGAGACCCTTCGGGACGGCCGTCTTGCCCTGCTGCGGGCAGAGCGGTAGCTGCGCGTACGGCGCGAACGCCGGCGTGGCGGCGATCGCGTCCGGGAACGTCGAGCAGCCGAACATCACGAGCCCGCGCCAGGCCACGCCGTGGGCGTCCTCGATCGACAGGATCGACGACGCGTTGTGCACGTACCAGTCGAGGTGGAAGAGGAAGCCCTCCTCCTTGCCCGGCGGGTTGTAGCCGAGCACGTTCACCGTCCGGTTGAGCACCTTCCCGACGTCGACGAGCTGCGGGGCGGTGACGCGGTCGATCTTCGCCACCGACGGCCGCAGCGAGTCCAGCAGCGGGTTGGCCTCGCGGATGAGCGGCCGCAGCCCGTCGCGGACGACCGGCGTCGCGTCGCGCAGCAGCGGGCGGGCGGCGACGAGCGAAGGCTTCAGCTCGCGCACCAGCGGCCGGAGCGTCTCGAGCGCCGGCCGGGCCTCGACGGCGAGCCCGCGCGCCTCCGCGAGCGCCGAGCGCGTCACGCCGAGCGTGCCCGGCAGCCGCTCGACCGCGCCCTGGAGCTCCCGGTCGCGCTCGCCCAGCGTGCCGACCACCTCGGAGGCGGCGGAGACGAGGCTCCGCAGCTCGCGGTCCTTCGACCCCGCGAGCGCCGCGAGCCGGTTGAGGTTGTGGATCAGGCGCTTGAGCTGGCGGCGGCGGTCGGCGAGCGCGCGCGCGGCGGGGGAGGCGTTCGTGAGCGCCGGGCGCGACGCCTTCAGGACCTCGCGCAGGTCCGGCCCGCGGCCGTGGAGGCCGTGGCCGAGGGAGCCGAGCAGCGCCTGGAGGTAGCGGCGCGTGTCGGTGTCGAGCGCCGCCAGCACCGCGTCCGGGTTCACGTTCGGCTCGGTGCTCGCCAGCGGGATCCGGTCGCCGTCGCGGAGGCGGCCGTCGTCCGGGAGCGAGCGGTCGGGGCTCCCGGGGTTCATCTGGATCGCCATGTCGTTCAGGCCGGTCTTCGGGCGCAGCACGAGCGTCGCGTTGCGGTAGATCGGCCCGACCTCGTCCTGCTCGGTGATGTCCATGCGGACGACCGCCACGCCGTTCTCCAGGCGCACGTCGCCGATGTCGCCGATCTTCACGCCGGCCACGTCGACGGTCTGGCCCTGGCCGGGCGTGACCGCGTTCGCGCTCTCGAACTCCGCGTAGATCTGGATCTCGTCCTGCCACGGGAAGCGGAGGCGCTGGTGGACGGTCACGTACGCCGCGACCGCCAGCGCGATCGCCACGATCCCGGACAGGGCCAGCATGTGGCGGCCGTAGCGGCGGATCGCCTTGCGGAGCTCGCTCACCGCCGCCCTCCCCCGGTCGCGGCGGCGGGCGGGGGCCCGAACGCCGGGCCGGCCTCGGCGCGGAGGTCGGGCGGGCGCTGCGAGACGCACGGGACGTCCGGCCGGAACGGCGGGACCTGGCCCGTGTAGGGCGGCCGCGAGCCGAGGATCGGCTCGGAGCTCGCGCCCACGAGCGACTCGCCGACGCCGGGCACCTCGCCGGTCGAGAACGTCTCGTCGCCGAAGCCGGCCATGTAGCGGAGCGCCGGCCCGTCGCCGTCGAAGTTCTGCGACGCGCCCGCCTGGCCGACGATGGCCCCGAGCAGCTCCCGGTAGACCGGCATCTTGAGGCGGTCGGTGAACGGCGGGTCGTCGAGCTTCGCGGTGAGGGTCGGCACCACGTTCCGGCGCAGGCACTCGGTGACCGGCCTGACGAGCGCGAGCAGGTCGCGCAGGTGCGGCTGGAGGCGCGCGACCGACCGGATCGCCGGGCCGCCGTCGCGGACCAGCCGCGGCAGCTCGTTCGGGGTGACCAGGCGCTCGAGCTGGGTCAGGAGCGGGTTGGCGAGCCGGAGCGCTCCGGGCAGCTCGCGCACCCCGGGGCGCGCCTCGGCCACGACCGAGCGGGCGGGCGGGATCAGCCGGTCGAGCGCGGCCAGCGTCGGGTCGGCCTCGCGCAGGGCGCCGTCCAGCTCGGGCACCGCGCGGGCGAGCTGCTCGCGGCGCGACGCGAGGGCGGCGGTCGTGCGGTACAGCGACGAGACGGTGGCGGCCAGCTCGTCGTCGCGGTCGGCGAGGGCGGCGGTCGTGCGGTCGAGCCCGACGAGCGCCTGCGACAGGTCGTGCTCCTCGAGCCCGCGGAGCGCCTCCATGCCCTGCGACCCGCGCGCGAGCGCGTCCTCCCACGCCGGGAGCGAGCTGCCGACCTCCTTCGCGCCGCCCTCCTTGAGCGCGTCGGCCAGGCCGTGCACCACCGAGGTCAGGTTCCCCCGCGACGACTGGTCGAGGGTGGTCAGGATCTGGTCCAGCTGGACCGGGATCGCGGTCTGGCCGAGCGGGATCGTGTCGCCCGACCGCATCTCGGGCGCCGCCGGCGTCCCGGGCCGCAGCTCGAGGTAGAAGTTGCCCTCGAGGAAGATCCGCGGGCGGACCTTGATCGTCGCGTCGCGGTGGATCGGCAGCCCGGCGCGGTCGACGCTCATCGTGACGATCGCCGTCGCGCCGGGCCCGCGCTCGACGCGCTTCACCTTGCCGACGTCGACGCCGGCGATCCGGACCGGGGTGCGCGAGTGCAGCTCGCTGCCGGACTGGACGACCGCCCTCAGCTGGAACGGCCGCTCGAACGGGTTCGTTCCGCCGAAGGCGAGCCAGACCGCGACGACCGACGCGGTCACGGCCATGATCCCGGCGCGGAACGGGCTGACCTCCAGCGGGCCCCTCACCGCCCGCCCTCCTCCGGGGACAGCCCCGTGTCCTCGGTCCCGGTGGCCTGGACGCCGGGCAGGTTGCCGAACGTGCTGCCCGGCTCGAACGGCTCGTTGCCGGCCTCGCAGTCGCCGCCGGTGCCGGGCCCGCCGGCGTACGCGTACCCGTTGTGGTGGATGTTCGGCGCGGGGTCCGAGCGGGCGATCGCCTCGGTCGGCCGGGCCAGCACGAGCGTGCGCAGCCAGGTCCCGCCGGCGTCGCCCTCGGACAGCGAGGAGGCGGCGTTGCGGAACCACAGCGAGACGTAGTTGCACCGCGCCTGGGCGGGGACGACGTAGCGGAGCGTCGGCCGGAGCGAGTCGAGCGCCACCCGCAGGCGGCTCAGCGCCTCGGTCGTGAGCGGGTCGGAGGCCAGGTCGTCGACCGCCACCAGCGAGCCGCGGAGGCGGTCCGCGAGCGCGCTCGCCCGGCGCAGCACCGGCGTCCCGCGCCTGAGAGCCGAGTGGAGACCCGCCGCGGCGGGCTTCAGCGAGGCGGCGCCGGGCCGCAGGTCGGCGACCAGCTCGCGCGCGTCGACGAGCAGCGGGCGCGCGAGTCGCAGCGTCGCGATCGCGTCGCCCGCCACCGGCGGGAGGCCGGCGAGCGTCTGCGACAGCTCGGGCAGCACTCCGGCGAGCGCCGCGGTCGTCGTGTCGGCGGACGCCACGAGCGACCCGACCTGCGGGGCGATCGGCGCGAGCTCCGCGGTCACGCGGTCGAGCGAGCGGACCGTCCGGCGCAGGCCGGTGCGCGGGTGCGAGAGGTTCGCGCCCAGGTGCTCGCCCTGGAGCACGAGGTCGGGCGCGTCGGCGACCGCCTGGTTGAAGTCCTGCCCGCGGCCGGCGAACCCGGTGCCGAGGCCGCCCAGCGTCCGCTGGAGCGACTCGCGCGTCGTGCGGTCGAAGGTGTCGAGCACCTCGTCGAGGTCCACGGACTCGCGCGCGGCCGGCAGCCTCAGCTCGCCGCCGGCCTTCACCGGCCTGCCCGACTCGCCGGGGTCGATCTCCAGGTACTTCAGGCCGAGCGGCGAGCGCGGCCTCACGATCAGCGTCGAGTCGTCGAGCAGCGGCTCCACGGGCTTGTCGAGCTTCAGGTCGAGCTCGGCGTACGGCCGCTCGCCGCCGGCGTGGCCCTCGATCCGCTCGATCGTGCCGATCCGCTTGCCGCCGATCCGCACGTCGTTGCCCTTCACGAGCCCGGCCGCGTCCGGGACCTGGACCGTGATCTCGTAGCTCGGGACGAACGGGAGGCCCGAGTTCGCGTTGTAGGCGAGGAAGACCGCGACCACGGTCACGAGCGTGGTGACCGCCCCGATCAGGACCGGGCTGCCCGCGAGGGCGGATCGCTGCGCGGCGGGCCTCATGGGCGGAGCAGCCAGTCGAGGAGGGCGTCGTCGGTCGCGTCGCGGACGCCGCGCGCGCGGGCGCGGGCGCTCTCGCCGCGGCGCGCGCGGCCGCGCGCCACGGCCCGGTCGGGGGCCGCCCGCGGGCCGCGGTACGAGGCGAAGTGGGCGTCGCAGCCGGGCGTGGGCTCCTCGACCCACTGCTGGCACTTCCCCGTCACCTGGTACGACGGGATCATGTGCGAGTAGCGGTCGAACCTGGCCGAGCCGGCCGCGCCGTAGTACAGGAAGCGCGCGATGTGCTCCGCGGTGCTCTGGTCGCGGATCGAGTCGGTGAGGGTGTCGAGGAGCGAGACGGTCGGCGGCAGGCGGTCGGCGACGGGGCGCAGCAGCCGCGCGACCGGCCCCGCCGCGCGGACGGCGCGGAGGCCGGAGCGCGACAGCTCCGCGAGCCGGACGAGGGTCGGCCGCGTGGCCTCGGTCAGCGGGTCGAGGTCGCCGAGCAGCGCGCGCACGTCCGGCGCCGCGGCCCGCAGCTCGCCGACCAGCGGCCGCGCGTCGGCGGAGAGGTCCCTGAGCGTCGTCGCCGCCGGCTCGAGCTCGGCGAGCAGCGGCGGCAGGCGGCGCACGGTGAGGTCGAGGTCGTCGCGGTGGCTCGCGGCCGTGCGGAGGACGCCATCGGCGTTCTCGACGAACCGCCGCACCTCGCGGCGGCGCCTCACCAGCTCGTCGGCCACGCGGTCGGTGGAGACGATCAGCCGCCCGAGCGCCTGGCGCTCGCCGTCCAGGATCGCGAACATCCGGTTGGTCGCCTGGAGCGCGGGGTTGGCCCGGCGGATGGCCTCGTTCAGCTCCTGCGGGCGGCCGGCGAGGCCGGTGCCGAGCTCGTTCACGATCAGCGTGAGCCGCTCGCGGAGCGGCCGCCGCAGCGTGGAGAAGACGAGGTCGATGTCGACCGGCGAATGCGTGCGGGCGAGCGGGACCGTCGCCCGGTCGCCGCCGTGCCTGCCCAGCGGCCGCGAGTCGGCCGTGCCCGGGTTGCACTGGACGAACTTCTCGCCGATCAGGCTCTGCGGCCGGATCGAGCACTCCGCGTCGTCGCGGAACGGGGCGAACCGCTCGTCCACCGACAGCTCGATCCGGGCGTGGCGGTCGCGCGTCAGGTGGACGCCCACGACCCGGCCGGCGCGCGCGCCGCCGACCTTGACGTCCTGGCCGGGGATCAGGAAGTCCGCGTTGTCGAAGACGGCGTCGACGCGGTAGCCGCTCGTGCCCGGCCCGGCGGCGGTCGAGACGAGCACGCCGGCGACGAGGGCCGCGACGAGGGCGAGCGAGACGAGCCGGCGCGTCACCGCGGGCTCTCGCTCAGGTCGCAGGGGAAGCCGGGCTCGGGCAGCCACGGGTTCGAGCCGTCGGGCCCGGGCTGGGTGGCCGCGCCGGGACAGCGGTTGCGGACCCCCGACCGGAAGCCGGCGAGCCCGCCCTGGGACGGCATCAGCGGGGTCAGCGTGCCGCTCCCGGTCAGCGTGTAGCCGGTGCCCTGCGCCGAGATCCGGGTGTAGCGGCCGTTCGCGTCGTAGTAGGTGCTGGTCGTGCCGCCGAAGCCGCGGAGCGGGCCGCCGACGAGGTCCGGGGTGTAGGGCCGCGCCTCGGCCACGATCGGGATGAGGTCCTCGACGGTCGCCGTGGCCGAGTCGAACGCCGGGACCGCCGTCCGCTCGACGGCCGGCATGTCGCGCACGACGCCAACCAGGTCGAGCCGGCCGGACCCATCGACCAGCCGCCGGACGCCGGGGAGGAGCGGCGTGCCGCGCCGGGCGACGGTCCGAAGCCGCGTCAGCGTGTCCGTCAGGAGCGGGGCCGACGGGCGCGCCTCGCGGACGACCGGCCGCGCCTCGGCGAGCAGCGCGCGGAGGTTCACGAGCGTGGTGTTGGCCGAGCGGAGCGTCTGCGGCAGCCGGCGCAGCGAGTCGTCGAGCTCGGTCGTCCGCGACGCGATGGCGCTCAGGGCCGCGCCGGTGGCGGGGACGAGCCGCTCGACGTCGGACTCGCGCGAGTCGAGCGCCGCCACCACCTTCGAGGTCTGCACGAGGAAGCGCGCCAGTGAGGGCTCCTCGCGGACGATCTCCTTCGCGGTGACCGCGCTCTGCGACAGCGCCGGGTTCAGGGCCTTGATCGCCCCGGCCAGCTCCTTGCCCCGCCCGCCGACCGCGTCGCCGAGCCCGCGGATCACGAGCTGGAGGTCGTTCAGGGCGTCGGGGTCGAGCGTGTTGAGGATCGCGTCGAGGTCGACCTCGGCCTGCGCGTCCTCGGCCGGGAGCCTGCCGCCGGACGCGATCTCGGGCGCGTCGTTGCGTCCGGGCACCAGCGCGACGTAGCGGTTCGCGATGCCGGACAGCGAGGTCGAGCGGATCTCCGCGGTGGTGCCGCGGTGGAGCGGGGTCAGCTCGTCGTCGCGGATCTCGATCTCGACCTCGGCGCGGGCGTCGTCGCCGAGCTCGAGCTTCGTGACCTGGCCGACGGGGACGCCGCCGACCTTCACGTGGTTGCCCTTCACGAGCTGGCTCGCGTTGTCGACCACGAGCGTCACGCGGTAGGACGAGCGGCCCGCGAGCAGGAGCCACCCCACCGCCCCGACCGCCAGCGCGATCGCCGCGACGGTCAGGAGCCGTGCCACCGCCTGCGATCCCCTACCGAACGGCAAGAAGTTGTTCCCCTCCGAAGGACGGTCTCCCGAGAGCCTGATCCCCCCGTGCGAAACTACACAAACTCCGTCTTGGGCGGCCGTTCGCGGCACCGGGCCGTTTTGGCGGATCGGCGGTCGCTAGGCGGTCGCCGCGGCGCGCACGCGCCGGTCGGCGCCGCGCGCCGGCGGAAACTCGCGCACCAGCCGCGGAAGGACCGGGAGCGCGGCGCTCAGCGCGATCCGCGAGGCCTCGAAGACGCGGCGCCGCGTGGGCCCCCAGGGCAGGCCGAGTCGGCTTCGCAGCGGCTCGGGCAGGTGGCCGACGGTGGCCAGGCTCAGCGCCTCGACCACGGGCCGGGCGACGAGCGGGAGCCGCGGGCGGAGCGTGGCGTCGACGACGTCGCGCAGCGCGTTCGTGACCGCGAGCCGGTCGCTCGCCAGCATGTCGGCGAAGTAGGCGTTGAAGTCGGCGAACGTCTCGGGCTGGCGGTCGCGCGGCACGCCGAACATCTCGCCGAGCGTCTTCTGCTCCTCGTAGTAGCCCTGCTGCTCGGCGATCGTCAGCCGGCCCACGTAGCGCGTGTACACGTCGAGCGAGGTGCGGACGAGCGTGGCGTGCACCCACATCAGGAGCTCGGGGTCGCGCGCGTCGTAGCGGGTGCCGGCGGGGTAGCGGCCGCCGTCCTCGACGGTCACGCCCTTGACGCGGCCGTGGACGTCCTTGATCCGGTCGGACGCCTCGCGGGCGGTCGCCGTGCTGCCGAAAACGATCTTCGTCGTGAGGTCGAGGGTGCGGTAGAGCCGGCCCCACGGGTCCTCGCGGTAGTTCGAGTGCTCGGCCACGCCGGCGGCGACCAGCGGGTGGGCGACCTGGAGGACCAGCGCCGCGCCCCCGCCCACGAGAAGGACCCCCTCCCGGTTGACGCGCCAGGTGAGGGAGCCGGGGCCGAAGAGGCCGGCGTCGCTCATCGCGCGTCGATCGTAGTGGCTCGTCCGGCCGCGCGGCGCTACCATGCCGCGCGAGTGGGCTGGGGCCTTTTCTACATGCTGGTGATCTTGAAGATCCCCATCGTCATGCTGCTCTGGATCGTGTGGTGGGCGGTGCGGAACGTCGACGCCGAGATGGACCTCCCGGCGGACGGCGGCAGCGGCGACCGCCTCGTCCACGAGCGATCCCGGCCGCGCCGCCCGCGGCCGCCGCGCAGAGGCCCGCACGCCGAGCCGCCGCCGCGCCCGCCGAGCCGGGTCCGCGCCAGCGGCCGCCGCCTTCCGGCGCCGCTCAGGTAGCGTTGCCGGCGTGGTCCTGCCGCTCGCGGAGATCAACGCGTTCCACGTGCTCGGCGCGCTGTTCGCCGCCTGGGCCGTCCTGCTGGCGATCGCCGGCTTCAGGCGGCCCGGCTTCCCGTCCGGGAGCGCCGGCCAGCGGTCGGTCATAGCCATCTCGCTCGTGCTGATGCTCGCCGCGGTCCTGTCCGCGGTGATCACCTCGGCCACCGAGAGCGAGCACGGCGACACCGAGCACCGCGGCAACGAGCCGCCGGC
Source organism: Thermoleophilaceae bacterium (assembly GCA_036389295.1). Classification (GTDB taxonomy): domain Bacteria; phylum Actinomycetota; class Thermoleophilia; order Solirubrobacterales; family Thermoleophilaceae; genus AC-37. Next base: position 29,813 of record DASVQB010000015.1, on the reverse strand, counting down.
CGACAGCCCGCCGGGCCCCTGAGCGCCCTCCCGCGACCGCGGCGCGACCCGCGGTCCGCGACCCCGCCACGACCGCGGCTCCGCCCCCGCGGCCCGCGTTCGTCAGAATCCCCCCGGTAGACGGATCCGGGCACAGCGAGGAGACGGAATGGCCGAGGAGCAGACCCAGTCAGAGGACGGCGGCGGGGTAGCGACCGCCGAGGAGACCCTCACGGTCACCGACAACCGCACCGGGGAGACCTACGAGGTCGAGGTCAAGGACGGCACGGTCCGCGCGATGGACTTCCGCGGGATCAAGGTCGACGAGGACGACTTCGGCCTGATGACGTACGACCCGGCGTTCACGAACACCGCCGCCTGCCGCAGCGAGATCACCTACATCGACGGCGAGGCCGGGATCCTCCAGCACCGGGGCTACTCGATCGAGGACCTCACCGAGCACTCGAACTACCTCGAGGTCGCCTACCTGCTGATCCACGGCGAGCTGCCCACGCAGAAGCAGCTCGACGAGTGGGTGCACGAGATCACGATCCACACGTTCGTGCACGAGAACATCAAGCGCTTCATGGAGGGCTTCCGCTACGACGCCCACCCGATGGGCATGCTGCTCGCGTCGGTCGGCGCGCTGTCCACCTTCTACCCCGGCGCGAAGAAGATCGACGACGAGGACGAGCGCCACATGGCCGCCGTGCGGCTGATCGCCAAGGTCCCGACGCTGGCGGCGTTCGCCTACCGCCACAGCCTCGGGCTTCCGTACAACTATCCGGACAACGACCTCTCGTACCCCGAGAACTTCCTCTCGATGATGTTTCGGATGACGGAGCTCCAGTACGACCCCGACCCGCGGCTCGCCCGCGCGCTCGACGTCCTCTGGATCCTCCACGCCGACCACGAGCAGAACTGCTCGACGAGCGCGGTCCGCGGGGTCGGCTCGTCGCAGGTCGACCCGTACTCGGCCGTCGCGGCCGGGGTCGCGGCGCTCTACGGGCCGCTCCACGGCGGCGCGAACGAGGCGGTGCTGCGGATGCTCGACCGGATCGGCAAGAAGGAGGACATCCCGGACTTCCTCGAGGGCGTGAAGGACGGCAAGGAGCGCCTGATGGGGTTCGGCCACCGCGTCTACAAGAACTACGACCCGCGCGCGCGGATCATCAAGAAGAACGTGGACGAGGTGTTCGAGGTGACCGGGATCAACCCGAAGCTGGAGATCGCGGTCGAGCTCGAGAAGCGCGCGCTCGACGACGACTACTTCACCTCGCGCAAGCTCTACCCGAACGTCGACTTCTACTCGGGCCTGATCTACGAGGCGCTGAAGCTCCCCACCGAGATGTTCACGGTGATGTTCGCCATACCGAGGACGTCGGGCTGGATCGCCCAGTGGCTCGAGATGATCGACGACGACGAGCAGAAGATCGCGCGCCCGCGGCAGGTGTACGTGGGCGAGCGCGACCGCGACTACGTGAAGATCGAGGACCGCGGCTGAGGCGGGCGGCGGCGGGCCGGCGGGCTCGCGGCGGGCCGGCGCCTAGACCGGGCCCAGGTAGCGCATGAAGACCTGGCGCTTCTCGATCGGCTCGCGAGGAGGCGGCTGCGGGGGCGGCATCGGGTCCTCGTACTGGGAGGCGGTCAGGCTGCGCCTGAGCCACGGCGGCCGCGGGAACTGGTCGCGCAGCGGGGCGGGCGAGTCGAACACGATGTAGTTCGCGTAGAAGCTCATGCTCGGCCGGCGGCCGCCCGCGGCGAGCGGGAGCGCCTTGGTGCGGACCGACTGGACCAGGGTGATCCTCCGCACCGCCGTGTAGAGGAAGACGTCCGCCTGGCCGTTGTAGTCGCCGGTGCGGCGGGTGGCGTTCAGACCGAGGTTCGAGGCGTCGCTCTCGAACGTCACGTAGCAGCCCGCGTTGCCGATCACGGGGTGGCGCGAGTCCGCGTTCCCCACCCGCGTGCGGCGGCGGCTCAGGATCTTGGTGTGGTGGCCCTGGACCCGCGCGGCGACCTGCCAGTGGCCGCTCTTGCGCTTCTCGAACACGAGCGTGCGGCGCTTGCAGAACGGCGGCGGGCGGTGGATGTCGCTGTACGCGGGGTTGCGGCCGCCGGGGGCGACGAGCTTCGGGTGGCGGGTGCCGCTGCGGCTCAGGTACACGCCCTTCGGCCCCGTGAAGACGAGGTCGTTCCGGAAGCCGGTCGAGAACGACGGGTCGGCCGCCGTTCCGCCCGCGGGCAGGCGGCGGACCCTCTTGCCGAGCCGCACGTAGAGGCGGCCGCCGGTCACGAACGCGATCCGCGAGCAGTCGGCCGACACCGCGACCTCGGTGGTGTCCTCGGTCGCCTCGCGCCCGTCGGGCAGGCTGACGCGGCTCGGCAGGCGCCCGGGACCGCGGGAGACGAACGCGTCGACCTTGCCGTTGGTGTCGCCGGGGACGAGGTTCGTGGCGGCCGACAGGAACGCCACGCAGGTCGGGGGGTCGAAGAACCCGCCGCTGACCGCCGGGGAGAACGACGGCCCGTCGGCGGGGCCGGAGCGGCCCCTCGATATCAGGAGCGTCTTCCCGCGCCTCCAGCGCGAGCCGTCGTTGTGGAACGGCTTGGCGCGGCGGACGACGAAGACGTCCTTCACGCCGTTCGAGTCGCTCCTCACCAGGTCGGACGCCTCGGACTCGAACGCGACGATCCGCGAGTAGCGGCGGTCGTTCGAGATGACCGCGTTCGTGGACGGGCCGTTGGGCGTGCCGCCGTCGAGCGCGCGCGAGACGAGCTGCGTCGACTGCTGGCGGTCGCGGGCGCGGGCGGCGTCGAGCGGCTCGCCGGCGCCGCCGGGCGCGGCGGCGGCCCCGTCCCCGATCGCGGCGAGCGCGAGCACGGCGAAGACGGCTCTGGTCAGCGGGGCACGCACCGGCCTCCAGATTGGGCATCGCGGCCGCGGATGTCAACCGGGAACCGATCCGTACGCGGCGGCGCGCGTAGACCCTCGCACGGACCCCAGGCAAGGGAGGCACTTCAGATGCTCAGGCGATCGATTCCACTCGTTGCGGCCCTGGTGGCCGCGCTGGCCGTGACGCTGCCCGCCACGGCGGCGAAGAAGAAGCCGGCCAAGGAGCACACGCGGCTCGCGGCCCTCAGCGGCCAGGAGGAGGCGCCCGGCCCGGGCGACCCGGACGGCTACGGCGCCGCCCAGATCCGGATCAAGGGCAAGAACGTGTGCTTCGTCCTGCTCGCGCGGCAGGTCGCGCCGGTCACCGCGGCGCACATCCACAAGGCGCCCGTCGGGCAGCCCGGCGACGTCGTGGTGGCGCTGTACGGGTCGACGGCGGCGAGCTCGAAGCTCCCGCCGCGCGCGAGCGGATGCGTGAAGACGACGGCGGCGCAGGCCACGGACATCGTTCGGCACCCGGGCGACTACTACGTGAACGTGCACAACGCGGACTTCCCCAACGGGGCGCTCCGGGGGCAGCTGACGAAGTAGGAGGCTCGCCTAGGTCGCAGGCTCGGGCGCTCGCGGCCGGCGCGATCGCGACCCCTCCGCTCCGGCGCGGTCAGGCCGCGCTCCCGCGGTCGCGGCCGGCGCGATCGCGACCCCCTGGCTCCGGCGCGGTCAGGCTTGATCGCCTCGCCAGGGGGTCGCTCCGCGCCCCACAGCTACCTTTCCTTCATGGAGCGCGAGCTGTTGGTGGACGGGCACGGTCGGCGGATCTCCGACCTTCGCGTGTCCGTCACGGACCGCTGCAACTTCCGCTGCCAGTACTGCATGCCGGCGGACGGGCTGCCGTGGCTCGAGCGGGAGGCGATCATGCGGTTCGAGGAGGTCGAGCGGCTGGTCCGGCTGCTCGCCTCGATGGGCGTCCACGACGTCCGGCTGACGGGCGGCGAGCCGCTCGTCCGGCGCGACTTCCCGCGGCTCGTCGAGATGCTCGCCCGCGTGGCGGGCGTGCGCGACCTGTCGCTCACCACGAACGGCTACCTGCTCGAGCGCGACGCCGACGCGCTCGCGGCGGCCGGCCTGCGGCGGATCAACGTCTCGCTCGACACGCTCCAGCGCGACCGGTTCTTCGAGCTCACCCGGCGCGACTCGCTGGCCCAGGTGCTCCGGGGCCTCGAGGCGATCGGGCGGCATCCCGAGGTCGCGCCGGTCAAGGTGAACGCCGTCGCGCTTCGGGGCTTCACGGAGGCCGAGGCGCTGCCGTTCGCCGAGTTCGCCCGGCGGACGTCGTTCCAGGTCAGGTTCATCGAGTTCATGCCGCTCGACGCCGACCGCGCGTGGAGCGAGGACGCCGTGCTGTCCGGCGACGAGGTGCGCGCCGCGATCGAGCGCGTCCACCCGCTCGAGGAGCTGCCGCGCGAGCCGTCCGCCACCGCGCGCGTGTTCCGGTTCTCGGACGGCCGCGGCGAGATCGGGTTCGTCAACCCGGTGTCCGAGCCGTTCTGCTCCGACTGCAACCGGCTGCGGCTGACCGCCGACGGCCGCCTCCGGACCTGCCTGTTCTCGATCGACGAGACCGACGTCCTCGGGCCGATGCGGTCGGGCGCGTCGGACGCCGAGCTCGAGGAGCTCGTGCGCGCCGCGGTGTGGCGGAAGGAGCTGAAGCACCGGGTCGGCGAGCCCGGCTTCCGCCAGCCCGCCCGGACGATGAGCGCGATCGGGGGCTAGCGGGCGGTGCCCGCGCTCGCCGCGTGAGCGGCTGGACGGTCACGGTCCGCGCCGGCCCCCGCGTCGAGCGCGACCGGCACGACGACCTCGACGCCGCGCTCGCGGCGCTCGAGGAGCGCGGTCGCGACCTCCAGGCCGGCGCGGACGCCAGGCCGGTCGACGTCGGGATCGTCCGCCGCTTCGAGCCGGTCCAGCAGGTGGTGGCCCGCCTCGAGCTGTCCGGGCCGCGGCGGGTCCGCGCCGGGGTGGACGTGCGCGGCGACGGCTCCGCCGAGAGCTACACCGGGCGCCTTCGCAGGCGGCTCGTCGAGCAGCGCGGCGGCGAGTCCCCCTACGACGCCCTGCGGCGGGAGCTGTCGCGGTGACGGCCGCGGGCCCGACCGGCCCCGGCGCGCGCTGGCTCGTGCCCCTCCCCCCCGGCGCCGAGCCCCCCTACCGGGTCTTCGTGAACGGCGTGCCGCAGGCCGAGGGCGAGGACTACGAGCTCCGCGGCCACGCCCTCGCCTTCCCCCGCCCACTGGCGAAGGAGGGGCGGCTCGGCTTCTGGCGCTGGCTCTCGATGTTCCTCGCGATCATGGGCACGTACCGCAAGAACGACTCGGTCGACGTCGAGTACTCGCACGCCGGCCGTCGGCGGCTCGCGGTCGGCCTGGACATCGTGCCGCCGGAGTAAAGGGGGATCGGCACTCAGCGGAGGAGCTCCACGTCGCACGAGATCGCGGGAGCCCTCGGAAGCCGGGCGTCGGCGGTCACGAGGGGGGCGTCGACGGCCTCGGCGAGCGCCACGTACGCCGCGTCATACGTCGTGAGGTTGTCGCGCAGGTCCCAGATCCGCGTGAGCAGCGGGGCGTGAGGCGCCCGCTCCAGCGGGAGCACTCGGAGGTCGGCGAGCGCCTGGCGCGCGCGTTGGTCGCTCAATCGCCGCTGACGGTGCGCGCGCCGCCACACCGACGCCACCTCGAGGTCGATCAGCTCAGGCGCGACCAGACGCTCGCCCGCGAGGCGGCTGCGTGCGCGGCCGCCGTCCTCGCCGTCGTCCCCCAAGGCGGACGCCAGGACGGATGCGTCGACGACGATCAACGCGCTTCGCGCTCGGTACGCACGGCCTTCGCGGCGTCCGCGAGCCGCACTTCGCCACCGCTGCGGTGACCTACGCGCGCCAGCACCTCGTCGAGCGTCGGACGGGCCGCCTCCTCGGCGAGACGGGCGAGCAGGTACTCCTGGAGTGACTGGCCGGCATCGGCCGCACGACGTCGAAGCACCATGTGCACGTCGTCGGGAACGTTCTTGATCTGGACGCTCGGCATGCGGACGATTGTAGCGCCAAACTGGCGCCAGAACATGTTGTTTGGCGTCGCTGCGACGGCCGGCCCGGGACGAGTCGCTGACGTAGACTCCCGTCGCCATGGCCGGACAGCCCGTCCGACAGCGGATCGTCGTCCCGTTCACGGGCCACGTGATCGGCGAGGGCTTCAACTCGGACACCGTGGAGCGGGTCGGGACCGGGTTGGACGTCGCCCAGGTCCGCGAGGATCCGACCGCCCCGGGGCAGAGCGCCGTCTTCAAGTTCCAGATGCTGACCTCGCAGGCGAGCCTGGAGAAGGCGCTCAACATCGGCGCCGAGGTCGAGGCGCGATACGGCCTGTTCAGCGGAGGCGCCAAGTTCGACTTCGCCGAGAGCAGCGCCCTCAACACGACGTCCACGTACATCGTCGCCTCGTGCGTGGTGGTCAACGCGCTGCGGTTCGGCTCGGGCTTCACCCCGAACGCCAGCGCCGCGCCGCTCGTGCAGGCGGGCAGCACCGACGAGTTCAAGGCGGCCTTCGGCGACCGCTTCACCCAGGCGCTGCACACGGGGGGCGAGTTCCACGCCCTGGTCCGCGTGACCTCGTCGAAGTCGGAGCACCAGCGCCGGATCTCGGCGAGCCTGCACGCCGAGCTCAACGGCCTGGCGGGCGGCAGCTTCCAGGGCTCCCTCTCGACGGCGCAGAGCGACACGTCCTCTCACACCGAGGTGAACATCCAGATCCACCAGACGGGCGGCGTGGGCGCGCAGATCCAGATACCGGGCACGGAGGCGGACAAGATCCGCGACCACATGAACCGCTTCGCCGAGGCGGCGCACTCGAACGCCGCCGCGTTCGAGGCGGAGCTCGCGACCTACGACATCCTCGCCCTCCCGTTCCCGCGGCCCGAGGAGCTCGAGGACAGGCGTCGCGTCCTGGAGGACTGCCTGGCGCGCCGCCAGACCTACCTGTCGATCATCAGCGACCTGACCTACGCGCAGTCCGAGGACGCGCCGCTGATCTTCGAGAACCTCCCGCCGGCCGGGGAGCTCGTCGCGCTCCAGAACGACTTCCGCCGGATCCTGAACGCCCTGATGTCCCACGCCAGGCAGATCTCGAGCGGTGCGATCCCGCCCTCGTTCTTCGTCGCCGAGGACGAACCGCCGCTCCCTCGCTTCAAGCGGCGGACGACCGGCTCGTTCGCGGTCTGGTGGGCGCGCAGGAAGGCGAACGACCCGACCCTGCTCCAGGACGAGAAGCTCCTGATCGAGCGGATCGCCGACGCGGCGGGCCCGGCGCTCACGGTCCCGGTCGACGAGGCGACGCCCGAGACGATGGAGCGTGCGGCGGACCAGATCGAGGAGCTCGGCCTCGGCTCGCGGTCCGGAGAGCCGCCGCTGCGCTCGGCGGCCGCGCTGCCCAGCATGATCGACGCCCCGCTGCGCAAGGTCTTCGCAAGGGGCACGGAGCTGGAGGACCTCACCGGCCTCGAGGAGCAGTCGCGCCTCGAATTCCTGATGCTGGAGCTCGGCCCGCTGCGCGACATCCAGGGCCTGGTCGGCGCCGCGGGCCTCGAGCAGCTGTTCGTGAGGGGGAGCGAGATCTCGGACCTCTCGCCGATCCGCGCGCTCACGGCCCTCGAGGTGCTCTGCGTCGCCGGCAACGGGATACAGACGCTCGACCCGCTGCGCGAGCTGCGCGCCCTGAGGGTGGTGTCGCTGGCCCACCTCGATCCCTTCACGGCGCTGCTCATGGACAACCCGATCGCCGACGCGCGCGCCCTCGCGGACCTGCCGCGCCTCGCCACCCCGCTCTGCTCCGCCGACCGCCTGAGGATCGAGGTCTTCGACAGGACTGGCGCGGCGACCGCGGCGGGCATCGCGACGCGCACCGGCAACACGAACCGGTTCCGGTTCGCCCCGGACGGGGGCGGCACGGAGGAGCAGATCGTCCTCATGGGGATGCTGGAGTGGAGCGACCTGAACCTGTTCCCGAACCCGGTGGTGGCGACCGCCCTCCACTTCGCGAACGGCGACACGGGACTCGCGTGCAGCCGGCCGGACGACCGCTCGGCCACCCTGCCCGCCGCGGAGCTGAACGCGGCGCTGGCGGGGGGCGTCGCGCCCCCCGAGATTGGCCTCGTGGTGACGTCGCCACAGGACGACGAGCGGGACGTCCCGCACCTCGTCCTCGAGGTCACGCCGGCCTGACCGCGTCGCGGGCCCCTCGTACCCTTCCCGGATGCGCATCGACGAGATCCTCGAGGAGAGCAGGCCGGTCTTCTCGTTCGAGTTCTTCCCGCCGCGGACCGACGAGGGGATGGAGCAGCTCAAGGCCGCGCTGTCCGAGCTGAGCAAGGACGAGCCGTCGTACGTGTCGGTGACCTACGGTGCCGGCGGGTCCACCCGCGAGCACACCGTCGAGATCACGAAGTGGATCAAGCGGGAGCTCGGCATCGAGGCCATGGCGCACCTCTCGTGCGTCGGCGAGCCGGTCGACCGGCTGCGCGAGATCGTCGGCGAGGTCCGCGAGGCTGGCATCGAGAACGTCCTCGCCCTGCGCGGCGACCCGCCGCGCGGCGAGACCGAGTGGCGGCCGCACCCGGACGGGCTCGGGTCGTCGCCGGAGCTGATCGAGATGCTGTCCAGGGACTACGACTTCTGCCTCGGCGGCGCGTGCTTCCCCGAGGTCCATCCCGAGGCGCCGAGCCTCGAGCACGACCTCGAGTTCTGCAAGCGCAAGGTCGCCGCCGGCGCGAGCTTCCTGATCACCCAGCTCTTCTTCGACAACGAGCTCTACTTCGACTTCGTGCGCGACGCCCGCGCCGCCGGGATCGACGTCCCGATCGTCCCCGGGATCATCCCGGTCACCAACTTCGCCCAGATCGTCCGCTTCACCGATTTGTGCGGCGCGAGCATCCCCGATCGCTTCCACGCAGAGCTGGCCGCGCGGGCCGAGGACCCCGACGCGGTGAAGGACCTCGGCGTGGCCTACGCGGCCCTCCAGTGCTCCGACCTCCTCGCCCGCGGCGCACCGGGCATCCACTTCTACACGCTGAACAAGTCGCCGGCCACGCGGGCGATCCTGGCGGCGCTGCGCGCGGCCCGGCCGTGGGACCGCGCGCCGCTCGAGCCGGTCTAGGCGGAGACCGGCGCCTTCCCGCAACCTTCGTAACGCTCCCGTGACACGGTTCGGACGGCGCCCGGGGCGCCGTGTCGGTTAAGGGTCGCTATGCGGACCGTAAGTGACACAGCGGCGATCGACCGCAGCGGCCGAGGCGAACGCAGCGTTACGGAACACGCACACGCCGCTCCCTTACCGCTTCCATAGACGCCGGGACCTGGGGCGGCTCGAGGCGGCCGCCGCGGCGCTAGGCCACCAGCGCCCAGCGCTCCGCCTCGGCGCCGTCGTCGGCGGCCAGCTTCCGGGCGCCGTCCCGCCGCTCCAGGTAGCGCAGGTAGGAGAGCGTCTCCGACAGGCCCCAGTTCAGGAGCATCGGGCTCAGCCGGTCCCTGCCGAGGAGCACCGGCACGATCTCGAACGGGGTCTTCGCGCCGTCCGCCAGGGCGCCGCGGACCCGGTCGATCCGCACGGACACCGCGCGGCGGTTCGCCTCGACGTGGGCGCGGACGTCGCGGAACGGCCGCGCGTGGCCGGCCAGGCAGAGCCGGGCGTCGAGCGCGTCCACCACGTCGAGGCTCGACAGGAACTCCCCGGCGGGATCGGCCGTGTAGCCGTAGTCGTAGTAGAGCGACACGCGGCCGAGCAGGTGGTCGCCCGAGACGAGCAGGTCGCGGTCCGGCTGGTGGAGGCAGACGTGGGACGGCGCGTGGCCGGGCGTCTCGTAGACGTCCCAGGCGCCGTGGTCGGTCTCCACCCGGACGCCCGGGACGAGGTCGCGGTCGGGCAGGACGACACGCTCGATCCCCATCCCCTGCCCGCGCCGCGACGACTCGTACTCGCGGATCGCGTCCGGCGGCACGCCGCTCTGGCGCGCGACCTCGATCCGGCGCTCGAGCATCCGGTCGGGGTCGGCGGCCGAGCGGGTCATGTGCTCGTGGCGCGGGTGCATCCAGAGCTCGCAGCCCGCGGCGTCGACGATCGGCCCGGCCAGGCCGTAGTGGTCCGAGTGCGCGTGCGTGCAGACGAGCAGCCGGACGTGCTCGATCCGCAGCCCGGCCTGGTCGAGGGCGAGCTCGAGCTGGCGCATCGCTCCCGGGCCGCCGATCCCGGTGTCAACGAGCACGACCCCGCTGCCGGCCGCCAGCGCCCACGCGTTCACGTGCGGCACGCCCACCCACGGCAGCGGCAGCCGCAGCCGCCAGACGCCGGGCAGCACCCGGTCGGCGCGCGCGACCTCGCGCCGCCGCGCCGCGCTGCTCACTCGACCGCCCGGTCGTCGAGGTGCGCCCCGACGATCACCCGCGCGGCTCGGGGTCGATCAGCACGCCGGGGTTCAGGATCCCCCGCGGGTCGAGCTCCGCCTTGGCCGCCCGCAGCGCGCGTGCGAACGCGTCCGGCCGCTGCCGGTCGTACCAGGGCCGGTGGTCGCGGCCGACCGCGTGGTGGTGCGTGACGGTCCCGCCTCCCGCCTCGACGGCGTCGGACGCGGCGCCCTTGACCGCGTCCCACTGCTCAAGCTCGGCGCCGCGATTCGCCGGCGCCAGGATCGTGAAGTACGGCGCCGGGCCGTCCGGGTAGACGTGCGTGAAGCGGCAGGTGACTGTGCCGCCGCCGCACGCCTCGCGGAGCGCCTCCTCGGTCCGCGCGCGCACGTCGGCCACGAACCCCTCGAGCCGGTCCCACGTGATCGCCGTCTCGAACGTCTCGGTGAAGACGCCCGCGAGGATCATCGTGTCGCGCAGGTACGGGGCCGAGACGAACGCCTGCCGCCAGGCCCCCTCGCCCTCGCTGCGACCGCCGTCGGCGCCCGGTCCGCGGTGGCGCGGCCCGTCGGCGACCCGCCCGCCGTGGTCGCCGCAGCATTCGACCGCCCTGTCCATCCACGGCTCGAGCGGGTGGTCCGCCGACTCGAACCCGAGCACCAGCAGCGCGCCGCCGTCCTGCGAGGCGCCGGTGACGGCCGCCTCGCCCGGGTCGAGCAGCCGGCAGTTGGCCGGCTCGAGGCCGGACTGCGAGAGCCGGCGGACGGCCTCCGCGCCGGCCTCGAAGGTGGGGAAGCTCACCGACGCCGACGAGCGCCACCTCGGACGCGGGCGGACGCGCATCCAGGCCTCGGTGACGACGCCGAGCGTTCCCTCCGACCCGAGCAGCAGCCGGTCCGGGCTCGGCCCGGCGCCCGACCCGGGCAGCCGCCGGCTCTCCCACTCGCCGGTGGGCGCGATCGCACGGATCGACTCGACGAGGTCGTCGACGTGCGTCAGCCGGGTGGCGAAGTGGCCCCCCGCGCGCGTGACGATCCAGCCGCCGAGCGTCGAGTGCTCGAACGACTGGGGGAAGTGCCTCAGGGTCAGCCCGTGCTCGCGGAGCTGGTCCTCGAGGACCGGACCGAGCGCCCCGGCCTGGATCCGCGCCGCGCAGGAGACCGCGTCGACCTCCAGCACCCGGTCCATCGCGCGCAGGTCGATCGTCACCGCGCCGGCGAAGCCGTCGCCCACCCGCGGCTCGACGCCGCCCACCACGCTCGTCCCGCCGCCGAACGGGATCGCGGCCGCCCCGGCGTCGGAGCACCACTCGAGCAGCGCCTCGATCTCGCGCTCCTCGCGCGGGCGCGCGACCACGTCGGGCACGTGCTCGAGCTGCCCGCGCATCGCGCGCACGATGTCGCGGTAGCCCTTGCCGACCGAGTGGGTGGCCCGCTCGTAGCGGTCGGTCGAGCAGATCCCGGCGAGCGAGGCCGGAGGCTCGAGCCGCGGCGGCGGCAGGTCGAGGTCGTCCAGCTCGACCGGTCGCTCGGGCTCGGCCGGCTCCAGGCCGAGATGCGCCCTGATGCCGGCCGCCGCCTCGCGCACCTGCTCGTGGGGCGGCTGCTGGTCCTCGTAGCCCCAGCCCCAGAACTTCAACCGGCGAGTGGTGACGACGGCCATTCCCCTCCAAGGTTCTCACAGCGCCGCGAGCGGGCGGCGTCCCCCGAATGGAGGGGTGCGGCTCCGCGGACCGAATGGCTATTGTGGAGTCGACTGCATGGCCACAGGGACGACCACCGTCCAGATCACGCTGCCCGAGATGGGCGAGTCGGTGACCGAGGGCACCGTGCTCGAGTGGCTGAAGCAGGAGGGGGACCCGGTCGAGGCCGACGAGGGCATCGTCGAGGTCTCGACCGACAAGGTCGACGCCGAGGTGCCCGCCCCGGCCAGCGGGATCCTGAAGCGGATCCTCGTCCAGCCCGACGAGACCGTGCCCACCGGCACCGTGCTGGGCGAGATCGAGGCGAACGGCGCCGCGCCGGCAGCCGGCAACGGCGGCGCGCCCGAGGCCGTCGCGTCATCGCAGGACCCCGACCACGCCGGCGACGAGTCCGCGGTCGAGGCGGCGGAGCACGGCCCCGCCGCGGAGGTCGAGCACCAGCAGGCGGTCGAGCAGGCCGCGGAGCTCGTCTCCGTCGAGGTGCCCGAGATGGGCGAGTCGGTGACCGAGGGCACCGTGCTCGAGTGGCTGGTGCAGGTGGGCGACTCGGTCGAGGTCGACCAGGGGCTGGTGGAGATCTCGACCGACAAGGTCGACGCGGAGCTGCCGTCGCCGGTGGCCGGGACGGTGGCCGAGATCCTGGCGCAGCCGGACGAGACCGTGAGCCCGGGGACCGTGGTGTGCCGGATCGCGCCGGGCGCTGGCGCGAGGCCGAGCGCAGCCGCGCCGAACGCGGGCGCGGCGGCCGGAGGCGGCGGTGCCGGCGCGACGGCGGCTGGCGGCGCGCGGTCAGGCGAGCCGGCGCGCGCGGGCGGCGAGAGCGCGGCCGGGGCCGGCAACGGCGCCGCGAACGCGACCCCCGTCGCCGCGCGGATCGCGAGCGCGAACGGGCTCGACCTGAGGGCCGTCGAGGGCAGCGGCCCGCGCGGGAGGGTCACGAAGGCGGACGTGATGGCCGCGCTCGAGGGCAACGGCGGGGCGGCCCCCGCCACCGCGGAGCCGAGGGCGCCGGCGGCGCGGCCCGGCGGCGGTCCGGCGGCGGCCCCCGGCGCGCCCGCGACCGGCGGCGGTCCGGCGGCGGCGCCCGCGCCCGGCGGCGGCCCGACGTCCCCCGCCCGCGAGGCCAGCCGCAAGCCGATCCGCGGCCCCGCCGCGACGCTCGCGCGGTTCATGAACGAGAGCCGCACGATCCCGACGGCGACCAGCTTCCGCACGCTCGAGGTCGACACCCTCGACCAGCGCCGCAGGGCCCTGAAGGAGGCCGGCCGCAAGCTCTCGTTCACCCACCTGATCGCGTGGGCGATCGTCCAGGCCGCGCGCGAGATGCCGGTCATGACCCACTCGTACGACGAGGACGACGGCACTCCGCAGCGCGTCGACCCGGGCGACGTGAGCCTCGGCCTCGCGGTCGACGTCGAGCGCAGGGACGGCAGCCGCTCGCTCGTCGTCCCGGTCGTCGAGGCCGCCGACCGCCTCGACTTCCCCACGTTCGTGACGCGCTACGACGAGCTGGTCGCGGGCGCGCGCGACAACACCCTGCCGCCGGACGCCTACGCGGGCGCGAACGTGACGCTCACGAACCCGGGCGGGATCGGGACCGTCGCCTCGGTGCCGCGGCTGATGCCGGGCCAGGGGACGATCGTCGCCACCGGCGCGATCGGCCTGCCGCCCGGCCTCCGCGGAGTCGACCCCGACCGCGCGCGCGAGCTGGGCGTCGCCAAGGTCATGACGATGACGAGCACGTACGACCACCGCGTGATCCAGGGCGCGGAGTCGGGCTCGTTCCTGCGCCGGGTCGACGAGCTGCTCCAGGGCGAGGACGACTTCTACGAGTCGGTCTTCGCGTCGCTCGGCCTGGCCGAGGCGCCGCTCGCCCCGGTGCCCCCGCTGGCCGCGGACGGCGCCGGGCCGGTCACGGCCGCGGAGCCCGCCCCGTCCGAGGTCCGGCCGGACATCACCGGCGCACCCGACGAGGCGCTGCTCCAGGCGGTGCAGGCCGCGACCTCGGTCGTCAAGGCCCACCGCATGCACGGCCACCTGTCGGCGCGGCTCGACCCGCTCGGCTCCGAGCCGGTCGGCGACCCCGCGCTCGACCCCGCCACGGTGAACCTCACGCCGGCGCTGATGCAGCAGATCCCCGCCTCGGTGCTGCGCGTGGCCGTCCCGGGCGAGACGTTCGCCGACGCCCTCCCCCACCTCCAGGACACCTACTGCGGCACGATCGCCTACGAGATCGAGCACATCTCGGACCACAAGCAGCGCGTCTGGCTGCGGCAGGTCATCGAGTCCGGCGACCACCGCTGGCCGCCCAACGCGGAGCTCCGCCGCCGGCTGCTGGAGCGGCTCTCCCAGGTCGAGGCCCTCGAGCAGTACCTGCACAAGGCGTTCCTGGGCCGCAAGCAGTTCTCGATCGAGGGCCTGGACATCCTGGTCCCGATGCTCGACGAGACGATCGAGCTGGCGTCGACCGGCGGCGCGCGCGAGGTCGTGATCGGGATGGCGCACCGCGGCCGGCTGAACGTGATCGCGCACACCCTCGGGCGCGGCTACCGGACGATCCTCGTGGAGTTCGAGGGCGAGCAGAACCTCGAGGCCGACACCGCGCTGCCGTCCGGCGGCACCGGCGACGTGAAGTACCACTACGGCGCGTCGGGCACCTACAAGACCGAGTCGGGCCGCAACGTGAAGGTCACGCTGTCGCCCAACCCGAGCCACCTCGAGTACATCGACCCGGTGGTCGAGGGCCGCGCCCGCGCCGACCAGTCGAGCCGCGAGAGCCGCGAGCTCCAGCACGACCCGACGCTCGTCCTGCCGGTCCTGATCCACGGCGACGCGGCGTTCCCCGCTCAGGGGATCGTGGCCGAGACGCTCAACCTCCAGGCGCTCGAGGGCTACTCGACCGGCGGGACGATCCACGTGATCACGAACAACCAGCTCGGGTTCACGACCGACCCCGACGAGGGCCGCTCGACCCGCTACGCCTCCGACCTCGCGAAGGGCTTCGACGTGCCGATCGTGCACGTGAACGCCGACGACGTGGAGGGCTGCATCGCGGCCGTCCGGCTCGGGCTGGCGTTCCGCGAGCGGTTCTCGCGGGACATCCTGATCGACCTGATCGGCTACCGCCGCTTCGGCCACAACGAGCAGGACGAGCCGGCGTACACGCAGCCGGTCATGTACGAGAAGATCAAGCGGCACCCGCCGGTCCGCAAGCTCTACGCGGACAAGCTCGTCTCGCAGGGGCTCGTCTCGCAGGAGGACGCCGACGGGATGGCCGACGCCGCGTACAAGCGGCTGTCCGACGCGCACGCGGAGCTGCGCGCGGCGATGCAGGAGGGGGCGGACACCGAGGAGCGCGAGCTCGACCGCACCGCGAGCCAGGAGCCGCGCACGAACGTCGCGCCCGACACGCTCCGCGCGATCAACGAGCAGCTCCTGCGCGTGCCCGAGGGCTTCACGGTCCACCGCAAGCTGAAGCCGACGTTCGACCGCCGCCGGGCGGCGCTCGAGGACGGCTCGATCGAGTGGGCGCACGCGGAGTCGCTCGCCTGGGCGTCGCTGCTCGCGCAGGGCGTGCCGATCCGGCTGACCGGCCAGGACACCGAGCGCGGCACGTTCAGCCAGCGGCACCTCGTCCTGCACGACGCCGAGACGGGCGAGCGCTGGGCGCCGATCCAGAACCTCCCGAAGGCCGAGGTCCCGTTCGAGCTCCACAACAGCCCGCTGTCGGAGAGCGCCTGCCTCGGGTTCGAGTACGGCTACAGCGCGCAGGCGCCCAACGCGCTCGTCCTGTGGGAGGCCCAGTTCGGCGACTTCGTGAACGCCGCGCAGGTCGTCGTGGACCAGTTCATCGTCTCCGGCCTCGCCAAGTGGGGGCAGGCCATCCGCCTCACCCTGCTGCTGCCGCACGGGTACGAGGGCTCCGGGCCCGAGCACTCGAGCGGGCGGCTGGAGCGCTTCCTCCAGCTCGGCGCCGAGGGCAACATCCGCGTCGCCAACTGCTCGACCCCCGCGCAGTACTTCCACCTGCTGCGCCGCCAGGCGCTGATCCAGAAGCGGCGGCCGCTCGTGGTGCTGACGCCCAAGAGCCTGCTTCGCAACCCGGCCGCCACGTCGACGCTCGAGGAGCTGGCCGACGGCCGCTTCCACCCGGTGCTCGACGACCCGACGCTGACGGGCGACCGGGACCGCGTGACCCGCCTGGTCCTCTGCACCGGCAAGCTCTACTACGAGCTGGCGGGGCACGAGGCGCGCGAGTCGCTCGACCACGTGGCGATCTGCCGCGTGGAGCTGCTCTACCCGTTCGCCGAGAACGAGCTGCGCGAGCTCATGCAGAGCTACCCGGCGCTCGAGACCGTCGTCTGGGCCCAGGAGGAGCCGAAGAACATGGGCGCGCGCCACGTGATGGAGGGGCGGCTCTCGTGGATCATGCCCGAGGGCGTCGGCTACGAGTACGTGGGCCGCCAGCTCCGCGCGAGCCCGGGCGAGGGCTACGCGGCGGCGCACCGCACCGAGCAGGCGCGGATCGTGCGCGAGGCGCTCGGCGTCACGGAGTAGCGGGCCGGGGCTGCGGCTCAGCGCTTGCCGCGCTGGGCCTCGGCGAGGGCGGACGAGAGCGTGTCGCCGCCGCTGCGGCGCATGATGGCCGCGACCGCGCCGGGCGAGGGGCCGGAGAGCCAGCCGCCGAAGCGCTGCATCAGCCCGGCCACGTCGACCTCGGCGCGGTTGGTCTCGATCCCGCGCAGGACGCCCTCCGCCACCTGCTCCGGCGTGCGCGGGCCGAGGCCGGCCGGCAGGTCGAGCCCCGAGTCCGCCCACATGCCCGCGTCGCTGATGAAGCCGGGGAACACGACCGTGCAGCCGACGCCCGTCCCGCGCAGGTCCTCGTGGAGGGACAGGCCGAAGCCGCGCAGGCCGAACTTGGTCGCCGAGTAGAGCGACGAGTTCGCGGAGGCCACCTTCCCGGCGATCGAGGAGACGAACGTCAGGTGGCCGCTGCCACGCTCGAGCATCCCCGGGAGCAGCGCGTGGGCGAGCGCGACGGGGGCGTGGAGGTTCACGTGGAGGACGCGGTCGACCTGCTCGGTCGTGTAGTCCTCGAGCCTGCCGCTGCCCGGCACGCCGGCGTTGGCCACCAGCAGGTCGACGGGGCCGGCCCGCTCCGCCAGCCCGCGCGCCTCGTCGGGGGAGGACAGGTCGGCCGGGATCACCTCGGCGCGGTCGCCGAGCTCGGAGGCCAGCTCCTCGAGCACCTCGGCGCGGCGGGCGGTCAGCTTCACCGCGGCCCCGCGCGCGTGGAGCGCCCGCGCGATGGCGTGGCCGATGCCGCCGGTCGCGCCGGTCAGCAGGGCGGTCCGCCCCGTCAGGTCCGTGATGGGCATGTGGCTAGTCCCCCTCTCGGTCGCCGAATGCCAGCCGCTCGACGGCGGCCAGGTCGAAGTCGCCGGCGTCGCTGCCGAGGCCGCCCGCCACGAAGGTCGCCGCCGCGCAGCCCATCGCGGCCGCCTCGGGGATGGGCCGGCCGGCCGCGAGCCCCCGCAGGTAGCCCGCGCTGAAGGCGTCGCCGCAGCCCGAGGTGTCCACGACCTCGACCGGGTGGGCCGGGGTGCGGTCCACCCCGCCGGCCGAGGCGACCACGGCGCCGTCCGCGCCGACGGTCGCGGCCACCGTCGCCGGCCCGTGCCCGCGGAGCGCATCGCAGGCCGCGGCCACGTCGGGCTCCTCCACCAGGCCGGTGGCCTGCTCGCCGTTGATCAGCAGGTGGTCGACGTGGCCGAGCGCGGGCGCGACCCACTCGAGGATGCCCGGGTTTCCGTCGGCGAGGAGGTCGGCGGAGGTGGTCGCGCCGCTCGCCCGGGCTCGCTCGAGCACCTTCGCGCACAGCTCCGGGCCCGCGATCTCGGGCGCTCCCGCGTGGACGTGGGTGGCGGACTCGATCGCGTCCCACGGCACGTCGTCCTCGGTCCAGGCGCTGTTCGCGCCGATCACGTGGAGCGCCGGCCGGTCGCCGTTCGGCCTGATCGGGAGGACCGAGGCGGAGGTCTGGACGCCCGGCTTGCGGACGAGGTGGCTCGTGTCGACGCCGCCCTTCGCGAGCAGCACGAGCAGCGCGTCCGCCAGTGGGTCGTCGCCTACGGCCCCCATGCTGAGGACGCGAGCGTCGAGCTTGGCGAGCGTGACGGCGGTGCCTCCGGCCGAGCCCGCCGGCGCGAGCCGGATCTCCTCCACGAGCGCGCCGCCCTGGCCCTCGGGGATCTCGGTGACCGGCCGCGCGAGCACGTCGAGCACGTGCGCGCCGAGGCAGACGGCGGTCATGCCGCTCACGCGCCGACCTCGTGCGTCGTGCCGTAGCGGAGCGTCGCGACCTGCTCCACGACCGCCCGGAGGTCATCGTCGTCCAGCGCGCGCGGCCTCCCCAGCGCCGCCGCGCGCCAGTACACCTCGCAGGCCCACTCCAGGAGCAGCGCGAGCTCGACCGCGGCGTCGGCGTCGGGCGCGACCGCCACGGCGCCGTGGTTCGCCATCAGGGCGGCGGTGCGGCCATCGAGCGCGGCGTGCACGGCGTCGGCCAGCTCGCGCGAGCCGAACGTCGCGTACGGCGCCACGCGCACGGCGCCGCCGAAGCGGAGCATCTCGTAGTGCACGACCGGCAGCTCGTCCAGCACGCAGCCGACGGCGGTGGCGACCGGCGAGTGCGTGTGCACCACGGCGCCGTCGCCGCGCTCGGCATGGATCCCGAGGTGGAGGCCGAGCTCGGACGTGGGGGCGAGCGCCCCCTCGAGGGGCCGGCCGTCGAGGTCGACCACGCTCACCAGGTCGGCCGTCAGGTCCGCCAGGCGGGCGCCGGTGGGCGTCACCGCCACCACGTCGCCCGCCCGCAGGCTCGCGTTGCCGGAGGTGCCCCTGACGAGGCCCTCGCCGGCGAGCCGCCGGGCGGCGGCCGCGACGGCCTCGCGGGCGCTCGCCGCTGCGTCGTCCGAGCCGGGCATGGCGCGAAGACTAAGTGCAGCCGCCGCGCCCGGCCGTCAGGGTCTAGGGTGCCGCTCGTGAGCGGTGGGGGACTCTCTCCCGCGCCCGGCCCGCCCCGGGTCGTCGGCCGCCGGATCGGCGCGGCGCTTCTGGACCTCGTGCCGGGAGTCGTCCTGTTCCTGGTGCTCGGGGACCGGACGTCCGGCGACGGGACCACGGGCGTCGAGCTCCACGACGGCAAGTTCCTGCTCTGGCTCGGCCTCGTGCTCCTCTACTACTTCGCGACCGAGGCGGCCTGGGGCGCGACGCCCGGCAAGCTGGCCCTGGGCCTGCGCGTCGCGAAGGCGGACGGCTCCAGGGCCGGCGCCGGCGCGATCGCCGCGCGGACGCTGCTGAGGCTCCTCGACGGCCTGCCGTTCCTCTACCTGGTGGGGTTCGTCGCGATCCTGGTCACGCCGGCGCGCCAGCGGCTCGGCGACCTGGCTGCGGGGACGGTCGTCGTGCCCGCCGCGCGCGACTGACGGCGCAGCGCGCGCCCGGCGGCCGTCAGCCGCTCAGCTCCGCGCGCCGCCGCTCCAGGAAGCGCCGCTCGGCGTCCGATCGGACGAGCACCAGCGCGCGGTCGTAGGCCGCGCGGGCGTCCTCCACTCGCCCCAGCCGGCGCAGCAGCTCCGCGCGCGTCGCGTGCAGGTAGTGGTAGCCGTCGAGGTCGAGGCGCTCCACGACCGCGAGCGCGGCGTCGACGTCGCCCGCCTCGGCCACGGCGACGGCCCGGTTGAGCTCGACCACTGGCGAGCCGGTCAGGCGGGCGAGCTCCCCGTACAGGGCCGCGAGCTGCGGCCAGTCCGGCGCCTCCTCCAGGTGCAGGGACGCGATGGCCGCCTGCACGACGTACGGGGCGCGGCCGCCGAGCGCGAGCGCGCGGTCGAGCGCGGCGCGTCCGAGCGCGATCTGCTCGCGGTCCCAGAGCGAGCGGTCCTGATCGCCGAGGAGGACCACCGCGCCGTCGGCGAAGCGCGCGTCGCGGCGGGCGTCGTTCAGCAGCATCAGCGCCAGCAGCCCGTGGACCTCGGGCTCGTCGGGCATCAGCTCGGCGAGCGCGCGCCCGAGCCGGATTGCCTCGGCGGCGAGGTCCCCGCGACCGCCGTAGCCCTCGTTGAAGATCAGGTAGACGACGGCGAGGACCGCGGCGAGGCGATCCGGGAGCCGGTGGGCCGGCGGCACGCGAAACGGGATCCCGGCGGCCTCGATCTTGCGCTTCGCGCGGACGAGCCGCTTGGCCATGGTCGGCTCGGGGACGAGGAACGCGCGCGCGATCTCCTCGGTCCTCAGCCCGCCCAGCGTCCGCAGCGTGAGCGCGACCTGGGCGTCCAGCGCGAGCGCCGGATGGCAGCACGTGAAGGCGAGCTCGAGCCGCTCGTCCGGGATCGCGGTCTCGTCCAGCTCGCCCGGCGGTCCGCCCGGCGTCAGCGCCTCGCGGGCTCCGGGGCGGCTCGCCAGCTCCCGCTCGAGCAGGCGCACCTTCTCGGCGAGCGTGCGGTCGCGGCGGATCCGGTCGATGGCGCGGTTGCGCGCGGTCGCGACCAGCCAGGCGCGGGGACTGGCCGGCGCGCCGTCGCGGGGCCAGCGCTCGGCGGCGAGCGCGAACGCCTCTTGGGCGGCCTCCTCGGCGAGCTCGAAGCTGCCGAGGAAGCCGATCAGGCTGGCGAGGACACGGCCCCACTCGTCGCGGAAGACCTGCTCGAGGATGGCTACCGCTCCACGAGCGGGCGCACTTCCACCGCGCCGCCCAGCCGCGCCGCCGGGACGCGCGCGGCGAGCTCGATCGCGGCGTCGAGGTCGTCGGCCTCGAAGAACAGGTAGCCCCCGAGCGCCTCCTTGACGGCGACGAACGGCCCGTCGGTGGTCAGCGTCCGGCCGTCCTTCACGCGGACGGTCGTCGCCGTCTCGGCCGGCTGCATCTGGACCCCCGGGCTGACCCCGGGGGTCGCGTTGATCGCCCGGTAGTCGGCGTAGACCGCCTGCTTCTCGTCGTCCGAGAGGCGGTCCCAGTCCTCCGGCGACTGCGGCGTCGGCGCGTCGCCCTGGTGGATCAACAGCATGTACCTCATCGCATCCCCTTTCGTGGAGCTCGGTCGCCTGTCAGACGAACGGCGTACGCGGAGATGGACATGCAACCAATCGTCGAAGCGCGAGCGACAGGGCTCGAACCCGCGACCTCCGGCGTGACAGGCCGGTCTGGGCGTCCCCCGGGGTCCGCCGGTCTGTGACGCCGGAGGTAGGATCGCGGGGTGCGGGCGGGCGTCCAGCGGTGCGGGTGCGGTGGCGTCGCCGAGTCCGGGGGCGAGTGCGCCGCGTGCCGCGCTGCACGGCGCGGGGCGTCCCAGGCGGTCGGCACGGCGAGGTCGGTCGATCCGCTGCCGCACGCCGCCGTCGTGAGGACGGCCGGCGCATCCGGGCGGCCGCCCGTGGCTCCGCCGCCGAGCGGTCCGGGTCGGCGCACGACGCAGGACTTCAGCCGCGTCCGCCTCCACGGCGACGCGGCAGAGCGGGACGCCGATCGGATCGCCGAGCGCCTCACGGGGGCGCCGCCGCCGGTGCGTCGCGCCTCCACGAGCGGCTGGGAGCCGGCTGCGCCGAGCATCCCGGAGGACCTCGTCTCCTCGCTCGGCGCCGGGCGCCCGCTCGACCGCGCGAGCCGCGGCTTCTTCGAGCCCCGGCTCGGGCGCGACCTCGGAGACGTGCGCGTGCACGACGGCGCGCGGGCAGCCGAGTCGGCGCACGCGATCGAGGCCGCGGCGTTCACCGTCGGTCGCGACGTCGTGTTCGGGCGCGACCGATACGCCCCCGCGACGGGGGAGGGGCGGCGGCTGCTCGCGCACGAGCTCGCGCACGTCGTCCAGCAGGGCGGAGAGCCGCGGGCCGTGCAGCGCGAGGCGATCGAGTCGTGCACCACCCCGGAGTCCGAGTCGATCACGGAGGCCGTCACGAGGGCGTACGCGGACTGCTCGTTCGCCATCGAGCTGCTCGCCCGCCGCCCGCTCCCGGACGCCGCCCGGCAGGCCCTTTGGCTCGCTCTGCGGACCGACTCCGACTCGATCGCCGACTTCGCCGTCCGCAACCTGCGCTCGATCCGGCAGCGGATGATCAACGAGCGGTTCGTGTGCAGCCACCCGCGCGACGCCGGCTACTCGGACCACTGCACCGGCACGACCTACGCATACGTGTCGGAGACAGGCGCGGGCCGGACCAGGCACAACGTCGGCCCGGTGACGATCTGCGTGCCGAACTTCTCGCGCCTCGCGGAGCACGCGAAGGCCGGGGCGATCATCCACGAGAGCGCCCACCTCGCGCTGAACATCTCGGACACGGGCTACTTCTCCAAGCCCGACTGCCTCGAGACCTCGCCGGAGCCCCGGTCGACCGCACAGGCCGACTCGGGCACGATCGGCGACAACCCGGTCGATCGCCTGAACAACGCCGACTCCTACGCGTGCCTCGTGTACTTCCTGCGCTACCTGCCGGCGGCGCAGCGTCGCGATCGCGCCGCGACCTACCATGGCGACAACCTCGCCGTCCGGTTCCGGACGGCCGGCATCCTCGGCGGCACGAGGATCTACACGCAGACGAACGTCCCGTCGGAGCCGACCTTCTACATCGACGGCGCGCCGCCCGACGCCGGCTTCCACTTCCGCTGGAGGCTGGAGGCCGGCGGGATGTCGTACCGCCTCGAGTCCGCCCGCTCCGCGAGGGACACCTGGGTCCTCCACGAGGACAACCGAGAGGTCTTCGTGCCGAGCCCGGTCCGGAGGATCCTCGGCCAGAACCGGGCGCGCCGCGGGACGATCGTCTGCGAGGTCGAGCTGTTCCGGCCGCACCAGCGGCACCCGGCGCCGATCCTCAGGAGGGAGCTGCCGGTGACGATCGAGGAGGGACAGGACCCGGACGACCCGTCGCTGCCGCTCTGACGAGCCGCGCGACCGCGATTCTTCGAGACCTCAGCGGCGCCGCCTAGAAGGCTCTGTCGAGACTGGATGCCCATAAGGAACTAGAGCTGGAGGACGGTGGTCCTTAGCGGCATTGACAGCGAGGATGCGCGGCTGGGATGATCGCCACGCCTATGGAGCCGCTACGGGCACTTGATGCCGGGCAATGAGGCTGAGGCGGCCAAATTGCTCGACGCCTACCTGGAAGGCGGAGTGGCGAGCTAGAGGATCGCGTCGCACGCAGCACCGGAAACGGGACCGCTTCGCGAGACTTCCGTCTGGCCGTAAACGGCCTCCCCATCACAGGTTCTCGCCGAACATGCTTCACTCCGCGCATGGCTTCGCCGCCGGCACACCTGGCGCTCCAGTCGCTCTGCGACCACCCACATCTAGCTACGCCTGCGGCGATCTCGGCCGGCCCCTATTCGATCTCCGCGGGTGGTCGCGGCGGAGCCGACTGTTCGCTTAAGGAAGGATCTTGAAGCACCGCGCGGGACCCGGGGGGTCGCCCAGACCGGCCTGTCACTCGGACCGACTCAGGCGGCCCATGAGCGGCCCATGTAGCTGTCTGACGGTGGGACGGACCAGACGCGAACGGACGGGCTGCTGCCAGCCCCAGCTGCGCCGACGGTGAAGGGCCAGCACACCCAGCAATGCGATCCTGATTGCGCGCGGGTGCGTCAATCGAGTTCCCCCGTGGTGCGCGTCAGCGGACGACGGTGAATCTCGTTCGAAGGAGCGGCACACCCGCGGTGCGCCGGTCGCCGGCGGTGGCCACCAACGAGTACTTGCCGGGCTTCAGCGTTCGTCCACCGAGCCGCCCCGTGAACTTCAACGCGTTCGGCCCGGTAGCGCCCTCGTGGGTGAAGCCGCCCCTGAGTATCACGGTTCGCTTGCAGGCCTTGCGTCCGCGGTTCTTCTTCGTCGGCTTGACGCACCGCTTGCCCACCTTCCGGCCCCGCGTCGTCTGCTCTACGACGAACGCGACACGCACAGCGCTCGTCAGCCGGTAGGACACCTTCGTCCCGACGGGCGGACGCCTCCTCGTCTTCGTGACGCTCTTCCCGCGAGCGGCGGCGCGGAAGCGCGTGTGCGAGAGCCGCAACTTCCCTTCGAAACGCGGCAACAGCGGTTGCACGGGCCGGGGCTCGATGACGATCGTTCGCTGCGCCAGGGATTCCTGGCCTTCGTCATCGCGCGCACGCATGCTGACGAGATACGTCCCGGCCGCCCCGTACGCGTGCGGCACGGTCACACCGGTGACCGGAGGGGTGCCGTCGCCGAAGTCCCAAGTCACTTCGCCGACGCGACCGTTGGGGTCGGAGGAGCGCTCGCCGTTGAAGCCGAGTCGGTCGCCGACGATTCCACTGGCTGGCGCGTCGATCACCGCGACCGGCGCGGCGTTCGTCACGTTCACCACGGTCGACGCGACGTCGACCGCGCCGTCCGCCGATGTCACCGTCACCCTGACCTCATAGGCACCTGACTGCGCGAAGCGGTGCGAGGGCGTTGGGCCCGTCGCGGTCTCGCCGTCGCCGAAGTCCCACTCGTAGGACGTGGGGGTGCTGCCGTCCGCGACCGTGGACGCGGATGCGTCGAATCCCACCTCGTAAGGAGCCTGTCCGGGCGCGACAGCGGCGAGACGGGCGGTTAGGTCGGGCACGTCGGGACCTACTGCAACCGGTGAGAAGTGGTCGAGGAACGCCGACGCGAACCCGTTTGAGAAAGTGGTCTGGAGCTTCTGCCATGCGCCGTTGGTGAAGTGCCAGATCGCATCGCCGGGACCCGCGGGCAGGAGGATCTCCGCGGGTCCGTTGAAGACCGCGGACGTGGTGATGTCCCATGCCTGCTTGAGCAGGAACGAGGCCGTCGGAGGCAGCGCGGGCACGCTCGCCGGGTCGGCGACCAGCCCGCCGGGGAGGGTCACGCCCGAGAACCGGACCTGCGGACCGGAGGGCGTGCGGACGTTCACATTGGTGCCGCTGCGCACGGCGACCTTCGTCGCCACCGGGCCGCTGAGCCGACCGGCTATCGCCGCCTGGCCGTCGGCAGTGGGGTGGAAGGGTGTCTTGGAGAAGCCCACGTCCCAACCCTCGTGGAGTCCGTCCAGGCTCTTGTCGAAGACCAGCGACGGGCCGAACGTCCACGGCTCGGGCGTGCAGAAGCGGTGCGATCCGAACGACCGCGGCGGGGCGACGACCACCGCATTCGGAAAATCGCGCGCCACTGCCGCGATGCCGTCGTTGAGTCGCTTTAGCCCGCCGCGCATGAAGTCGATCTCGCCCTTGCTCAGAGTGATGCCCGGGAGGGGGAGGTCGAGGTCGGGGCACTTGTCGCTCCACTGGAGTGGGAACGGGTCCGCGTACTGGGTGATCGCGACGATCGGGACCTTTCCGGCTGCGCTGCCGCGCCGCTGGATCTCCTCGAGAACCCGCCGGAGGCCCGCCTGCTGGCGGTCGAAGCGCGCGTTGAGGTCGGCGTCGTCGAAGCGGCAGTCGGTGTTATCGAAGAGCCGCAGATGCGGCTCGATGCAGTCGATGACGATGTCGACGAACCTGATGTCGTTCGCGCCGACGCTCAGGGTCACGATGTCGGGCAGCGCCGCGTCGTACAGCGATCCGATCTGAGGCTCGTCGACGTCTCTGTCGGAGAACGGCCCGAGCACGTTGTCCGCGGTCGCACCGGTGCACGACAGGTGCAGAATCGCGGCGCTCAGCTCAGTGGCGAGCACCCGCGGATGCGCCTGCGGCGTTTGGTGGCACTGCCCACTCGTGAACACGGTGTCCCACGCGAACCGCGGGCCCTCCTGCTCCCACTGACCGTCGCCCTCGCCCTCGGGCTTCCACACCCAGCCCTCGGCGATCCCCTCACCAGCGCTCACCGAGTCGCCGAGCGCCGCGATGTTGCGGCCGGCGTAGGTGGTCGTGCGCCCCCGGGCGAGGATGTACGGGAAGCCGACGGAGCCGTCCGGGGCGACGAAGTCCCCATCGCCCTCGGCGATCGCCAGCGCGACGAAGTCGTCGGGGAACGAGGTGAACGTATTGTGCACCGAGCAGCCCCAGTTCGACAGGTCGGCGTCGGTGATCTCGTCGATCACCGGGTGGTCGATGACGATGTGCGAGTCCTCGTAGCAGTGCGCGCCCCGGATCTGGAATGCGTCGCCCCCGGACAGCCCGGCGAGGAACGGAACCGGGGTTCCCTCGCTGGCGGCGTCGTACGCGTCGCTCAGCGTCGCGTAGACGCCGGTGTGATCGGCATCGTTGACCGCGTACTCGATCCCCTTGTCGACGATGTTGTGGCCGCCGGACGAGTAGTGGTCGACGGGGTCGGATCCGACCACGACGGAGTTCCCGTCGACGACGGGGCCCCACGTGAACGCCGTGTCGGAGGCCGCCTCGTAGTTCGAGGGCGAGGCCGAGCCGGAATCGCCGAGTATCAGGGCCCGGTACTGCGCGAAGTCGGACGCGGTCATCGCGCGCCACGCCGTCGCATCGACGACGTCGACTTCCAGACCGAGCGCGGACGCGGCTTGAGCCTCCCTCGATGCGGTCCCGCCCGAGACGGTTGGCTCGAGGATCAACACGGCATCACGACTGGGGGCCGCGAGAGCGGATCCAGGTAGTGCGCTCGCGAGCGCCGCGAACATCAGCGCCAGCAGCAGTCCGCTGCGTCGCACGTCGAGCCGGCGGTGATACGTCGTAAGTGCGGACACAGCAGATTCCGATCCCCTGCCTGCCGTGGCGAGTCCAACTCGGCGCCGAGTCCGTGGCGCGAGTGCCAGTGCGCCTACCCTGAGTGCTCGAAAATGCTTTGTCAACCCCCCGGAATGAGGTAACCGCGCCAGCGTTTGGAGCGCGGTCGGACAAGCTGCACGACTGGGCCGGGGGTCAGAAGGAGGGGATCGCGATCCTCATCCGCCCACGCTTCAACATCCGCAACCATCAACACCGGTGGTTCCCGCGCTCCGGCGGCGCGGACGAGGACAAGGACCGGGATTTCAAACGAGTGATCCACGCCGTGAGCTTCACGATCGGGGGTCACGACCTCCGCGCGTACAACACCCACCTCGATGCCCACTACCGCAGCTACCGCGGGTACCAGCTCGGTCTCTTCGCACGGATGATGAATGCCCATAACGGCATCACGATCGGCGGCGGCGATCTCAACGAGCACATCGGTAGTGGCGCCTACGCGCCGTTCGGGCGCCGCGGGCTGAGCCAGATCGGCCCACTGGGGACGCATGCAACGCCTTCCCCGACGGATCGGCGGCCCATAAGCGGCCCAAGACCGGTACAGCCGGCTGACTGGACCCCGGGATTCGGCTCTACAACTGAGCGCGAGCGACGGGACTCGAACCCGCGACCTCCGGCGTGACAGGCCGGCGCTCTAACCAGCTGAGCTACGCCCCCGAGAGACTCGAGACGGGCTCTGGGGGGAGCCCGGGAGCGAAAGCTAGCGCATTCCGAACGGGGCTATGGGCGGCGCGGCTCCGTTCCGAGCCGGCGCCGCCCTCTCCCCTGAACCTTGCCGGGGGTCATCTTCGCCGCCAGGTGGCGGGGCGCCATCCGTAGAAGGCCGTCCCGGATCGGTGGCGCTTACCGGTCGGTACCTAAACCTTGGCCGGCTCGCGCTGGGCGCGCTCCGGCACCGCCGCCGGCGCCTCGTGGGCGGCGATCTCCTCGAGCAGCTCGCGGAGGGCGGCGATCCGCTCCGCTCCGTAGCGCTCGGCCCACCGCTTCTCGACCTTGGCGAAGAGCTTGCGGCCGTGGGCCTGGGCGGTTTCGCCCCGCTCGGTCAAGCAGATCAGCTTGGCTCGGCGATCGTCCGGGTCGGGGATGCGCTGGGCGTAGCCGCGCTCGACCAGGTCGTCGACGATCTCTCCCACCGACTGCTTGGTCAGCTTGGCCCGCTCGGCAATGTCGGTCAGACGCAGCCCCTGACCCTGGACGAACCGAAAGACGCAGCCGTGGGTGGGACGGATGTCACCGAACTCGGACTGCTCCAGCTCGGCCCGGAACTCGGCAAATAGCTCGTCGGACGCGATGTCGAGCAATCCCGGGAGGGGGATCCAAAAAGCGTTCTTGTCGGGGGCGCGACTCATTTCGTCAGGGAGCCTGATAAGGTCGCCTGGTCAGGAAGCCTTACAAGGTTGACTTACGAATTGTACCCGATGGCTAGGAGACCTCAGATGGATTCGATCCCAGCGGCGGCAAACAGCTCCGGCGACACCAGCCGCAAGTGGTGGACGCTCGGCGCGGTCTGCGTCGCCACCTTCATGCTTCTGCTCGACATCACCGTGGTCAACACGGCGCTACCCGCGATCCAGCAGAACCTCGGCGGCAGCTTCACCGACCTGCAGTGGGTAATCGACGCCTACGCCCTCTCGCTGGCGGCGCTGGTGCTGACCGCCGGCTCGCTCGCCGACCGGCTCGGTCGCCGGCGCGTCTTCGCAATCGGCCTCGGGATCTTCTCGGTCGCCTCGCTGCTTTGCGCGCTCGCGCCCGACCCGACCTTCCTCAACCTCGCCCGCGGCCTGCAGGGCGTCGGCGGCGCGGTGATGTTCGCCGTCTCCCTGGCTCTGGTCGCCCAGGAGTTCCCCAGCGGCCCCGAACGCGGGATGGCGATGGGGATCTACGGCGGCACGATCGGGATCGCGGTCGCGGTCGGCCCGCTGGTCGGCGGCCTGCTGACCGACGGCTTCGGTTGGGAGTCGGTCTTCCTCCTCAACGTCCCGATCGGGCTGGCGGCGATCGCCGTCACCTACTGGAAGGTCGCCGAGTCGCGCGACCCCAACGCAACCCGGATCGACTGGGGCGGCCTCGTCACCTTCTCGGCCGCTCTCTTCCTGTTGGTGCTGGCGCTGGTGCG
Organism: Thermoleophilaceae bacterium; assembly: GCA_036389295.1. Classification (GTDB taxonomy): domain Bacteria; phylum Actinomycetota; class Thermoleophilia; order Solirubrobacterales; family Thermoleophilaceae; genus AC-37. The sequence goes on along the minus strand of DASVQB010000015.1, from coordinate 972 downwards.
CGGAAACGACGAGGGCTGGGGCAGCACGCTGATCGTCTCCCTGCTCGCGATCGCGGCGGTGCTGCTGGCGGCGTTCTTCGCGATCGAGCGGCGTGTCGAACAACCCATGCTTCCGCTTGGTTTTTTCGGTCGCCGCGCCTTCACCGGCGTCCAGCTGGCGGCCTTCGCCGTCTCGGGCTCGATGTTCGCGCTCTTCCTCTACCTGACGCTCTACCTGCAGAGCTTCCTCGGCTTCTCGCCGGTCGAAGCGGGACTGCGCTACCTGCCGATTACCGTCGCCTCGTTCATCGTCGCCCCGCTCTCGGGGATGGCGCTGGCGAAGGTCAAGGCCCGCTACCTGATGAGCGGCGGCCTCGCCCTGACCGGCGTCGGGCTGCTGCTGATGTCGGGGCTGCAGATGGATTCGGAGTGGACCGCGCTCCTCGCCGGGTTCCTGATCAGCGGCGTCGGCGTCGGTCTACTGAACCCGGTGATCGCCGACGTCGCCCTCAGCGTCGTCCCCAAGGAGCAGAGCGGGATGGCGGCCGGGATCAACGACACCTTCCGCCAGGTCGGCATTGCGGTCGGGATCGCCGCCTGGGGAGCGATCTTCCTCGGCGCCGGCGCTGACAAGACCGAGCAGGCGGCGAATGGCGCCCTCAGCAACGACCAGGCCCGGGGTCTGGTTGAAGCAGCGTCCTCAGGCCACCTGGGAGAAGCGGTCTCGGCCCTGCCGGCGGGAGCTCAGAACCTGGCCGCGAACGCGGCCCAGCAGGGCTTCCTCCACGGCCTCAACGAGATCCTCGTCCTCGGCGCGATTCTCTCTTTCGCCGGGGCGGTGTTCGCACTTTGGTTGGTGCGGGAGGGAGACATCGAGCGGGAGAGCCGCGAGGAGACTGCCTTCGAGATCGAGCCGGAGGTCGAGCCCGCCCGGGCATGACAGTTAGGCTGGCGCGCGTGAAGCTGGTCACCTTCGACAGCGGTGACGGCCCG
>DASVQB010000014.1:0-49590 GCA_036389295.1 Thermoleophilaceae bacterium | reverse complement strand
TCGGTCTACATCTGCAACGAGTGCATCTCGCTCTGCAACGAGATTCTGGCGGAGGACGAGGAGCGGGAAGTCGCGGAGGCGATCACGCAGGTCCCGACGCCGCAGGAGATCAAGGACATCCTCGATCAGTACGTGATCGGGCAGGAGCAGGCGAAGAAGGCGCTGTCGGTCGCGGTCTACAACCACTACAAGCGCATCAACTCCGGCACCGCGCGCGACAACGAGGTCGAGCTCGACAAGTCGAACATCCTCCTCATCGGCCCGACCGGCGTCGGCAAGACGCTGCTCGCCCAGACGCTGGCGCGGATCCTCGACGTCCCCTTCACGATCGCCGATGCGACCACGCTGACCGAGGCCGGCTACGTCGGCGAGGACGTCGAGAACATCCTCGTGCGGCTGCTCCAGGCGGGCGACTTCAACGTCGCGGAGTGCGAGCGGGGCATCGTCTACATCGACGAGATCGACAAGATCGCGCGCAAGGCGGACAACCCGTCGATCACGCGCGACGTGTCGGGTGAGGGCGTCCAGCAGGCGCTCCTCAAGATCCTGGAGGGGACGGTCGCGTCGGTGCCGCCGCAGGGCGGGCGCAATCACCCCCACCAGGAGTTACTGACGATCGACACCACGAACGTCCTGTTCATCTGCGGCGGCGCGTTCGCGGACCTCGACAAGGTGATCGAGCGGCGGATCGGGCACAAGGGCGTCGGCTTCGGCGCGGCGATCCGCTCGAAGACGACGCGCGACGCGGGCGAGCTGTTCGAGCAGGTGCTCCCCGAGGACCTCGTCGAGTACGGCCTGATCCCCGAGTTCATCGGCCGCCTGCCGGTCGCGTCGGTGATCCACCAGCTCTCGCGCGACGACCTCGTCTCGATCCTCACCGAGCCGCGCAACGCGCTCGTCAAGCAGTTCCAGCGCTTCTTCGAGTTCGACGGGATCGAGCTCGTCTTCGCCGACGAGTCGCTCACCTCGATCGCCGACAAGGCGCTCGAGCGCGACACCGGCGCCCGCGGGCTGCGGTCGATCCTCGAGGAGACGCTGCTCGAGGTCCAGTTCGAGCTGCCGTCGCGCCGCGACGTGAAGAAGTGCGTGGTGACCAAGGAGACGATCGAGAAGGGGCTCAGCCCCACGCTGGTCACCGAGGCGGCGAAGGACGAGCCGCCCGAGCAGCTCGCCGAGGAATCGGCGTAGCGCCCTAGACCGGAGCCTCGGCCGCCGCCCCGCTGCAAGGAACGTTGCAGGGGCCGGCCTGGACGGTTGTTCTACCGCGTTCCGTCAGGTCGCCATATACGCGCGCGAGCTGCCGAAGGGACGCATCAGAGGCGCGCGCAGAGCCGGCGCGCGCCCCACCCTCCACACCGATGACCGCGCCCGACGACGCCACCACCGCGAACACGCCCGACGGCAAGCCGGCGGACATCGCCGAGGCCGCGCTCGGGGTGACGCCGGACCAGCTCGCCAAGTACGAGGTCGTCATCGAGCGGTTCCTCCGCGGCGAGCACTTCTCGCTCGACGAGGACGGCAAGGTCCAGTCCTGGAACGCGACCGCCGAGCAGCGCTTCGGCTGGTCGGCCCAGGAGATCGTCGGCGAGGACTTCGCCCCGGCGCTCCTGCCCGCCGAGGAGCGCGACCGGTTCGTCGCCGAGCTGGGCCCGCTCTTCCGCGGCGAGGTGGCCGAGGGGGAGGCCGCCGGCCGGGCGGTCGAGCTCGAGACGCGGCGCCGCGACAACGCGCTCGTCAAGACCGAGGTCTCGATCGTCCCGATCCGGATCGGCGACGGCTACCCGCTGAACAAGGCGCTCCAGGACATCGCGACCCACCGGGGCAACCCGATCGAGGTCCACCGGATGAAGAAGCGCCACGCCGACGTGCTGCGGCTCATCGTGACCGCCCTCGACGGCGGCGAGATGCCCGACCCGCTCGACGACGACGGCTGGCGGCCGGGCGGCATGCGGGTCGAGGAGCGCTGGCAGCCCGCGGGCGGCCTGCTGATCTTCGACGGCTCGGACGCCGACGTGGTGGGGGAGGCGGCCCCGGAGGAGGACGGGGCCGCCGCGGCCGCGGGAGCGCTCCCCGCCTCGGCCGGCAGCGCGCACGCCTTCGCCGGCGCGGCGGAGGAGGTCCACCGCCTGCGGACCGAGAACGAGAGCCTGCGGACCGAGCTCCGCATCGCCGAGCGCGAGACCGAGCGGCTCCGCGTGGAGCTCGAGTCCGCGAAGAACGGCGGGGCCAAGGTGCAGCCCGACCTGGACGACCCGTCGATCGGCACGCCGGAGATCGAGCGGGCGCTCCGCGAGGACGGCTTCACCCTCCACGCCCAGCCGGTGCTCGACCTGCGCTCGGGCGAGATCGCCCAGCACGAGGTGCTGCTGCGGATGATCGGCGCCGACGGCGGGCTCGTCATGCCGCAGGCGTTCTTCGGGACCGCGCGCCGCGCGGGCCTCACCGCCCAGATCGACCAGTGGGTGGTGCGGCGGGTGATCCGCACGATCGCCGAGCAGGCCCAGGTGGGCCGCGACGTGACGTTCGAGGTGAACCTCGGGGAGCAGTCGCTGCACGACGCGTCGCTGCTCGCCGCGATCGACGCGGAGCTCGCGCGGACCGGCATCGAGCCGAGCCGGCTCGTCCTGGCGGTCACCGAGCGCGCCGCGATCGGCGACCCCGACGGGACCCGCACGCTGGCGCGGCAGCTCCGCGCGATGGGCTGCGGCTTCGCGCTCGACGACTTCGGGTCGAGCTTCGGCTCGTTCCGGTTCCTCAAGGACCTGCCGGTCGACTTCCTCAAGCTCGACGGCGACCTGATCGTGACCCTGTCGGAGAGCCGCACCGCCCAGCTGGTCGTGAAGGCGCTCGTGGACGTGGCGCGCGGGACCGGCGCCGAGACGATCGCGGTGTTCGTCTCCGACGACGACACGCTCGAGCGGCTCGGCGAGCTGGGCGTCGGCTACGCCCAGGGCCACAAGGTCGGCCGGCCGCGCCCGGTCGCCGACGCGCTCTCGGCGCTCGAGTCGCAGGGGCTGCGGGCGGTCGAGGCGATGCCGGCGGCTCAGCCGGCGGACGCGACCTCGAAGCGCGCGACGTAGGCGAGCGGCGAGCCGACGCGGCGGTCGAGCCTGAGCCCGGCGCGCTCGCCGCGCTCGGTGAGCGACCGCAGCGTGACCATGTGCGGGTCGAGCGCGATCTCGCCGAAGACGACGCGCCCGCCCGGCTTCACCACGCGCGCGAGCTCGCGCAGCGCGGCGTCCTGGTCGGGGATCTCGCCGAGCACGGTCACGAGGAAGGCGCCGTCGAACCGGTCCGCCTCGAACAGGAGGTCGCGCGCGTCGCCCTGCCAGGGCACGACGTTCTCGACGCCGCGCTCGCGGGCCTTCGCGGACACGTGGTCGAGCATCTCCTGCTGGAGGTCGAACACCTCGAGCCGCCCCTTGCCGAGGCGCTCCGCCACGTCGAGCGTGTAGTAGCCGGTGCCGGGGCCGAGCTCGAGCAGCCGCTCGCCCGGCTGCGGGTCGAGCAGCTCGACCAGCCGCGCGCGGGTGAGGAACGGCCGCGGCAGGTCGATCGACCAGCGCTGGCTGTAGGGGCAAGCCGTGGGGTTCCGCCGCCACCGGAGGGCCGCCGCCGCGAGCCCGGCGAGGGCGACCAGGAGCGGAAGCAGGCGGCGCCTCACGCCCGGAAGTGTGGCAGTGCGCGGAGCCAATAGGCTCCCGCGCGTGAAGCAGCTCGCCGACGGCCTGTACCAGCTGCGCGGCTTCCCGCCGAACGCGATCAACGTCTACCTGATCGGCGACGTGCTCGTGGACGCCGCCTCCCGGTTCGCCGGCCGGCGCATCCTGCGTCAGGTGAGGGGGCACCGGATCGCGGCGCACGCGCTCACGCACGCCCACTCCGACCACCAGGGCGCGAGCAGGGAGGTCTGCGAGAAGCTCGGCGTCCCGTTCTGGGTCGGCGCGGCCGACGTCGAGGCGGCCGAGACGGGGGACATCGCGTCGCGCCAGCCGGCGCACTGGGTCAACCGGGTCATGGATCGGGCGTGGTCGGGCCCGGGCCACCCGGTCGACCGCCAGCTCAGCGAGGGCGACGAGGTGGCGGGCTTCCAGGTCCTGGAGGTCCCCGGCCACTCGCCCGGCCACGTGGCGTTCTGGCGCGAGTCGGACCGTGCGCTCGTCCTCGGCGACGTCCTCAACAGCATGAACCTCGTCACCGGCATCCCCGGCCTGCGCGAGCCGCCGAAGGTCTTCACCCCCGACCCGGCCCGCAACCGCGAGTCCGCGCGCCGGCTCGCCGCGCTCGAGCCGAGGCTCGCCTGCTTCGGGCACGGGCCGCCGGTGCGCGACACGCGCAAGCTCGTCGAGTTCGTGGAGGGCCTGCCGGAGTAGGCGAAGGCCCGCCGAAGCGGGTGAACGTCCATTTCACCCCCGTATGCGGTGGTCAAATGGACGTTCGGTGCGGGATCGGCCCCGATCGGCATACTGTGTGCCATGGGGGCGTCGATCGACGGGAGTGTCGGCGGGGGGCCGCCGCGCGCCACCGTCTTCGCCCGGCTCGGAGCGGGCGGCCTGGTGGTCGTGATGTCGATCGGCGGGGTCGCGATGTGGATCGGGGCGCCCGCGGCGTGGCTGTGGGTCGGCTCGCAGCTCACCGAGAGCCAGCGCCCGCTGGGATCGGTCTACATGATCGTCGGCACCGGGATCCTCGTGACGATGACCTTGCTGGGCCTGGCGCTCGGCCGGCTGAACCGGATCCACGGCGAGATGACCGGCCGCCTCCAGCGGGGACGCACGGTCCGCAACGCGTGGAGCCGGCCGCAGTCGCACGCCGCCGAGGGCCGCCCGCCCGTGAACGCGCTCGAGGCGATCATGGTCGGCTGCGTGGTGCTGGTCGGGATCCTGTTCTTCGTCTGGTTCTTCTTCTTCGCCGAGTCGAGCATCAACTACTGGAACTAGCCTGCGGGGTGTCGTGAACGCCCGTCAGGCGGAGGACTACCTCCTCGACCTCGAGCTGTTCGGCATGCGGTTCGGCCTCGACCGCATGCACAAGCTGATGACCGCGCTCGGCATGCCGCAGCGGCGGTTCGCGAGCGTGCACGTGGTGGGGACGAACGGGAAGTCGTCGACCACCCGCATGATCGCGGCGATCCTCGAGCGGCACGGAGTCCGCACGGGCACCTACACCTCGCCGCACCTGCGGTCGTTCGCCGAGCGGATCGAGGTGGGGGAGCGGCCGCTCGGCGAGGCGGAGTTCGCGGCGGCGGTCGAGCGGGCGGCGCGGGCGGCGCGGATGGTCGACCGCACGCTCGACGAGGACGACCGCGTCACGCAGTTCGAGGCGCTCACCGCCGCGGCGTACCACGAGCTCGCGCGGCAGGGGGTCGAGGTGGCGGTGGTGGAGGCGGGCCTCGGCGGGCGCTACGACGCCACGAACGTCATCCCGTCGAAGGTCCAGGTCCTGACCGGCGTGGGCCTCGAGCACACCCGCTGGCTCGGGCCGACGCTGACCGACATCGCCGAGGAGAAGCTCGCGGTGGTCCGCGACCACGCCACGCTCGTGGTGGGCGAGCTCGAGCCGGAGGCGGACGCCGTCGCGCGACGCGTTGCGGCGGAGCGCCACGCGCGGCTGGTGCGCGCGGAGGGCGAGGCGGGCGCGGCCGGCGCGGCGGCGGGCGTCAGCGAGCCCGGGCGCGGCGCGGCGGCCGGGGCCGGCGCGGCCCCGCGGCTCCGCGGCGCCTTCCAGCGCCGCAACTTCGCCCTCGCGCGGGCGGCCGCCGAGGCGCTCCTCGGCGGGCTCGACGAGACGGCCGTCGAGCGGGCCGCGGCCGAGGTCGAGATCCCCGGCCGGCTCCAGGTCGTGGACGACCGGCCGCTCACGATCCACGACGGCGCGCACAACCCCTCCGGCATGCGCGCCCTCGCCGAGGCGCTCCCCGAGGTGGTGGGCGGGCGCCGGCCGGTGATCGGCGCAGTGGCGGTGCTGGACGACAAGGACGCCGCGACGATGCTGCGCGAGCTGACGCCGGCGTGCGACGGCGTCGTGTTCACGCGCAGCGTCAACCCGCGGTCGCTGTCGCCGGCGACGCTGGCCGGGCTCTGGGAGCGGGTGGGCGGCGGCCCCTCCGAGACCGCGGCCGACCCGCGCGCGGCCGTCGAGCGGGCCCGCGAGCTGGCCGGCCCGGACGGCGCGGTCGTGGCCACCGGCTCGATCTACCTGGTCGCCGACCTCGCCCGCCCGGACGAGAGGGAGCGCGCGTCGGCGCTGTGAACGAGGACGACGGCCCCAGCCTGCTCGCGATGGTCGGCCTCGTGGCCGTCCTCGTGGCGGGCGTGATCCTGGCGTTCTTCGCGCTCGGGTACGGCCTCGGCCGGCTGCTGCTCTGAGGCGGGCGGCCGGGCCCGCCGGAGGCACCGCCCGATTTGGCCGTCCCAGCCGCGGGTACACTCCCGACGCGGATGGGTGCCCCCGCCATCTTCGGCATCACCAACGACGGGCTGGACCTCGCCGTCAAGCTGCTGCTCCTCTTCCTGGTGGCGGTCTGGCTCGCGCTGGTGTTCTGGACCTACGCCGACGCGCGGCGGCGGATCGGCGACCCGATGCTCGTCACCTGCGCCGCCACGGCGGCATTCTTCTTCCCGTTCGTCGGCGCGATCGTCTACGCGATCGTCCGCCCGCCGGAGTACCTCGACGACGTGCGCGAGCGCGAGCTCGAGATCGCGGCCGCCGAGGCGCGGCTGACGCAGGTCCAGGAGCTGGTCTGCCCGAGCTGCAAGCACGAGGTCGAGAAGACGTTCCTGCGCTGCCCCAACTGCGCCGAGCGCCTGAAGGAGCCGTGCGCCAGCTGCGGCCGGCCGCTCGACCCGCGCTGGCGCATCTGCCCGTACTGCGAGACCGAGGTCGCGCACGTGCCGGAGCCGGCGCCCGCGCCGCGGCGCAGGGCCAGGCGCCCGGCCACCGCCGGCGCCGAGCGCACGGCGGCGGCTCCGGACGAGCCCCGCCCGGGCGGCGACCGCGCGACGGCCGACCAGCCCACGGTCCGCCGCGCCCGCCCGCAGAGCGCGGACCCCGCGTAGTCTTCCCGCCCCGCACCCGACCCGGACTCAAGCCCGCCCATGGCCCGCACCCTGATCCTCGTCAAGCCGGACGCCTTCGCCCGCGGGCTGACGGGCGAGGTGATCGCGCGCTTCGAGCGCAAGGGGCTGCGGATCGCGGCGATGAAGCAGATGACGGTCGAGCGCGAGCTGGCCGAGCGCCACTACGAGGAGCACCGCGAGAAGCCGTTCTTCGGCGACCTCGTCGAGTTCATCACCGGCGGCCCGCTGGTGGCGATCGTGATGGAGGGGCACGAGGCGGTCGTCGCGGCGCGGCAGGCGATCGGCGCGACCAACCCGCTCGAGGCCGCCACGGGCTCGATCCGCGGCGACCTCGCCCTCGAGGTGCAGACGAACCTGGTCCACGGGTCGGACTCGCCGGAGTCCGCGGCGCGCGAGATCGGGATCTTCTTCCCCGAGCTGGGGTAGGGGTGGCCGCGCCGCCGCACGCGGGGAGCCCGGCCGGCGACGACCCCCTCGTCCTCGCCTCGCGCTCGCCCCAGCGCCGGGCCATCCTGGAGCAGCTCGGGGTCGACTTCCGCGTGGTCGCGCCGGACGCCGAGGAGGAGACCTCGGGCGAGCCGCGCGCGATGGTGGTCGAGAACGCGCTCCGCAAGGCGCGCTCGGTCGAGGGCGCGGTGGTCCTCGGCGTCGACACCACCGTCGTCCTCGACGGCAGGTCGTTCGGCAAGCCGGCCGACGAGGCCGAGGCCGAGACCGTGCTGCGGCGCCTGTCGGGCCGCACCCACGAGGTCTGGAGCGGGATCGCCGTGCGCCGCGAGGGCTCCGAGCGCACCTCGGCCTGCGTCACCAAGGTCCGCTTCCGCCGCCTCGAGCAGCGGGAGCTCGCCTGGTACCTCGGGAGCGGCGAGTGGCGCGACCGCGCCGGCGGCTACGCCATCCAGGGACGCGGAGCCGCCCTGGTCGAGGCCGTCGAGGGCGACTTCTGGAACGTGGTGGGCCTGCCGGTCCGCGAGCTGCTGCGGCTGGAGCCGGACCTCGCCCGATCCCGCTCCTGACAGGGATCGCCCGGTTTCCAGGCGGGCCCGCGCCCGCGCGTTACACTCTCCGCTCCCGGACCGGCCTCCCTCAGAGGGGGTCGCGAACCGCGCGTGGCCGGCCGGCGGCAGGCGGGACGGCACCGCCCGATACCTCGACTCGATGGGCTTCTTCTCGTATCTGACCGGGTTCGGCGGCCGCGACATGGCGGTCGACCTCGGCACCGCGAACACCCTCGTCTACGTGCGCGGGCGCGGGATCGTGCTGTCCGAGCCGTCGGTCGTGGCGATCGACTCCCGCACCGGCGAGGTGCACGCCGTCGGGATCGAGGCCAAGCGGATGCTGGGCCGCACGCCCGGCACGATCCAGGCGATCCGGCCCCTGAAGGACGGCGTGATCGCCGACTTCGACGTGACCGAGCAGATGCTCCGCCACTTCATCCAGAAGGTCCACCAGAATCGCTGGGCCAACCCGCGCGTCGTCGTGTGCGTCCCGTCCGGCGTGACGGGGGTCGAGAAGCGCGCGGTGGAGGAGGCCTGCCTCTCGGCCGGCGCGCGCCAGGCCTACCTGATCGAGGAGCCGATGGCGGCCGCGATCGGGGCCGGCCTGCCGGTGGGGGAGCCGACCGGCAACATGGTCGTCGACATCGGCGGCGGCACCAGCGAGGTGGCCGTGATCAGCCTCGGCGGCATCGTCGTGTCGCAGTCGATCCGCATCGGCGGCGACGAGCTCGACGAGGCGATCATCAACTACGTCAAGCGCGAGTACAAGCTGATGATCGGTCAGCAGACGGCCGAGGAGGTCAAGCTCGAGATCGGCTCGGCGTTCCCGCTCGGCGAGGAGGTCCAGGCCGAGATCCGCGGCCGCGACCTCGTCTCCGGCCTCCCGAAGACCGTCGTGCTCACGAGCGAGGAGGTCCGCCACGCGCTCGAGGAGCCGCTCCAGGCGATCGTCGACGCGGTGAAGGAGACCCTCGACCGCACGCCGCCCGAGCTGGCGGCCGACATCATGGACCGTGGCATCATGATGGCCGGGGGCGGGGCGCTCCTCCAGGGCCTCGACGCCCGCCTCCGCGACGAGACCCAGATGCCCGCCCACCTCGCCGAGTCGCCCCTGACCTGCGTAGCGGTCGGGTCCGGGCGCTCGCTCGAGGAGTTCGAGGCGATCCACCGGTCGAGCCGCAACAACTCCCGCCGCCGCCGCAGGTACTGACGTGTACGACCGCAAGGTCATACGAAGGCGCCGAGCGGTCCTGGGCGTCTTCGTAGCGCTTTCGCTCGTCCTCCTGACGGCGTACTTCGGCGAGAGCCCGGGCGGCGTCGTCCACGGGATCCAGCGCGGCGCCCAGGAGGTGCTCCACCCGATCGAGTCGGGGGCCAGCAAGGTCTTCAAGCCGTTCAGCGACCTGTTCAACTGGGTCGGCGACGCGGTCGACGCCAAGAGCGAGAACAAGAGGCTGAAGAAGGAGCTGGCCACCGCCCGCGGCGAGCTCGCCCAGTCGCGCACGGCGATCCGCGAGAACGAGCAGCTCCGCGCGATGGTCGGGCTGCCGCGCGAGCCCGGCTTCCCGCAGGGCGTGCGGACCGTCACCGCGCGCGTGATCGCCCGCTCGCCCACCGACTGGTCGTCCACGATCCAGATCGACAGGGGCCGCGACGACCGGGTGCGGCGCGACCAGCCGGTCATCACCGGCGACGGGCTGGTCGGCAAGATCGCCGCGGCGTCCGGCGGGACCGCCACGGTGCAGCTCCTCACCGACGGCGAGAGCCGCGTCTCGGCGACGATCGTCCCGCAGGGCGTCGACGGCATCGTCCTCACCCCGATCGGCGACCCGAACGACCTCCAGCTCGACTTCGTCCAGAAGGGCCGGCGGATCCGCAAGGGGCAGACGGTCGTCACCTCCGGCTTCCGGTCGGGCCCGCTCGAGTCGCTGTTCCCGCGCGGCATCCCGATCGGGAGCGTCCGCTCGGTCGACCCCGACGAGCTCGAGACCTACCAGCGCGTGCACGTCCGGCCGTTCGTGGACTTCCGCCGGATCGACTACGTCCAGGTTCTGACGTCGCAGCCGTCCGGCACCGAGCAGGCGAGCCTCGGGGCGGCGCCGTGATCCTCAGCCCGGGCGCCTTCGTCAGGACCGGCCTGCTGGTCCTCGCGGCCGTGGTCGCGCAGGTCTCGGGGTTCTCGGGGATCCGCGTCTTCGGCTCGGTGTTCGACGTGGTCCCGCTCGTCGTCGCGGCGATCGCGCTGTTCGGCGGCAGCGTCCCGGGCGCCGCGGCGGGGTTCTCCTGCGGCCTCCTGGCCGACCTCGCCCTCGGCGGCGACGTCGGGTCGTCGTCGCTCGTGCTCACGGCGGTCGGCTACGGCGTCGGCCGCTTCGGCGAGATCCGCGACCCGGCACACGGGCTGATCGCGATCCCGGTCGGCGCCGCCGCGACGCTCGTGTACGTGGTCGCCTTCGGGGCGGTCAGCTTCATGCTCGAGATCGACGCCTCGGTGAGCGCGCTCGTGCTGCGCGCCGGGCTCGTCACCGTGCTGCTGAACGCGCTCGTGGCGGTGCCCGTGTTCGGGCTGGTCCGCCGCGTGCTCCGGCCGGTGATCCCGGTCGAGCCGCGCGACCGCCGGCGGCGCGGTCAGACCCGTCCCACCGGCCCGCTCGGGCTCCGCGGCCTCGAGGTCTAGAGTGACGCCCGACCCGAAGCGCAGGCCCGCGTAGACGTGTACCTCGACCGCGAGACACGCCCCTCGATCACCCCCCAGCTCGCGCTCCGCGTAGCGATCGTCGGCGGCGTCGCGCTCGTCATGTTCGCGGTGATCTTCTTCCGGCTCTGGTACCTCCAGGTGCTGACCGGCGACCGCTACCGCGCCGAGGCCAACAACAACCGCGTGCGCGAGATCAACGTGCAGGCGCCGCGCGGCCGGATCGTGGACCGCAACGGCCGCGTGCTGGTCGACAACCGCGTGGCGTACGCGGTCACGCTGAGCCCGGACAAGCTGCCGGAGTCGAGGCACGAGCGGCGGGTCCTGTACCGCCGGCTCGCGCGGGTGCTGGGCGAGAGCCGCAAGCGGATCGAGCGCGACGTGGCCGAGCAGCTGAAGGTGCTGCCGTTCTCGCCGGCCGAGGTGAAGCAGGACGTGCGGCCGCCGGAGTTCGCGTACATCCTCGAGAATCAGGAGCGGTTCCCAGGCGTCGACATCGAGAAGGTCGCGCTGCGCAAGTACCCGTTCGGCACGATCGGCGCCCACCTGTTCGGCACGGTCGGCGAGGTGACCGGGCCGCAGCTCAAGGAGAAGCGCTACCGCGGCGTGAAGCAGGGCGACCGCGTCGGCCAGTCCGGCATCGAGTACGCGTACGACCGCTACCTGCGCGGCCGCGACGGCGCCACCCGGGTCCAGGTCGACGCGCTCGGCAACTTCCGCGCGGAGCTCGCCGCGCGCGAGCCGCAGGCGGGCCGGCAGCTACGGCTGAGCGTGGACTACGACGTCCAGAGGGTCGGCCAGCAGGCGCTCGGCGGGGCGAAGGCCGCGTTCGTCGTCATGGACGTCCGCACGGGCGAGGTCCGCGCGCTCGGCAGCTCGCCGTCGTTCGACCCGAACATCTTCTCGAAGCGGATCCGGGCGGCGGACTACAAGCGGCTGACCAGCCCGCTGAACGGCGCGCCGCTCTCCGACCGGGCGATCCAGGGCCTCTATCCCACCGGCTCCACCTTCAAGCTGATCACCGCCACCGCCGCGCTCGAGGGCGGTCTGATCACGCCCGACACCGTGCAGTTCGACGGCGGCTCGATCAAGGTCGGCGGAGTCACCTTCAAGAACGCCGGCGGCGTGACGCACGGCGCGCTGGCGCTCCGCAAGGCGCTCCAGGTGTCGAGCGACGTCTTCTTCTACCGGCTCGGGCTCGAGGCGAACAACGCCGGCGACGGGCACGTGATCCAGGACTGGGCGAAGCGGCTCGGCCTCGGCCGCCCGACGGGCATCGAGCTGCCGGGCGAGACGGCGGGCCTCGTCCCGACCCCCGAGTGGCTCAACAGGGCGAACAGGAAGAACCCCGGGCTGTACGACCCGTGGACCGTCGGCCAGAACATCAACCTCGCCGTCGGCCAGGGCTACCTCCAGGTCGCGCCGCTCCAGCTCGCGGTCGCGTACGCCGCGATCGCCAACGGCGGGTTCGTGGTGCGGCCGCACCTCGGGCGGCGCGTCGAGGACGCCGACGGCCGCGTGATCCAGGAGTTCCACTCGCCCGCCCGCCGCAAGCTCGACATCAAGCCGGCGTACCGCCAGGCGATCCTGGACGGGCTGCGGATGGCGGCGGGCGAGCCCGGCGGCACCTCGTACCCGGTGTTCAAGGACTTCCCCGTGCCGATCGCGGGCAAGACCGGCACCGCCGAGAAGGGGCCGGGCCGCGTCGACCAGTCCTGGTACGCCGCGCTCGCGCCGTACCCGAACCCGCGCTACGTGGTCGTCGCGACGTTCGAGGCCGGCGGCTTCGGCGCCGAGACGGCCGCGCCCGCGGCGCGCCGGATCCTCGCCGAGCTGTTCGGGGTCAGGAACAGGGCGCCGAAGGCGGACGGCACCGGCGGGGCCGGCACCGGCGGCGGGGGAATCTATGAGTAGGGTGCGCGCCCGATGAGCGCGGCGCTCGGCGAGCAGGTCCAGCGCTTCCGCGACGGGGACCGGCGCCGCTCCCCGTGGCTGCGGCTCGACCCGCTGCTCCTGCTCGGCTCGGTCGGGCTGATCGCGTGCAGCGCCTACGTTGTCGGCAACGCGACGCGCGACGACATCCCGGGCGACCCGAACCACTACCTGAACCGCCAGATCGCCTACGGCGTGGTGGGGATCGCGCTGATGATCTTCGTCTCGCGGTTCGACTACTCGCGCCTGCGCGAGATGAAGCTCGGCATCTACACCGCGATGATCGGGCTGATCCTGCTCGTGTTCGCCGTGGCGTCGGCCACGCGCGGCTCGAAGCGGTGGATCGAGCTGCCGTTCCTCCGGCTCCAGCCGTCGGAGGTCGGGAAGCTGCTGCTGGTGGTCGCGCTGTCGGGGTTCGTGGTCGACCGGCTGCGCCGGCTCGGCGACCGCGAGACCACGAGCCGGATCATGCTGCTGGCGATCGTGCCGGCGATGCTGGTCGTCGCCCAGCCCGACCTCGGGTCGGGGCTCGTGTACCTGGCGATAGCGGTGGCGATCCTGTTCATCGCCGGGACCAAGTGGACCCACTTCCTGGCGATCGGCGCGATCGTCGCCGTGTCGGCGGCGGGCGTCCTGGTGGCCGCGCCGGCGGTCGGCATCGAGGTGCTGAAGCCGTACCAGAAGGACCGGCTCACGGCGTTCGTCGACCCGACGGACGACCCGCGCAGGCAGGGCTACCAGCTGCGGCAGTCCACGGTCGCCGTCGGCTCCGGCGAGAAGACCGGCCGCGGCCCCGAGGGCGCGACCCAGACGAAGCTCGACTTCCTGCCCGAGCACCACACCGACTTCGTCTTCAGCGTGGTGGGGGAGATGTTCGGCTTCGCGGGCGCGGCGTTCGTCCTGTCGCTCTACGCGCTCCTCATATGGCGCGGGCTGCGGATACTCACGACCGCCAAGAACCTGTACGGCACGCTGATCGTCGCCGGGGTGGTGGCGATGCTGATGTTCCAGGTGTTCGTGAACGTCGGCATGACGCTCGGCCTCGGGCCGATCACGGGCGTCCCGCTGCCGCTGATGAGCTACGGCGGCTCGTCGGTGATCGTCACGTTCCTGGCGATCGGGCTGCTCCAGGCCGTGCACGTCCAGGGGCGCCTCGCGACGGACGCGAAGCGGCGCGAGCTGGTTGCGTGACCGGCGCTGCGGCTACCCTGGGAGGCATGAGCTTGGAAGCCGCGCCGCCAGGAGGCGTCGCGCACATGACACGAAGCTCCGGCTCCCGCGTCGCGCTCTCGGCGCGCGCGCACCAGTGCTGGACGAACCCGAGAGGTGGACTTCTTGAGGAAGCAAGTGCTCGTCACGGTGGACCGTGGCGAAACACGGGTCGCGATCCTGGAGGCGGAGGGACAGCCCTCAGCTCCGGCTGAGCGCGACAAGCCCGCGGGCCGCGGACGCGGCCGGCGCGGGCGAGGCAGGGCCCCCGCCGACGCCGAGTGGCGCGTCGGGGAGCTGTACGTCGAGCGGCGAGGGAGCCGCTCGATCGTCGGGAACATCTACAAGGGCAAGGTCGACAACGTCCTGCCCGGTCTGGAAGCGGCCTTCGTCGACGTAGGGATCGACAAGAACGGCTTCCTGCACGTCGACGACATCGTCATGCCGGGGGTCGAGGTGCAGCGCCGCGGCCGCACCGGCGGCAAGGGGCAGCGGATCGCCCAGCTGCTCAAGCCCGGCCAGGAGATCATCGTCCAGGTCGTCAAGGACCCGCTGAAGACCAAGGGGGCGCGGCTGTCGATGCAGCTCTCGATCGCGGGCCGCTACCTCGTGTACGTGCCGCAGGGCGAGGGGGTCGGCGTCTCGCGGCGGCTCGAGGACAAGGAGCGCGACCGCGTGCGCAAGGAGGCGGCGAAGATCGACCTCGCCGGCGGCGGCGCGATCATCCGCACCGCCGCGCGCGGCGCGACCCGCGCCGACTTCGAGCGCGAGATCAAGTACCTCCACAAGCTGCACGAGCTCTTGCAGCGCCGCGCCGCCGAGACCGCCGCGCCGGCGATGGTCTTCCAGGAGGCCGACCTGTCGGTGCGCGTGGTGCGCGACATCTTCTCCGGCCAGTTCGAGCGGGCGCTGGTCGACGACCAGAAGCAGCACGACCGCCTCATCTCGTTCTTCACGCGCACCGCGCCGGAGCTGCTCGACCGCGTCGAGCTGTACGAGGACGACGAGCCGCTGTTCGAGCGCTTCGAGGTCGAGAAGGTGGTGCAGTCCACGCTCAGCCGGCGCGTGGACCTGCCCTCGGGCGGCTACCTGATGATCGACTACGCCGAGGCGATGACCGTGATCGACGTGAACTCCGGCTCGTTCACCGGCCGCGGCAAGGGCGCGCGGCTCGAGGACACGATCGTCAGGACCAACCTCGAGTCCGCCGAGGAGGTCGTGCGCCAGCTCCGGCTCCGCGACATCGGCGGGATCATCGTCATCGACTTCATCGACATGTCCCGGTCGCGCAACCGCGACGCGGTTCTGAAGACGCTCCGGAAGATGCTCGACGAGGACCGGACCAAGACCTACGTGATGGAGATCTCCCCCCTCGGCCTGGTCGAGATGACGCGCCAGAACGTGACCGACGGCGTCCGCGAGATCCTCACCAAGACCTGCCCGACCTGCGACGGCGAGGGCGTCGTGCTCTCCGAGGAGACCGTGGCGATCGACGTGGCCCGCAAGCTGCGGGACCTGGTGGCCGAGCGGCCGGCGCCCGAGTCGTTCCTGATCCAGGTGAACCCGCGCGTGGCGTCGGTCCTGCTCACCGGGCCGGGCCGGCCGATCCTCGAGATCGAGGAGGAGCTCGGCCGCCACTTCCACTTCGAGGGCACCGAGGCGCTTCCGATCGACCACTTCGCGGTGGCCATGGAGGGCTCGCGCGAGGAGGTCGAGGAGCGCGCGCTCCCGTTCCGCGAGGGCGAGGAGGTCCACGTGGAGATCGAGGAGCCGCACATGTACAACGAGGACGACGCGGTCGCCAAGCTCGACGGCTACGTCATCTCGGTCACCGGCGCGGTGCGGCACATCGGCAAGAAGAAGCTGGTCCGGATCGAGCACGTGAGCCGCTCCGCCGCCACGGCGGTGCTGGTGGACGGGCAGGACGACGACGGCTCGGACGGCGGAGGCGGCGAGGAGTCCGAGTCCGAGGCCGCTCACCGGCGCCGCGGGCGCCGCGGCGGCCGCGGTCGCCGCCGGGCCCCGGCGGCGTCCGAGCCGAGCTAGCCGCGATCCTCGCCCACCGGGACGGATTCGTTCCGCATAGCGGAACGAATGCGACGCGGTGGGTCAGCGGGGCGCCGGGCGCAGCTCCACCCGGTGCCTTCCGCTCGGCAGGGAGATCGAGATCGAGCGGCGGTCGAGCCGCCGGAAGGCGGCCGGCGCGCCGTCGACGGCGACCGCGACCCGCTGCGGCAGCGTCCCGGCGAGGACCAGCCGCATCGGGGACTCGGTCTCCACGTCGCCGGCCACCGGCGAGGCCGCGTCGAGCCGCATGGCGTCGAGGTCGAGCCGCACCGCCCGCGCGCCCGTCAGGGTCGCCTCGAAGCCGTTGCTCGTCCCGCCGGCGTCGCCGAACGGCAGCCACCACTGGCCGAACATCGCGTACGGGCCGGTCTGGTCGGCGCCCGCCGGCCCGCCGCCCTCGGGCAGCGCGAGGTGCGGATCGTCGGCGACGGCGAGCGTGCGGCCGTCGAAGCGAGCCACGCCGCGGTCGCCGTCCACGGGCTCGAGGCCGGACATCCAGTAGGCGCTGTCGAAGTCCCAGTCGAACGGCACGCCGCCGGAGTTGACCTCCTCCGTCGCGCGCTCGAACGGCATCGAGCGGACGTAGGTGACCCGCGGCGGCACCCGCGGCCGCACGAACGAGAACTCGTAGCGGGCGCCGTCGCCCCACTGGTCGGCGAGCGGCGGCCCGTAGTGCTCCTGGGCCGGGAACTGGTACATCCGGTAGCGGTAGCCGAGCTCCTGGAGCCGCTCGGCCTGGCGGATCACGCCGCTCGTGGGGACCAGCTCGTCGGCGGTCCCATGGTAGATCGCGAGCGGGACCCAGCGCAGGTTGTCGAGCAGCGGCCGGGTGAGCTGGTCGCGCGGGCGGCCGCCGTTCGCGCTCGTGTAGCAGGGGGTCTGCTCGTCGTCGGGCAGGTGGTAGTCGTCGCAGTCCTCGAGGTCGGCGCCGGTCCAGGCGCCCTGGGTGACCGGCCCGGACGCCGGCAGGCCGGCGGCGAAGCGGTCGGGGTAGAGGACCGACATCAGGTAGGTGGCCCAGCCGCCCATCGAGTGCCCGCTCACGTACTCGCGGCGCCGGTTCACGCGGAACGTGCGGTGAACGTCCTCCCACACCTCGAGGAAGTCGGCGTGGCCCTTGCCGACGTACCACGTCGAGGTGCCGCGGCCCCGCGGCGAGACGACGAGGGCGCCGCGGTCCTCGCCCATGTCCTCGAAGATCCGCGGCACCGCCGCCGCCGCGATGTGCGCGGTGCCGCCGCGGAAGTGGAACCACCACTGGACCGGCGAGCGGCGGCGCCCGGCGTAGGCGGTCGGGACGTAGACGCCGTAGTGCTGGAGCGCTCCCTCGAGCCCGCGCTCGGTCGAGATCCGCTCCTCCGAGGCGAAGACGCGGTCGTGGTAGCCGGCGCCGGGCTCGTAGCGCTCGTTGCGCCCGCGGAGCAGCCCGTCGAGGTCGACGTCGGCGAAGAACGGGTCGATCGTCCGCTCGTGGAGCGCGAGCGCCTGGCGCTTGTCCCACCAGTTGCGGGCCGGCTCGTCGCCGCGGAACGCCACGTTGGCGAGGTTCGCGCCGAGGCCGGTCTCCGCCAGGCGCGAGCCGTCGGGCGTTCCGGTGGCCGCCGCGAGGCCGAAGTGCGCCGGGAGCGGGGCGAGCAGCGCCCGCGGGACCCGCGCCTCGAGGGCGTTCCCGTAGCCGCTCGCGTCGGCGGCGACCGAGCCGACCGGCAGCGCGCTCACCGAGCCGGTCGAGAGGTCGGCCACCCAGCCGCGCCGGGAGGTCAGCAGCAGCGCGTGCTCCGCGCGCGTCGTGTGGATGCCCGCGCCGAACGGGACCTCGCGCTCCTCGGAGCCGGGCGCGGTGTCGAGCAGCACGAGCAGCGCGACCTTCGCCGGGTCGGTCATCGTCGTGGTGCGGGCGAGGAGCCAGAGCGAGCTCGCGTCGGCGCCCGCGCGGAGCTCGGAGAGGTCGGCGTGCTCGACGAGGTCGAGGTCGCCGTAGTTCGTCTTCAGGTCGTAGCCGGGGGTCGGGACCCCGAACTCGCCGGGCACGTACTGGATCGCCGGGTCGACCCGGTAGGTGTCGGGCACCGCCTCGGCGAGCGGGTCCTGCACGCCCAGCCGCTCGGCGTCCTGCCCGTTGTCGGCGCCGAAGGCGTCGAAGAGGTGGTCCTGGTAGACGAGCTCGCCGTGCGAGTAGATCGTCGAGCCGCCGAACCCCGACGGGCGGCCGAGCCAGTCGCCGAAGCGCCCGTCGACCTTGCGGGACGGGTCCGCGGCGCGGCGCAGCGTCACCGCCCGGCCGTGCCCGGCGGGGACCTCCGGGCCGAGGACCGGCGCACTCGGCCCGTCGGCGGCCACGGCCGGCGGCGAGGCCGCGAGCAGCATGACGGCGGCGGCCGCGCCCAGCCGCAGCACCGCACGTGCGCCCCCCGCCGCACGCGCACGCATCTCGCGCGCGCCCCCCATCCGGCCCGGATTGTACGCGCGGCCGTGCGCCGCCGCTGCGGTCAGCCGCCGCCGTTGGTGGCGACGAACAGGATCGGCGCCGCCACGGCGAGGACGCAGATGACGCCGAAGTACGCCCAGCCGAGCGCCCTCGCGACGATCCCGTTCGCGTGCTCGCCCATGACGGACCGGTCGTCGGCGACGAGCAGGATCGGCAGGTAGGTGAGCGGGAGGACCGGGATCGAGAAGATCACGGCGTACTCGGTCAGCTCGATCGGGTCGACGCCCGTCTGGGCGACCGCGAGCCCGATCAGGAAGAACGCGGCGAGCGAGAGCGTGAACCGCCGCTCGCGCTCGAGCCCGCCGCGCTTGCCCCACTTCCAACCCTGGTGCTGGGCGAGGTTGTACGCGGCCGAGAACGCCGTGTCGATCGTCGCCCCGCCGACGGCGAACAGCATCCCCGCGAGCGCGAGCAGGAGCCCGACCTCGCCGTACGGGACCTGCGTCGCGAGCCCGACGGTGCCGACGGTGGAGGGGCTCACGTCGGCGGGGAGCAGCACCTGCGCCGACGCCACGAGGATCGCGACGCTCAGGATCCCGCCGAGCCCGAAGCCGACGATCGCGTTCAGCCGGTTCACGCGCAGGTCGCGCTCGGTCCAGGCCTCCTCGATGCCCCCGCTCGAGTAGAAGTAGATCTCGTACGGCATCAGGGCCGCGGCCGTGAGGCCGACCACGAAGTACCAGTACACCGACGAGTCCCTGACATCCGGGACGAACCCGCCGCCCAGGTCGCCCCAGTCCGGGTGCAGCTTCACCGCCGCCGCGACGAACACGAGGAGCGCGAGCCCGGCGTAGCCGAACAGCCGCTCGATCCACTCGAACGGCAGCAGGAACGCCGCCGCCCCGACCACCAGGAGCGCGACGAAGACGAAGAACGGCACGCTCACGTCGAACAGGTAGTTGAGGAGGAAGCCGAGCCCGCCGAGCTCGGCCGAGAGGGTGAGCACGGTCAGGACCAGCGACGCGACCAGCGTGAAGGCGGACAGCCGGGGCCCGTAGCGCTCGCGCACCAGCTCGAAGTTCGGCTTCTTCGCGATGGCGGCGATCCGGCCGCTCATCTCGGCGAAGACGATTATCCCGAGGACGCCGAGCGGGACCGCCCAGAGCGCCGCGTAGCCGACCGTCGCCCCGGCCTGCGCGTTGAAGACGAGGTCGCCGATGTCGACGAACCCGCCGATCGCGGCGATGATCCCGAGCGCGATCTTGAGAATGTCCCTCACAGCTCGTCCCTGAGGGCCTCGGCGCTGTCGGCGAGGCCGCGGAGGCGCTCGCGGACCTGCCGCGCCACGTCCCGGTCGGCGGGCGCCACCTGGAGCCGGCCGAGGCCGGCCGAGACCTGGTCGGCCAGGTCGACCGCCCGCCGCTTCTCGTCCTCGAGGCTCGGGTCGGCGGAGGCGTCGTGGAGCTTCTCGGCCTCGTGGTCGGCTTCCTCGGACAGCTCGCGCGCGTGCGCGCGAACGAAGGTCGCCTTGGTGCGGTCCTCCGCGGCGCCGAGCGCGAGCAGCTCGCCGTCGCCCGCCAGCGACTGGAGGTTGGCGACGCTCCGGTTCAGCTCGTCCTGGCGGATGTCGCCCCCGCACGCCGCGAGCGCCGCGCTCGCGGCCAGCGCGGCGACGGCGCAGGCTGGCAGCCGGCGCGGCACGGTCAGGCGGAGGCGTCCAGGACGACCTCTCCCCGGTTGCCCGGCGCGAACGTGATCGCGCGCCGCACGACCCGCTCGGCCGGCGCGGAGGTGGGCCGCAGGCGGGCGCGCCGCAGGAGCGTCGAGAGCACGACCTTCATCTCCAGCTGGGCGAAGCTCGCGCCGAGGCAGCGGCGGATGCCGCCGCCGAACGGGATCCACGTGTAGGTGCCGGGCGGCGACTCGAGGAACCGCTCGGGACGGAACTCCTCCGGGTCGGGGTAGAGGTCGGGGCGGCGGTGCACGAGGTAGATGCACGGCGCGACGAAGGTGCCGGCCGGCAGCGTCCTGCCGCCCAGCTCGGTCGGCTCGGTGAGCTTCCGGAGCACGATCGCCAGCACCGGGCGGAGGCGCAGCGTCTCCTGGACGACGGCGTCGAGGTAGGCCTCCTCGCCGGCGGCCAGCTCCTCCTCCAGCCGCCGGACGGCGGCCGGGTGGCGCGCGAGCCGCTCGAGCGCCCAGGCGAGCGAGGTCGCGGTCGTCTCGTGGCCGGCCGCGAGCAGCGTGATCAGCTCGTCGCGGACCTCGCGGTCGGTCATCGGCCGGCCGTCCTCGTTGCGGGCCTGGAGCAGCAGCGACAGGACGTCAGAGCGCTCGGCCAGCCCCGGGTCGGAGCGGCGGCGCGCGATCTCGTCGAGCACCAGCTCGTCCACGGCGTCGCGGGCGTCGCGGAACCCGAACCGGCGGCTCGACTCGATCCGGTCGAGCCCGACCGCCGCCGCGAGGAACAGCCGCCGCTGGAGGGTCGTCCACTCGAGCAGGCGGACCAGCGCCGCGCGCAGCCGCTCGAGCCGCTCGTCCTCCTCGACCCCGAAGACCGTCCGCATGATCACCTCGAGCGTGATCTCCTGCATGCGCGGGCGCGCGGCGGCCGGCGAGCCGAGCGGCCAGCGCTCGAGGTGGCGCTCCACCACGTCGGCCATCGTCGCCCGGTAGCCCTGGAGGCGCTCGCCGTGGAACGAGGGCAGCATCAGCTTGCGCTGGCGCAGGTGGGCGGACTCGTCGAGGACCAGGATCGAGCTCGACCCGAGGACCGGCCGGACGATGCGGTTCGCCTCGCCCGCGTGGAAGCGGTCGGGGCCGCCGGTGAAGACCTCGCGCACGTGGTCGGGGTGGCTGATCAGCACCCACGGCCCGCCCTCGTCGGCGATCCGGATCGTGAACGAGTCGCCGTAGCGGTCGCGGCAGCGCTCCATGACGCGCATCGGCCGGACGATCCAGGCGGCGGTCTGGACCGCGCGCGGGAGCCGCGGGCCGGGGGGCAGGGACTCCACCCGCTGGGCCCGCGAGACGGGCAGGGAGGCGGTTGCCACGCCGGGATCGTACCCCCGGCCCGCCGCTACACTCACCCGCGGCGCCCGGCCGGAAGGGCGCCTCTTCCTGTCATGTACGCAATCGTCAGAGTGGGCGGCAAGCAGTACCGGGTCGAGAAGGGCGACTCGCTCGTCGTCGACCGCATGCGCGAGGACGAGGGCGCGAAGGTCGCGCTCGAGCCGCTGCTGCTCGCGGGCGACGGCGACGACACGGTGCTGGACCGCGGCGAGCTCGAGAAGGTCAAGGTCGAGGCCGTGGTCACCGGGCACGAGCGCGGCCCCAAGATCAGGGTGCTGAAGTTCAAGCCGAAGAAGGGCTACAAGCGCCGCAGCGGGCACCGCTCGGAGCTGACCCGGCTCGAGATCACCGAGCTGAAGCTGCTCTCGCGCCGGCCGGCGCGCAAGAAGGACGACACGGAGGGCGACGATGGCTCATAAGAAGGGGCTCGGGTCGAGCCGCAACGGGCGCGACTCCGAGAGCAAGCGCCTCGGCGTGAAGGTCTTCGCGGGCCAGCCGGTCACCGGCGGCGAGATCATCGTGCGCCAGCGCGGCACCCGCTTCAAGCCGGGCGACGGCACCGGCATCGGCCGCGACCACACGATCTTCGCCACCCGCCCCGGCCGCGTCGAGTTCCACACCGGCCGCCGCGGCCGCGTGATCTCGGTCGCGTCCGAGCAGTAGGCCGGTCCCGCATCGCGGCGCCGGTGGCGCCCCGCCGGTCGCGCGGGCCGGCCGCGACGGGCCGGCCCAGGACACCCGCCGCGGCACTCGTCGTCACGGCCATCGCCTCCACGCAGCTCGGCGCCGCGCTTGCCAAGGGCCTGTTCGACGACCTCGGCCCGGGCGGGACGACGTTCCTGCGGGTCGCGTTCGCCGCGCTCCTGCTGATGGCCGTCTCGCGGCCCGCCGCCCGCGAGCGCTCTGGGGCCGACCTGCGCCTGGCGGTGTCGTTCGGCCTCGCGCTCGCGGGCATGAACCTCGCGTTCTACGAGGCGATCGACCGGCTGCCGCTGGGGATCGCGGTGACGATCGAGTTCCTCGGGCCGCTCGGCGTCGCCGTCGCCCTGTCCCGGCGGCGGCTCGACCTCGTGTGGGTCGCGCTCGCGGCGGCCGGCATCGCGCTGTTCGCCGACCGCGGCGAGGGCGGGTCGCTCGACCCGACCGGCGTGGCCTTCGTGCTCGTGGCCGCCGCCTGCTGGGCCGCCTACATCCTGCTGAGCGCGAGGACCGGCCGGGCGTTCGCCGGCGGCTCGGGGCTGGCGCTGGCGCTGGTGGCCGGCAGCGCGGCGCTCGCGCCGGTGGGGGTTCTCGACGGCGGGTCGGCGCTGCTCGAGCCGGAGCTGCTCGCCGCGGGCGCCGGGGTGGCGGTGCTGGCCTCGGCGATCCCGTACTCGCTCGAGCTCGAGGCGCTGCGCCGGCTGCCGGCGGGCGTCTTCGGGATCCTGATGAGCATCGAGCCGGCGGTCGCCGCGCTGGCCGGCCTGGTCGTGCTCGGGCAGGGGCTCGGCGCGCGCGACGTGGTCGCGATCGCGCTCGTGGTGGCCGCGAGCGTGGGGGCCTCGGTGTCGTCGCGCGAGCCGGCGGAGGCGCCGGTGGCGTAGGGGGCGGCCGGCCGCCGCCTCCTCCCTACGATCCTCCCGTGCTGCACGACCGGGCGAAGATCTTCGTGCAGGCCGGCGCCGGCGGCGACGGCGTCGTGTCGTTCCGCCGCGAGGCGCACGTGCCGCGCGGAGGGCCCGACGGCGGCGACGGCGGCCGCGGGGCGGACGTCGTGCTGGTCTGCGACCCGTCGGTCCGCGACCTCCAGTCGTTCCGCCGCCGAGCGCACTTCAAGGCCGGACGCGGCGGCCACGGCCAGGGGTCGAACCGCCACGGGGCGAGCCCGGACGCGCTCGAGGTGCCGGTGCCGCCGGGAACGGCGGCCGCGGTCGCCGCGTCGTCCCCGGGCACGACCGCCTCCGGCACGGGGCCGCCCGGCGCCGCGCCCGGCGCCCGCTGGGAGCTGACCGATCCCGGCCAGCGCGCCGTCGTCGCGCGCGGCGGGCTCGGCGGGCGCGGCAACCGCCACTTCGCCACCCCCACCAGGCAGGCGCCGCGGTTCGCCGAGCGCGGGCTGCCGGGCGAGGAGGCCTGGCTCGAGCTGCGGCTCCGGCTCCTCGCCGACGCCGGGCTGATCGGCCTGCCGAACGCGGGGAAGTCGTCGCTGCTCGCCCGGCTCACCCGCGCGCACCCGAAGGTCGCCGACTACCCGTTCACGACGGTCGAGCCGGTGCTCGGGACGCTCGACGCCCCGGACCGGCAGGTCGTGATCGCGGACATCCCCGGCCTGATCGAGGGCGCGAGCCGGGGGGCCGGCCTCGGCCACGAGTTCCTCGCGCACGTGGAGAGGACGCGGCTGCTCGTGCACGTGCTCGACCTGGCGCCGCTGGACGGGTCGGACCCGGTCGCGAACCACGCCGCGGTCGAGGCGGAGCTGGCCGCCCACGGCGCCGGCCTCGAGTCCCTGCCGCGCGTGCTGTGCCTGTCGAAGGCCGACCTCGTCACCGAGGACCGCGCCGCGGCCGCGGCCGCCGAGTGGCGCGAGCGGCTCGGCTCCGGGGTCCGCGAGGTGGTCGTCACCTCGGCCGCCACCGGCCGCGGGCTGGACGAGCTGACCCGCGCGATCCTGGAAGGCGTGCCGCTGGAGGAGCCCGCCGCGGCGGCGGCTCCGGCGGCCGAGCCCGGCCTCGAGGCGCTCGCGGAGCACCGCACCTACCGCCCCGGCGGCGACGACTTCCGCGTCGAGCGCACCGGCGACGGCGCGTTCCGCGTGGCCGGCCGGCGGGTCGAGCGGCTCCTCGCCCGCCACGACGCCTCCAACGACGAGGCGATGCGCTACGTGGAGGAGCGGCTCCGCGCGATGGGCGTGATCCGCGCCCTCGAGGCCGCCGGGTTCGAGCCGGGCGACGACGTGGAGATCGCCGGGACCGTCTTCGAGCTCGACCCCGGCGCGCCGTTCCGGTAGGGGCGCGGTGCCCCGCCGGCTCGTGGCGCGCCCGGCCGCGGCCCGCGGCCGGCCGTACCCTTCGCCCCGTGGCCACGGCGGTCATCAAGCTCGGCACCCACATCGTCGCGCGCGACGACGGCGAGGTCCGCATGGGCGTGCTCGGCCACGTGTGCGAGGAGGCGGCGGAGCTGCACCGCGCGGGCCACTCGGTCGTGCTCGTGACCTCGGGCGCCATCGCGCGCGGGATGAGCGTCCAGGGCCTGCCGGCGCGGCCGGTCGAGATGTCCGAGCTCCAGGCGACGTCGGCGGTCGGGCAGGGCAAGCTCTACCGCGCCTACGACGAGCTGCTCCAGTCGCACGGCGTCACGAGCGCGCAGGTGCTCCTCACCTTCCCGGACTTCTCGGCCCGGCGCCAGTACCTGAACGCGCGGCAGACGCTCCGCAAGCTGCTCGAGTGGCGGATCGTGCCCGTGATCAACGAGAACGACACCGTCGCGACCGACGAGATCTCGTTCGGCGACAACGACTTCCTCGCGGCGCAGGTGGCGATCCTGGTCGACGCCGACGTGCTGGTCCTGCTCACCAACACCGAGGGCCTGTTCACGGCCGACCCCGCCACGCACCCGGACGCCGAGCGCGTGCGCGAGGTGCGCGACCTCGCCGAGATCGAGCACCTCGACATCGGCCAGTCGACCTCGCCGCTGGGGTCGGGCGGGATGCGGTCGAAGGTGGTCGCGGCCGAGATGGCGACGGCGGCGGGGATCCCCGCGGCGATCGTCAACGGCATCCGGCCGGGCGCCATCGCGCGCGCGATCGCCGGCGACGACGAGGGCACGCGGTTCCACCCGCGCGCGGAGCAGATCTCGAGCTTCAAGCTGTGGCTCAAGTACGCGAAGCCCGCCCACGGGACGGTGGTGGTCGACCACGGCGCCGCCGCCGCCCTTCGCCAGCGCGGGACGAGCCTGCTGCCGGTCGGCGTCGTCGGCGTCGAGGGCGACTTCCAGGCCGGCGACGCGGTGCGGGTGACGGCGACCGAGGGCGACGGCGGGGCGATCGGCAAGGGGATCGTGAACTACTCCGCCGACGAGCTGCGGCGGGTCAAGG
Organism: Thermoleophilaceae bacterium; assembly: GCA_036389295.1. Classification (GTDB taxonomy): domain Bacteria; phylum Actinomycetota; class Thermoleophilia; order Solirubrobacterales; family Thermoleophilaceae; genus AC-37. The sequence continues at coordinate 24,038 of DASVQB010000014.1, read as the reverse complement.
GGATGAAGACGGACGAGCTCCGCGAGGTGCTCCCGCGCGGCAGCGAGGAGGCCGTGCACCGCGACTACTTCGTCCTCGAGTAGCCGCGCGGCGCCTCGAATCGCCCGCCCCCGCGCGGTACCCTCAACCCATGGCCACGAGGACGCAGACGGTCGCTGAGATCTGCGCCGCCGCGAAGGAGGCGTCGCGCACGCTCGCGCGGCTCGACTCCGGCACGCGCGACGCCGCGCTCGAGGCGATCGCCGCGGCGCTCGAGTCGCGGACGCTCGAGATCCTCGAGGCGAACGGTCGCGACACGGCCGCGGGGGAGGAGGCCGGCCTCTCGGCCGCCCTGCTCGACCGGCTGAGGCTGACCGAGGACCGGGTCGCGGGGATCGCCGCCGACGTGCGGGCGATCGCCGCCCTGCCCGACCCGGTCGGGGAGACGATCGAGGGCCACCGGCTCCCCAACGGGCTCGACGTGCGCAAGGTCCGCACGCCGCTCGGGGTGATCGCGGTCGTCTACGAGTCGCGGCCGAACGTGACGATCGACTGCTCGGCGCTCTGCATCAAGTCCGGGAACGCGATCGTGCTCCGCGGGTCGTCGATGGCCGCCCACTCGAACGCCGTGCTGGCGGGGCTCGCGCGCGACGCGGCCGCCGGCGCGGGGCTGCCGCCCGCCGCGATCTCGCTGGTCGCCGGCGGCGGCCGCGAGGAGCTGCCCGAGCTGGTGAGCCAGGACCGCTACCTCGACCTCGTCGTCCCGCGCGGGGGGGAGGGGCTGAAGGCGGTGCTGAAGGAGCACGCCACGGTGCCGGTGGTCTACGCGGCGTCCGGCAACTGCCACGTGTTCGTGGACCGGTCGGCGGACCTCGACGACGCCGTCGCCATCGCGGTGAACGCCAAGGTGCAGCGGCCCGGCGTGTGCAACGCGGCGGAGACGCTGCTCGTGCACTCCGGGATCGCGCCCGAGCTCCTGCCCCGCGCCCTGCGCGAGCTGCGCGAGTCGGGGGTCGAGCTGCGTGTGGACGCGCGGGCGCGGTCGCTGGCGGGCGACCTGGCCCCGTCGCTCAACGACGCGACCGAGGAGGACTGGGCCACCGAGTACCTCGCGCTCGTGCTGGCCGTGAAGGTGGTCGACTCGGTCGAGGAGGCGATCGACCACGTCACCCGCTACGGCAGCGGGCACTCGGAGGCGATCGTCACCTCCGACACCGAGTCCGCGCGCGCGTTCACCGAGGGCGTGGACGCCGCCTGCGTGTACGTGAACGCGTCCACCCGGTTCACCGACGGCGGGCAGTTCGGCATGGGCGCGGAGATCGGCAACTCGACGCAGAAGCTGCACGCGCGCGGGCCGATCGGGATCCGCGAGCTGTGCACCTTCAAGTACGTCGTCGAGGGCTCCGGGCAGGTGAGGCCGTAGCGGCCGCTCGGCTCGGAGTGCTGGGCGGGGCGTTCAACCCGCCGCACGTCGGCCACTTGGTGCTCGCGCAGGAGGCGTACGCGCAGCTCGGACTCGACGAGGTGCTGCTCGTGCCGATGGCGCGGGCGCCGCACCGCGAGATCGAGCCGGAGCCCGGGCCCACGGTCCGCCTCGACCTGTGCGAGCGGGCGGTCGCCGGCGACTCGCGGCTCTCGTGCTCGGCCGCGGAGGTCGACCGCGGCGGGCGGTCGTACACCGTCGACACGCTGCGCGCGCTGCGCGACCACGACCCCGCCGCGTCGCTCTGGCTCGTGCTCGGGGCGGACGCGGCGGCCTCGCTGCCGTCGTGGCGCGAGCCCGACGAGGTGCTCCGGCTCGCGACCGTCGCGGTCGCCGAGCGCGGCGGCGCGGGGCGCGACGCGGTGCTGGAGGCCGTCGCGGGGCTGGCCGGCGCCGCCGACCGGATCGAGTTCTTCCCGATGCCGCGGATCGACGTGTCGTCGTCGATGGTCAGGCGGCGGGCGGCCGAGGGCCTGCCGGTCCGGTACCTCGTGCCGGGCGCCGTGGCCGAGCGGATCGCCGAGCGCGGGCTCTACGCAGCCGGCGGGGCGGCGGTGGGCGCGCGATGAGCCGCTTCGCCCCGGAGTCGTCGCCGCGCGAGCTCGCCGAGCGGGTCGCGGCCGTCGCCTCGGACAAGAAGGCCCGCGAGGTGCGGATCCTCGAGGTCGGCCCGCTCGTGGGCTACACGGACTTCTTCGTGATCTGCTCCGGCGGGACCGAGCGCCAGGTCAAGGCGATCCACGACGCCGTGCACGAGGAGCTGAAGCGAGACGGCCTCCTGCCCCAGCGGGTGGAGGGCGCGCGCGAGGCGAGCTGGATCCTCATGGACTACCTCGACTGCGTGCTGCACGTCTTCACGCCCGACGCGCGGGCGTTCTACCGGCTCGAGCAGCTGTGGGGCGAGGCGCCGGCCGTGTCGGTCGGCTAGCCCGGCCCGATCCCGGCGTCCGACACGACCACGCGCTGGGCGACCTCGAAGCTGCTCCAGTCGGTCGGCTGCGGCAGGCCCTTCTCCCGGGCGACCGGGCCGACGTCCTGAGCGGTCTTCTCGGAGCCCTCGAGCGTCTCCCAGACGTTGACGATCATGATCCCGTCGCCGGTCTTCACGACGAGGTGCTCGATCGCGCCGTTCTCGCGCGCCTTCGGCTCGAAGACCGGATCGAGCTCGGACTGCTTCCTGGCGAGCAGCTCGTCGGGGTCGCCGGGGATCTTGAACATGGTGAGGACGGCCATGGCGCTCCTTCCGGAGGTTGCGGGTGCGGGACCATACCGCCGCGACGGGCGCCGGCCGCGCGGCCGGGGCGTCGCCGGCCGCGCGGCCCGCGACGGGCGCCGCGGGCGGGGCTAAACTGAGCCCCTCAGCCCGGGGCTATAGCTCAGCTGGAAGAGCGTTCGGCTGGCAGCCGAAAGGTCGGGGGTTCGAGTCCCCCTAGCTCCACTGACACGGTTGGCTGCTTTAGCGTTGCGCGCGGGCTTGTCTCCCAGGAACGCCGAAGCGTCCTACAAGAAGTCCCGCGACCCGCTCTCGCCTGGTCGAACGACTCCACGCTCTGCTGCTCCCCGGCCTCAGCTTCGAGGTGCTCGACGGCCAAGCGGGAGCGCTCGGCTACCCGCGGTGGAGCTCCGTAGTCTTCAGCGCTCAGCGCCGATCATTCGAGGCGCACCAGCGGGCCGTGTGCCGCCAGCTGGTGGCAGTCGGGCTTTCGAGTCTCTTCGAGGACTGGCCCGAGACGGTCTCGCACTGAGCGGACGCGGCTTTGCCTCAGCCGAGTTCGTTCGGCGCAATCACGAATCCGAGCCGGTCGGCGCCGCGACGAAGCCGTCGGTCGAGCGTGACCAACCGGCATCCGAGCAGGCGGGCGAGGGCCACGTACTCGGCGTCGTAGGTTCTCGCCCAGCCCATCTCCTCCGCGACGCGCCAGGTCTCCTCGTGCAGGTCGGGATGCTCGGTCCGCTCGACGGGACCCGTCGCGAGTCTGCGGTACGTGAGCTGACCGTCCTCGAGCTCGACCTCCCCACGCCAAACGGTCTCGCGAATCACCGACCGGGCCTCGGACCACATCAGCGCGGGCGCCTTGAGCTTCGCGCGTCCCAACACCGAGAACCCCTTCTCCACGCCACACGCGCGCACGGCGAAGCTTGCGTCCACGACGAGATCGCTCACCGCGCGCGGCGAGAACGGTGGATGGCCTCGGCCCAGTCGGGCTGGGGTCGGCCCGAGTCGAAGCGCAAGAGGACCTCCGGCACGTGCAGCGCGTCCGCCGGAGTGGCTACGTGCGTCAGGTCCGCCTCGTCGATCACGTGCTGCGTTCCGACCTTTCGCGCGCGCAGTCGCCCGGCTCGGATCCAACGCCGGATCGTCTCCGGGTTGCGGCCTACGCGGCGAGCGGCCTCAGGTACCGTGAGCACGTGTTGGATACTACACCTCTCGTGCCACACACACCTGACAGCGTTCGCGGCTTCGTGGCGGCTTCAGCGCAGCATCCGCCGGAGGCTGCGGAGCTTCTCGAGGAACTCGGGGTTCGAGCTCGCCATGGGAGAAGCCGCTCCAGTTGACGGACACGGGGCCGTCATGGACCGTGACCGGGGTGAGGTTCACCCGGTCGCGCCGTACCGAAGACAGGATCTCCTCGAACCGTTCTTCGAAGTCGGACGGGCTGCGCGTTGGGTCACCTGGCCGCCAGAGCACATCCGGGTAGCGAGTGTCGCAGGAGCCCGCACCACGAATGCCTCCGACGTGAACAGAAGCGCGGCCGCTGGCCGGTTCCGCCTTCAAGGGGACTGAGCCGCGCGACGGGGCGAGAGCGGGTCGGGACCTCGGCTCAGCTCACCGCTTTCTTCACGAGCGCGCCGATCCTTGCCTCTTCGGCGGAGGTCAACTTCGTCAGCGCGAAGGAGGTCGGCCACATCGCGCCTTTGTCGAGGCTCGCCTCGTCGCTGAAGCCGAGCGTCGCGTACCGCGCCTTGAACTTGTGCGCGCTTTGGAAGTAGCAGACGACCTTGCCGTCCTTGGCGTACGCGGGCATCCCGTACCAGGTCCTCGGCGAGAGCGCTGGCGCGCTGGCCTTGACGAGGGTGTGGAGCCGCTCGGCCATGGCGCGATCCGGTTCCGGCATCTCGGCGATCTTCGCGAGCACGTCGCTCTCCCCATCCGCCTTGCCCGCTCGCGAACCGCGGCGCGCTTCTGCCTTCAGCTCTCGGGCGCGCTCCTTCATGGCGGCTCGTTCCTCGTCCGTGAATCCCCCGGACTTCTTCTTGATCGCGGTGGTGCCCTTGGTGGACTTCTGCCTGCCCTTCCCTGCAGGCTTCCTCTCGGCCATTGCGCAGCACCTCCTCCGTCCGGCTCTTCGTCGTCCGCGGCGGCAGGCTATACCGGCGATTGCATCTCGGAGACTCGCGAGGCGTTGAGGCGCGTTCCTCCCGCGCCGATAGATGGTCAGTGTCGGAGGAGACGAGCACCGCAGACGCTCGCGCCCGGCGTGCCGCGCTGCGCGAGAGGCGACGCCGCGAGGCGGGGGTCGCCATCCCGCTGCCGGCGGATGCGCCGCCCCCGTTCGACCCCGCCGCCTACCTCCAGGAGCGCGCCGCGGCGGAGGGCCGCGAGCTGCCGCTGTCCAAGCCGCTGTCGCGCCGAGGCGAGCGCGTGTTCATCGTCGTCGTCGCGGCGGTCTTCGTCGCGGGCACGGTGCTCGCGTTCACGATGGAGCGGCCCAGCAGCACCGGTGTCGGCTGGTTCCTCGGCGTCTTCGGCTGCGCGGTGCTCGCGGCGCTGGTCTGGGCGCACCTGGGCGGCGGCTTCGACAGGAAGGGGAGCGTGCCGCGCCCTCGGCGTGCGGCGCGCCCTCCGGCGGCTCGGCGCGCGACCGCGACCGTCGCACCGGCGCCCGAGGCGTCGGTCGCGCCCACGACCCACCGGCTCGCGTCGATCCGGGCGCGCCTCGCAGCTGGGCTGCTCGACCAGGCGCTCGCGCTGCTGCCGCTGCTGCTCGCGGGGCTCGCGAACGACCGGCGCCTCCTGTCGCACGCCGCTATCACCGGCCTCCTCCTGCTCGCGCTCGCGCTCTTCCTGCTCGGGGCGCCGCTCTGGCTGTGGCTGACGAACGGCCGCACGCCGGGCCGCAGGCTCCTCGGCATCCGCGTCGTGCGCACGGACGGCAGGCGGCTGACGCTTCGTGGTGCGCTGCGGCGCGAGCTCGGCGGGCTGGGGCGGGCCGGGCTGCTCATGGGGCTGATGTCGGTCGCCTCGATGGACAGGGACGAGCTGCGCCGCTCGGAGGCCGACACGCGGGCCGGCACGGTGGTCGTCGTCGACGACGACCGAGACGCCGACCGGCCGAGGTAACCGCCCGGGGCCGCTAGCGCGGCTGCGGCGACCTGCGCGCTCGCCGCCGCAGGATCAGGCCGGCGACGATCGTCCAGTGGAGGAAGACGACGTGGCAGACGACCCAGGCGCCGGCCGCGACCGCGACGGTCGCCGGGCCCCACGGATGGGCCGCCATGACGACCAGCGGCGCGCCGAACATGATCGGGACGTGCACGCGGAGCCGCAGCCGCCGCACCCTGTTCGCGTCCTCCTCCCCGTACACGCGCAGGAAGGCCAGGCCCACCCACGCATACGAGCCGGCGAGAAGCGCGAGCGCGGCGATCGCCACGGCGAGCGCCACGCCCCTGCCCGCCGCGTCGAGCGCTATCGCGAGCACGCCCATGCCGGCGAACGCCAGCAGGACGTACCCGATCAGCCGCCGCGAGGTCACCTCCATGCCCACCTGATCGGCACTCGCGCGCAAGCACTCAACGCCGGCACGTCGGGCGGACACCGCTTCGCCGCGCGGTTAGAAGGCCGCGCTCCGCGGGCAGAACGAAGCAGGGGATGGGTCGTCGGGTCGTGCCAACAGCTCTGCTCGTCTGGGCCCTGACCGCCGTGTGCGCGGCGGCCGCGGCCGCGCAGCCCGGGACGGGGCCGCGCGAGACCGTCGACCAGGGCCTCACCACCACCCGCCCCAACGCGCCGACGGGCTTCACCTTCACCGGCAGGTACCACGCGGCCGGCGACCCCGAGGGCGAGCCGCCGTTCCTGCGGCGGATGGTCTTCTACCCACCGCGCGGGCTGCGCTACGACACGAGCGTGCCGGAGCGCTGCACCGCGAGCGACCTCGAGCTCGAGCTCCAGGGCGCCGCGGCGTGCCCGGAGGGGAGCCGGATCGGCGGCGGGACGACCGAGGGCGTCTTCTACGCGCCCGTCGCGGACGGCGTCGTCTTCGACCGCTACACGCACACCGTCGACGTCATGAACAACGAGGACGAGCAGATCGTCCTCGTCAACTCCGAGGGCTCGACGGTGGTGCGCGGCAGGCTCCGCCCAGATGGCTCGCTCGAGTTCGTGACGACGACGTGCTTCCCGAGCACGAAGCCGATGGCCGAGTGCCCGGACGACTACGTCCTCCAGCTCGGATCCTCGACCAACCTGCCGCCGTACACGAGGACCGAGAACGGCCGCGTCCGCAGCTACGCCACCACGCCGCCCACGTGCCCCGCGCGGGGCTACTGGAAGTCGGTCATCCGGTTCTGGTGGGCCGACGGCTCCGAGGACGCCGTGGCGACCAGGCAGCCCTGCAGCCGCCCGCGCAAGCGCCACCGCGGCAGGCGCTAGGCCGGCCCGGCCCCGCAAGACCCGCCGATCAGGGGGGTCCAGACGGGCTGTTCGGTAAAGGACTGTCGAGCGGCCGGCGCGAATAGTCAGAGGCTCCCATGCGACGGCTCGCGCATCCCCTCCAGACGCTGGAGTGGACAGGCCAGGTGGCGCTCCGCGTGCTCGAGGCGCTGCCCGAGTCGGCGGTCCTCGTGTTCGACGGCGAGCTTCGCTGCGTGCTCGTGGCGGGCGAGGCGACGGAGGCGCTCGGATGGGCGCGCCCGCCGCGGGACGGCGTGAGCGTGTGGGACGTCGTGCCGGCGTCCGCGCGTCACGAGCTCGCCCCTGCCTTCTCGGCCGCGCTGGCGGGCGGCTCGAAGCGGACGGACTTCGCGCCCGCCGAGGGGTGCGGCATCTACGCGCTCGAGGTCATGCCGCTCGCGCGGGAGGGTGCCGTGATCGCGGGGATGGCCGTCGCGCACGACGTGACCGCGCGCCGCCGAGCGGAGTCGTCGCTCGCGCGCGCGGAGGCGCGCTTCCGCAGCGCGTTCGACCACGCCCCCATCGGGATGGGGATCTCGTCGCCCGACGGGCGCTGGCTCCAGGTGAACGACGCCCTCTGCCAGATCGTCGGCCACTCCGAGGCGGAGCTCCTGGGCTCGAGCTGGCAGGACATCACCTACCCCGAGGACCTGCCGGCGGGCCGCGACCGCGTCGAGCGGCTGCTCGCCGGCGAGGTCGAGCGCTACGAGACGGAGAAGCGGTTCTTCACGGCCAACGGGCACATCGTCTGGGCGCACGTCTTCCAGTCGGCGACCCGCGACGCGGCCGGCCGGCCGCTCCACCTGATCAGCCACGTGTTCGACGTCTCGGACCGCAAGCGTCTCGAGGGCGAGCTCCAGGTCCGGGCCGACAGCGACCCGCTGACGGGGCTGATGAACCGCAGGCGCTTCGAGGAGGAGCTCCACCAGCAGGTCGGGCGCTGCAGGCGCTACGGCGAGCGCGCGGCCGTCCTCCTCCTCGACGTCGACCGCCTCAAGGAGGTCAACGACCGCTGCGGCCACCGCACCGGCGACCAGGTCATCAAGCTGGTGGCGCGCGCGGCCCGCGAGCGGGCCCGGGAGACCGACGCCGTGGCGCGGATCGGCGGCGACGAGTTCGCGATCCTCCTGCCGAGCGTCGACGTCCAGACCGCCCGGCGGATCGCCGACGAGATCGCCGAGCGCATCGACGCCGCGCCCGCGATCGAGGGCGTCACGGTGGGCGTCAGCGTCGGGATCGCGCCGCTCGACGCGTCGGTGCCATCGGGCGAGGAGGCGCTGGCGAGCGCCGACGCGGAGATGTACGCGCGCAAGCGCGAGCGCGGCGAGGCGCACCCGGTCTCACGCCTGCTGAAGCCCTGCTGAGTGCGCGACCGGCGCGCCGGCCGCGCGGGCCGGCGTCAGCCGCAGCGCGGCCACGCCCGCGAGCAGCCCTGAGCCGATCCCGAACAGGTACGCGTCGTCGGCCGCGTCCGCTGCCGCGGCCAGCGTCTGCGGCTCCCCGACGATCGCGATCAGGAGCGCCGTGCCGAGCACCGCGCCGATCTGGCGGCCGGCGCCGGTCACGGCGCTCGCGACGCCGAAGCGCTCCGGCGGGATGTCCGCCGCCGCGGCGGCGCCGAGCGTCGGGAAGGCGAGCCCGATGCCGATCCCGCTGAGCAGCTGGCCGGGGAGCCACCCGCCCACGTAGTCCGCCTCGATGCCGGCGCTCCTCAGGACGAGCAGCCCGGCCGCGTAGACGACCGTGCCGGGCACGATCACGGCGCGGTGGCCGAAGCGGTCGGCGACCCGCCCGGCGGGCCGGGCGACGACCGCGGTCGCGAGGGGCCCGGGCGCCACCGCCAGGCCGGCGCTCAGCACGCTGTAGCCCCAGACGCCGGTCAGGAACAGGATGTTCCCGAGGATCATCGAGAAGAAGGCGGCGGAGAACAGGAGCGTCCCGAGCGTGCCGCGTCGGAACGACGGGATGCGCATCAGCGCGAGGTCGACGATCGGCCGCGGGTGGCGCATGCAGCGGGCCACGACCGCCGCGACCAGGACCGCCGCGCCGGCCAGCGACCCGACGGTGCTCGCGCTCGTCCAGCCCCAGCCGTTGCCCTCCACCAGCCCGAGCGCGAGCAGCCCGAGCGCGACCGCGGCGATCGTCGCCCCGAGGAGGTCCGGCAGCCCGGTCGCCGCCGGGTCGCGGCTCTCGTCGAGGCCACGCGCGCCGGCGCGCAGCACGGCCGCCCCGAGCGGCAGGTTCACGAGGAAGATCCAGCGCCAGTCGGCAACCTCGACCAGGAATCCGCCGAGCGGCGGCCCGACGGTCGCGGCGAGGGCGGCCGCGGCGCCCCACACGCCGACGCCGGCGGCGCGCCGCTCGAGCGGGAACATCGGCAGGAGGAGGGCGAGCGAGGTGGGAACCACGATCGCGGCGCCGATCCCCTGGAGCACGCGCGCGGCGACCAGGAGCTGCCAGCTCGGCGCGACCGCGCAGAGGAGGCTCGTGACGACGAACAGCGCGACGCCGCCGAGGAACACCCTGCGGCGCCCGAGCCGGTCGGCGATCCCGCCGGCCGGCACGAGCAGCGCCGCCAGCACGATGAAGTAGGCGTCGAGCACCCAGCTCAGCTCGGCCGGCGTAGCGTGGGCGAACCCCCTCCGGATGTCGGGGAAGCTCGTGTTCACGATCGTCGTGTCGAGGAACGCGAGGAAGACCCCTCCGCAGATGGCGAGGAGCGCGAGGGTGCGGCGGCTCACGGCGTTCGTCCTTTCCCCGGTGGCACGACGGATGGTCCCGCATTGCAGACCCGGACGGCGCGCGCGCGGGTGACATGCGTCACCGACGCACGGCTCGGGGCGCCGCGCGCGCGGGTACCGTTCGCGGGCAGGTGACAGCCGCCGCAGCCCGAGTCGCAGAGTCGATCGCTCCCGCTCCGCCGGTCCGGCTTCCCGCGCTCGAGCGCAGCGCCGCGGCCGCGGGAGCGCGCGACGCAGGGCCCGCCGGGCCCGTTCGCCTGCGCCAGCCGGCGGTGCCGCGCGACTTCGCCCGCGTGCCGACCACGGCGCGGCGCTGCTCGTGCGGCGCGCCGATCGTCGCCGGCGGCGAGTGCGCCGGCTGCCGCGCGCGCCGGCTCGCCGCGCAGCGCTCCGGGCGCGCGGAGCGCGCCGGCTCGGGCGACAGCATGGGCCACGTCCGCTGCGACTGGCAGACGGGGCGGAACGAGGTGACGGTCGCCCGCGAGCACGTTGCGGGGACGAACTGCGTCGACGTGCACGAGCGGGCGCACGAGAGCGACCGCGACCTCGTCGCCGCCTGCCGCGGGCTGCACGAGTGCGTCGAGCGGGGCAGCCGGGGCGACTCGGTGCTCCCCGCGGGGCGCTCGACCGCGCGTGGCTTCGAGTCGACCGGCATGAGCACGGGCGACCTGTGCCTGTCCGCGTACAACGACTGGCACACGAAGGCGTCGTCGGCGTTCGAGTGCGACGCGTACCGCGCCGAGGTGGCGTGCATCCAGACCACGATCGACTCGCGCTGCGGGTCCGGCCCCGACCGTCCTCGCAACATCGGCATGGGCATCGGCGCGGCGGTCGGGGCCGTGGGGGGAGCGATCGGCGGCGCGGTCCTCGGAGCCGACGTGCTCGCGCCCGCGCTCAACATGTCGGCCGAGGCGGCCGGCTGGCTGTTCGGGGCGGTCGGCGGGGTGCTGGGAGGCCTGATCGGCCTCGGAATCGGCGCCGCCATCGGCTCGATCTTCGGCGCGAGCCGACTGCCCGAGGAGGCCTGCAACGAGCTCCGGGACCCGCAGTTCGGCGCGCTCAAGGACGCGCGCGACCACGTCGAGAGCGAGTGCTCGGGCGCGGCCGCCGGCCGGTCGCTGCCGCGGCCGTTCGGCGCCGACGGCCGGATCAACGCCCCGTACATCGAGGGGCTGCTGTCGCCGGCCGCCCCGGCGCCGAGGCCGACCGGCGGCGGGGCGGCGAAGCCGACCGGCGCGCTGCCGCCGGGGTCGCGCGGGACGCGGGGGGTGGTCGCGACCGCCGGCCGGGCGGGCCGCGGCCCGCGCAGCGTGCCGCCGGACGACGGCGGCCCGCGGCGCTGACCTGACGCCCGGCCGGGCCGCGAGGCGCGCCGCTGACCTGACGCCCGGCGGCGCTGACCTGACGCCCGGTGCCGCTGACCTGACGCCCGGCGCCGCTGGACGCGCCGCCCGCCGGCTACGCGCCCGCGGGCTGCGCCTTCGACCACTCGGCCTTGTGCACGCGCTTCGCCGCCTGGTAGTCGGCGAGCGCCTGCGGCGAGTCGACGTCGCCGAGCGTCGGGTGCCAGGGGACGAGGTCGCGGGCGGCCTCGACGCCGAAGCGCTTGGCCAGCACCGACCCGAGCGCCTTCACCTTCATCTCGCCGAAGCCGGGCAGGGCGGCGATGCTCGCGCGGAGCTCGTCGCCGTCCGCGGCGTCGGTCCACACGCGCGCGGCGTCGCCCCCGTAGCGGTCGCGCACGTGCACGGCCAGCTCGTGCACGCGCCGGGCCATCGAGCCGGGGAAGCGGTGGATCGCCGGCTTGGCGCGGAACACCGGGTCGAGGTCAGCGGTCGCGAGCGTCTCGGCGTCGAGCGAGCCCAGCCGCTCGCGCAGGACCAGCGGCCCCGCGAACGCCTTCTGGACCGGCACCTGCTGGTCGAGCGCGAAGCCGACGAGCAGCGCCATCGGGTCCGAGGCGATCAGGGCGTTGGCGTCGTCCGAGTCGGTGAAGTGGAGCCGGTCGGGCACACGCCGATCGTATCCCCCGAGGCGCGTTTAGACTCGCGGTCGCGGAGCCCCACCGACCGCGCCCCCGGAGCGAGAGGAAGCTGGCATGGCTTACGGATCGGACGTCACCGTCTACGTCGAGGACACCGCCGGCGACCTCGGGGCCCCCGGCAGCCCGGCGCCGTGGTGGCTGAGCCCGGACGTCGACATCCCGGCACACCCCGGCACCGCGGTGCAGGGTCCCAACGACGTCCGCATCCGCGTCCACACCCAGGAGGAGCCGATCCTCGAGGAGAAGATCGTCGCGGAGGTGTACGCGGGCGACCCGAGCCTCGTGCTCAGCCCGACGACCGGCACGCAGCGGATCGACCCGGGCAACCTGCGGTTCCGTCCGCCGAACGTCGCCGGCAGCGAGCCGGTCGCCGACCAGGCGGGCGGCGTGCTGACGTTCTCGTGGACTCCCGCGTCGTCGGCGACGAGCCCCGCGGGCCCGGGCCACCGCTGCCTCGTCCTGCGCGCGTTCCCCGAGAGCGTGACCCCGCCGAGCTCCCCGTTCGACGTGCCGAACGAGCAGCACGAGGCCCAGCACAACATCGACGTGCTCGAGACGACGACCAAGGAGGGGTCGATGGGCAAGGGCGGCGCCGGCTCGAAGGAGGACCCGCGCCGCCGCCTGCCGAAGGGCCTCTGGTGGGAGCGGGTCCTCACGACCGCGATCAAGAGGCGCGGCAGGCGGATCGTCGTGTGGGCATACGACCCCTCGCCGGCCAGGCCGATCGTCGGCGGCATCCGCAAGTCGATCCCCAGGGACCGGCTGACCGGGTTCTCCAAGCAGCCTCCGCAGACCGTGGAGCTAGACCTCGGCAAGACCCGCGGCGAGGGGCTCGACCCCGCGAGCCTGTTCGAGCGGGGCGGGTTCGCGAAGCGCGCCGGACTCGGCGACGGCCTGTTCGCGCAGGATCGCGTGGTGGCGGCCGCCGCGGTCGACCTCGGGCCGAGGACGCTGTCGCGGCTCCTCCTGAGGTTCGACCACTCGAACCTGAAGGAGCGGACCGCGGTGGTGCTCCACGGCGCGCAGTGGACGGAGGACGGGACCGCGGAGGGCGGCATCACGATCGTGGCGCTCGCGCCGGTGAAGTAGCGACCGACGCGGGGGCGACCGGCTGCCGCCCGGACCGGCTGCCGCCCGGGCGGAGGATCAGCTGCGCCGGGCGAACGACGCGCGCCGCGAGCGCCTGAGCGCGTGCCGCCGCGCGGCCGCGCCGTCGAGGCCCTCGAGAGCGTCGAACTCCTCGAGCGAGCGCCCGGCGCCCAGCACGACGCACGTCAGCGGCGATTCGGCGAGCTCGATCGGGAGGTGGGTCTCGTCCCGGAGCAGCTGGTCGAAGCCCCTGAGCAGCGCGCCGCCGCCGGCCAGCAGGATGCCGCGTGTCGCGATGTCCGCGGCCAGCTCGGGCGGCGTCTGCTCGAGCGTCTCCTTCACGGCGCCCACGATCGCGCGCAGCGGCTCGGCGAACGCGGCGCGCAGCTCGACGCTCGTCAGCCGCACCGTCTTCGGCAGGCCGGACACGAGGTCGCGGCCGCGGACGTTGGCCTCGAGCTCCTCCTCGAGGGTCGTCGCGGACCCGATCTCGAGCTTCAGGTCCTCGGCGGTCTGCTGCCCGACGGCCATGGTGTGGACGCGCTTCAGGTGGCCGCCGATCGCGTCGTCGAAGTCGTAGCCGCCGATCCGCAGCGACTGCGAGACGATGATCCCGCCGAGCGCGATGACGGCTACCTCGCTGGTGCCTCCGCCCACGTCCACGACCATGCTTCCGGTCGGCTCCGCGATCGGGAGGTCCGCCCCGATGGCGGCGGCCACCGGCTCCTCGATCAGGTGGACGCGCCGCGCGCCGGCGGACAGGCAGGCCTCCTCGACCGCCCGCTTCTCGACGTCCGTGACGCCGGACGGCGCGCACATCACCACGCGCGAGCGCGGGTACGGCCGCGGCCGGACGCTGCGGATGAAGTGCCGGAGCATCCGCTCGGTCACCTCGAAGTCGGCGATGACCCCGTGGCGCAGCGGGCGGATCGCCGAGATCGTGGCCGGCGTGCGGCCGATCATGTGCCGGGCAGCGTCGCCGACCGCTTGGACGGTCCCGCTCTCGGAGTCGATCGCGACGACCGACGGCTCGGAGAGCGCGATCCCGCGGCCGCGCTCGTATACGAGCGTGTTCGCGGTGCCGAGGTCGATCGCTATGTCCCGGCTGCCTCCGCCGCCGGGGAACAGCCCCATCGAACGAGCATAGGGACGTGCCTCGCGCGCGAGGGCCCGACGGAGCCCGGGGCGCCCGCGCGGCGCCCGGCCGGGACCGGCTAGGGCGCGGCCGGCGCGGGGGCGAGCCGCCGCGCGAGCTCGGCCTCCTCGCGCTCGAGCCGGATGATCTCCTCGACGCGGTCGAGCGACTGCCGCACGCCCTCGACGCGCTGGGTGCGCCTCCGGATCTCCGCGAGCTGCGCCTCCTTCTCCCTCTGGAGGCGCTGGAGCTCGTCGGCCGGGTCGAAGTCCTCGCTGTCGGGGCCCGGCCGCCTCGGCGGCGGCGGGGCCACCCCGAGCACGCGCAGGACGACGCTCGCCTCCTCCTCCCAGACGCGCACGGCGCCCGTCTGGCGCTTCACGTCCTGCGCCGAGACGGCGCCCTTCGCCTCGAGCTGCCTCAGCTTCTCGGGGTCGATCAGCCCGAGCAGGTCGGGCCGGTTCGCGGGGTCGGGCCGCGCCACCGTCCACTGCTCGACCGGACGCCTGCGCTTGTCCCGGGTGGTCATCGTCAGGTAGGCGTCGGTGAACCCGAAGAGGTGCGCGAGCTCGTGCGCGACCACGATCACGCGCGAGCCCTGGAGGTGCACCGGCGCGAGGCTGATGACGCCGGACACGGCGTCGCCGGACGACGGGCCCGTGTCGGGGGCCCGCACCTGGATCAGGAAGTCGTCGGTCGGCGCGGGCGCGCCCTTCTTCAGGTACGAGACCCGCGGGACCAGCCGGAACTTCATCCCCGCGTACTCGCCGCTCGCGATGTCGACCCGCCACACGTCGCGGATCGCCGCCTCGATCCGCGGGATGTCGATGGCGGCCTGCCGCTCCCCCTCCCTGTCGGACAGCGCCAGGTAGGCGATCCGGATCCTGGCGGTGACCGTGACGGTGTCGCCGCTCACGGCGGCGGCCGCGGCGCGGCGGATGCGCGCGCCCGCGAGGCTGCCGCCCCACAGTCCGGCGGCCGCCATGTCGGAGCGCGCCTGCGCCTCGAGCTGCGCCCTGGCGCGCGCGTCCGACGCCCGCTGCTGCTCGGTCAGCCGGGACTCGGCGAACTCGTCGCCGAACCGCTGCTCCTCGGCGCGCAGGGCGGCCAGGCGGGCGCGCACCGCCTTCAGCCGCGCCTCGACCGCGGCGCGGTCGGTCTGGAGCTGCACGACCGGCGCCGGCGCGGGGGGCGTGGCCCGGAGGGGCGCCGGCTCGATCGCGGCCGAGCGCGGACCCGGCCGGACGAGCGGGGACGGCTCCCGCCCGGCCGCCTCCGCCTCGCGCTCGCGGGCCGCCGCGCTGCCGGGCGAGCCGTTGGCCTGCTGCACCACGTGGGCGAGCTCGTGGGCGAGCAGCCGGCGCCCGGACTCGGTGTGCGGGGCGTAGCGACCCGCGCCGAAGACGACGTGGCTGCCGTGGGCGAAGGCGCTGGCGTGCAGGATGCTCGCGGACTCGGCGGCGGCGGCGTCCGCATGCACGCGCACGGCGCTGAAGTCGTGCCCGAGGCTCCTCTCCAGCGACGCGCGCGCGGCCGGGTCGAGCGGCTCGCCGGGCGATTCCACGACGCGCCGGGCGAGGCCGTCCGCCGCGGCGGGAGCGTGCAGCGCCACGCCGGAGAAGTCCCGGGCGTAGCGCCCGGGTCGCCCGCGCGCGCGGGCTCCCGTGACCGCCGTGTCGCGGGCGATGGCCTGCGGTGTCGAGGGGGGCCGCGCCCGTGCCGGCGCCAGCGCACGCACAGCGACTATCCAGGCCCCGCCGCGGTCATCGCCTCGAGCGACGGATGTTACGCGCGTCGCGGGCGGCGGTCACGGGCGGCGCCGCCGTCTGGCAGAGTTCGGGCATGCGCTCGGGACGGGGGGTCGCTCCGGTCGCCGCCGCGATGGCGGCGCTCGCCCTCGCCGCTCCGGCGGCCGCGCAGACGCCGCCCGCGCTCACAGTGCCGGCGCTCGGGGGCTTCCACTCGGTGCTCGCGCAGGGCGAGGGCCAGTCGGTCACGGCCGCCGACCTCGCCGCGTACCAGGCGAGCGGCGAGCCGCCCGACTCGTTCGTCAACCAGCAGCCGCTGTACGTCGGCGTGATGCCGCGGGCGGCCACGCTCGGCCCGGACGACATAGACCGCTTCTACAAGCGCAGCGAGTTCGGCTCGATGCCGGGCGGCGTGGCGTCGGTCGTCTCGCCGCGGCCGGGCGTCCAGGTGTTCCGCGACGCGCGGTTCGGGATGGCGCACGTGTACGGCCATACGCGCGCGGACCTGATGTTCGGCGCCGGCTACGCCACGGCCCAGGAGCGCCTGTTCCTGATGGACGCGATCCGGCGCACCGCGAAGGGGACGCTCGCCGGCCTGCTCGGCGCCGGCTCCGCGCCCGACGACGCCGAGCAGCTCACCGACCAGGACTACTCCGACGAGGAGCTGACCGCGCAGTTCGACGCGATGCCGGCTCGCTTCGGGCCCGCCGGCCAGCGCGCCCACGACGACGTCCAGGCGTACGTCGACGGGATCAACGCGCGGATCGACGAGGTGAACGCCGACCCCGCCCAGCTCCCCGCCGAGTACCCGGCGCTCGGCGCGCGCCCGGCGCGCTGGCTGGCCGCCGACACCGTCGCCATGGGCGTCTTCCTCGTCACCCAGTTCACGGTCTCGAACGGCGGCGAGGAGGTCAACGCGCAGATGCAGCAGGCGTTCCGGAAGCGGTTCGGCGCCGGCTGGCGGCGCCCGTACCGCGACCTGCGCGAGGCTCAGGACCCGGAGGCGCTCACCGTCTCTCGCCACCGCCACCCGTCCGACGACCCCGGCCCGGTCAAGGCGGGCCGCAACGCGGTGCCCGACGCCGGCTCGGTGAAGCCGCGCAACGCGATCGTCGAGGGGCCGGGCGCGGCCGAGGCGGCTGCCCGCTTCGCCCGCCTCCCGGACTGGGTCCGCTCGGTCTCGGGCCTGAGGAGCGCGCTGCCCGACGACATGTCGAACGCCGTGCTCGTGCCGCGGCGCCTGTCGCGGACCGGCCGGGCGCTTGCGGCGATGGGCCCGCAGGTCGACTACTTCTCGCCGCAGATCTTCGTCGAGTACGAGCTGCACGGCCCGGGCATCGACGTGTCCGGCGTCACGTTCCCGGGCGCGGCGCCGTGGCCGCTGATCGGGCACGGCGTCGACTTCGCCTGGAGCGGGACGAGCGCGAACGGCGACAACCAGGACACGTTCGTCGAGCTCCTCTGCAACCCGGACGGCTCGCCGGCGACGCAGGCCAGCACCCACTACCGCTACCGCGGCGCCTGCCGGCCGTTCACGATGCGCGACCAGAGCATGACGACGCCGGTGTCGCCGATCGACCCGACGCCCCCCGAGCGGATCACCTACCGGACCATGCGGTCGGTCCACGGGCCGGTGTTCGCGTTCGCCACGGTCGGCGGCAGGCCGGTCGCGCTGTCGAAGGCGAAGGCCGTGGACTTCAACGAGACCGCCGGCTACGTCCCGTTCATGCGGCTCGCCGAGAACGCGCCGACGAGCGCGCGCTCGTTCATGCGCGTGATGAGCCCGTTCCCGGGCACCGAGAACTGGTTCTACGTCGATCGCGACGAGGCGGCGTTCATCCAGTCGGGCTTCTACCCGCGGCACGCGCGCGGCAGCGACGTCGACCTGCCGTTCCGCGGCGACGGGCCGGGGGACTGGCTGGGCTTCGACCCCGACCGCTACACGTTCACGCCGCTGCGGCCCGCGAACCGGCCGCAGGCCGCGAACGAGGTGATCGTCTCGTGGAACAACAAGGAGGGCGTGGGCTGGCGGATGGGGCCGACCGACTGGCGCGGCGGCCCCGTGCACCACGCGATGCTGCTCCACCGCCGGCTCGGGGAGGAGCTGGCGGTGCGCGGCGGGAAGACCGACCTGACCGGGCTGACCCGCGCCGTGAACCGCGCCGCGACCGGCGACCTGCGCGCCGAGGAGCCCTACCGCTGGATGCGCGCGGTCATCGGCCGCGGCGACGGGCGCGACGAGCGCTTCCTGCGGCTGCTCGACGCCTGGCGGGCGTCGGGCGGCAACCGGCTCGACTCGAACGGCGACAACGTGTACGAGCACAGCGCCGCGGTCGCGGTGATGGACGCGTGGTGGCCGCGGTTCGTCCGGGCCGCGTTCCAGCCGGCGCTCGGGCCCGAGCTGCTCGGGGTCGTGGAGCGGCGGGTGCTCGGGCTGGGCGAGTTCGGCTGGGGGTGGGCGACGCACGTGCAGAAGGACCTCCGCGCGGCGCTCGGCCGGCGGGTCCGCGGGCGCTACTCGCGGGTCTACTGCGGCGGCCCGACGGCGCAGCCCGCGCGGCCGGGCGCGCTGCGCGCGACCCGGCGGCGCTGCCGGGCGATCCTGCTCCACACGCTGCGGCAGGCGGTCCAGTTCGTGACCCAGGAGCAGGGCGGCGACGCCTCGGCGTGGAAGGTGCTCGCGACCTGCCCGGTCGCGCGGCCGCCGTCGTGCGACCAGAACGTGCCGTCGACGGCGGGCGCCGTCGACACGCCGCCGTTCCCCTGGCAGAACCGCGGCACCTATCACCAGGTCGACGAGATCGAGGGAAGGAGGGGCGGATGACGAGCGTCGCCGAGCGGGCTGTCGACGCGATCAACGCGATCAGCGGGCGTCACGAGGGGTTCCGCGCGGCGCACGCGAAGGGGACCCTGTGCGAGGGCACGTTCACCGCGACCGCGGAGGCGGCCGAGCTGACGCCGGCGGCGCACATGCAGGGCGACCCGGTGCGCGTGACCGTCCGCTTCTCCAACGGCAGCGGCGACCCCGGCGCGCCCGACGGCGAGCGGACCGACGGCCGCGGGATGGCGATCAAGCTCTACCTGCCGGACGGCTCGACGACCGACGTGATCGGGCTGACGCTGCCGGTCTTCTTCGTGCGCGACCCGGAGGCCTTCATCGCGTTCGCGCTGGCGCGCAAGCCCGACCCGGAGACGGGCCAGCCGGACATGGAGAAGGTCGGCGCGTTCCTGGCCGAGCACCCGGAGACCGGGGCGGCGCTCCAGCTGATCCTCCCGTCGCTCGTGCCGCCGCGGAGCTACGCGACCTGCCGGTTCAACTCGCTGCACGCGTTCAAGCTGGGCGAGCGCTGGGCCCGGTACCGGATCGAGCCCGAGGCCGGCGTCGAGGCGCTGCCGGACGAGGAGCTCGAGGGCGCGTCGCCGGACTACCTCCAGGAGGAGATCCGCGAGCGGCTCGCCGCGGGGCCCGTGCGGTTCCGGCTGCTCGCGCGGCTGGCCGACGAGGGCGACCCGCTCGACGACCCGACGGTGGCGTGGCCGGAGGAGCGCGAGACGGTCGACCTCGGGCTGCTGGAGCTGACCGGCCTCGACACCACGCGCGAGCGCGACGGCGACGTGCTGGTGTTCGACCCGACGCGGGTGACCGACGGGATCGAGTGCTCGCCCGACGAGATCCTGCACGTGCGCAGCCACGCCTACTCGGTCTCGGTCGAGCGGCGCAGCGGCGTGCCGCGGCCGGGCTGAGCGGCGCGCGCCGCTCCCCGCGGCCTCCCGCTAGAGCTCCCCCCGCAGCATCGAGAACGACACCATGTCGAAGCGCCGGTCCTTCACGCGCGTGTAGGAGCGCAGCACGCCCTCGCGGTGGAAGCCGGCCTTCTCGGCCACCCTCTGCGAGGGCGCGTTGTCCGGGTGGACGAGGATCTCGACCCGCTCGAGCTCGAGCTCGTCGAAGCCCCAGCCCGTGACGAGCCGCACCGCCCGCGGGCCCACGCCGCGGCCGCGGGCGTGCGCGCCCACCAGGTAGCCGAGCTGCCCGCGCCGGTCGGCCCAGGAGGAGATCCGGAGCGAGATCGACCCGAGCAGCTCGCGCCCGTCGCGGTCGAGGACGGCGAGGTTGATCCCCTCGCCGCGGGCGCGCTCGGCCTCGCCGCGCGCCACGAACTCGATCCCGTCGCTCTCGTCGTACGGCGCCGGGACGCGGGTCCAGCGCAGGATCGCGTCGTCCTGGAGCATCGCGGTCATCGCCGGCACGTCCTCGCGGCGCCACTCGCGCAGCGAGACCAGCTCGTCGGCGAGCGGCGAGCGCACGCGCGGCAGGGCGCGGCCCGGGCCGATCACCGGGCGGCGACCCCTCGCGCCCGGCGTCCCCTCACCCGTCGCGCTCGGCCCAGCGCGGCAGCTCGATGTCCTCGAACGGGTTGCTCCGCCCGCGCCGCCCGCCGGCGCCGCCCCTCTCGCCCTCGCGGATCGCCGACAGGAGCTCCGACTCGCGGCTCGTGGGGGCGCGCTGCTCGCCGCCGCCCGTGCCCTCCACCCGCAGCTCCGCCATCAGCCGCCGGTGACCCGCCTGCACGTCGCGGAGGATGCGCTCGGCGGTGCCCTCGAGCGACTCGCCGAGCCGGCGCAGCCCGTTCGAGATCGCCTCCGCGTGGGCCAGCGCCTCGTCGGCGGCCGCCTGGGCGCGCGCGACCCGCGCGTCCGCGTCCCTGCGCGCGATCTCCAGCATCCGCGCCGCCTCCTCCTCGGCCGCGGCACGCGCCTGCGCGCCCGCCGCCTCGCCCTCGTCGCGCAGCCGCTGGGCCTCGCGCTCGGCCTGTCGCTCCCGCTCGCGGCCGTCGCGCTCCGCGTTCGCACGCAGCTCCTCCGCCGCCTGCTCGGCGGCGGTCACGATCGCCTCGACCTGCTGAGCGGCGATCTGCGCGGCCCGCGACGACGGGCTGGAGGACTCCATCGCGACGCCGATGTTCCCAGAAGCGGGCGACGGAACCGGCGCCCGGCGCTCCCGGACCCGCCGGATAACCTGCGAGCGACCGTGGAGCGCTACGAGCCGAAGACCATCGAGAGCAGGTGGCAGCAGGTGTGGGCCGACGAGCGCACCTGGGAGGTGGCGAACGACCCGGACGCCCCCGGCGAGCGCTCCTACGTGCTCGAGATGCTGCCGTACCCGTCCGGCGAGCCCCACATGGGGCACCTGAAGTGCTACTCGATCGGCGACGCGATCGCGCACTTCCACCGCCGCACGGGCCGCCGCGTGCTGCACCCGATGGGCTACGACGCGTTCGGGCTGCCGGCCGAGAACCACGCGATCCGCACCGGGCAGCACCCGCGGGAGTCGACCGAGGCCTCGATCGCCGAGTTCCGCCGCCAGTTCCGCGAGTGGGGCGTGTCGATCGACTGGACCCGCGAGTTCGGCACCCACGAGCCGCGCTACTACCGCTGGACGCAGTGGATCTTCCTGCGGCTCTACGAGCGCGGGCTCGCCTACCGCGGCGAGGCGGCGGTCAACTGGTGCCCGCAGGACGCGACCGTCCTCGCGAACGAGCAGGTCGTCGACGGGCGCTGCGAGCGCTGCGGCACCCCGGTCGAGGCCCGCCAGCTCGAGCAGTGGTTCTTCAAGATCACCGACTACGCGGACCGCCTGCTGGACGACCTCGCCACGGTCGACTGGCCCGAGCATGTCGTCACCATGCAGCGCAACTGGATCGGGCGGTCGGAGGGCGCGGAGGTGGTCTTCCGCTGCGAGTCGACGGGGACCGACTACCCCGTCTTCACCACCCGGCCGGACACGCTGTTCGGCGCGACGTTCTTCGTCATGGCGCCAGAGCACCCGGACGTGATGCGGCTCGTCGAGGGCACCGGCCGGGAGGAGGAGGTCCGCGAGTACGTGAGCCGGGCGGTCTCGGAGTCGGCCGAGGAGCGCGGCGCCGAGGCCCGGGAGAAGACCGGCGTGCCGCTCGGACGGACGGTCACGAACCCCGTCAACGGCGAGGAGATCCCGATGTTCGTCGCCGACTACGTGCTGATGGAGTACGGCACCGGCGCGATCATGGCGGTGCCCGCGCACGACGCGCGCGACTTCGAGTTCGCGGAGCGGTTCGGGCTGCCCGTCCGGCGCGTGATCGAGTGCGGCGAGCTGCCGTGCACCGACGACGGGCCGATGGTGGCGAGCGGCCGCTTCGACGGGATGCACAACCGCGAGGCGTTCGGGGAGATCGTGGCGTGGCTCGAGTCGGAGGGGCGGGGGAGGGCCTCCGTCAACTACCGGCTCCGCGACTGGCTGCTCTCGCGCCAGCGCTACTGGGGCTGCCCGATCCCGGTCGTCCACTGCGACGCGTGCGGGATCGTCCCGGTGCCGGACGAGGACCTGCCGGTGGTGCTGCCGGACGTCGAGGACTACGCGCCGCGCGGCCGCTCGCCGCTGGCCGCGGCGGAGGACTGGGTCCGGGTGGCGTGCCCGGCGTGCGGGGCCGACGCCCGGCGCGAGACCGACACGATGGACACCTTCGTCGACTCGTCCTGGTACTTCCTGCGCTACTGCGACGCCGCGAACGAGTCGGGCCCGTTCGACCGCGCGGTGGTCGACCACTGGATGCCGGTCGACCAGTACATCGGCGGCGTCGAGCACGCGATCCTGCACCTGATGTACGCGCGCTTCTTCGTGAAGGCGCTGCGCGACCTCGGGCTGCTCGACTTCGACGAGCCGTTCGCCCGGCTCTTCACCCAGGGGATGATCACGCGCGACGGGGCGAAGATGTCCAAGTCGAAGGGCAACGTGATCTCGCCCGCCGACTACGTCGATCGCTACGGCGCCGACACCGCGCGCTGCTACATCAACTACATCGGGCCGCCGGACCAGGGCGCCGACTGGAGCGACGAGGGCGTGGGCGGCATCCATCGCTTCCTGGCGCGGCTGTGGCGGATCGCGACGGACGTGGCCGCCGCGACCGAGGGCGTGCCGAGCGAGCCGCACGGCGACCCGACCGACGTCGTCCGCAAGGCGCACTGGGCGATCGACAAGGTCACGAGCGACATGGGGCGCTTCGGCTTCAACACGGCGATCGCCGCGGTGATCGAGCTCGTCAACGACCTCTACCGCGACCGCGACGAGCTGCTGGCGACGCGCGACGGGGCGTCGCAGCTGCGCTTCGGGATCGCGACGGCGGCGTCGCTCCTGTTCCCGTTCGCCCCGCACCTCGGCGCCGAGGCGTACGAGCTGATGACCGGCCGTCGCGTGTGGGAGGAGCCGTGGCCGGTCGCGGACGAGTCGCTGCTCGTCTCCGACGTCAACGAGATAGTCGTGCAGGTGAACGGCAAGCTGCGCGACCGCGTGGCCGCGCCCGCCGACGCCACGCGCGAGGAGCAGGAGCAGCTCGCGCGCTCGTCGCCGAAGGTGCAGTCGCACCTGAACGGCACGGAGATCGTGAAGACCGTGGTCGTGCCCGGCAAGCTGGTGAACTTCGTCGTCCGCTAGCGCTCCGTACGTCGCCGTGGTGGGGGCCGGCAACGCCTCGGCGGAGGAGGTGCGTCTGGCCGAGGAGGTCGGGCGTTCGCTGGCGGGCGCCGGCGCGGTGGTGGTCTGCGGCGGGCTCGGGGGCGTGATGGAGGCGGCGTGCCGCGGGGCGTCGGAGGGCGGCGGCGTGTCGGTCGGCCTGCTGCCGGGGTCTTCTCGGCGCGACGCCAATCGCTTCGTAAGCGTCGCGGTCGCGACCGGCCTCGGCGAGGCGCGCAACGCGCTGGTCGTGCGGGCGGCGGACGCGTTGATCGCGGTGGGCGGCGAGTACGGGACGCTGTCGGAGATCGCGCTGGCGCTGAAGACGGGAACGCCGGTGGTCGGGCTCGGCAGCTGGGAGATCGACGGCGTCGTGCGCGTGGAGACCGCCGAGGACGCCGTGGCGCGCGCGCTGGAGCTCGCGGCGCGGGCGTAGACTCGCGCCGATGGCCCATCGCCAGCCGGTATCCGAGTCTTCGGCGGGCCCGGCGGCAGCCGACCCCGCGCAGCAGCGCGCGCCCTACCTCGACGCGCTGATCGACTACGCGGCGCGTGACCCCGCGCGGCTCCACGTGCCCGGCCACAAGGGCGGCCCCGGAGCGGACCCGCAGCTCTGCGAGGCGCTCGGGGTCGACGCATTGGCGCTCGACTTCCCGTCG
>DASVQB010000013.1:0-37267 GCA_036389295.1 Thermoleophilaceae bacterium | reverse complement strand
CGGGCGGTCCAGGCCGATGCTGTCGATCAGCGTCCGGGAGTCGCGCGCGACCGGAAGGCGGTCGACGCGCCGGTTCCAGTGGCTCGAGCCCGGGAACACCGGGCATTCCGGTGCGTTCTTCAGCGGGCGGCCGGCCGCGGGTTGCCACGCCGCGCCGCCGACCGGCCCGATCAGGGCGACGGCGGTCGCGACAGCGATGCAGGTCCTTCGCGCCACTAGGCTTTCTTTCGACCGTTCAGCGAGGAGAATCGAGTGGATATGGACACCAAGGTTCGGAAGTCAGAGGAAGAGTGGAAGCGCGAGCTCACCCCCGAGCAGTACGAGGTGTTGCGCAGGAAGGGCACGGAGCGAGCCTTCACGGGCGAGTACTGGGACAGCCACGACGACGGCGTCTTCCGCTGCGCCGCCTGCGGGAACGAGCTGTTCAGCTCGGAGACGAAGTTCGACTCCGGCACCGGCTGGCCGAGCTTCTACGAGCCGATGGACGAGGGCGGCGTCGAGCTGCGGACCGACTCGAGCCACGGCATGGTGCGGACCGAGGTTGTCTGCGCGACCTGCGGCGGCCACCTCGGCCACGTGTTCGACGACGGGCCGAACCCGACCGGGCAGCGCTACTGCATCAACTCGTGCGCGCTCCAGCTCTCGCCGGAGGGCTCCGCATAGCCCCCAGCCCGTGTGCGGCATAGCCGGCTGCGTCGCGGCGCCGGGCGGCGAGCCGGACCGCGACCGCCTCCGGCGGATGGGCCGGGCCCTCGCGCACCGCGGGCCCGACGACGAGGGCGTCGAGGTCGTCGGCTCGGTGGGGCTCGTCGCGCGGCGGCTCGCGATCGTCGACCCGACGCCCGCCGGGCACCAGCCGATGGCCGACGCGGGCGGAGGCTGGTGGCTCGCCTACAACGGGGAGGTCTTCGACCACCTCGCGCTGCGCGGCGAGCTCGGGCCGGTCGCGTGGCGCGGCGGCAGCGACACCGAGACGCTGGTCGAGGCGCTGGCGCGGCTCGGCGAGGACGCGATACCGCGCTGCAACGGCCTGTTCGCGTACGCGGCGCTCGACCTGCGACGCCGCCGGCTGCTGCTGGTCCGCGACCGCTTCGGCGTCAAGCCGCTCTACGTCGCCCGCCACGACGGCGCGCTCTGGTTCGCCAGCGAGGTCCGCGCCCTGCTCGCCGCCGGCCTGCCGCGGCGGGTGCGCCCGTCCGTCCTGCGCCACGCGATCGAGGCCGGCTGGGCGAACGGGCCGGCCACGCCGGTCGAGGGCGTCGACCGCGTGATGCCCGGGACGGTCGTCGAGGTCGACCTCGACACGCTCGCGGCGGCGGAGCGGCGCTGGTACGACCCGCTCGACGCCGTCGACCCCGACCGGGCGGAGCGGCTCGCGCGGACCGGCCGCGACGGGGCCTTCGCCGCGGTCGAGGAGGCCCTGCGCGAGTCGGTCCGCCGGCGGCTGATGTCCGACGTCCCGCTCGGCACCATGTGCTCGGGCGGGATCGACTCGAGCCTGATCACCGCGCTCGCCGCGGAGTGCGGCACCGTGCACGCGTTCAACGCGCGGATCGTCGACCAGCCGGAGTACGACGAGGGGCGGTTCGCCGCCGCGGTGGCCGCGCACGTCGGCGTCGAGCTGCACACGGTCGAGACGACCGCCGAGTCGTGGCGCGCGGGGCTCGTGGACGCGGTCCGCCACGTCGAGTACCCGCTGACGCACGAGAGCTCGGTGCCGATGGCCGCGATCGCCGAGCGGGCGCGCGCCGCCGGGGTCAAGGTGCTCCTGAGCGGGGAGGGCGCCGACGAGCTGTTCGGCGGCTACAGCTGGCTGCACCTGCACGACTTCGCCGACTTCGCGGCCCGCGGCCGGCGGCTCGAGTCCGCCGCCCGGCGCGCGTACCGCGCGGTCCGTCGCCGGGGCGCGCGCGGCGCGCGCTGGGTCGCGCCGGCGCCGGACTGGCACGACGCGGGCGTCGCGGCGTTCGAGCGGGAGGAGGCGGTGCGCGCGCTGGCCGCCTACGACCGCCACCCGGGACCGCGCGGTCGCCTCGAGGGCGGGCTGGCCGCCGACCTCGCCCTCTACCTGCCGCACCTCCTGAACCGCCAGGACAAGACGACGATGATGCACTCGGTCGAGACCCGCGTGCCGTTCCTCGACCCGGACCTCGTCGCGCTGGCGCTGAACCTGCCGCTCGAGGCGCGGCTCGAGCCCGAGCGCAAGGCGCCGCTCGTCGCTCTCGGGCGCCGGCTCCTGCCGCGCAGCGTGGCCGAGCGGCCGAAGGTCGGCTTCGGGTTCGAGCTCGACCGCTACCTCGGCCCGGCGGTGCGGCCCGGGTTCCTCGAGGAGGGGATGCTGCGCGACCTCGTCGGCGCCGACGCCGAGGCGTGGGGCCGGCTGTCGGCGGGCGCCGCGGCGCGCCTCGGCCCGGTCACCGGCGAGATCTGGCTGCGCACCGTGATCGACCTGCAATCGAGCGCCCAGGTCGAGCGGGAGCTGTGGCGCGGCTGACGGTCGCGTCCCTACACTGGATCGCGTGGCGGAAGGGCTCGAGACGTCGCTGCCGGCGCCCGATCCGGCCCGTGGGGCGGCGCTCGCCGAGCCGCCTCCGGCGGCGGCGCCGCGCCCGGCCGAGCCGCTCGCCAGCGGCCTCGTGCGCGCGCTGCGGCCCAAGCAGTGGCTGAAGAACGTCCTGGTGGTCGCCGCGCCGGGCGCCGCCGGGGTCCTCACGGACGCCGACGTGCTCGGCCACGTCGCGCTCGCGTTCGTCGCGTTCTGCCTGGTCTCGAGCGGCACCTACCTGATCAACGACGCGCGCGACGTCGAGGCCGACCGGATGCACCCGCGCAAGCGGCATCGCCCGATCGCCGCTGGGGTCGTCCCGGTCGGACTGGCGATCGCCCTGGCGGTCGTGCTCGTGGCGGCCGGGCTCGCCGTCGCGGCCGCGGTGCGCCTCGAGCTGCTCGTGGTCGTCGCGAGCTACGTGGCGCTCACCACGAGCTACACCCTGTGGCTGAAGCACGTCGAGGTCGTGGACATCGTCGCGATCGCGTCGGGCTTCATCATGCGGGCCGTCGCGGGCGGTGCCGCCGCCGACGTGCCGCTCTCGCGCTGGTTCATCATCGTCGCGTCGTTCGGTTCGCTGTTCATCGTGGCCGGCAAGCGCCACGGCGAGCACATCGACCTGGGCGAGGACGGCGGGGCGGTGCGCGCGACGCTCGGCGCGTACTCGCGCAACTACCTGAAGCACGTCTGGACGATGGCGTCCGGCGTCACGATCGCGGCGTACTGCCTGTGGGCGTTCGAGATGGCGCCGCCGGGCTCGGACGTGCCGCTCTACGAGCTCTCGATCGTCCCCTTCGTGACGTTCATGCTGCGCTACGCGATGCTGCTCGAGGCCGGCCACGGCGAGGCGCCCGAGGACGTGGTGCTGGGCGACCGCGTGCTGGTCGCGCTCGCGGCGGTCTGGATCGTCGTGTTCGGCTCCGGTGTCTACTTCCTCTGAGCTCGCCGACCTGCGCGGCGGGGAGGCGGCCGCCGCGGCGGGCGCCGAGCGCCTGCTGACCGGTTGGGGGCGGACGGCTCCCAGCCTGGCGCGCGTGGTCGAGCCGGCCTCCGCCGAGGCGGTCGCGGCCGCGCTGGCGGACGCCGGCGAGCGCGGCGCCGTCGCCCGCGGACTCGGCCGCAGCTACGGCGACGCGGCCCAGAACGCCGGCGGCCGGGTGATCGACATGACGGCCCTCGACCGCGTCCGCGACGTGGACCTGGAGGGGGCGACGGTCACGGTCGACGCCGGGGTGAGCATCGAGGCGCTCGCGCGGCTCCTGGTGCCGCTCGGTCTGTTCGTCCACGTGACGCCCGGCACGTGGCACGTGACGGTGGGCGGCGCCATCGCGGCCGACGTGCACGGCAAGAACCACCACGCCGACGGCTCGTTCTGCGACCACGTCCTGTCGTTCGAGCTGCTGACGCCCGCGGGCGGGCGGCTCGCGGTCGAGCCGGGCGACGAGCTCTTCGACGCGACCGCCGGCGGGATGGGCCTCACCGGCGTCGTCCTCTCGGCGCGGCTGCGGCTCCTGCGGGTCGGCTCCTCGCACGTGTCGGTCGACCGCGAGCGGGCGGGCGACCTCGACGACCTGATGGCGCGGATGCTCGCGCGCGACGACGAGTACCGCTACTCGGTGGCGTGGATCGACTGCCTGGCGCGCGGCCGGAGCCTCGGCCGCTCGGTGCTGATCCGCGGCGACCACGCGCCGGCGGGCGCCGGCGGCCCGAACGGCTCGCTCGGCGGCGGCGCCCGGCTGTCCGCTCCGCCGTGGACGCCGCCCGGGCTCCTGCGGCGGTCCACCGTGCGCGCGTTCAACGAGGCCTACTACCGCGCCGCGCCGCGCAGCGAGACCGGCCGCGTCGAGCGCCTGCGGCCGTTCTTCTACCCGCTCGACTCGGTCGGGAGCTGGAACCGGGTCTACGGGCCGAGCGGGCTGCTCCAGTACCAGCTCGCGGTCCCCCACGGGCGCGAGGACGCGCTGCGCGCCGCGCTGGAGCGGCTCAGCGGCGCCGGCTGCCCGTCGTTCCTCGCGGTGCTGAAGCGGTTCGGCCCGCAGCGGACCGGCCTGATCTCGTTCCCGCTCGAGGGCTGGACGCTGGCGCTCGACGTGCCGGCCGCCGTGCCGGGCCTCGGCGCGCTGCTCGACGGGATCGACGAGCTGGTGGCCGAGGCCGGCGGCCGCGTCTATCTCGCGAAGGACTCGCGGCTGCGGCCCGACCTCCTCGCGGCGATGTACCCGCGGCTCGACGAGTGGCGCGCCGTCCGCGCGGGGGCCGACCCCGGCGGGGTCATGCGGTCCGACATGGCGCGCCGCCTGGGGCTCGCGTGAGGGACGCGACGGGCGCCGTGCAGTCGGCGCTGATCCTCGGCGGGACCTCGGACATCGGCCTCGCCACGGCGCGGCGGCTGGTCCGCGACCGAACCCGCCGGGTGGTCCTCGCCGCGCGCGACGTCGCGCGCGCCGAGCGGGCGGCGGAGGAGCTGCGGCGGCTGGGCGCCGAGACCGTCGAGGCGATTCGGTTCGACGCCCTCGACCTCGACTCCCACGAGGCGCTCGTGGACGCCGCCTTCGACCGCGACGGCGACGTGGACCTGGCGCTCGTCGCCTGGGGCGTGCTCGGCGACCAGGAGCGGATCGCCCGCGACCGGGCCGCCGCCGTCGAGGAGGCCCAGGTCAACTACACCGCGGTGGTCTCGGTCAGCGTCCCGCTGGTCGAGCGGATGCGCCGGCAGGGGCACGGGACGATCGTGTACCTGTCGTCGGTCGCCGCCGAGCGCGCGCGGGCGTCGAACTTCGTCTACGGGTCGTCGAAGGCGGCGATGGACGCGTTCGCCCAGGGGCTGGGCGACTCGCTGGCGGGCAGCGGGGTCCGCGTGCTCGTCGTGCGACCCGGGTTCGTGCGGACGAAGATGACCGAGGGGCTCGACGCGGCCCCGCTCGCGACCGACGCCGAGGCCGTCGCCGAGGCCGTCGCGGCGGGGCTCCGGCGCGGGTCCCACACGGTCTGGGCGCCGGGCCCGCTGCGGTTCGTGATGTCCGCCCTGAGGCACCTTCCGAGGCCGGTTTTCCGGCGCCTTGGCCTATGAGACCTGCCATCCTGGTCGCGAGGAGAAGTACCCCTTGAGCGAGCCCAGACCCCACGGCCCCGGCGGGACCGGCACAGACCCGATCGCCAAGGCGATCGAGGAGAACGTGCGCGCGGCCGTCGAGGAGAGCGTGCGCGCGGCGGTGGAGGAGAGCGTTCGCGCGGCGGCGGAGCGAGCCGCGGCGGAGGGGGCCGGCAACGGCGCGCGGACGGCGGCCGAGCCCGCGGAGCCGGACTTCGCGACCGAGCCCGCCTTCGCGACCGAGCCGGTCGAGCCGGTCGACGGCCGCGAGCCCGAAGGCGACCGCCGCGACGCCGAGGTCGTCGACTGGGACGGGCGCGACGAGCCGCCCGGGTCGCGTCCGCGCCTCGCCGGACCGCTCGAGGCCTTCCTGCGGCACCCGTTCCTGACGCTCCTGCCGGTCGTCCTGCTGGTGGCCGGCGCGGCCTACCTCGGCGGCTCGCGCGACGCGGAGTACACGTCCAAGGCGCGCATCAACGTCGGCAGCGCGGACGTGCCCGCCTTCTACCTCCAGAACGTCGTCAACGGCAACCAGGCGCTCGCCGCGAGCTACGCGCGCGCGATCGCCGCGGCGCCGGTCACGGTCGACGCCGCGCGCCGCGTCGGCGCCTCGCCCGCCTACGCGGGCGACCACCTGGACGCCTCGCAGGTGGCCGGCAGCACGCTGATCCAGGTCGAGGCGACGGGCAGCTCGAAGGCGGCCGCGATCGCGCTCGCGAACGCCGGCGCGGAGGCGCTGATGGCGTACATCCCGCGCGTGATCGCGAGCGGCGAGACCCGGTCCCTGTTCGTGCGCTTCAAGGAGGCCCAGGCCGCCGCCCGCCGGGCCGAGGAGCACAGCCAGCGCGTCCTCAAGCGGCGCGGCCGCCTGTCGCGGGCGTTCACCACGGCGCGCACGGCCGAGGACATCGCGCAGCTCCGGGCGTCCGAGCTCGGCAACCGCTACCGCTCCGCGAGCGGCGACGCGTCCGCCGCGTCGCGGCTCCGGCTGCTCGCGCCCGCGGCCAACGCCGACTCCGACCGGCGCGAGGTGCTCGAGCGGCTGATCGTCATCGGAGCCGTCGCCGGCCTCCTGCTCGGCCTCGGGCTGGCCCTCCTGCGCAGCAACTGGACCCTGCTCCGGTCGCTTCGCCGCAGGTGAGCGCCCGGAGCGGCCTCGCCCTGCGGCTGGCGACGCTCCCGCTCGCCGCCCTGATGGCCTACGCCGTCGCGCGCGGCGCGGCGGCGCCGACCGCGGAGGACGGCTTCGAGGAGGCCGGCCTCGTGATCGTGCTCGGCGGCCTCGCGGCGGCCGCGATCGCCGCGCCGCCCGCCTGGGCCGTCTCCGGCGCGCTCGCGCTGAGCCTGTTCCAGAGTCACTGGGACCTGCTCGGGCCGTCGTTCAGCGTCGACCGCTACGCGCTGATCGTCGTCATCGCCTCGGTCCTCGCGCGCGAGTGGCGCCACCGCGACGGCCGGCTCCAGACCCGGCCGGTCGACTGGATGCTGATCGTCGTCGCCACCTACGCCATCACCTCGGCGTGGGTCGTCGGCGAGCTGGCCGACCGCGACGCCCGCTTCGAGCTGATCGACAAGCTCGGGCTGATCCCGTTCGCCCTGTTCTTCGTGGCGCCGCTCGCGTTCCGCACCGAGGCCGACCGGCGGGTCCTGCTGGGCACGCTCGTGGCGATCGGGGCCTACCTC
This sequence comes from Thermoleophilaceae bacterium, assembly GCA_036389295.1. Classification (GTDB taxonomy): domain Bacteria; phylum Actinomycetota; class Thermoleophilia; order Solirubrobacterales; family Thermoleophilaceae; genus AC-37. The sequence continues at coordinate 29,945 of DASVQB010000013.1, read as the reverse complement.
GGCGTGACCGCGATCATCGAGACGACCGGCCCGGAGGCGCTGGTCGTGCCGCACTACATCACCGACCCGGCCGAGGGCATCCACCTGGACCGCGCCCGCGGCCCGTTCCTCGACGCCGGGGCCAACGGCATCGCGCTGTACATGTGCGGGGTCGCCGCCGTCGTCGCCTTCGTCAAGTGGCGCGGCCGGCGCTGGCGGATCGTCGCCCTGCTGGTGGCCGGCCTGTGCATGCTCGGCGTTCTGCTGGCGCTCACCCGGATCGTCTGGCTGGCGGCGATCGTCGCGTCGCCGATCGCGCTGGCGGCGGCTCGCGAGACGCGGCGCTACCTGATCCCGGCGGTGGGGGCCGCGGTGGCGATCGTCATGCTCGCCGTGGCGGTGATCCCCGGGCTCCAGGGACGGGTGAACACGCGCCGCAACGACAACTCGGAGACGCTCTGGGCGCGGCGCAACTCGAACGCCGCGGCGGTCCGGATGGTCGAGGCCCGGCCGCTCGTCGGGTTCGGCTGGGGGCGCTTCGCCGAGGACAGCACGCCATACTACCGACAGTCGCAGGACTACCCGCTGACGTTCCTCCACGACCTGCACAACGTGTACCTCGCGAACGCCGTCGAGCTCGGGCTCGTCGGCCTGTTCCTCTGGCTGGCGGCGCTCGCGGGCGCGGTCGGCGGGGCGATCCTCCGGCGCGGGCCGCCGGAGCTGAGAGCGTGGAAGCTCGGGCTGGTCGCGGTGGCCATGGGCCTGCTCATCTCGTGGCTGACGGCGCCGGCCGAGTACGTGCTGCCCACGCTCCTGATGTGGCTCTGGGCCGGCGTGGCGTGGGGCGCGCGCGAGCCGGAGCCCGGGCCGGCGGCGCCGGCGCTCTAGACCAGGTTGTCGTAGACGACGGTCGCGCAGCCGGCGAGCTGGAGCGCGCAGAGCAGGACGAGGACGGGGACCGCGCGGCGGCGCGCGGCGGCGCCGTCCGGCCCCCGGTCGCCGGCCTCGTCCGGCCCTCCGGCCCCGCGGGCCCCGTCCGGCCCCCGGCCCCCGGCTCCCCCCAGCGGCCCCATCGCCGCCAGCAGCGCGAGCAGCACGAGCAGCATCGGCTCGAAGTAACGCTGGTAGGTGCGGACGGTCGCGGCCTGGGCGAGGGCCAGGGAGGCGACCGCCGCCAGCGCCACGACGGCCGGCCGCCGCATGGCGTGCCGCGCGGCGGCGCGCCAGAGCGCGACCAGGATCGCGGCGCCGATCGGCGCCAGCACGGCGATCAGGAGCGAGCGGTCCGCCACGACCGGCGTCGACTCCACCACGCGCCACAGGCCGCCGCCGGTCCGGCGCTGGAGCTCGTCGGTCTGCGAGGTCGGCGCGGCCAGCGCGAGCAGGAGGCCGCCCGCGGCCGCCGCGACGGGGGCCCTGCCGCGCAGCAGGTCGTCGCGGGTGACGGCGCAGGCGGCGAAGAACGGCCCGAAGACGCCCACGATCGCCAGCGTGAACGGGAGCGCGGCCGCGCTCGTGCCGGACTGGTTGGCGGCGTTCGGCGGGGTGAGCTGGCCCCAGACCGCGGCGAGCACGAGGAGCGACGCGAGCGCCGGCAGCGTCGCCGCGATCGCCCGCGCGACCGGCCGGGCGCTGCGGGCCCCCTCGGCGGCGGCTCCCGGCCCGGCCAGCCCCGGCACGAGCCGGCCGGCCAGCGCGGCCGCGACCACGAACGGCCCGGCGGCCCACAGCGCCGCCTGCCGGACCCAGGCCGCCAGGAACAGGTACGCGCCGCCGAGGACGTACGGCCGCCGCGCGTCCGCCTCGCCGGGGGGCGCGGACGCCAGCCGCAGCGCCACGCCCAGCGTCAGCAGCACGAACAGCACCGCCGCGTTGTCGGTGTTCAGCCAGGCCGCCGACTGGAGCACGTAGTGCGACAGGACGAACGGCAGGGTCAGGAGCAGCGCGAGCCAGCGGTCGACGAAGCGGGCGACGAGCGAGTACGCGACCAGCACCATCGCGAGCGAGAACAGCGACCCGAACGCCTCGAGCGCCGCGCGGTCGTCGGTCACGAGCCGGGCCACGACGGCCAGCACCAGGTGGAACCCCGGCGTGGTGGCCGTGTGGACCGCCTCGAGGTCCGGGTGCGGCAGCTCGTCGGCGAGGTCGAGCGAGGTGCGCAGGTGGTAGAGCTGCTCGTCGTCGGCGCCGGCCGTCCCGCCCTCGCCGGACGCGATCACCGGCGCGACCATCGCCGCGAGCAGCACGACGAGGATCAGCTCCGGGGCGCGCGGCGCGATCCTCGCCAGCGCCCGCCGCGCGAGGCGGCTGCGCGGCGCCGGGCGGCCTGGGGTCACGGCGCGAGTCTAGGGACCCGTCCCGCCGGACCGCGCACCGGCGGGGACGGCGGCGGCCGCCTCGATCAGCCGCGCCAGCCTCGCCGTCTCCGCGCGGACGTCGCAGCGCCGCAGGACGTGCTCGCGGCCCGCCCGGCCCATCGCCGCCCGCTCGGCAGCCGGCAGCGCGAGCAGCTCCTCGATCGCGCCCGCGAGCGCCGCCGGGTCGCCCGGCGGGACGAGCCGGCCCCACCCGGGACGGACCAGCTCGGGCAGCCCGACCTCGTCGCTCGCCACGACCGGCACCTCCATGGCGAGCGCCTCCTTCACGGCGACCGGCATCGAGTCGCGGTCGCCGTCGGCCGCCACGACGCACGGCATAGCGAGCAGGTCGGCCGCCTCGAGCAGGTCGCGCACGGCGTCCGGCGCCAGCGGGCCGAGCAGCTCGACCGCGTCCCCGACGCCGCGCTCCCGCGCCAGGCGCTCCAGGTCGCCCCGCAGCGGACCGTCGCCGGCGATCCGCACGCGGTCGAGCGGCGCGCGGTCGCGCAGCAGCGCCGCCGCCTCGACGAGGTGGGCGAAGCCCTTCTTCTCGACGAGCCGGCCCACGGCCACGACGGTCCGGCCGGGGGCATGAGCCTCGACGGTCCGGCCGCCGGGGGCGTGAGCCTCGACGGTCCGGTCGCCGGGGCCGGGCGCCCGGCGGCGGAACGCCTCGCCGTCCACGCCCATCACCACCTCGTGGACCCGCCCGGCGGCGGCCGGCCCCGCGAGCGCGCGCAGGTCGCGCACGGTGTACTCGCAGCCGCTCGTGACGAACGCGGCGCGCTCGAGCTTCTCGCGCAGGTTGCGCCGCTCCAGGTAGATGTCGTAGGCGTGCGCGGTCAGGCTCCAGGGCACGCCGAGCAGCCGGGCGAGCCGCATGGCGTCGAGCGCCGCCCCGGCGGCGAAGTGGGCGTGCAGGTGGCGGTCGCGGCGCCGCGCCGCCCGCAGCGCCGCCGGCGCCAGCGAGCGAAGCGGCCGGACCCGCTCCTCGCGCGCCCAGCGGCGCCGGTCGCGCAGGTCCGCCAGGCAGCGGAGCGGATGGCGCGCCGCGAGCCACGCGAGCGCCGCGAGCTGGCGCGCCGGCCCGTCGTCGGCGAGGAACGCGACCGGCAGGCCGCCCGCCTCGGGGTTCGGCCGCTCCGCCCTCCGCCCGGCCTCCACGCGCGCGTCGTGCCCGAGCTCGCGCAGCGCCCGGACCTCGGCGGCCACGAACGTCTCCGACAGCTCGGGGAAGGCGTCGGTCAGGACGGCGAGCCGCACGCGAGCGTCAGCCGCGCCGGCGCCTGGCCGCCGGCACCGTCGCCGTCGCGGCCGCCTTCGCCTGCGCCGTCGCGCCGGGCGCGATCACGCGGCGGTCCCCGCGAGCGGCCGCTCGCGGCCGCGCAGGTACGACAGCGCCTCGCGCAGCAGCGGCCGCTCGAGCGCGACCGTGGCCGCCGCCGTGACCGCCGCGTACAGCGCCAGCTCGCCCGCGACCAGCCCGACCGGCCGGTCGCCGACCGCGAGCCGCACGAGCAGCACGGCGCCCGCCGCCGGCACCGTCGGCGCGATCGCCCGCAGCGCGAGCCCGGCGAGCCGGAAGCCGGGGAACAGCCGCGCCAGGTAGCGGCCCCGGGCCGCGAGCGAGGCGGCCGCGACGATCGCCATGCCGGCCGCGAACCCGTCGAGCCCGTAGGCGACCGTCAGCGGGACGGCCGCGGCGAGGAACACGGCGAGGGCGAGGGCGCCGACCGCCGCCAGCGGTCGCGTGTCCCCGCGCGCCGTGAAGAACGCCGCCCAGTTGAACCCGACGTGGTGCGCCGCCGCGATCAGCCCGAAGACCTGGATCAGCCCGACCGCGGGCCGCCACTCGTCGCCGATCCCGATCTCGACGACGTCGGGCGCGAACAGCGCCACGCCGGCGCCGAACGGCACGCCCCACATCAGCGCGAGGCGGTTCGACTTGACGAACGCCTCGCGCAGCAGCTCGGTCCGGTCGCGGACGCGGCAGATCGCCGGGTAGAGCGTCCAGGTGACCAGCTCGTCGACCTTGTCCACGTAGGTAGAGACGGTCCCCGCCAGCGCGATGGCGCCGGCGCCCGCGAGGCCCAGCTCCCAGGTGCCCACGAGCATCGAGACCTGCGGGATCAGGAGCCCCGCCGCCCCGGCCGCCATCACCGGCCAGGAGAAGTCGAGGTAGTCGCGCACGGTCGCGCGGTCGAGCCGCCAGCGCAGCCGGTACGGCGAGACGGCGATTGCGACGGCGCCCGCGGCCAGGACGCCCGCCGCGAAGCCGATCACGAGCGACCAGTAGCCGACGCCGGCCGCCGCCAGCCCGATCGTCACGGCGAACGCGACCACCGGGTCGACCGCCTCGAGCGCCCGCTGCCGGCCGTAGCTCATCCGCCGGTAGAAGATCCACGCCGGCGCCTTCAGCGACTGCGCGGCCAGCGCCGCCGCCAGCACGAGGCCGGGGACGACGATCTCGCCGTGCCCGTACGCGAGCGCCAGCAGCGGCAGCGCGGCGGCCCCGGCCGCGAGCAGCACGGCGTTCGCCAGGAGGTCGATAGTGAACGCGCGCTGGAACGCGAGCTCCTCGTCCGGCTGCTCGTCCTGCACGTAGCGGTCGCCGATCGCGACCTGCTTGAGCCAGGTCAGCGTCCCGAGGACGATGATCAGGATCCCCCAGACGCCGTACTCGCCCCGCGTCAGGAACGCCGCGATCGCGAACGACTTGACGAGCCCGAGCGAGTGGAGCCCGACCATGAAGACGGCGTTGACGATCGTGCCGCGGGCGGCGGCGACGCGCAGCGAGGGGGGCCGCTCCGTCTCGGTCGTGCGGGCCTCGACGGCGGGCGTCGCCACGGCGGCTCAGCCGGTCGGCGGCCGGCGCTCGGGCCAGCCGACCTCGGCCTCGAGCTGGGCGCCGAGCGAGATCAGCGTGGCCTCGTCGTTCACCCGGCCCACGAGCTGGACGGCCAGCGGGACGCCGCCGGCGGCGGGGGTCGGCGCGGGGACCGACATCGCCGGCTGCCCGGTGAGGTTCCACGGGGTCGTGAAGGCGACGACGGGCGTCGCCATGTTCAGGCTCGCGGCCGCCCCCCTGCCCTGGAAGCGGCCGGCGGCCTGCGGCGGGAACGGCATGGTCGGCGTGAGCAGCACGTCGTGGTCGTCGAACACGCGGTTGATGGCGGCGGAGCGCTCGGCCTCCTTCGCGCGCGTCCAGCGAACGGCGCGCTCGCCCATCAGCCGGCCCAGCCGGCCGAGCCGCCGCGTCCTCGGCTCGAGCCGGCCGGGGTGGGGGGTGGCCCGGACGTCCTCGTGGATGCCGTGCGCCCAGCGCGGTATGAACGCCGGCCGTATGTCGCCGCCGTAGTCGGGGTCGTGGTCGCGCACGTCGTGCCCGAGCGAGCGGAGGACGCCGGCGGTCTCCTCGACCGCGCGCCGCACGGCGTCGTCGACCTTCGCCGGCACGACCGTCCTCAGCGAGACGGCGATCCGCAGCCGCTCGGGCGGCGTCCGGGCCGACTCGGCGAACGGGCGGTCGGGGGGCGGAGCGGGGTCGGCGTCGCCGGGCGCCGGGCCGGCCACGGCGTCGAGCCACAGCGCCGTGTCGAGGACCGTGCGCGACACCGACCCCGCCACGCTCAGCCCGTGCCAGTGCTCGCGGAACGGGTGCAGGGTGACCCGCCCCCGCTGGGTCTTCAGCCCGACGAGCCCGCAGCACGCGGCGGGGATGCGGATCGACCCGCCGCCGTCGGTGGCGAGCCCGGCGCCGACGAGGCCGGCCGCCACCGCCGCGCCCGAGCCGCCGCTCGAGCCGCCGGGCGTGAGGCTCGTGTCCCACGGGTTGCGCGTGACGCCCCAGGCCTCCGACTCGGTGACGGGGAAGATCGCGAGCTCCGGGAGGTGGGTCTTCCCGATCACGACCGCGCCGGCCTCGCGCAGGCGGCGCACCATCTCGGCGTCGCGTGCGGCGGGCTCGCCGTAGGCGGCCGACCCGTTGGTGGAGACCTCGCCCGCCACGTCGACGTTGTCCTTGATCGCCACCGGCACGCCGAGCAGCGGCCGCTCGTCCCCGGCACCGGCGCGCCCCTCCGCCTGCTCGGCCTCCGCGCGCGCCCGCTCGCCGAGCACGACGCGGAACGAGTTCAGCGCGGGGTCGATCCGCTCGATCCGCTCGAGGCAGAGGTCGACCAGCTCGCGCGGCGACACCTCGCGCGCGCGGATCGCCTCGGCCTGGCGAGCGATGCCGGCGAAGGCGAGGTCCGTGGCGTTCACGGGGCGAAGCGTGCCACACCTAGAATCGTTCGACCATGCAGGAGATCTCGTTCGACGACCGCGGCCTGGTCCCGTGCGTGGTCCAGGACTGGCGGACGGGCGAGGTGCTGACCCTCGCGTACATGAACGCCGAGGCGCTCGAGCGCACCCGCGCGACCGGCGAGGCGTGGTTCTGGAGCCGCTCGCGCGAGGAGCTCTGGCACAAGGGCGCGACCTCAGGCAACGTCCAGCGGGTGCGCGAGCTGCGCTTCGACTGCGACCTCGACGCGGTGCTCGCCCTGGTCGAGCCGGACGGCCCCGCGTGCCACACCGGCGAGCGGACCTGCTTCCACAACGGCGACCCCGGCCCCGCGCCGCACGAGGCCCTGGCCGCGCTCGAGCGGACGGTGGCGAGCCGCCGCGACGAGCGGCCGCGGGGCAGCTACACCGCCGAGCTCCTCGCCCACCCGCGGCGGATCGGCGAGAAGGTGCGCGAGGAGGCCGACGAGGTCGCGCGCGCGGCCGCCGGCGAGTCCGACGCGCGCGTGGGCGAGGAGGCGGCCGACGTCCTCTACCACCTGACGGTCCTGCTCGCCTCGCGCGGGCTCACCCTTGCGGACGCCTTCGAGGAGCTGAATGGCCGTCGTCGCTGACGCCGCCGGCCTCGAGGTCTCGCCGAGCCTCGACGAGGTGCGCCGCCTCGCCCGCGACCACACGCTGGTCCCCGTCCGGCACACCTTCATCGACGACTGCGAGACGCCCGTCTCGGCCTACCTGAAGCTGCGCGGCGGCGCCCCGTCGTTCCTCCTCGAGTCCGCCGAGCAGGGCCAGCGGTTCGGCCGCTGGTCGTTCCTCGGGATCCGGCCGCGGTCGACGATGCGGCTGGCCGGCGGCGTCCTCCTCGTGGACGGCGAGCCGCGGCCGTTCGACGACCCCTACGCCGCCGTGGCGGAGGAGGCCGACCGCTACCGGCTCGCGCCGCTGGACGGCCTGCCGCCGTTCGCGGGCGGCGCGGTGGGGCTGTTCGGCTACGACCTCGTCCGCCACGCCGAGCCGACCGTCGGCGACCCGAACCCCGACGAGCTCGGCGTTCCCGAGCTGGCCGTGATGGTCTCCGACGTGATGGTCGCGTTCGACCACTTCACCCACCGCGTGACCGTCATGGCAGGGGTGTTCGCCGGCGACGACGGCGACCTCGACGCCGCTTACGCGGCGGCGGTGGCCTCGATCGCCGACGTGCGCGAGCGGCTCGCCGCGCCGGTCCCGCGCGCCGGCGCCGGCCGCCGCGAGCCGCCGGAGTGGACCTCGAACATCGGCGGCGAGGGGTACGCCGCGGCGGTCGAGCGGAGCAAGGAGCACATCCGCGCCGGCGACGCGTACCAGATCGTCCCGAGCCAGCGCTGGAGCGCCGACTGCCCGGTCGACGCGTTCTCGATCTACCGCGGCCTGCGCACGGTCAACCCGAGCCCGTACATGTACTTCCTCGACTTCGAGGACTTCCAGATCGCCGGCGCCTCGCCGGAGTCGCTCGTGAAGGTCACCGGGCGGCGGGCCGAGCAGCGGCCGATCGCCGGCACGCGCCCGCGCGCGCAGACGGTCGACGAGGACCTGCGCCGCGCCGAGGAGCTGCTCGCCGACGAGAAGGAGCGCGCCGAGCACGTGATGCTCGTGGACCTCGGCCGCAACGACCTCGGGCGCGTCTGCGAGTACGGCAGCGTGGTGGTCGACGAGCTGATGGTCGTCGAGACCTACTCGCACGTCATGCACATCGTTTCGTCGGTGTCCGGCACGCTGCGCGAGGGGGTGAGCGCGATGGACGCGCTGCGGGCGTCGCTGCCGGCGGGCACGCTGTCGGGCGCCCCGAAGATCCGGGCGATGCAGATCATCGACGCGCTCGAGCCCACGAGCCGCGGGCCGTACGGCGGGGCGGTCGGCTACCTGTCGTTCACCGGCGACCTCGACACCTGCATCTACATCCGCTCGGCGCTCGTGAGGGACGGCCGCGTGCACGCGCAGGCCGGCGGCGGGATCGTGGCCGACTCCGACCCGGGCTACGAGGTGCGCGAGACCGAGGCGAAGGCGCGCGCGGTGTGGGACGCGCTCGCGCTCGCGTGCCGGCAGACGGACTGGGCGTGACGGCCGTGCCGCGCGTGCTGGTCCTCGACAACTACGACTCGTTCACCTACAACCTCGTCCAGTACCTGGGTGAGCTGGGGGCCGAGCTCGAGGTGGTCCGCAACGACGTCGAGTCGGTGGACGAGCTGGCGGCCCGGGCGCCGGACCGGGCGGTGGTCTCGCCGGGGCCCGGCACGCCCGACGACGGCGGCGTGTCGGTCGAGCTGATCCCGCGGCTCGCGGAGGCGGGCGTCCCGGTGCTCGGGGTCTGCCTCGGGCTCCAGGCGCTGGCGGTGGCGTTCGGCGGCCGGGTCGTGCGCGGCGAGCCGGTCCACGGCAAGGTCGCGACCGTCGAGCACGACGGCAGGACGATCTTCCGGGGGCTCGAATCCCCGCTCGTGGCCGGCCGCTACCACTCGCTCGTCGTCGACCCGGACCTGCCGGACGCGCTCGAGCGCTCGGCGTGGTCGGGCGACGTGGTGATGGGCGTCCGCCACCGCGAGCTGCCGGCCGAGGGCGTCCAGTTCCACCCCGAGTCGGTCCTTACCGAGCAGGGACGGGCCCTGCTGTCGAACTTCCTTGCCTAACCCGCTCCTCACGCAGGCGATCGACGCGCTGGCCTCGCGCCGGGACATGCCGGCCGACGACGCCGCGGCCGTGCTGCTCGAGGTGATGGAGGGCCGGGCGTCGGAGGCCGAGACGGCGGCGTTCCTGATCGCGCTGCGCACGAAGGGCGAGACGGTCGACGAGCTCGTGGGGCTCGCGCGCACGATGCGCTCGCTGGCCGTCCCCGTCCGGGTCGACCGGCCGCACCTGCTCGACACGGCCGGGACGGGCGGGGGCCACCCGACCTTCAACGTCTCGACGACGGCCGCCTTCGTGGCCGCCGGGGCGGGCTGCTGCGTGGCCAAGCACGGCAACCGCTCGGCCACCGGGCGGTCGGGGTCGGCCGACGTCCTGGAGGCGCTCGGCGCGCGGATCGACCTCGAGGCGGAGGCGGTCGCCGACTGCATCGAGTCGGTCGGCTTCGGCTTCATGTTCGCGCCCGCCCACCACGCGGCCATGAGGCACGTGGTGCCGGTCCGGCGCGAGCTGGCCGTGCGGACGATCTTCAACCTGCTCGGCCCGCTGACGAACCCGGCCGGCGCGACGCGCCAGCTCATCGGCGTGTCCGAGCCGTCGTTCATGGAGGCGATCGGCGAGGCCCTCGGGCGCCTTGGCGGCGAGCGGGCCCTGGTAGTGTCGAGCGAGGATGGGCTGGACGAGATCGGCGTGTCCGGGCCGACCCGCGCGGTCGAGCTGAGGGAGGGGAGGATCGAGGCCCGCACGATCACCCCCGAGGACCTCGGCGTCGAGCCCGCGCCGCCCGGCGCGGTGGGCGCCGGCGACCCGCACGAGAGCGCCGCGCTGGCGCGGAGGGTGCTGGACGGCGAGCCGGGCCCCGACCGCTCGATCACGGTGCTGAACGCCGCCGCGGCGATCTACGTGGCCGGCGGGGCCGACACGCTGGAGGCCGGCGCCCGGCGGGCCGAGGAGTCGATCGACTCGGGCGCGGCGAGCGAGAAGCTGCGGCGGTTCGTGGAGCGGACGGCGGAGCTGGCGCCGGCGTGAACCCGCGGCTCCACGCGCTCGTCGAGGCCACGCGCGAGGGCGTCGAGGCCCGTAAGCGCGAGCGCCCGCTCGGCGACCTCGAGCGCGCCGTCGCCGACCGCGGCGAGGGCCGCCCGTTCTCGGAGGCCCTCTCGCGCCCGGGTACCTCCCTGATCGCCGAGTACAAGCGGCGCTCGCCGTCGGCCGGCCCGATCCGCGAGGGCGCGAGCGTGACCGAGGTCGTGCGGGCTTACGAGCGCGGCGGCGCGGCCGCGCTGTCGATCCTCACCGAGGAGCGCCACTTCGGCGGCTCGCTGGGCGACCTCCACGAGGCCCGCGACGCGAGCGACCTGCCGATCCTCCGCAAGGACTTCACCCTCGACCCGTACCAGCTCTACGAGGCCAAGGCGGCCGGCGCGGACGCGGTGCTGCTGGTGGTCGGCTCGCTCCGCCCGCACGAGCTCGGCTCGCTGTACGGCGTCGCCCGCGGGCTCGACCTCGACGCGCTCGTCGAGGTCCACGACGAGGGCGAGCTCGAAACCGCCCTCGAGGTCGACGCCGACGTGATCGGCATCAACAACCGCAACCTGGAGGACTTCACGGTCAACGTCTCCCGGACCTTCGAGCTGCTCGCGGACGTGCCGGCGGGCAAGACCGTCGTCTCCGAGTCGGGGATCGTCGGCCGGCCGCAGGTGGACGAGCTGGAGCACGTCGGCGTCGACGCCGTCCTGGTCGGCGAGGCGCTGATGCGCGCCCCCGACCCCGAGGCCGCCGTCCGCGACCTGACCCGCAGCGAGGAGCCGACGCAGGCCTGAGCCGGGCCTCCCTAACATCGCTCGGGTGAGCAGCGTGCCCGAGTTCGACCCCGCGGGCGTCCAGGCGCTCGGCTCCCGGCTCCGGGAGAACGTCCAGCGGGCGGTGAAGGTCCCCGACGACGCGCTGCGCGACGTGGTCGTCGCGCTGGTCTCCGAGGGCCACGTGCTGATCGAGGACTACCCGGGGGTGGGCAAGACGGCGCTGGCGCGCTCGCTCGCGCGGTCGCTGGACGCCGAGTACGCGCGGGTGCAGTGCACGGTCGACCTGCTGCCGGCGGACGTGGTCGGCACCAACGTCTTCAACCAGCGCGAGGGGCGGTTCGAGTTCCGGCCCGGCCCGGTGTTCGCGAACGTGGTGCTAGTCGACGAGATCAACCGGGCCTCGCCCAAGACGCAGTCCGGCCTCCTCGAGTGCATGCAGGAGCGGCACGTGACCGTGGACGTGCACACGCACGAGCTGGCGCGGCCGTTCGTCGTCGTGGCCACGCAGAACCCGGTCGAGTACGAGGGCACCTACCCGCTGCCGGAGGCCCAGCTCGACCGGTTCATGGTGCGGGTCGCCCTGGGCTACCCGGACCCCGAGGACGAGGCCGACATGCTCCGCGAGCACGCCGAGGGCGACCGCGTGCTGGAGCTCGAGCCGGTCGCGGGGGTGGGGGAGGTGCTCGCCGCCCAGGCGGCCGCCGCCCGCGTGCACGCCAGCGACGCGCTCCGCCGCTACGTGGTGGCCGTGCTTGACGCGACCCGCGCCGACCCGCGGCTCGACCTCGGCGCGAGCCCGCGCGCGGGGCTGATGCTGCTGAAGGCGGCCAAGGCGCTCGCCGCCCTCGACGGCCGCGACCACGCGCTGCCCGACGACGTGCAGGCGCTCGCCCCGTCGGTGCTGCCGCACAGGCTGCTGCTCGCCCCCGACGCGGCGGCGACCGATCGCACGGCGGTGGTCAGGGAGGCGCTCGAGCGAGTCCCGGCGCTGTGACTGCGGGGCCGGCCCGCGCCGGGGCCGCCGGCTGCGCAGCGCTCGGCGCCGCCATGCTCGCCGCCGCGCTGGCCTTCGGCTCGCCGAGCCTCTACCTGCCGGCCGTCGCGCTCGTCGCGCTCGGCGTCGGCGCGCCCGCCTGGGTGGCGCTGGCGAGCGCCGGCGCCGGCCTCGACCGCCGTCTCGGCCCGGCCACCGTCGAGGAGGAGCACGCGTGGCCGGTGGTCCTCGCGCACCGGCGCGGCCTCGTGCCGCCGCCCGGCGGCGACCTGGTCGAGCCGCTGCTGGGACGGCCGCTCCCGCTGGGCCGGCGCGCGCCGGCGGCCGGCGTGCGCGTGGAGGTCCGCTTCGAGCGCCGCGGCCGCCGCGAGCTCGAGCCGGCGCGGCTCACGATCCGCGACCCGCTCGGGCTGGCCGAGCGCCGGCTGGCCACCGAGCCCGGCTCGGTGCTCGTGCTGCCCCGGGTCGAGCCGGTGACCGGGCCCGAGGGCGCGGGCGCCGGCGCGCTCGCGAGCCGCGCGGCGCGGCCGCTCGCCGGCGCGGCCGAGGTCGAGATCGACGGGCTGCGGCCGTACCGGCCGGGCTCGCCGGCGGCCCGGATCCACTGGCCGACCGTGGCGCGCCGCGGCGAGGTGCTCGAGCGCCGCCTCATCGCCGACGCGGACTCGCGACCGCTGGTCGTGCTCGACGCGCGCCGGCCGGCGAGCCCGGACGCGCTCGACAGGGCGGTCCGCGCGGCGGCGTCGCTCACGGTCCACCTCGCGCGTGCGGGCGGGTGCGCGCTGCTCCTGCCGGGCGACCGCCGGGCGGCCGACCTCGACCCCGAGCTGCGCGGCTGGCCGTCGCTGCACGCCCGGCTCGCTCTAGCGGAGCCCGACGACCGGCCGCCGACCGCGGCCCGGATCGAGCGCACCGGCGCCGTGCTGTGGGTGACCGCGAACCCGTCGGCGGCGCCGGTCGGCCTCTCGCGGGCGGCGGCCGGCGAGCGCTGGCTGGTCGTGCCCGCCGACGGCCCGGTGCCGGGCGCGGAGTTCGCGGTGGCGGGCTGCGCCGGCCGCCGGATCGGCTCGCGGACGGGGCGGAGGGCGGCGTGAGCCGGTCGGGGCGGCGGCCCGCCGCGCGGAGGGTGGCGAGGTGAGCGCGGCCGCCGGCGGGCTCGCGCCCGCGCGCGGCGCCCTCGCGAGCGCCGCGGCCATCGGGCGCGCGCAGCGCGCCTACGGCGCCGAGGGCTCCCTGGCCGCGCGGCTGGCGGCGTTCGCCGCGCTCGCCGGCTTCGGCGCCGCCCACTGGATGGGCTTCGTCGCCCACCCGCCCGGCTGGCGAGCCGCCGCCGTGGTCGCGATCGCCACCGGCTGCGGCGCGGCCCTCGCAGCGTCCGCCCGGCCGACCGCGCCGCGGGCGGTCGCCGTCGCGGTCCGCGCGGCGATGGTCGCGGCCGCGCTCGCCGCCGCCGCGGTGGCGATCGGCCTCCAGGCCCGCCTCCTCCTGCCGGCGAGCATCGGCGAGCTGCGCGACGGGCTCGACGCCGGCCTCGCCGGGACCAGCACCACGAGCTGGCCGTACTCGGGCGGCGACTCCTGGGTGCGGCTCGCGCTGCTGCTGGGGGTCCCCGCCGCGACCGTCCCCGCCGCCGCGCTCGCGTTCTGGCCGGCGCGGCGCGCGGCCGCCCCGCTGCGGCTGACCTCGCTCGCCCTCCTGGTGGCGCTGTTCGCGGTCCCGGCCACGGAGCACGACGTCAGCGCCCCGCTCGCGCGCGGCGCGCTGCTCCTCGCGCTGGCCGCGGCGTGGCTCTGGCTCCCGCGCCTGCGGGCGCGCGACGCCACCGGCGCCGCGGTCGCCGTGCTGGCCGCCGGCGCCGTCGGCCTGCCGCTCGCCGCGGGGCTCGCGGGACGCGAGGCGCTGATCGACTACCGGAGCTGGACGCTGTTCGGCGAGCAGTCCCACGGCAAGGGCAACTCGTTCGACTGGGACCACAGCTACGGGCCGATCGAGTGGTCGCGGTCGGGCGAGACGCTCCTGCGGGTCCGCTCGCGCCGACCGCACTACTGGAAGGCCGAGACGCTCGACGCGTTCGACGGCGTCCGCTGGTACCACTCCGGCGCCACCCAGGGCATCGACGCGCAGTACGACGTGCCGCCGGACCACGACCGCAGCTGGGACGAGCGGATCGGCTTCGAGGTGCACGCGCTGCGGAGCCGGCTGGTGGTGGGGGCGGGGACCGTCTACGCGGTGCGGGGCGACAGGCTGACCGCGGAGAGCGGGGACGGGACGATCGAGGTCGTCGACGAGCCGCTCCAGCGGGACGACGCGTACTCGGTCCTCGCGTACGTCCCGCGGCCGAGCGCGGAGCAGATGCGCGCGACCGGCCGCGAGGCCCCGCTCGAGCAGGCGCACTACACGTCGTTCGACCTGCCGCGGCCGGACGACTCGGCGCTGCGACCGCCCGCTCGCACGGAGCCCGCGTACCCGTCGCGCGACGACCGGACGGTCACGGCGCCGTTCCCCGGAATGCCGCCGCAGGTCGCCCGCTTCATGCGCCGGCGGATCCTCGCCTCGCCGTACCGGCGCGCCTACCTGCTCGCGCGCAGGCTCGCGGCCGGGCAAGCGACCGCGTACGACGTCGCGAGGCGGATCCAGCGCCACCTCGAGCAGGGCTACGACTACACCGAGCGCCCGCCGCTCCGCCCCCTGCCGCTCGACGCGTTCCTGTTCCGCGACCGCCGCGGGTACTGCCAGCAGTTCTCGGGAGCCATGGCGCTGCTGCTCCGCATGAACGGCATCCCCGCGCGCGTGGCCGGCGGCTTCGCGCCCGGCATCCGCGACGTCTCGACCGGCACGTTCAGGGTGCGCGACCTCGACGCCCACTCGTGGGTCGAGGTCTACTTCGCGGGCATCGGCTGGGTCGAGTTCGACCCGACCCCGGCGCTCTCCCCGGCCACGCGGCAGCGGTCGGGCCGCCGGGAGCAGGACGGCGCGGGCGCGGGCGGCGACGCCGAGGGGGGCGGATCGGCGCGCCAGCGCGCGGACGCCGACCTCGGCGGCGCGGCCGGCGGCGGGTCGGACTCCGGCAGCCCGTGGCTGCTGGCCGCCCTCGTCGCCGGGCTGGCGATCGCCGGGCTGGGCGCGCTCTGGGCGGTCGCGCTCGTCCGGGCGAGGCGGGTCCGCGGGACCGGCGGCGACCCCGAGGTGCGCGAGCTCGTGTGGGCGCTCGAGCGGCTCGGACACCCGGTCGCGCCGGGGACGACGCTGCTGGCGCTGGAGCGGCGGCTGGCCGCGATCGCGCCGCCGGCCGCCGCGGGCTACGTCCGCGCCCTGCGCGAGCGCCGCTACGCCCGCCTCGCCGCGGCGGGCGACCCGCGGCTCGACAGGCGCGCCCTGCGCGGAGCGCTGACGAGCGGCGCCGGGCCGGTCGCCCGCGCCCGCGGCCTGCTGGCCCTGCCGCCCCGCCGGCGCCGGCCCGCTCCGCCGCGGCCGGTTTAGCGATGGTTAAGCTCGCACCTGCAAGGTGACGCCATGACGAAGACCTCATCCGCCTCGCACCTCGTGTCCGGCGCCCTCGGCGGCCTGATCGCTGTCGTCGTCGGCGCGATCCTCATCGCCGCCGGAGTGATCGACACGGGCGACGACAAGACCGTGGTGCGGGAGTCCGCGGGGAGCGCCCTCCCGATCGCCGAGGGCGGCGCGAGCGGGGCGTCCGGGCAGACCGTCAACGACATCTACCGCCGCACCGACGCCGGCGTCGCGTTCGTCCAGGCCCGGGTGTCCGGCAGCCAGGAGTCGGTCATCCCCGGCCTGCCGACCCCGCGCGGCGGCCGCTCCACCGGGTCCGGCTTCGCGCTCGACCGGCAGGGCTACATCCTCACGAACGCGCACGTGGTCGAGGGCGCGAAGGACGTGACGGTCCGATTCGGCGACGAGGACGCCGTCGAGGCGAAGGTCGAGGGCAGCGACCCCTCGACCGACCTCGCGGTCCTGAAGGTCGACCCGAGCAAGGTCAAGGTCCAGCCGATCCCGCTCGGCGACTCCGGCAAGGTGCGCGTCGGCGACCAGGTGATCGCGATCGGCAACCCGTTCGGCCTCGAGCACACGGTCACGACCGGCATCGTCTCCGCCCTCCAGCGCTCGATCAGCGCGCCCAACGGCTTCTCGATCGACAACGTCATCCAGACCGACGCCTCGATCAACCCCGGCAACTCCGGGGGGCCGCTGCTCGACGGCGCCGGCCGCGTGATCGGGATCAACGCCCAGATCGAGACCGGCGGCAACGGCCGCGGCTCGGTCGGGATCGGGTTCGCGATTCCGATCGACACGGCGAAGAAGGTCGTGCCCCAGCTCAAGGAGAACGGCGAGGTCCAGCACGCCTACATCGGCGTCACGACCGCTCCGGTCCCCGACGACTCGGGCGACCTCAACCTGCCGGTCGACGACGGCGCGCTCGTCCAGGACGTCGCCGACGGCAGCCCCGCCGAGAAGGCGGGCCTCCGCGCGGGGAAGACCGAGACCGCCGAGGGGCTCGTGATCGGCGGCGACGTGATCGTCGCCGTGGACGGCGCCGCCGTCCGCGAGCCGGCCGACGTGGCCGCGGCGATCGCCGACAACAAGCCGGGCGACCGGATCCGGATCGAGTACTACCGCGGCCGCACGAAGCGGTCCGTGCAGCTCACGCTGGGCGAGCGGCCGAAGCGCGTGCCCGGCCAGTCGGGCGGCGGCGACCAGCAGCCGGACGAGCCGGACGACAACGGCGACGGCAACCCGCTGTTCCCGCTGCCGTAGGGCGGCGGTCCGGGGGGAACGACCCCGGACGACCTGCGGCGCCCGCCTACCATTGCCCGCATGACGCGGGTCAAGGTCTGCGGGATCACTCGGGTCGAGGACGCGGAGCTCGCCGCGGAGCTCGGCGCGTGGGCCGTGGGGACGATCTTCCACCCGCCGAGCCCGCGGGCGTGCGACCCCGCGGTCGCCGAGGCGATCGGCGCCGAGCTGCGGCGCCGCGCCGAGGTCGTCGGCGTGTTCGTCAACGCCCCGCTCGAGGAGGTGGCGCTCCTCGCCGACCGCTGCTCGCTCACGATCCTCCAGCTCCACGGCGACGAGGGCCCCGCCTACTGCCGCGAGGCCGCCCGCCGCACCGGCTGCAAGGTGATGAAGGCGCAGCAGGCGAAGGACGCCGCGGCGGTGCGCATGCTCGACGCCTACCGCGAGGCCGACCTCCACCTGCTCGACGCCCACTCCGAGTCGGTCCGCGGCGGGACCGGCAGCTCGTTCGACTGGGAGCTCGCGACGCACCGCCGCTCGCGCGTGCCGCTCGTGCTCTCCGGCGGGATCGGGCCGGACAACGCGGCCGAGGCGATCGCCGCCGTCCGCCCGTTCGCCGTCGACAGCGCGAGCGCGACCGAGGCCGAGCCGGGCGTCAAGGACCCGGCCCGCCTGCGCGCGCTGTTCCGCGCGGTCGAGCAGGCCGACTCGAAGACGCCGCAGCCGGCGTGAGCGGGCGGACCTCCGCCGAGCCGGCCGTCGAGCGGCGCTTCGGCCCCTACGGGGGCCGCTACGTGCCGGAGACCCTCGTCCCCGCCCTCGACGAGCTCGAGCATGCGTGGGTCGAGGCGCGCGCGGACGCGTCGTTCCGCGCGGCGCTCGACGGGCTGCTCCGCGACTACGTCGGCCGGCCGACGCCGCTGTACCGGGCCACCGGGCTGTCGCGGGAGGTCGGCCGCGAGGTCTGGCTGAAGCGCGAGGACCTGCTCCACACGGGCGCCCACAAGATCAACAACGCGATCGGCCAGACCCTGCTCGCGAAGCGGATGGGCAAGCGGCGGATCATCGCCGAGACCGGCGCCGGCCAGCACGGCGTCGCCACCGCCACGGCGTGCGCGCTGCTCGGGCTCGAGTGCGTCGTCTACATGGGCACCGAGGACATGCGGCGGCAGCGCCCGAACGTCGACCGCATGGGCCTCCTCGGCGCGACGGTCGCGCCCGTCGAGGCCGGAGCGCGAACGCTGAAGGAGGCCGTCAGCGAGGCGATCCGGGACTGGGTGGCGAACGTCGGCGACACCCACTACGTGATCGGCTCGGCCGTCGGCCCGGCGCCGTACCCGGCGCTCGTCCGCGACCTCCAGCGCACGATCGGCGACGAGGCCCGCGCCCAGGCGATCGAGGCGGCCGGCCGCCTGCCCGACCGGGTGATCGCCTGCGTCGGCGGCGGCTCGAACGCGATCGGCACCTTCGTGCCGTTCCTCGACGACGAGTCGGTCGAGCTGATCGGCGTCGAGGCCGGGGGGGAGGGGCTCGAGTCGGGCCGCCACGGCGCCCCGCTGGCGACGGGCGCGCGCGGGATCCTCCACGGCGCGCTGTCCGCGGTGCTCCAGGACGACGAGGGCCAGGTGCTCGAGGCGCACTCGGTGTCGGCGGGCCTCGACTACCCGGGCTCCGGCCCCGAGCACGCCCACCTCCGCGACACCGGCCGCGTCCGCTACGAGGCGGTCACCGACGAGCAGGCGCTCGCCGCGTTCCGCCTGACCTGCCGCGTGGAGGGGATCGTCCCGGCCCTGGAGCCGGCGCACGCGATCGCCTTCCTGCTGGAGGAGGCGCGCGCGGGGGGAGGGGGCGGCGCCTCCGGAGGAGACGGCCTCGACGTCGTGACCCTCTCCGGCCGCGGCGACAAGGACCTCGCCGAGGTGCTGGAGCGCGGTTGACGGCCGCGCCGCCCGCGGAGCGCATCGCCGCCGCCCTCCGCGACCACGGCAGGAGCGCCGCGCTCATGCCCTACCTGATGGGCGGCTACCCGGACCCGGCCACGTCCGCCGAGGCGGCGATCGCCTGCGCGGGCGCCGGCGCGGACCTGATCGAGCTCGGCATCCCGTTCTCGGACCCGCTCGCGGACGGCCCGACGATCCACGCCGCGGCCACGGCCGCGCTCGGCGCCGGCGTGACGCCGGGCGACGTCCTCGCGGTCTGCGAGAGCGCCGCGGAGCACCTGCCGGTCGTGCTGATGGCGTACGCGAACCTCGTGCTCGGGCACGGCGCCGCGGCGTTCGCCGACCGCGCGCTGGCCGCCGGCGCGAGCGGCCTGATCGTCCCGGACCTGCCGCACGACGAGGCCGGCGAGCTGCGCGCGGCCTGCGACGAGCGCGGACTCGCCCTCGTCCCGCTCGCGGCGCCGACGACCACGGACGAGCGCCTGGCCGCGATCGGCGCCGGCGCCCGCGGCTTCGTCTACACGGTCTCGCTGACGGGCACCACCGGCGAGCGCGAGGCGCTGCCGCCGGGCCTGGCCGAGACCGTGGCGCGCGTGCGCGCGAGCGCGAGCGTCCCCGTGGCGGTCGGCTTCGGGATCTCGACCGCCGAGCAGGCGCGCGCGGTCGGCGAGATCGCGGACGGGGTCATCGTCGGCACCCGCGTCGTGCGCGCCGCCGGCGAGGGCGGCGCGGAGGCCGTCGGCGAGCTGGTCGGCGAGCTGGCCGCCGCGCTCGAGCGGTAGCGGCCCCGCCGTCGCGGGCGGCGCCCCGCCGGCCCGGCGTCGCGGACGGCGGCCCCGCCGCTCCGGCTCGACCCACCCACCCGTGTGACAGAATCCCCCCATGCGGCCGGGCGGGGGGGCGCGACGCGACTTGGCGAGGCTTGGGCGGCTCGCCGCGACCGTGGCTGCGCTGGCGCTGGCCGCGCCGGCGAGCGCCTCCGCCGAGCCCGCCCCGGGCCCCGAGCCGAACGGCGCGGCCGAGGTGACGTCGCGGCCGTGCGCCTACGAGGGCGGCGACAGGTTCGAGGAGCGGACATACCGGGTCGAGGGCTGGAAGGGCCCGGAGTACGACCGCTACCCCGGCATCTGCCGGCGGCTCCGGTACTCCTACGGCCCGATCCTCGTGAAGCCGGGCCAGAACGAGGTCCTCAACGAGCCGGTCACGATCCAGAAGCCCGAGGTCGACGGCTACATCACCCGCTTCAGGCCGAACCTCGTCCGCTCCGACGGCTCGGTCCCGCCGCAGGAGACCGTCCACCTCCACCACATGGCGCTGCTGTCGCTGTCGCGCCGCTACGGGAACCCGTCGGCCTACGCCGACGTCGGCCTGCCGCCGTTCGCGGCCGGCGAGGAGAAGACCCTGATCCTGTTCCCGCGCGGATACGGCCTGCCGGTCAGGGGCAGCGACGTCTGGGGAATCTTCTACATGGTCCACTCGGCGATGACGCAGCCGGTCGAGGTGTACATCACCTACGACATCGACTTCGTCCCGCAGGCCGAGGGGGACGCGGCCGGGATGAAGCCGGTCTACCCGGTCTGGGTCGACACGCGGCCCCAGGACCCGGTCTACGCGGTGCACAACTCCCTGCGCGGCTACGGCGGGCCGGACGGGAAGTGCACCTGGCCGCGCGAGAAGTGCGCCGAGGCCGACCCGTGGGGGCGCCGGTTCGTCGGCCAGGGCGAGCCCGGCAACGGCACGGGATCCGACTACCGGCTGCCCGCCCGCGGGGAGTCGCTGGGGGCGATCGACGACTTCGAGGGGGGAACGCTCGTCTTCGCGGGCAGCCACATCCACCCCGGCGGGCTCGAGAACTCGCTCGACCTGGTCAGACCGGGCCGCACCGAGGTCGTGCGCCGAAGGACGAAGCGCGGGCGCGTGAAGCGCGTGCGGCGCGTGCGGGACGCGGTCCGGATCCACACCGGGACCGCCGAGTACTGGGACCGGGCGAAGCCCGCGAGGACGGGCGGGCCGCCGAACTCGTGGGACTTCTCGGTCGAGGTCAGCACGCTCCCGGCATGGGGCGTCCACGTCGAGCCCGGCGACGTCCTGCGCGCGAACGTCACCTACGACACCTCGCGCCAGTCCCACTACGAGAACATGGGAGGCATCCTCACCTTCCTCTCGCCGGACGACGACCGCGGCCGGCCGACCGCCCCCGGGGTCGACCCGTTCGCCGTCCCGCGCGACCGCTCGGAGACCTGCCGCTCGCGCGGCCTCCGCGCCCGCAGGAGGCCGCAGCTCTGCGACAAGGGCTACGTGACGCACGGGCACCTGAAGGAGAACGACAACTTCGGCGGGCCCGAGGGCGGGTGGGACGCGCCCAGGGGCGACCCGACCGACCGGGTCGGGATCGCCGACTTCGTCTACCTGCCCGGCGATCTCTCGATGGTCTCGATGACCGGCGTGCCGACCGTCAAGCTCGGCAGCTCGCTCACGTTCGACAACCTCGACAGCCACACGATCCTGCACACCGCCACCTCGTGCGACTTCCCGTGCAAGGGCCCGACCGGCACCGCGTACCCGCAGCCGAACGGCTCGACCAGCACCGGACGGCGGATCGACTTCGACTCCGGCTCGCTCGGCTTCGGCAGCCCGTTCGGGCCGGCGAAGCAGACGCCCGAGTGGGACCTGAAGGTCACCCCCGAGCAGGGCTTCGCGCCCGGCGAGATCGTCACCTACTACTGCCGCGTCCACCCGTCGATGCGCGGCGCGTTCGAGGTGACGCGGTGACCGCGCCGCAGCGCTAGCCGGGCGCGCGCCGGCTCGGGTAGTAGTCGAGCACGGACTGGTCGGCGTGGCCCGTCCGCGGTATCTCGCCCGGCAGCGCGGCCATCAGCACCGTCCAGTAGCCGCCGGCGCGCGTCTCGATCCCGAAGAAGTGGAAGTCGTGCGTCCCGCCGAGGTCGACCGCCTTCGCGGCCGGGTCGCGGCTGAGCTGCGACGGCAGGCTCGACTTCATCCGGCGGCCGCGCTCGAACCGGTCGCAGAAGCGGCGGCGGTCGCCCTCGTCCTGGGTCACGAACGGCGAGGTCGGGTGGAACAGGCGGAACACCTTGCGGCAGTCGCCCGCACGCTCGGCCGCGACCCACGCGGCGGCGTTCTGCGCGAAGCGCTCGTTCGGCCGGCGCCGTGCCGCGAGCTGGCCCGGCGGTCCGTCGGGGGCCGCCTGCACCTGCTTCCAGCGGCGGTCGACGTCGAGCACCCAGAGCAGCGCGACGTCGCGGCCCTGGACCTTCGCCTCGACCAGCCCCGCGGTGCCGAACTCCTTGACCCGGCCGGGCACCACGCCCTGGAGCCGCCGCAGGGACTCGAACAGGATCGCGCACTCGCGCTCGTCCGGCGGATCGTCCGCCGACTTGCCGGCGGGGCGCAGGACGCTGTGCTCGAAGCGGGCGAACAGCCGGCAGTCCTGCTCCTCGGCCGCCTTCCGGTAGTCGTCGACCACGCTTCGCAGCGACTCGCGCGGCTTCGGCGGCCCGCTGTTCGAGTCGTCGTCCGAGCCGCCGCCGCAGCCCGTCGCGGCGAGCGCGGCGAGCAGGACCGCCGCGACGGCGACTCGTGCGCGTCCACCCCTCATCGAGGTCACCTTAGAAGCCGGCTCTGGTACTTTTCCCCGGCGTGCACGCACGGGAGCGTGCTCTAGGCAGGGGGGAACCGCATGAATGAGGGGGCCGTGGGCAGCGGGGACGGCATCGCGTCCGCGCGGACCGGCGAGCACAAGGAGATCGTGGAGTACACGGTGGAGCCGACGAGGCCGGCGTCCGACAAGGCCCGTCGCACGCCCGAGCAGGCCGCTCGCGCCCTGTTCGCGGCGATCCACGCACACGACATACCGGCGATCCTGTCGGGAGGGCACCCGGACGTGGTGCTCGACTGGGACCACATCGGCGTGTTCCACGGGCACGCCGGGGTCCGCGAGATGTTCGAGGGCCTGTTCAAGGCGATCCCGGACATCGAGATGACCGTCGAGCAGACGGTCGGCGACGACCGCTACTGCGCGGTCCGCTGGCGCTTCCACGGATCGTTCGTGGGCGGCCCGTTCGCCGGCGTCGAGCCGACCGGCCGCGCGGTGACGCTGCGGGGCTGCGACGTGCTCGAGGTCGAGAACGGCCTGATCCTCCGCAACTGCGTCTACTACGACGGCTCCGACTTCGCGCGCGAGGTCGGCATGCTGCCGCCGCGGGACTCGCTCGGCGAGCGGGCGTTGTTCGGCTCGTTCAACGTCCTGACCACGGTGCGGCGCGCGATCTCGGAGCGCGTCTTCCGCAGCCGGCGCTGGGACCCCTCGCCGGAGCAGGCGCGCGCCCGCTGGGCCCGCCGGTCCGCGCCGGCGTGGCGCGAGGACCTCGACGAGCTGAGGACCTCGAAGGCGTAGGCGACGTGCCGCCGGGCGCGCGGCGGCGCGCCCCCGCGCTGATAACGTGGCCGCGATGGCGGACACGAGCACCGCGACCCGCACCGCCGAGGAGACCGTGCTCGGCTGGCTCGACGCGATCGCGGCGCGCCAGCTCGACCGGATCCCCGAGTTCTGGCACCCCGAGGGGGTGCAGGACTGGGTCGCGCTCGGGGTGTTCCGCGGCCACGAGGAGATCCGCGGGCTGTTCGAGGGCATCTTCGAGTCGACGCCCGACTTCGAGCTGACCGTCGAGCGCACCGTGGCCGACGAGGGCCACTGCGTCGTCCAGTGGCGCTCGCGCGGCACGTTCGAGGGCGGTCCGTTCAACGGGATCGAGCCGACCGGCCGCGTCCTTCAGCTCCGCGGCTGCGACGTGATCGAGGTCGAGGACGGGCGGATCGTGCGCAACACCGTCTACTACGACGGCGCCGAGTTCGCGCGCGGGGTCGGGATGCTGCCGCCGCAGGACTCCGGGGCCGAGCGGGCGATGGTCTCGGCGTTCAACGGCTTCACGCGGCTGCGGCGAGCGGTCGCCGAGCGGATCTAGGCGGAGCCGTGTCGACGCTCGTCGCGTTCGCCATCGGGCTCGTCTTCTGGATCGTCGCCTGGGCGCTGGGCGCGAAGGCCTTCGACGCCTTCATGGTCACGATGGCGATCACCCTCATCGCGGCCACGGCCCGCCTGGCGGCGCCGTTCGTGCGCGAGCGGCTCCTGCCGTAGCTACCCGAAGAAGACCCCGGCCTGCTCGTACTCCTCGGCCGGGACCGTCCGCAGCTCCGCCACGGCGTCGTCGAGGGTGACGAGCTCGACCCGCGGGCCGCGCAGCGCCGCCATCGTGCCCCAGCGCCCCTCGCTCGCGGCGTCGACCCCCGCCAGGCCGAGCTGGGTGGCGAGCACGCGGTCGAACGCCGTCGGCGTGCCGCCGCGCTGGACGTGGCCGAGCACGGTGGTGCGCGTCTCGTAGCCCGTCCGCTGCTCGATCTCGCGCTCGAGGCGCTGGCCGATCCCGCCGAGCCGCACGTGCCCGAACTCGTCGGTGCCGCCGTCGCCCAGCGTCTCCATCGTGCCCTCCACGGGGGTCGCGCCCTCGGCCACCACGACGATCGCGAAGTAGCGCCCGCGGGCGTGCCGGCGCTGGATCAGGCGGCAGACCTCCTCGATGTCGAACGGCCGCTCGGGGATCAGGATCGCGTCGGCCCCGCCGGCGAGGCCGGAGTGGAGCGCGATCCAGCCGGCGTGCCGGCCCATCACCTCGACGACCAGGTTGCGGTGGTGGCTCTCGGCGGTGGTGTGGAGGCGGTCGATCGCGTCGGTGGCCACCTGCACGGCCGTGTCGAAGCCGAACGTGCGGTCGGTGCCGCCGAGGTCGTTGTCGATCGTCTTCGGGATGCCGACGACGGGCACCCCCTCGGCGTGCAGCTTGGCGGCCGCGCCGAGCGTGTCCTCGCCGCCGATCGCGATCAGGCCGTCGAGGTGGAGGCTCCCCATCGTCTCCCGCACCCGTTCGACCCCGCCGTCGCGGCCGAGGGGGTTGGTGCGCGAGGAGCCGAGGATCGTGCCGCCGCGCGGGAGGATGCCGCGGACCGACTCGATCGTCAGCTCCTCGTAGGCGTTCTCGAGCACGCCGCGCCAGCCGTCGCGGAACCCTACGATCGCGTGGCCGTACCGGTCGACGCCCTTGCGGACCACGGCGCGGATCACCGCGTTGAGCCCGGGGCAGTCGCCTCCGCCTGTAAGGACCCCGATGCGCAAGACGAGCCCAACATACCCGGCGCGAGCGACCGTCGCGGTGGCGGGCGCCGGCGCGCGCGCGACGCTCGCCGCCGCGGCGGCCGCGGCCGTCCTGCTCGCCGGCTGCGGCGGGAGCGACGAGCCCTCGCGCCCGCCGGGCGACACGCTCACCGTCTACTCGAGCCTCCCCCGGCGCGGCCTCTCGTCGCGGACCGCCGAGGCGGTGGCCGCCGGCGAGCGGCTGGCGCTCGCCGACGCGCACGGGCGCGCCGCCGGCCGCCGGGTCAGGCTGGTCGACCTCGACAGCTCGAGCCGCGGCGAGGAGGCGCCGTGGGACCCCGCCGCGATCGAGGCGAACGCGCGCCGGGCGGTCGACGACGAGACCGCGGTGGCCTACCTGGGCGAGCTGGAGCTCGGCGGGTCGGCGGTCTCGGTCCCGGTCACGAACGCGGGCGGCCTGCTCCAGGTCTCGCCGCTCGACGGCCTGACGAGCCTCACCCGCGTCGTGCCGGGCGGCTCCGGGGAGGGGCCCGAGCGCTACTACCCCGACAACGTCCGCACGTTCGTCCGCATCGCCCCGATCGACGCGATCCAGGCGGCGACGCTCGCGCAGTGGGCGCTCGACGGCGGCGCCCGCTCGCTCGCGGTCGTGCGCGACGAGCGGCCGTCCGGGCTCGAGCTGTCCGACCAGGTGGCCGACGCCGCGCGCCGCCTCGGCCTGCGGGTCACCGACGTCGAGGAGGCGCGCAGCGGGCGCTCGTCGTACGACGACGTCGCGCGCGACGTGGACGGCAGGCCCGACGCGGTCGTCTACACCGGCCTCGGCGGCCCGAGCGGCGACCTCGTCCTGGCGGCGCTCCGCCGCGCGCTCCCGCGGTCGCGGCTCTACGCCTCGACCGCCGTCGCGGCCGACCCGCCGGACGGCCGCGCCGCGCCGGTCGACCTGCTCCGCCGGGCGGGGCCGGCGTCCGCCTACGGCCCGCCGGCCCGCCGGCTGATGCGGCGGCTCCGCGACCGTGACGGGAAGGAGCTGCCCACCGAGGCGCTGCTCGGCTACGAGGCGATGCGCCTCGTGCTCGACGCCCTGGCGACCGCCGGCCCGCGCGCCGGCGAGCGGGCCGCGGTGGCGCGCGCCGCCGTGCGCCCGGGGGCACGCATCTCTCCGCTCGGCCGCTACGCGATCGCCCGGACCGGCGACGCGACGGCGGCGGCCTTCGCCGGCTACCGCAGCGACGCCGCCGGCGTGCGCTTCGTCGGGATGCGCGGCGCCGGCACCCTGACGCCGCGCGACCTGCGACCGCTGCCGGACGAGGAGTGACGCCCGGCCGCCACGGACGCGGCTACGCGCTCGCCGCCCTGGCCGCCGCGATGTGGGCGCTGAACGGCAGCATGGCGCGCACGCTGCTGGACGACGGCATGAGCGCCGCGCGCCTCTCCCAGCTCCGCTCCGCCGCCTCGTTCGCGATCCTCGCGGCCGTCCTGGCGCTCGCCCGGCGCGACCTCCTGCGGGTCGAGCGCGACGCGATCCCGGCCCTGGCGTTCCTCGGCGTCGCCGGCCTGGCCCTCGTCCACGCGACCTACTTCGTGTCGATCGACCGGCTCCAGATCGGGGTGGCGCTCACGATCCAGTACCTCGCCCCGCTCGTCGTGCTCGTCTGGCTCCGCCTGCGCCACGCCAGGCGGCCGCCGTCCGCCCTCTGGGGCGCCGTCGCCCTCAGCGCCGTCGGCTGCTTCCTCGTCGTGCGCGCATACGACGCCGGCTCGCTCGACGCGCTCGGCGTCGTCGCGGCGTTCGGCTCGACCGTCGCCTTCGCGATCTACATGGTCGGCTCCGAGCGCGCCGGCCACCGGCACGAGCCGGTCACCACCCTGGTGTGGGCGTTCGGCTTCGCCAGCGTCTTCTGGGCGCTCGCCCAGCCGTGGTGGGACTTCCCCTTCGACCGCCTCGACAGCGTGCGGAACGCGGCGCTCGCGGGCGGCGTCGTGGTCGTCGGGACGCTGCTGCCGTTCGTGGCGATGGTCGCGGCGCTGCGGCTCATCCCGGCGTCCCGGGCCGGCGTGGTCGCCACCCTCGAGCCGGTGCTGGGAGCGGCTTTCGCGTGGGTCCTGCTCGACGAGTCGCTGGCCGCCGTGCAGGTCGCCGGCGGGCTCCTGGTGGTGGCCGCGGTGGTGTGGGTGCAGGCGAACCGGCCCGACCTGGAGGCGGAGGCGGCCCCCGTCCCGCGGCCCCGCCGGGCCGGGCCCTCGTGACAGTCGCGTTGCGGGGACTTCCCCGCCGCCCCGGATCGCTATACGATCCGCGGGACCGGAACTCCAGGAGGAGGGGAAGATCTTGCGAGCACGTTGGTTGATGATCGCGGCGGCCCTCGCCGCACTCGCCCTGGGCGTCGCGGCCTGCGGCGACGACGACGACGGCGGCGGCAGCGAAGGGAAGATCGAGGGCACCGCTCTCACGGTGTACTCGAGCCTTCCGGAGCAGGGCGCCTCGGGCGGACAGGCCAAGGCGATCGAGAACGGCGCCAAGCTCGCCGTCAAGAACAAGGGCGGCAAGGTGGGCAAGTACACGGTCACCTACAAGCCGCTGGACGACTCCCTGGCCTCGACCGGCGCGGCCGACGAGGGCAAGGGCCGTCAGAACGCCCGCACGGCCGTGTCCGACAAGACCACGGTCGGCTACATCGGCGAGTACAACTCCGGCATCTCGAAGGTCACGATCCCGATCCTCAACCGGGCCGGGATCGCCCAGATCAGCCCGGCGAACACCTACGTCGGCCTGACGACCAACAAGCCCGGCTCCGAGCCCGGCGAGCCGGACAAGTACTACCCGACCGGCAAGCGCACGTACGCGCGCGTGGTGCCGCAGGACCAGATCCAGAGCGCCGCGCTCGTGAAGGCGTCGACCGACGCCGGCTGCAAGACCGCGACGGTCTGGAACTCGAAGACCACCTACAGCGCCGGCCTGGCCCGCAACATCGGGCTGGTGGCGAAGTCGGCGGGCCTCACGATCGACGCCAGCGAGGGCATCGACCCGAAGGCGACCAACTACCGGTCGCAGGCGGCCAACGTGAAGTCCGACTGCTTCATCCTGACGGGTGAGATCGAGTCGAACGGCGTCCAGGCGGTCAAGGACGTGGCGGCGGCCAACCCGAACGCGAGGCTGTTCGCGGCGGACGGGATGTGCCTCAACGACACGGCCGACCCGAAGAAGGGCGTGCCGGCGAACATCGCGTCGCGCTTCAAGTGCACGATCGCGACCCTCGATCCCGCGGAGTTCGGGCCGGAGGGCAAGAAGTTCTTCGCCGACTTCAAGACGGAGTACAAGCTCGACGGCAACCCGGACCCGTATGCGATCTACGGGTTCGAGGCCATGAGCCTGCTGCTCGACGCGATCGAGCGCGCATCGGCGGCCGGCGACCTGACCCGTCAGGCCGTCGTGGACGAGATCTTCAAGACGAAGGATCGTCAGAGCGTGCTCGGCACCTACAGCATCGACCAGAACGGCGACACCAGCCTGACGGACTACGGTCTCTACAAGATCGAGGACGGCAAGCTGGCCTTCGACACGGTCCTCAAGGCCGCGGCCGGAGGCTGATCGCACGGTAATCCGCGAGCGGGGCCGGCCGGGCGAGAACCGGCCGGCCCCGTCGCTTTCTCTGGTTGAATAGCGCCGCGCCAGCGTGGAAGCCGCTTCCGTAGCCGCCCGTACGCTGGGGGACTCAGGCCCCCTGGTCGCCCTGCGTGCGTTTCTCGGGCGCTACGGGCTGATCATCTTCCTGCTGGCTGGGCCGGTCTACTACGGGGCCCACGACCTCGCGGTCGACGGGAACCTCACCCGGCTCGGGAACAACCTCGTCGCCGGCGTCTCGAACGGGGCGATCTGGGCGCTGGTCGCGCTGGGCTACACGCTCGTCTACGGGATCATCGAGCTGATCAACTTCGCCCACGGCGACCTGTTCATGATCGGGTCGTTCGTCTCGTTCGGGCTGTTCGGGACGATCGGGCTCACGATCACGACCGGCGCGCTCGGCCTGGTGGGCGGGCTGCTCGTGTGCCTGGTCGTCGCGATGGTCGCGTGCGGCTCGCTCAACGTGATGATCGAACGCGTGGCGTACCGGCCGTTGCGGAACGCGCCCAAGCTCGCCCCCCTGATCACGGCGGTCGGGTTCTCGTTCATCCTCCAGAGCGTCGGCCAGGTCTGGCTCGGCGGCTCGCAGGTTGGGGTGCCCGACCTGATCCGCGCGCAGGAGGAGCTCTTCACCGTCGGCGGGGTCCAGTTCGACCGCGCGGACGCGCTGTCGATCGGCGTCACCGTGCCGCTGGTCGTCCTGCTCACCACGTTCATCACGCAGAGCCGGCTCGGCAAGGCGATGCGCGCCACGGCGCAGGACCCCGAGGCCGCGCGCCTCATGGGGATCAACGTGGACACCACGATCTCGCTGACGTTCCTGCTGGGCGGCCTGCTAGCCGGCGCGGGCGGGCTGATCTACGCCCTGTACCAGACCAACGTCTGGTTCTTCCAGGGCTTCCGCGCCGGCCTCATCGCGTTCACGGCGGCGGTGATGGGCGGGATCGGGAACCTGCGGGGAGCGGTCCTCGGCGGCCTGATCATCGGGATCATCCAGCAGATCTCCGACAACCGGATCGGCACCGAGTGGACGCCCGCGATCGTGTTCGCGTACCTCGTGCTGATCATGGTGTTCCGGCCGCAGGGCATCCTCGGCGAGCAAACGAGGGAGGCGGGATGAGCGCGCTGGCCGCACGTCTGCGCAGCGTCAAGGTTCCCGGCGCGACCGAGAGCCCGTTGGTCGGCAAGGTGATCGCGGCCGCGGTGATCCTCTTCGTCATCCTGCTGCCGTTCGGCTTCGACTCGGGCAGCGGCTTCATCGAGGACTGCACGGTCGCGGCGTTCTACGTCGTGATGGCGCTCGGGCTCAACATCGTCGTCGGGTTCGCCGGCCTGCTCGACCTCGGCTATGTGGCGTTCTTCGCGTTCGGCGCCTACACGATGGG